>JANXCQ010000002.1:186068-235963 GCA_025060195.1 Gemmatales bacterium | reverse complement strand
AGCAAGTCAACCAGGGTCATGCCGTTCCCCGCTAGGAACTTCAAGTTTCCGTCCATCACCACAGGACGCGGGGTACCTTCCAAACGGCATTGGTCGTTTCCTTCACCTGTAATCAACCAGAGCTGATCGCTGATGACGACATTGTCAGTCAGCCTTATGAAGTTATTCCCTTGCCCTAACCTCAGCCGCAGTTCGCCATTGATCGTTATGCCATCGGTCAGTTCGACGGTATCGTCGCCGGATCCCGTGATTACGCTCAAGGCACCGAGGAACTCGGCAGCCGTGATACGTACGGTTTTATTGCCGCCCGAGCCAAGATGAAGTTGCACGCCTGGGTTGGCGTTCGGGTCGTTTGGCGTGGGACCGATGCCAAAAGCTAAAACCGGGACGAGCGGTGTGCTGCCGCCTCCGCCCCCACCGCCTCCGCCCCCACCGCCTCCGCCCCCACCGCCTCCACCCCCACCGCCTCCGCCACCCCCGACGCGGTTGATTTCAGGGGGTAAGTTAGGATCGGCGATGAAGCTATCATTTCCGGTGCTGCTGGAGAACACTAAGATACCTGTCCACGCAGTTAATTGTTGTTGACCCCCACCCCCGCCGCCTCCGCCGCCACCACCGCCTCCGCCGAGGGTCCTGGCGCGAGATTCGAAGTAGTTCACCTCCACCTTATCTGAGCCATGCGCTAAGTTCAGTTCAATACGGCGGGCATTGCGATCGGCGAGGTCTTGAATGCGCAGAGCAGCCCACGTGGAAGCATTTCCTAGATCCCCTCCACTAACGCGCGTGCTGCCGTCGCCATCGAAGACAATCAACCATCGGCCCGCGGAGAAGGTAACGTCGGTGAAGTAAGGCGGGGCACTATACCTTCCCTGCTCGAGCGGCACCACTGCTAAGATGATTTCGTTGCCCAGGTCGTCGCCTACCACATAGGCGACTTCGTCTCCTGGGCTGCCCGGGGTCGGGTCGAACAAGCTCAGAGCTACGTTGCCCGTGGGCAGGCAGCGGTCCTCCAGCGCTTCCACACGCAAACTGGCCCTTAGCTGTCTTTCCATGATGGCTCGGTACTCCCCGGACCCGTTACGTTGCCTGCCGCGACACTGCTTACCCCTTCGTTAAACTACTAGTACCATACGGCTAAGTAATCCGCAAGGGCCCCACTGCGGCGTGGTATTTTTTCAAGTTAATCAAGTAGTGCACTACGTAAGTTTCCTCCAATTCGTTTCGATAACTGCACGCCAGGCGCTTATTCATGGAAAATGCACCTTCAGTAAAAGTCACGTTGCCTCTTTAGCCGATACTTTCGATGTCTTGGGAAAAGTTTTACATCGATGCGGCTAGGCAAACCTGAAGCTGGAGTATTCGGAATGGGCCAAGGCTGGGGAAGCCACTTGGCACCTGGGCGGAATGCCGTTCGCCGAGGTGAACAAGCATCGGGAGCCTGGCTTTTGCGGAACCAGACGACCCGGCTTATGCAAGCCTGTTGGTGCGACTGGCATGCAATACTGCGCGGTTCTTTGGCCTTATGGGTAATCTTGTTGGCTGCGCTTGCGGCCCAGGGCACGCCCCCTACTGGGCCGGTGTTCACCAACGATAGAAAGGTCATTATCCCCATTCATTGCGCCCAGCCAGAGCTAGTGGAACGATTGCAAGTGTATGTATCTCCAAATCAGGGAGAACAGTGGCATTTATATGCTAGTGTGCCCCCGACGCAACAGGAGGTGGTTTTCCACGCGCCGGGGGATGGCGTGTATTGGTTCGACCTGGTGGTGCACCATCGTAATGGCTTAGTGGAACCGAGCGCGCCGGGGAAGCGTCCTCCTTTAGTAGTGCTTTACGTGGATACCAAGCCGCCGCGGGTCAGTTTGCGTCCTGTCGCGTGCAGTCCTGGGGAGGCAGGGGTGCAGTGGGAAGTCGAGGATGAGCATTTGGACTTGCGCACGCTCATTTTGGAATATCGCGATCCCCATTCCGGAGCGTGGACATCCGTGCCGGTTATCCCGACCGTGGCCCGCGGCGAAAGGCGTTGGCCCGTACCTCCGGGGGGACAGGTGCTGGTGCGCTTGCGTGTGGCCGACTTAGCCGAGAATGTGGCCCAAGCGCAGGTGGAAGTCGCTGTGCACCCCGGAACGAGCGCTGGAATCCAGCCAGCAACTTCGCTAGCACCAAATGCAGGAAACCCGCTGCTCCCTGCGGGATCGACCAACGCGGTCGTGCCCCCGCCGCCTCCGCCGCCCAGCCTGAACCATCTGACTCAGCCTACGCCGCTTCCTCCCGCTCCGTCGGTTCCGCCGCAGGGCGTGCAACAATCCTCAGCGGCCCCTACTACCTCGCCCTCGTCGAATGCGCCGCCGATGACGTCTGCACAACCATCTCCGACCCCTGCGGGGCCCTTGCCTGCTAGTCCCGCAGGAAATCAGCCCCCTGCCCCGTTGCCCGCCGAGACCACGGGGCCGCGGGTCATTGCACGCTCGGAAAGCAGCGGTTTGCCAACCACCTTGGTCAGTTGGGAACGCCAGGGGCCAACCAACGGCTCGGGGGGTCCCATGCCACCTCGCGGTGCTGTGCCCAATGTGCGGTACCTCAACTCCCTGAAGGCCAGTGTACAATACGAAGTCTCGCGGGTCGGTCCTTCCGGCGTTGGCAGCGTGGAGTTGTGGATGACACGCGACGATGGCCGCACTTGGTTCAAAGCAGCCGATGATCCCGATTTACAACCGCCCCTGTTGGTGGAGTTTCCGGGCGAAGGCATCTACGGTCTGACGTTGGTGGTTCGCAGTCGAGTCGGTTTAGGCCGAGCGGCACCTCAACCTGGCGAACCGCCGCAGTGGCGGGTCGAGGTGGACATAACGCCTCCCTATGCGGAGTTGTATGCCGTCGAGGCCGACCCCCATCGTCGCGACTTCCTCGTTTTTTTGTGGAGTGCCACGGACAAAAATCTCGCGGCTAATCCGATCACGCTCAAATGGGCCGAACGCGAAAGTGGCCCCTGGCACGTTATCGCCGCCGAGTTGCCGAATACAGGCCGGCATGTGTGGAAGATGCCCGATCATTTGCCTCACATGGTGTATCTCCGCCTGGAAGTGCGCGACTTGGCGGGCAACCTCGCAGTGGCCCAAACCCCGAAGCCTGTTTTAGTGGATTTACAAGAACCTGAAATCAAACTCCTCGACATTACGCCTCCCACACCGATTCCATGACCAGTCAACACTGGGCAAAAATCTAAATGGCCACTATGAAGAACTGTGGCGGTTGCGATATTTGGCGCTGACGCGGTTGAGGAAGCGGCGTTCTTCCTCTGTGAGCGAATGTAAGCCGTGGAGGTTGACTTTCTCCAGAATCTGATCGAGTCGGCGCTCTTCCTCGAGGCGTTGTTGCTCCTCGCGGCGCCGCCGTCGTTCGGCCCGCCATTGGAGCCAACGTTGAATCAGGCCTGGTTTTTTCTTGCGTGGTTGCTCGGCGCGTTCTTCGGGACTATACTCACTTTCCGCCATGCGCCAACCAAATCCTTCGGCGGCCACGCCCATTTCCAGCGTCATCATTTCCTGTCGGCACGCCTGATAAATGAACAGGGCCAGGAAGAAGAGCATCAGTTTATCAGCGCCAGTGCTGCCTTCGAAAGTTACCATAACATATAGCGTCAGTAACAAGGCAACGATCCAGCCGCAATACACCGCAGCGCGGGTCGCTCTATCGTAACCAAAGTGTGGCCACAAGGCACATTGGAGAATTCGCCCACCGTCTAGTGGAAAGCCGACTAGCAGAATATTGAACCAGAACAGCATCCAGTTGACGTAAAACAACCGTGCTAGGAACAACGCGACTGCGGGGGCGCCAAACGTCGCGGAGAACCAACTGCGGCCGAGCCCTCCGGGCAACGGTTCATGCAAGAAATGTAACTGTCCAGTTTGCCAACGCACGAGCGACGGGAAAAAGGCCCAGTCCCAAGTGGGCGACACGGGGGGTAACCAGCCCGTGATGATGAGGAAGCTCGCGGTTATCAGACAAATAAGCAGGTTGACCGCAGGGCCGCCTAACGTCGTCCACAAGTGCGCTCGCGGCGAGAAGGGCACCTGGACGCTAGCCAATCCGCCTAGGGGCCAGAGCAGAATTTCTATTGCGTCGCCTCCGACACGTCGACCCGCAGAGCAATGCCCCATCTCGTGCAGGAGCACCGAGGCAAAGAGTAACACCTGCATCAGCAACGCCGCCGCAGCGTAGCCCCCGGCCAAACCGCGCGCTACCATGCCGATGGTGAATAACACAAACAACAGGTGGACACGGATGGTAATCCCCTGCCACCGACCCAGAGGAAACGACCAGGTCAAGGGTTCGCGCATGGTCCACTGCCTTAGTTCGAATCAGCGCGCTAGACAGAATATTAGCTTGCCCCCGAGCGCTTGTCCCGCGAAAATTGTATCACTCGTGCCCGGAAAACGCAATCACAGAGGCGGACAAACCATGCCCCGTCAGTTGGTGTTTCATGGCCGAAAAATCGAATTGGTGCTCGACACAGTGACTTTGCCCAACGGTCAACAACAGGTGCGGGAAATCGTCTTACACCGTGGCGCTGCCGTCCTGTTGCCCCTGCTTGCCGACGGGCGCATCGTATTGGTATGGAACTACCGCTATCCCATCGGCCAACGGCTGCTCGAATTGCCTGCGGGCACGCTCGACCCAAACGAGACTCCTGAAAACTGCGCGGCGCGAGAACTGGAAGAGGAGATCGGCTATCGGGCGGGTCGGCTAACGAAACTGGCCGAGTTTTACCCTTCGCCGGGGGTGCTTTCGGAGTGTATGCACCTGTTCCTGGCCGAGGACTTGCATCCTACGCAGCAAAAACTCGAACCCGGCGAAGATATTGAAATGGAAATCATGCCTGTAGACCAAGCGATCGCCAAAGTGCTACATGGCGAGATCCGCGACGGGAAGACCATTGTCGGCTTATTGCTATACGATCGCTTGCGCCGTTCTTAGGCGATGCCATCTGGGGCACGTTGGCGTGGACCATTGGCGAGTGGCAGTTCCGGCGCGCAGGACAGACATTCCGGCGCATCATTGACCGAACTGCGAAGTTGAATTTTGAAGCTAGCGGAAGGCTAAACCACAGTGTCGCGGGGCAAGCGGATGTAGGCAATATCTAATTCTTCCTCCGTTTGATCCGCGTCGTAACAGACGGTAATCGACTCACCTTCCACGGCGGTAAGGGTGCCCGGTTCATACACCTTCTCAAAGCGATTACGGCGTGCCTGCACGCGCATGCCCACTTCCAAATGCAAAGGCATCAGTTCGGCCAACGATACGGGGCCGACATCGCCGTCGTCATAATCAATCAGGGCGATTCCAGACTCAATGTGGCGAATGGTGCCAGGATAAAGAAAGTGCGGTTCCCATGGTGCCAAAACCCGGTCCCCGGGCTTCCAAAGGGCGGTCAGTTCCTCCTCTTGTTCGCGAGGCAAGCGGAAGAGCACACGGGGAATGCGAATACGTCCGATGAGAATGGTCTCTTCACTGTCGTCGTCGGAATAGCGCACCAGCACATGCTCCCCCTGCACGGCCAACACTTCCGCCCAGTGGTAACGGTTCACTTCGGGATCGCGGCGTACCTGGACCTGTGATCCTACCTCCAGATGTAATGGGCGTAGAACTGACTCCGGTACGTATGCTTCGTCTCCATCATCGTATTCAATTACCACGCCACGCCGTCCTACATAGACGACAGTGCCCGGATACAGGAAATCAGGTTCCCACGGCGCCCAGACTCTATTTCCAACCTGCCAGCGACTTGTATGTGCCATAACCTCATCCCCGTTTGCAGCCATGCACTCTCGTATTGTACGCAAAGTATGGCTGGCTTGCACTTCGTCTTGGCATAGGCAGTGTTGGAGGCGAAACCCAATCAGCCAAATAGCGGGACCAGCGAATTACCCGAATTATCCTTGCGGATTTGGGCGTTACTGTCGGCGACGCCCTAATATGGCTCAGAGGCAAGCTAATTTCCTCCCGGCATGAAGCGTGTCCGCAGTTCAGTCGTCCAAACTTGACCTGGCATCAGGACAAGCAAGCCGCTGGCGATCCCCCGAGGATACAGATTAATCGCGTCGGTAACGCAGGTGTACGGCTCGATGCACACGGCCTGACGGTGCGGCGGGACGAACAGAACCAGGTCGCGGAATGCTGAGGGGGCTTGCACCGTCAGCGAAAAGCCGCGCCGACGGTCGCGGAGCTGAATTATCAGCGGATCATCTTCTCGAGCAGGGAGAAGTCGGAACGCGTCGTCCCAGGGCGGTAAAGGCATCGGTTCACCGGGCTGGACCAGTCGGCGGTCGTACTCCCGCAGCGGCAGGAGCCGACCCGTGGGCAACAATTCATCCAGTTCCCAACGACGAAGAGCGGCGCCAGGCCGTTGCGCACTAAGCACGGAGATTTCCGCGTCGTCGGCAGGCACGGCAAAGTACGGGTGAAAGCCCAATCCGAAAGGTAAGGGTTTATCCCCGCAATTAGTCAGGTGCACCAGCACCGAGAGTTCCGCCCAGGCCAGCTCCCCGGCCTCAAGCTCCAGCGCCAACTGCCAGGTAACCGTCAGGGCAAAATCACTCGGCCAATAGGGCCGCCGATGGGGAGCGTGTTCTGCGAGCTGAAAGCGCGCCGTCATGCGCATCGGGTGTGGGTGGGTGGGCGGCTCAGAAACCGACCAAGCCACATCTCCCACCAGGCCGTGTATTGCGTTGCGTTGCTGCGGGTCGTTGATCGGCAACTGGTATTTCCGTCCATCCCAGAAAAACACGCCTTCACGAATTCGATTGGGAAACGGGAACAGTACGGGAAAACCAAAGCGGAAGGGAGGTAAGATTCGTTCGTTAGCTAGGCCAGGCGGGGCCAATCGGCTGGCCACCGATCCACCCGGCCAGAGCAATTCTAACCGCTGCCCACGCCAATATACGTCCCAGCGGGCACAGTTGTTACCCCAGTCGGGGAGAATCTCGGCCCGAGTGTATTCTTGGGAGTCGCGCAACGGGACTACAGGGCCTGATGGGAAGAACCAAGCGTCTGACGACATGGGTAAGTGCCTTTTAGGCGGAGGGCGTCTCGACCGGCGCTGCCGCCGCGCTGCGGCCAGTAGCTAGGCGTTCACGGTACTGCCAATCATAAAAGCGCTGATACTCGCCACTGCGTACCCGTTGCACCCAATCCTGGTGTTCTTGATACCAGCGGATGGTCTGGCGCAGGCCCTCTTCGAACGGAATGGTGGGACGCCAGCCCAGCTCCCGTTCCAGCTTACTGATGTCCATCGCGTAGCGGCGGTCATGCCCCGGACGATCCGCCACAAAACGAATTAGGGAAGTCGGCTTGCCTAATTCGCGACAAAGAAACTGCGCCACTTCGAGATTGGTCTTTTCGCATCGGCCACCTATGTTGTACACCTCCCCAGGTTTCCCGTGCTCCCAGATCCGCACCAAGGCCGCGCAGTGATCCTGGACGTGAATCCAATCGCGTACTTGCAGGCCATCGCCATAGAGAGGCACAGGTCGGTCTTCCAAAAGATGGGTGATGAACAAGGGGATGAACTTTTCGGGAAACTGATACGGGCCGTAGTTATTGGAGCAACGAGTTATTATGGCGGGTAGGCCAAAGGTGTGGACGTAACTGCGCACCAGCAGGTCCGCGGCGGCCTTGCTCGCGGCATAGGGGCTGTTTGGCGCTAAGGGTGTGGTTTCTGTAAAGGCCCCCGTCGGTCCCAATGACCCGTACACTTCGTCGGTGGAAACGTGGATGAAGCGCCGCACGCCAAACTCCCGCGCCGCATCCAAAAGCACCTGCGTGCCCAGAACGTTGGTACGGACGAAAGGCGTGGCGTCGTATATGCTCCGATCGACGTGCGTTTCCGCCGCGAGATGAAAAACCGTGTCAATACCTTCCGCAAATATTCGCCGGACCAAATCCCGGTCAGTAACATCGCCGCGGATGAACCGATGCCGCGGATCGTCCCAAACATCCTGAAGGTTGGCCAAGTTGCCCGCGTAAGTCAATAAATCGAAATTCACCACGCTGACCTCAGCACGGTGGGCCAACAAATACCGCACCAGATTGCTCCCAATGAAACCGCATCCGCCAGTCACTAAGATGACCACCATGGACTTCCCCGAGACTCAGCTCGTCTGATCGGTGCCATGCCCTGAGCCAGCTGAGCGTATTGCTCTCAGAGAAATTACGGAGGCTAATTATCTGGGGCAAGCGAGCCAAATTTTACTGACCGGTCACGTTACCGATTGCTTGACGCAGGACAGCACAATCCTTAGATTGAAGCCACTGGCCATGCCGTAAGATAGCCACTATTTAAGGTAAGGCGGCGATGAGTTGGCCCTTCTTCGCCGGGAGCTGGCGAGGTCTGGGACAGGAGACAGCACTCGTGACTAAGAAGGAAATCGTCAAGCAGATCGCCGACGAAATTGGATTGACCCAAGCTCAGACAAGAGAGATTGTGCAACGGGCTTTCGACCTCATTATCCAAACCTTGGTGGAAAGTCCAGACCACCGCATCGAATTGCGGAACTTTGGCGTTTTTGAAGTGAAGCTGAGGCAAGGTCGGCGAGCCCGCAATCCCAAGACACGCGAGCCTGTGGAGGTGCCTCCGAAGCTGGTGGTAACTTTCAAACCCGGCAAACGCACGGAGGAATTGATCGCCCGATTGGACATTTCCGAATTTCTCGGAATGCGAGCGAGCAAGTCCCAGGAATCCGAGGAACAGGTTCCTGCCGGCGTTGGAGCGGCCGAGGCAGTTCCTACAGAAGCCGTCCTTTCTTCCTCCTAGCGTTGCTAAGCCCATTAGATTCGACAAAGTCGCTCAAGTTTGTCTAGTTTCCTGCCGATAATCTGTCCCAGCAGGCGCGCTGTGCTTCGTAGGAGAGATGGGCACGAGGTCCAAAGTGCGCGGCGGGAGATTGAAGGATGCGCGGGACCAAATGGATACTCCTAGCAATGTTGGTCCTCGGACAGTCTGGGTGCCTGCTCAACGTTTGGTCGAGCGACCCCGAGCGGCGCATGAGGCAAATGCTGACCGTTTCCGAGAATCTTCGTATGATAGAAGATGAATGGGAGCGCTTTTGGTTGTTGGATCAGCCCTCGCATTTGACGCCGTATCGCGTGCATGGTGGAATCCAATAAGCCGGGGAGCCTAGCGAGGAGCACCTAACCATGACCCTGGTGGGCCGCATTTTCGCCATCCTCAATTTCTTCATGGCGTTGGTATTTCTCGGGTTCGCCTTTAGCGCCATGTCGCTCATCAAAGATCCGAAAACCAAACGCAGTTGGTTTGAAGTGGCGGAGGAATGGCGGCAGCAGGCCGAGCGCTTGGAAAAAGACCTGCTCGCTCGCGATGATAAGATTCGCGACCTGGAAAACACTACGCAGAGAGCTCTGGCCGACATGAAGGCCAAGGTGGACGAGGCAGAGAAGTTACTCCAGCAAGAACGTGCCGCTCGTGCTCAGGCCGACAAACGAGCCGATGATGTGGAAAACAAGTTCAAAGAAAGCCAGGTTCGTCTGCAACAGCTGTTGGCCGAGCTGGATAACAAACAGAAAGAGTTAGTGCTGGTCAACCAGCAACTGACGCGCACTTTGGCCGAAGTGCAGGAACAGATGCGGCAGACCGAACTCGAACGCATTCGCCGCGTCGAGCAGGAACAAGCACGGCGCGTCCTGGAAGAACGAGTCAAGCAATTGAGTCAGGAAATCACCAGGCTGCAAGGCGAAATCGAGCGGGAACGTACTCAGGCGCTTGCTGCGGAGGTCAAGCCGGGTCAGATCGTCGCACGACCTCCGGCGGTGAACGTGCGCGGGCAGATTTTACGCATTGGTAACAACGGGTTAGTCGAGATTTCGCTCGGCAGCGACGACGGCTTGTTGCGGAACCACACTCTGGAGGTTTTCCGCCTCGAACCCAAGCCCGATTATGTCGGCCGCATTGTCGTGCTGGAAGTGGAACCACATCGCGCCGTAGCGCAATTTCTGAACCGGGAGCATGCGAAATCCGCCCGCGTCGGCGACGTTGTGGCTAGCCACATCCTGGCGCGCCCCTGAACCAGCTGACACCGTGTTGGCATTACCGGCCTCGTGAGAGCAAGACTGAGCGTGCCCCTGCGATCCTAGGCTCAGTGGTTCGGAGAAAATGTCATGCCCCGCACTGGCTATGAAGGCTATGAACCAAAACCGCGTAACGATGCCTATACGATTCTTATGGTGATTTCCCTGTTAGCTATGATAGCTGCTTGCGTCATAATGTTTTTCGAGTTACGCAAATATCCCCCCGACAAACTGGTGGCACCGGAAAACTATGCGCCGAAGCCGCCTGCGGGACGTCCCCTGCGTTAGGCTGGGCGCGTGCCTCGCAAATAGGCCAACCAGTAAACCGCGGCCACGAGCACGGTGCCCCCGACGATGTTACCCAAGGTGACGACTACCAGGTTACGTACCACCCCCGCGAGGGGGATAGTCTGGTGGTGGTCTAAGGCTAAGCCCCAAGGTAAGAAGAACCAGTTGGCGATGGAATGCTCAAATCCCACAGCCACGAAGGCGCTGATGGGAAAGAGGATGGCAAGAATTTTGTCGGCCACGGAGCGTCCGCCGAGCGTCAGCCACACCGCCATACACACCAGGGCATTACACAGCACGCCTCGCGCGAAACCTTCCCCGTAGCCCAACTGGCTTTTGGCCTGAGCGATGGCCAGCGCGGTTTTGCCCACCGCACCCTCGGGGCCCAGACTGGCAATATCGCCCCAAAGCACGAATCCGACCGTTCCCAGACAGCCTAAGACATTGCCAAGGTACACGATGACCCAATTGCGGAGCACCTCCGCCGTGGTGATGAGCCGACTGGCCCACGCCATCGCCAGCAGGTTATTTCCCGTGAACAGTTCTGCCCCACCAACGATTACCAGAATCAATCCCAGGCAAAAACTCAAGGCACCGATGAGTCGGGTTACGCCAAAGCCAAGTTGCGACTGCGAGCCTGTAATGACCACAGCAAAGAACAAGGCCCCCAGAGAGATGAAGGCGCCCGCTAAGATGGCCAGCACGAACAAAGTTACTGCGTCCGTGCGTGCTTTGGCGACGCCCACCTTTTCCACTTGTTCGGCAATTTCTCGGGGCGGTCGCGCTTCCATGAGGCTAATCCTCCCCAGGCAGCACGTGCTCCCCACGAGGAATGGCCTTGCGAATCGTGGCTTCAAAAGGCGGCGGATTGATGACTTCTTTCACTTCGCTTTTGACGTCTAAGGTTATCTTTCCCTGTTTGATTTCCTCCAGGACGATTTCCATGGGATTGGTGGTCTTGATTTCGACCAGCGGTCGACCCCCGTGCAACAATTGCAGTTGCCTCTTCAGGACCAGCGAAGCTAGTTTGAAGCGACCTCCGACGCGACGCACAATGTCCTCTTCTTTCAGGTCTTCAAGCATCGTTGCCTCCTCCTTGTGGTTCCCGTGGAGTCTGGAAAATGATGGCAAGGAGCAGTTGGCGCAGTTGCGCTGCAGTCAGCTCTAAGTCGCAGTTCACGAGTTGATAATGATAATTCGGTGCCTCCGCCAATTCATGGTGGATGGCATCCAAGCGGCGGCGAAGGCTGTTCTCATCCTCCGTACCCCGTTGCCGCAGCCGTCGTTCATATTCGGCCAAGTCGGGAGCCTGGAGGAAAATCATTACCGCTTGCGGGAACAACTGACGTATCTGTCGAGCTCCCTGCACATCAATTTCCAATAAGACCCAGTAATTGTCCTTCCAGTGGCGTTCCACTTCCCGCCGTAAGGTGCCGTAATGGTGGCCGTGTATCTCCGCCCATTCCAGGAACTCGCCGTTGTGCACCGCGGCTTGAAACTGTTGGGGCGTCCAAAAGTAATAATCCACCCCTTCGCGTTCCCCAGGGCGTGGCGGGCGCGTGGTTACCGATACGGAACGACGTATCGGCAGGTCGCCCGAGGCCAGAACCCGGGCCAGCACCGAGGATTTGCCACTGCCACTGGGCCCCGAAAGTACAATGAGTCGGCTGGAGTCCGCCTTAGGGGTCATTCGATGTTTTGTGCCAGTTCACGAATTTTTTCAATGAGCGTCTTCATTTGCACCACGGCTTGGCCGATAGCTGCATCCAATGCCTTCGCCCCAATGGTGTTGGTCTCGCGAAACATTTCCTGACATAGGAAATCGAGCTTGCGGCCTGAGCTTTCCGGCTCGTCCAAAGTGCGGAGAAAATGTTCCAGGTGGCTGTCCAGGCGCACGATTTCCTCACCGATGTCGGAGCGTTCCGCAAAGATGACCACTTCGCGATGCAGCTCGGCAGGTTGCAGCGTCAGGCCTTGCTCGGCTAACAGACGCTGAACTCGCTCATACAGCCGCTGCCGATACAATTCCACCAAACCCTCGCTGCGCTGCCGCACCAGGTCTAGTTGGTGTCGGATTTCCGAGGCTAAGCGGCGCAATTCCTGAGCCAGAGCCGCTCCCTCCTGGATGCGGCTATTTTGTAAAGCCTCTAAGGCCTGTTGTAAGACCGGCTGAATCGCAGGCCAATCCTCGCGAGGGGATGGACCACGGTTTTCCGAGGTCTCGGCCACGCCGGGAAGCGTGAGCAAGTCCTCCAGTTCGGGTTCGCCTTCTAATTGCAGTTCGCGATGAATACTGCATAATTGCTCGTAATAACTGAGCAGGGCCACCCGATTCAGAGTATAGTCCGTGCTTCGTGGAGCGCGTTGCACTCGCAGTTGGACCTGTACAGTTCCACGTCGCACGTAGCGTTTGACTATAGCTTCGACGTCCGGCTCCAGCAACTGATAGGGCTCGGTCGCCTTGAGCATTAATTTGAAGTGACGATGATTAAGCGAACGAACCTCCACTTCGACACGTAAGCCTGCCGTGTCGCTACAGGCGGCTCCGAAACCTGTCATGCTCACCAGCACACGCGCGTCCTCTTAGTAGCTCGACGCGGCAAAGCTCCTTCGGCTCAGCACAACAAATGAGCTAAGCAGCTCTTCGAGCGGTCTTGAGCATCGAGGTCGGTTCGCCAAAAAGTATGGCAACGCGAAGTGCCCAGCTTCATCATGGGCCAAGACACTAGAGCAATTTAATCTGCAAGATGATCAGGAGAATCCAGACTAATGCCACGCCGATGGTCCAACGGGTAATCGGTTGGCCGGCACGTGAACCAAACGGACTGTATCCTCCCGCACCTCCTAATGCGCCGATCAGGCCTCCACCGCGGCCATGCTGCAGTAAGACAAGCAGGATCAGAAACAAACTCACCAGTAAAATCAGAAAGTTGAGCAATCCCGCCAGGAAGCCTGCCGCGAAGAGCACACTTAGCTCCTTTGCCGTTTCTGTACTCCGTTACTTCTTTCGTTAATTACGAGGAGTAGCCTGGGAATCAAGAACACGTCATTATACACGAAAGCTCGACTTAGGAAAACCCCTGCATCGTGCGTTAGCTCAGCAGGTCGAGGACTGGCTCGTGGTCTTCAGTACCAGTGAGTCGCACGTCTAATCCTTGGAATTTCACCGTCAAGCGCCGATGGTCAATCCCGAAGAGATAGAGAATGGTGGCGTTGAGATTATGAATGTGCACCGGGTCTCGGACGATGTTGTAGCTGAAGTCATCGGTTTCGCCATAGACAAAACCAGGCTTGACGCCTGCCCCGGCCAGCCAGTAGGTAAAGCAGCGCGGATGGTGGTCGCGACCATAATTGTCGGGGGTCAGCTTCCCTTGGCAGTAGATGGTGCGACCGAATTCCCCACCCCAAATGACCAGTGTGTCTTCCAGCAAGCCCCGTTGTTTCAGGTCGGTAATCAAGCCAGCAATCGGCTGGTCGGAATCCATACAGGCCGTCTTGATATTTTGCGGCAAGTTGCTGTGGTGATCCCAGCCGCGGTGGAAAATTTGTACGAAACGCACGCCCCGTTCGATGAGCCGACGCGCCAACAGGCAACTCGCTGCGATCGTGCCAGGCTTCCGTACTTGCGGCCCGTAAAGTTGTAAGACGTGTTCCGGCTCCTTGGATAGGTCCATCAATTCGGGCACGCTCGTCTGCATACGAAACGCCATCTCGTACTGCGCGATTCGATCCAATATCTCGGGATCGCCGAGTTCCTGTTGTTTTTTCTGATTTAGCTGGGCGACGGCGTCCAACATGTGGCGGCGGATTTCTTTGTCCATGCCCGAGGGGTTCGACAGGTACAGAATGGGGTCGCCGATGGCACGTAACGCCACGCCCGCATGTTTGCTGGGCAACATGCCCGAACCCCACAGGCGCTGATACAGGGCCTGTGCATCGTAATAAGTGCTCGTCGGCGTCATGACCACGAAAGTGGGCAGATTCTGATTCAGCGAACCTAAACCATAGCTCAACCAGGCACCTAGACTGGGACGACCAGGGAGTTGGCTTCCTGTGCAGATATAGGTAACTGCGGGGTCGTGGTTGATCGCTTCCGTGTGCATGGACTTGATAATGCATAACTCATCCACGACCTGGGCGGTGTAAGGTAATAGTTCGCTAACCCAGATGCCAGACTTCCCATGGCGTGCAAAGTTGAATTTCGACGGCGCAATGGGGAAGCGGGCCTGTCCGCTGGTCATAGTGGTAAGGCGTTGATTGCCCCGCACCGAAGGCGGCAAGTCTTTGTCAAACCACTCGCGCATTTTCGGCTTGTAATCCCACAAGTCCATTTGGGACGGACCACCGTTCATAAACAGGAAAATGGCCCGCTTGGCTCGTGGACGAAAATGGGGCACCCCTGGTAAGCCGTTTCCCCGTCCGTCCTGTGCGAAAAATTTCTCCGGCCAGAGCATTGCCAACGCTAAGGTCCCCAAACTCACGCCCGTGCGTCCAAAAAAGTGGCGTCGCGTCATAGTCAGGGCGTATTCCCGAATTGGATCCATAGCTAATCTCCCTTGTAGGCTTGCCAGTGCATCCGGGTTCCGTGAAGGCCCCGCTCCTGCCTATTTGTTCAGCACTTCGTCCAGATTCAAAATGACGTTGCCCACAACCGTCAGGGCGGCTAATTCAATCTCATCCAGGTCCGCAGCCGGCTTCGATTCACCCGTCTGAATTAATTGTCGCGCCGCAGTGGGATTCTGGCTATAACGCTGCCGACAGTTTTCATAAGTTTGTTGGAGCGTCGCCAGTTCCACAGCATCAGGGAACCGACAAGTGGCCAGGCGGAACATATAGCGGATCCGTTCCGCGGCAGAGCGGTCTGCCTCTTTCATAGCCCGTTCCGCTAAGGCCCGCGCGCATTCCACATACTGCACTTCGTTCATCAGCACGAGCGCCTGTAGCGGCGTATTCGTGCGTTCGCGACGCACGACACATGCTTCCCGCGAGGGCGCGTCGAAGGCCGTCATCTGGGGTGGTGGCGCCGTGCGTTTCCAGAACGCATACAAACTTCGCCGATGCACCTTCTCTCGACCAGTGTCCGCGCGGAAATCTCGCGTATTGCTACCCACGAAGGCCACCGCTTCCCAGATCCCGGGCGGTTGCGGTAATTTAACCGGCGGACCACCTAAACGTTCCACCAGTAAGCCACTGACACTCAATGCCTGATCCCGCAACATTTCTGCATCCAGACGATAACGAGGCCCTCGTGAAAGCAAACGATTCTGCGGATCCTTCGACAACTTCTCAGGTGTGGTAATGGCGGCCTGCCGATACGTCGCCGAGGTGACCAGAAGTTTCATCAGGCTCTTTACATTCCAGCCCGCCTCTCGGAAGTGCACAGCCAACCAGTCGAGCAATTCGGGATGACTGGGAGGCTCACCTTGCCGGCCAAAATCCTCGGAAGTCTTCACCAACCCCACGCCAAACACTTGTTGCCAGAAACGATTCACTGCCACCCGGGCCGTCAGCGGATGATTCGCGTCCAGGAGCCACTGCGCCAGTCCCAGACGGTTTTGCGGATACTCGGGGCGCCACTCGAGCAGGAACGCGGGCACACTACGACCGACTTGTTCCCCTTTACGATCGTATTCGCCGCGAATCAAGATATAGGCCGGCCGAGGCTGCGCACGCTCCCGATATATCAACGTCGTCGGCAGCGAATCCTCGATGCGCTTTTCCTCCGCTTGGCGTTGAGCGATCTGCTGCGTCAATTGCCTATATTCCGTATCGAAGTTGTCTAAATAGAACTGCTGGAGTTGTTCTTTTTGCTGCGGGGTTCTTTGCTCACTCGGAGTCGCCAGGATGCT
Organism: Gemmatales bacterium; assembly: GCA_025060195.1. Taxonomy (GTDB): domain Bacteria; phylum Planctomycetota; class Planctomycetia; order Gemmatales; family HRBIN36; genus HRBIN36. Next base: position 219,746 of record JANXCQ010000002.1, on the reverse strand, counting down.
CGCGATCGCGAAGAGCGGGTCGCCATGCGCCAGTGCCGCCACTTCGGTTTCGCTCAGCGCACGCGTATAAATCCGCACGTCGTCCACTTCGCCCACTAGGGGATGGCCCGGCGTTCGCCGACCGATTTTCACCGAGACGCCGTTTTTGATGGTGTCGCGTAGGCTATCCGCTTCGACTCGCACTTTGGCCAACTTGCCGTTGATATACAACTTCAATCCACTGGCCTTCGATGAGCCATCGTACGTGGCGAATACATGCGTCCACTCCTGGCGTTTGATTTTCTCTTCCGCGGTGACCTTGATGGCATTGTCAGGCCAGCGGTGGATTATGTGTACAGAAACCGAATCATTGAGAATAAATATATCCCACCCGCGGTGAGCGTGGGCATCCTCCATTTTCGAGATCAGGGTACCGTTGCCATTCTCGAGTTTAACCCAGCCACCGTAACTGAAGGCTTGGTTGCGGTCAAAATCGAACTGACGGGCATCGGCTACCTCAACAAACGTATTTGCATCGAGGCGTAGCCCGCCGCCAAATTTTCCCGGTATCCATTGTGGCTGCCCGCGAACCAATCCCTGCAGGGGCTTGCCCTTATCGGCCGCATTGGCGACTTGGCTGCCTGATTTTTCATCCAACGGATAATAACCAACTAACCCTTCCGTGGGAAGTTGTTGCAGTGCCGACTGGCCGTGGCGCCGCTCCGCCTCGACCCTCGTCAGCCAGCGCTGGAAATCCGCTTCCGCTTCGGTCGCGCGCTGCTTCCGACGCTGCTGAAGCTGGGCCATCTGGTTCCGCAAATCTGCTAACTGCTGCTTTTGCTGCTCACTGGCTACCCTGAGCACTGGCGGCGGATCCTTCCGGTTTCCGTCCATGTCAGGACCATCCATACTGTTCAGGAAGGCGAACAGGCCGTAAAAGTCACGCATGGTCAGGGGGTCGTATTTATGATCATGGCATTGCGCGCAGGCAAAAGTCATCCCCAGCATCACCGAACCAAAGTTGTCCACCCGATCCACGACATTCCGCACATATACTTCTTCTTCAATACTGCCGCCCTCGTTGGTCGTTACATGGCAGCGCAGATAACCGGTCGCAATGAGTTGCTCTTCCGTCGGATTGGGCAACAAATCGCCCGCGAGTTGCCAAGTGATAAACTGGTCATACGGCAAATTCTCGTTGAAGGCACGCACCACCCAATCGCGGTATGCCCAAATTTCCCGATAGTTGTCCAAGTGCATCCCGTGAGTATCGCCGTAACGCACGGCATCGAGCCAATAACGGGCCATATGTTCCCCATAGCGCGGCGAATGTAATAAACGCTCCACCACTTTCTCATACGCGTCCGGAGAATGGTCGCGCAAAAACGCCTCCACCTCCGCGGGAGTCGGTGGTAACCCCGTCAAATCCAAGCTCACGCGTCGCAACAAGGTAATCTTATCGGCTTCAGGGGCCGGTCTCAGGCCCTCCTGTTCTAACCGTGCCAAAATGAAATAATCCACGGGATTCCGCGGCCAACTCTTATCACGCACCTCGGGAAGCGGAGGCTTTCTCGGAGGCACAAAGGCCCAGTGTTCCGACCAGGGTGCGCCCTGCTCAATCCAGCGGCGAATCAACTCAATGTGCTGGCTCGTCAACTGCTTCTTGCTCGTCTTGGGCGGCATCCGCAGTTGAGGATTATCTGCCGTTATTCGCAGAAAGAGCTCACTCTGGTCTGGCTTGCCCGGCACAATCGCAATTCCGCCACTCCGCAATGGCTTAAAGGCGTCCTCCTTACGATCCAGCCGTAAGCCTGCCTTCCGCGCTTTTTCGTCGGGCCCATGACAGGCAAAGCAGTGGTCGGCCAAGATCGGGCGTATGTCGCGGTTAAAGTCCACAAGCGGAGTCGCGGCACCAACTCGCTGCGGCGCTGCTACTTTCCCAGCGGGCGCCTCCGCGAGAAGCATGGCGCACCCACCCATCCAGACCAGACAAAGCACCAACCATCTTCCGCGAGCCATCTAAAGACCTCCGCTCGGCTAACCGAATCAGGCAGGCAGATTCTTCGCAGGGAAAGTTTCAGGAGGGCAGCACTCCCAACCGACCCGAGCGATTCTATTGCTCGCGAGGGGCTTTGTCCACCGTTCCTTTACTAGCTCATTCTGCAGGCTCCACGGTTACCCCGTCGAGGATGCTGACATATATAAAACCACGATGCGAATCCCTAATTGCAAGGGCGTTCCCTTCGCAAGGAACACAGCGCATGGCGGACGCGTCAGAGCAAGCTCGAGCTCCCCAGCTGGTTTTAGTTACTGGTTCTGCTGGACGTGTCGGGCGGGCTGTAGTAGCAGCGCTCTTGGCCCAGGGCCATCGGGTGCGCGGCTTCGACCGGTTAGCGACGCCAGGTCTCAGCGACCAAATCATTGCCGACATTACCGACCGCGCCGTCATACGCCACGCGTGCCAACAAGTTCACACCTTGATTCACCTGGCAGCCACTCCCGATGACGTCGCGGAGCCGGTGCAAGACCTATTTGGGCCCAACATTGTGGGCACCTACGAAGTCCTCGAAGCGGCCAGACTGGCCGGGGTTCGTCGGCTCATCGTGGCCAGTACGGCGCAGGTTGTGTGGCACCAACGTGAACGCGGGCCTTTTCCGATACGCGTTACCGACCCCGTGACTCCGCGGAGTTGGTATGCCGCTACCAAAGTTTTTCTTGAAGCCGCTTCTCGCGCGCTCCAGGAATCTTTCGGCTTGGAAGTAATCGTGGCCCGCTTAGGTTGGTGTCCCCGGTCGCGGGAGCAAGTCGAAGAGATATACCGTACTTCCTGGGCACCGGATGTTTATCTCAGTCCCGAGGACGTCGGCCGATTTTTCGCTTGCGCCGTTTCTTGTACTTTGCCAGCCCCTTACTACATCGTGTTTGTTACCAGTCGGCCCGCGCACCGCGAAATTCTCGACCTTGAACCAGCGCGTCGGCTCGGTTATCAGCCGCAACATACCTGGCCCGAAGGATTACCCTCGGACTTACTGACTGCTTAGACCCAACTGATTCATGCATTGGACGAATCGTTCGAAAGCTTAGTTTTTGTTTTTTCGAAAGGCACCCATTTTTCCGCAACGCATCGCTTTCTTGTTACGATTGATATAATTCACATAACATTTCCCTACACACACGATAATGTCTGTTTACCAGGTTCGCAGCAAGCTATCTTCCAGCTCCTCTAAGCATCGCTAGGTATCGCGCTCTAGGATAATAACCGTCCGTCGGTGCACGTCATATTCTCATGGGTCTAAACTATGCATAGGTAATCAATTCTTAGCCTACAGTCAGTGCCTGCCCAATAGGGTTTAGTTAGCTTACAGGTTAAGCGACTCATGACGGTGTCTAGGCTTATGCCCGACTTAGTAAGGGAAAGGGTTACACCAGAGATATAGTGCTCCCATTGTCCAGATGTTCGGCCTTCCAGTTTAGCACGGCAACTCTCTCTGCCGAAGGCCAGTATGGACGTCATAAATCGTGGGAACACGGAGGTGGTGGAATGCTCAAAAGGTTCCTCGGCCTGCTAAGCCGCCAGCGCGGGCGCGGTTATGGCCAAAAGCCTCCAGTCCAATCCCAGATTCGATTGGTTCTGGAAATGCTGGAAACCCGCGATCTTCCCTCCACGATTAGCGGATACGTTTTCCATGATTTGAATAATAATGGCTTGCGCGAGGCCCAGGAACCAGGCTTAGCGGGCGTTACGTTAGAGCTACGCAATGCGGCGGGGCAGATTATCGCCACTACCACCTCGGGAGCGAATGGGTACTATGTTTTCGACCGTGACCTCACCATTCCTCAGACGGAACAAGTTCTGACCCGCGTGGTTAGCTTTCCCGAAACCCGAACGAACACCTCTCTCAGCCAGATGGTTTCGCAGTTTGACCCTAACCTCGGCCGGTTGACTGCCATTGAGATTATAGTTCAGGGCCGCATCGCCACCACTATCCAAGTGGAAAACTTAGACCCCGCGCCTGCGACTATTACCGCCACTTTCTCAGGAAGTCTTACGTTGACCGGTCCAGGACTTAGTACCACGGTGACTACGTCGAGTGATTCTCTTACCCATAATGCCGCCGCTTATGACGGATTTAGCGATTTTACCGGCCCAAGCGGTACTACGTTTGGCCCGCGCACGGTGTCCGGCTCGCGTACAGTGATCTTAACCGACGCCAGCACCCTCCAGGCCTGGACCGGCACGGGGACCGTAACACTTTCCTCGCTGGGACGCACTAATTCCTCAGCAACTGGCGGAAATTTATTGGCCCAAATTAGCGGCCTTGCCGGGGCCGAGGTCACTATCCGTTACCGTTACATTCCCAGCAATGCTCTGCGACCGGGCAATTATACAATTCGACAGCTGCAGCAACCCACGGGATATTTAGATGGTCTGGAATCACAAGGTAATACAATCATTCCAGGCTCGATTGGAAACGATATAATTCCCGTAGCTCTGCAGCATCAGCAGCCTTCAACCGATAATAACTTCGCGGAGATTCTCCCCTCCCGGATTCAAGGATTTGTTTACCACGATAAGAATGCGAATGGTTTACGCGACCCCGACGAACCAGGAATTTCTGGGGCAGTTGTAATATTAGCGGGGACGGATGACCGCGGACAAACTATCCAATGGCAGGTGAGCACAACGAATGATGGCTCCTTTCAGTTCACGAATCTTCGGCCAGGAATTTATAATCTCCAGCAGATTCAGCCCAATGACTACTGGGATGGCCGCGAATCCATTCAGCCTCTTAGTAATGGAACCGCTGAGACAAATTTACCAAGGGTCGGCCCGGATATCTTTAGTTCTATTGTTGTAGACCAGGGCAGGACCTATGGTTACTATAACTTCGGAGAGGTTGTGCCAGCTAGCATACAAGGAAGTGTTTTCCAGGATGACAATCTTAATAGTGTTCGCGATGCCCAAGAAGTTGGAATTCCCGGTGTTACGATCCGCCTAGTAGGCTTAGATGATCTAGGTAATTCTGTACAGCTTTCTACCACGACCGATGAGACTGGAAAATTCCAGTTTTCTGATCTCCGTCCTGGCACCTATACGCTGATACAAGCGCAACCTGCAGGATACTTAGATGGTGGTGTGCAGACGGGGTCCGCGGGTGGCAGCCCAGGCAATAACAGTATCGGATCAATTGTGCTTATTAGTGCAGCCCACGCAATTGGCTATGATTTTGCCGAGGTGCGTCCCGCAACGCTCGGAGGTTGGGTGTATCACGACGCTAATAACGACGGCCGGCGCGACCCGGGCGAACGTGGTATTTCCGAGGTTTTGATCGTCGTAACTGGTGCGGACTATCGCGGCCGGCCCGTGGAAATTTCGGGCCGGACCGATGCGTCGGGACGTTTCTTGTTTAGTGGTCTTGCGCCAGGAACCTATACACTTTATCAAGTTCAGCCCGCAGGATATCTGAATGGCAAGCTTAGTGCCAGTGTTGCCGGCGGCGGTTTGGTCCAAGCTAATTCCTTCACAGGTCTTCATCTACAACCAGGCACGATAGCGGCGGATTACTTATTTGGAGAGTTGCTGCCCGGCTCGATTTCTGGGTACGTTTATCTTGATCTCAGTCGCAACGGCGTGCGCGATTCAGGGGACCGAGGTCTGGCCGGCGTTACCATAACTCTTACGGGCACGAATGACCTAGGCCAATCCATCCGACTCACCACGCAAACTGCCGCGGACGGTAGCTATCAGTTTCGGAATCTCCGTCCCGGTGTATATGCACTCTATCAGTCCCAACCTGCGGGTTACGAAGAAGGTGCGATCACCGTTGGTTCTCTCGGCGGACAAAAAAGTGGGATCAATCTAATAACAAACATTCGTCTTCGCTCGGGACAGTACGGGACTAACTATAACTTCGGCGAAAATGAACCTATCAAGCCGAACGACCGAAGTCCGCCTTCCCTTCCAAGTAAGCGCAGCTTTTTGGCTTCCCGGCGGCTGCGTTAGAGCCTCGGCTAACTTATATAGGAAAGCCTCTTTCAACCAACTATCAGAAAACAGGGCCAACTCCATGACGCGGGACCATCTATATGTGTGCACGCTAACCTGTCTGCATTGGCTCTTCATACTTAGTCCCACATCGGGCCAGACACAACCTACCGCGCATAATTTTGCTTGTCGTGATGCTAAGGCAAGTCCGCCCGTAGCGACGCTCGGCGTTCCGAGGAAGAATCATTCTCCGCTGGAAGAACAAGCCTCCGCGGCCCAAGCTCCGATCACGTTGGGGACACCTCGAAAAGTGTCCCGTCCTTCCTCAGGCCAGACCGAACCTTCTAACTTGCGCGGCGCATTATTCGATAAGGAGCCAGTACAACCGGTGTGTTTTTGGCCTCATTCTCCGCTTGCGCACCCCCCAGCTACGCTAAGCCAGGTACCACCACTCCTTGAGCCCCTAATATTAGTTACCCCTTCATCGGCAGGGGCATTGGACTATACAACACTTGGCACAGTGCCTTGTTGTGATTACTCTTCGATCTGTCAGCCAGCGAACTTAGTGTGTGATCCCTGCCCCGACTGGTGTACTCCAGCGTGCCCGGTGGCCTGTGCACCGTGTGATCCGTGCATTTCCGGAGCGTGGAACTGGGGTTGGGCGAATTGTCCCCCTGCGGACTATCGTGGCGCATCTTATCTCTTATATGCCGACTTAGAATATCTGATTTGGTGGATGAAATCCATGTCCATACCACCGCTGATTACGACGAGTAACGCCGATGACTTAGGTGTTTTAGGCCGACCTAGTACTCAGGTCTTATTAGGGGGGAGTCTTGATCACGATGCATTCTCAGGAGGCCGCTTTACCTTGGGTTGGTGGTTCGATCCCTGTCGTGTCTGGGCTATTGAGGGAACCTTCCTTTTCTTAGCAGAAGAAACACGCCGCGACTTATTTAGTTCCAACGGCATTCCTATCTTAGCCCGACCATTCTTTAATGTTCAAACCGGCCAGGAGGACTCCGAACTGATTGCTAATCCTCCCCTGCCAGATTTGTTCCCACTGGCTGGTCAAGCCGAGGTCACCTTGCAGAGTCGGCTGGTCGGATTTGAACTCAATCTTGTGCGAAGTTGGCTCTACGGTGCCAATCCCGCTTGGCACAAGCAATATAACCTCGATTTCATCTTTGGCTACCGTTATATGCAACTGCGGGACTCCCTGACTATCCGCGAGGATTTACTAGTGACGGAAGGGGACGACCCACCTGCGGGGACGCGTTTCCTCATTGAGGATGCCTTTGCCAGTCGTAATTCCTTCAATGGTGGCCAAATTGGTTTGCGGGGGGAACTCCGCTGGGGAGGCTGGTTCCTAGATGGCCGCGCTAAAGTAGCTTTCGGCAACACGAGTCAGACGGTAATTGTTGACGGCTCGACGGTCATCGTAACCCCAAATATGGGGACAGTTAGTGGGCCCGGAGGTTTGTTGGCGCTCCCCACTAATATGGGGCGGTTCCAACGCGATACCTTCAGCGTGGTGCCTGAATTTGGGGTCAATATCGGTTATTATATCACCCCTTACATCAAGGTCTATGTCGGCTATACCTTCCTAGGTTGGACTAATGTGGTACGGCCTGGAAACGTTATCGATCGGCAGGTCAATCCATCGCAGCTACCGCCGGGTGGCGTATTAGTGGGTCCTGCTCGACCCGCATTCCGCTTCCGCGACGGCGACTTCTGGGTGCAAGGTATCAACATTGGTGTGGAGATGCGCTACTAACGTTCGCGCTCGACGCTTTGGACATATATGAGCCGAATTGTATCCTAAATAAGCGTTACATATAATCATTTTATCAACCCTGGCTGCCGTCTTGAGCAACCATTAGATTGTTAGATCAGGCTTGCTTCATGACAGAAGGATCTCCGCCGGTCGCTACCAGGAGTGGTCCTCTTGCTATTTACGCACCTGCTAAGGTTAACTGGTTCTTAGAGGTGCTCGGGAAGCGCAGTGATGGTTACCATGAAATCGTTACGTTTATGGTGGCAGTCGACTTATGCGATTACTTAATTGCCTTCGAAGGGCCGTCGAAAGAAATTAGCTTAGAGGTCAAATATCCCGAATCGGCAGGTGGTGTAAGGTCGCTGACATTATCTAATAAATCTGAGAACTTAGTATGGCGAGCGGCAGCATGTTTGAGAGAAGCAACAGGTTGTCGGTATGGCGCACACTTGGTATTAGAGAAGCGCATACCCCTTGGAGCGGGGCTCGGGGGCGGTTCGAGCGATGCCGCGGCGACCTTGTTGTTGTTGAATACGTTTTGGGGATTAGGCCTTAGTGGGGCGGAGTTGGCTACACTTGCGGCTCGAATAGGTAGTGACGTGGCTTTTTTCTTGCACGGGGCCGCGGCCTGGTGCCGGGGACGGGGCGAGATAGTTTCTCCTTGGCCGATGGCGCGTACGTATTGGCTTGGGCTGATAGTGCCGCTTTGGCCTGTCAGCACAGCGAGTGTGTATGCCCAGGTGCGTGTTCCTTCCGTACCTCGTTCTGAAGAGGATTTCTCTCGAGCATTGGTTCAAGATGAAGTGCCACGCATCAGAGCACACCTGTTCAATCGTTTGGAAGAGGCAGCCTACATCGTCTGTCCCGACCTGGTCAGGTTGCGTGAATTGTTGGAGCAGGCTGGCTTGAGTCACGTTCGACTCAGTGGTAGCGGCGGGACATTCTTTTTCCTTTGCTCGGATTATGAGGAGGCCGAGGGTCTCTGCGCAAAACTTAGAACGCTGGTTCCGGGGCAAGAGGCGATACCGTTCCAAGTTTATGTGGTGCCTACGCTCGATGACAGCCGTTACCGGGAACGTCATATGCCGCATCCGTATGAGGGGCAACGCGATTAGCATTTCCTGAGCTAGTTAGAAAACGCGTCGATCGGCTTAGGGGCAGAGGCAAATAAGAAGCCGGTCAGACCTAAGCATCAGGCGGCGTTCCGGCGACGTCAGTTCCGCGCTGGGGTGCGGCTACGTTGCGAGCAATCGGTCAAGCTATAATGAGGAAAACACTTGGCGTCGCACTTCGACCGGCAAGGCCTTCGCGGCGGGACACAAAGCTCCGAAGGCTGGTCGTCAGTGAATGGTGGACTCGGCAGAGTGTGCTGGCTCGAAGCGGCGCCGTAGCGGAGGGAGGCCGATCCATGTGGGAAAGAATCGCCTATCACGGCATTACCTTTGACGACGTTTTGTTGGAGCCTGGGTATAGTGAGGTCTTACCCCGCGACGTAGATGTACGCACTTGGCTGACGCGCAATATTCGCATCAATATCCCGTTGGTTTCGTCGCCCATGGACACGGTAACGGAAAGCGAATTGGCCATCGCCTTAGCCCAAGAGGGTGGTTTGGGGATTATTCACAAAAACATGTCTATCGAGGATCAGACCCGCGAGGTGATCAAAGTAAAGCGCTCAGAGAACGGAATCATTACCGATCCGATAACGTTGCCTCCCGATGCCACCGTCGGCCAAGCGCGGCGAGTTATGGAAGAATATAACGTGAGTGGTATCCCGATCACAGAAAACGGTTATCTCCGCGGCATCATCACGCGCCGCGACCTGCGTTTTCTGACCGATAATCAGCAGCGAGTTTGTGAAGTTATGACGAAAGACAATCTTGTAACAGCGCCTGAAGATACAACATTAGAAGCGGCGAGTCGGATTCTGACGGCAAATAAAGTCGAGAAACTGCTGCTGGTGGACGAAAATAATAGACTGAAGGGGCTGATCACCATCAAAGACATTGACAAGATGATGAACTACCCCAACGCCTGCAAGGATAAGCGGGGGCGGTTGCGGGTAGGCGCGGCGGTGGGAGTGTACGATTTCGAGCGTGCGGCATCGTTAGTCCGCGCTGAGGTGGATGTTCTCGTCGTAGATGCAGCGCACGGACACTCGGCAAATGTGCTCGAAACAGTCCGCAAGCTCAAACGGATGTTCGACATTGACGTGATCGCCGGCAACGTGGCGACCGCAGAAGGAGCGCTGGCCCTGGCCGATGCGGGAGCGGACGCGGTGAAAGTGGGCATCGGCCCTGGTTCGATTTGCACCACACGGGTGATTTCGGGCGTCGGCGTGCCGCAAATCACTGCGATTGCTAATGCGGCCAAGGCGCTGGAAGGCACGGATATTCCCGTGATCGCCGACGGCGGCATCCGGTATTCGGGCGATATTACTAAGGCGCTGGCCGCGGGCGCGCATAGCGTTATGATCGGCGGACTCTTTGCCGGGGTAGCGGAAAGTCCCGGGCAGGTGATTATCTATAAGGGTCGCACCTTCAAAGCATATCGCGGTATGGGTTCGCTGGGCGCTATGATGTCTGGCTCCAGCGAGCGGTATCGGCAAGCCGGACAGGAGAAAGACGGTGCGCCGAGCAAGCTCGTGCCTGAAGGCGTTGAAGGGCGCGTCCCGTACAAAGGGCCCCTCTCGCAGTTCGTTTATCAGCTCGTAGGTGGGCTGCGTGCGGGTATGGGCTATTGTGGCTGTCGCAACATCGAGGAACTGCGCACACGCACCCGCTTTATTCTGGTCACTCAAGCCTCAGTGCGGGAGAGCCATCCCCATGACATCACTATTACCCAGGAAGCCCCCAATTATAGCACCAGCTACGAATTCGCGGAATCTGCAGGCGACTAGGCGGAGTTGGCTTGGCCTACAGACCACTTCGCGCGGTCTGTGCCTGAGCACTTGGAAGATACTATGCTGCGTGAGCTTGCTTTGGAGCCGTGCTGGTAACCTACTGGCTCAAGAGTTGGGTGCGCCGGCACCACCAGTTTATCGTTTGGTCTTGCCCACTACCACGAGTGCGGTTTCAGCCCAATTAGGACCACCGATTCGCGGCACGCCACCGTTGCTTGGGGATCCGTCTGGGTCAGAAGCACGCCCACCGCAAGTGCATCCCTCGTCCACTGCCGAAAGTTCTACGCCTCCGCCACCAAGCGGTTGGGAACCGACACCACTACACAGTCAGGTAGTCCCAGGACCACGCCCCCAAGTAGGTGCGCCGGTTGGCCAAGCACCTAAGGCTGCTCAACCAGCGACGCCGCCCATGGCTGGTTATGTCGAGCCTCTCGAAGTACCTACCCCCGAGCGGCTCTTTCGGTTAGAATCCGAGCAGGAGTTTCGCGAGCGGCTGCGCCAGGAGCAACGCGATCAGGAAGCGCGAGCGACTTTTCCAGCCGATGTGCCCGTCGCACCTCCGGGAGTTACCTATCAGGGGCGTGCCTGGCCACGTTTAGTCTCCACCATCCCCGCCCCGATCACTGCTTACCAGCCACTTTATTTTGAAGATAAAAACGTCGAACGCTACGGTTGGGATGCGGGCATCTTCCAGCCGTTGCTCTCGGCCGGCAAGTTTTATCTTGATGTGGCGCTCTTGCCGTACAACCTGGGAGCTCAGTGGCCTTGGTCGCTGGAATATAACGCGGGCTACGCCCTGCCCGGCGACCCAGAGCCCTATCGGCTGTACTGGCCTCGGTTGTCGTGCACGGGTGCCGCTCTCGAAAGTCTCGCTGTTCTCGGGATTCTTGCCCTGCCCTGACGTGCGAATTCTCCAACGCTGCAAGCGCTATTCAACGGCCGTGAACGATTCATCACAGATTGGGCTGAAAACGAATGCCTAACTTAGCTCAGGGCGCCTGCCCCTGTATATTCTCTGATGCAGATGAGACCGGCTTCGCTCCCAATGGGGGCTGGCCTCGGCCCGCGCGAATATAGGCAGCCCGTCGTTGGGCGTACTCCTCGGGAGAGATCTGCTCCAGTTCCCGAACGCTCTCCCCACTTTGCCACTCGAGAAAAATCATCCGCAAAAACGGCACACACCAGCCACAGCCCGTCCCCGCCCCACCACACTCTGATAACTGGCTCGCTACTCGGGGACGACGGCGCCGACAAAAGTTCACCAACTTCCTCCTGGTCACGTGAAAGCAATAGCAGATCTTGTCGTCTAAATTCACCGCACAACCTCCCCCGACATTATAAGAGCGCGGAACTCTGGTTTGCTCGGAGCGTCTAAATATTGCGGGGACTAAGCGCTCTTGCGCATTTCGGAGGGAATAGGCTTATGTTTCGCGTAGACCAGATTGTCTTGGCGCTGCTCCTCGGAACCCTTACCACAGCTCTAGTGTTAGCCCAGGTCGAGAGCGACGTCGCCGCCTATGTCAAAGCTCTCAAGTCTCCCGACCCCGATATTCGTAGGCAAGCGGCATTAGCCTTAGAAAAACTCGGCCCGCAAGCCCGAGCCGCGGTACCCACGCTGCAAGCAGCATTACATGACCGGGATCAATTTGTCCGCCGATTCGCCGCGCGCGCCTTAGGCGCTATCGGTGCCGACGCTGCCGCGGCCGTGCCCGACCTGATTCGCCTGTTGTCCGCGCCCCAACGGGAAGAAGCAGAAGCCGCAGCTTCAGCCTTAAGCAAGATCGGTAAACCTGCCGTCAAAGCTCTGGCCCAAGCGCTGGAAGCCACATCCGACCCGCTTATGGTACGCACCCTCGCGAAAGCCCTAGGAGCCATAGGGCCTGACGCTGCTCCTGCAGTTCCTGCTCTCATCAAACGCATCAGGGAGCCGCCGAAATTTATCGGTAAAGCCGGGGACTTAGCCAGTCGGCTCGAAGTCACCGCCGCACTCGTGGAAGCCCTCGGCAACATCGGGCCTGCCGCGAAAGAGGCCGTACCAGTTATCAAAGACCTTTTAGCTGATAAGTTCTTCGCCAAGAGCAGAGATTTTCGCATTATCGCTAACATCGCCCTTAAGAAAATTACCGCGAAGTCAATATAGGGTCTAAGTTTGGCATGCTCGATTAGCCTAAGCTAAACGTGTGAGTTATTCCGGCTGGTTGCCCGGCGGAGGGATCGTACCCACAACGGTTGTGGCTTCCTCGCGAATCAGCGGTTCCTTCCCCAACGCCGCACTTCTCACTTCAATGCGAAACCGCGCATCGCCTGGCACTTTCCCCCGACACTGAATCTGAAACACTAATACTTGTCCAGGCTCTAACCGCGCCACTGGCGGAAATGTTACGATATTATCCTTAACTTGTCCTTTTGTATTAGCGGGGCCTTGGGCCGTTACCAATTCTAACTGCGGTGGTATTACTGCGACTAAGGTCACATCGCTATCCGCTAACGTTCCCGTGTTTGTTAGATTAACTTCGTAACGCACGAGATTACCCACGGTTAGTGGGTCACCTATATCAACCATCTCCAAACGCAAGGCCGGCGCGCCCCGAATCTCTATACTGGCCTCCGCAGTTTGTATTAACCCTGCATCAGTACGTGCTTGAATCCGACACGAGGCTTTTTCCGCAAGTCGCTGCGCGACGCACGTGATGCGAAAAGTTCTCACTTCCCCGGGCCCTAAGCTTGCAATAAACCAGCTCACTTCTAAGCCCCGCAATTGGCCGCCGTCACTGGCCGATATAAAGCCTAATTCGGATGGTAACTGCGCAGTTATATATAAGTTATTTATCGGCCCCGTTCCGCTATTACGCACCTGGATGTCTATATCCACGGGAGCGCGAACATAGCGCACTGGGGGCATCTTGAGTTCCAGTTGCAGCTGAGGTTTATCCACTTGCACCTCGTGATCGGCAATACTTCGAAGATTTCCATCAGCTGTAGCTGTCAACCTAACGCGATATTGTCCCTCTTTGATGGGCGTAAGCGTAAGCCGCTCGGTGCGACTGGCGCCTGCGGGGATATTAAATGGTCCAGTAGTTAAGGCGGTAGACCCCGGTGCGTGCGGATGACTGAGTCCTGGATCGAAATCGGCCCGCAGCATCACATTCGTAGCTGGCCCTGTTCCCGTGTTCGTTACCGTAATCTGCAAGGTCATGGCTGCGCCTACCGTGACGCGGTTCGGTCCTTGAACCGCCAGACTAAGTCCCGGCGCTGCCACCTCCGTAACTGCCTCCGCTTCTGCCCGCAATCCCTCAGCACTGATGGCCGAGCAACGATTCACCACGCGCCCTGTTTTCTCAGCACGAAATTGGGCCTGAATCGTATGTGATCGTCCTGGCGCCAGGGGCCCTAACGTCCAGATAAGCTCCCTTCCCTCGACATTCGCAGGCGGTTGCGACTGCAAGAAACTTAGATGATCGGGTACTAAGTCGCGCACAGTAATGGCTTCGGTCTCCACGGGCCCAGTATTTGTTATGCTTATGACATAGTTAACAGTCTGTCCGGGCGCTGTACTGGCAGGACCTGTTTTCGATAAAGTCAAACCTCCAGCTACCCATTGAATCCAGGTCTCGCCCCTACCCAGGACAACACTTGCGGAGCTTCCTTCCCCAGCACGCAAAATCTCGATACTAATTCTTGTCGTATGGGCGAGTGCGCGAGCTAACATAGCTTGAGCTACAGCCTGACCTTGGCTATCCGTCGTTACCTCAATCACGGGCTGCTGAGTAGGCATGAAGACTACTGGTGCACCGTCTAAGACAGTATACCGTACACGATAACCACTAAGCGGTGCCTGATCTCCACGCCGAAAGACGCGAGTGACTAAACTCACCGGTGCACCAGGGCGTCCGGACGTAGGAGGCGGAAACTCCCACGCCGCATTGACCCATACTAAGTTTACCGTCACCGTACGCTGTTCCCAGTTATGGATCCCCGGTGCATATACGGTGACGCGCGACTCCCCCTCGATGGGCGATGTGATCACACACCACGTCTGTCCCGGTCGAATCACGAAATCATCTTCGGGCTGGGGCGTACCGCGGGTAACCCGATGCTCGAAATAACTCGTGTAGCTGACTGCATACCGATCGCCTTCCTTCCAACCCCGCCCCGCATCGTAACCGCTTTCATCCACCTCGAGAATATGCCCCGGCCCTTCTAACATCCATTCCACCCGCCGACTCCGCCGCGGTTGGCCGTTGCGATCTAACACCGTCGCTATTAGTACTTGCTGCGCACCTACTGGATTCGTGGCACTTAGGGGACGCACCTCCAATCGCACTGCATAGGGGTCGAAATTTTCATAATAACCTTTACCCCGCGGCTTCGCGTGGGTCTTAGCTACTTCTCCAGGGGGCAATAGGTAGGGAAAATAAGATGGATTATGACTGAGGCAGCCGACTAAGAACAAGCTGCCGATCGCCCCTAAGCTCACCCAGCCGAAGACATGCCCGCTGCGCATGAAGAGGACCGAACTGATTCATGCCTGAAGTCGTCGCCAACAACGCTATAGTTTCCCGTGCAATTGCTGCAAGGTCACTTATATCGCGTCAGCTTCGACCCGATTTTCTTCCGACATCTCGGGCCCTTGAGTCAAGCTAAGTAACAGAAGCGTTTCGTGCCCTTCCTGCAAAAGCGGCTTCAACCATGAAAAACGAACATTCCTTTCGTTAGTGGCTACGATCTTGGAAACCCAAAAATCTGGCAGCGCCTTCCGAAGCTTGTCATAGTATCGCTTGGGGACGATTACATACAGACTCGTTGCCCCTTGCAAGCGTTGCCGAAGTTCGCTTTCTTGAAAAACGCGATCTATAGATCCCCCCAGATGAAACGAGAGTAGATGAGCTTCGGTACAAAACATGAGCACAGATTGTCCTGGGGGTATATATTCCCGCACTTGAGCGGCGAAGTCACGTTGTTGGCGGTGTTGGTCGAGTATAGGCACAATCGTGTGTAAATAAGCTAACCACAGTGCTGCCGCGGTAAGGAGGAAGCCCAGATAACTTAGACCAAAGGCCCGGCGTCGTTTCTCAGGTAGATCCTGCCAATAGCGCATTACTAGAATGGCGGCGGCTAAGGCAAATCCGGGATAGGCAGGTGCGAGATAATCTAAGCGTTTATACTGCATAAGCGAAAGTAAGATCAGGGGAACCATGAACCAGCATACTGATAGGCGCAGGAAGTTATCGCAGCTTATGAGAACCTTACTCTTGCATCCTAAGAACACGGCTAATAGGAATGTTGGGCCGATGCTCCAGGGCAACTGTGCGAGATAAAATAGCGGTCCTAGCCAATGGCGATGGCGGTCTAATTGCGGGTCGCCACCAAAACCTCGTGCGAAATTGTGGCGGAAAAAGAACTCTCTGACCCATTGGCCCTCGGTAATTTCGTTCGCCATCATATACCATAAGAACACTGGGGTCATGCACGTTAAGCAGATGATGACGCTTAGGGGATTAGCGATGCGAAACCCTTTTCTCAGGTCCTCTAACAAGTTTGCTAAAGAACGATTTCGAGCTATATTGTCACTCCAAGAATCTGCCAGGATAATCGCCAAATAAAATGCCAAGATAATAGGACCTTTGAGTAGTAGCCCCAGGCTTAGGGCTAAACTGGTTATCAGAAGACTTAGATATGAAAGGATGCGCCGCTGATATAGTGTGTCACTGAGCATCTTGCCCGTCAGAGCTACCGTTAGGCAGGCGGTCAAAGGCAAATCAATGCGTCCGACATGGCTTAACCAAAGGAAGTGCGGCATGGTTAGTAGGAAACTTGCTGCCACAATACCGATGACAGGTCGGCCCATAACATATCCAATAATGATAAGTGCTAACACGGTGATCAAGGCGCTAATCGCAGCGGGAAGGCGCACCGCGAAGGCAGCAACTGTACTCTCGGTGCATCGGCACCAGGCCGCGATGAGCCAATAATAGAGGGGCGGTTTTTGGAGTTCATAACGACCGTCGAACAAGCGTGGGAGCACCCATTGGCCCCGGAGCACGGCCACAGCATTTTGGGCAGCCCGAGCTTCATGGCTACTCCAGAGGTCGCGTTCACCTAGCTGGGAAAAGATCACTATCAAGCTGAGCAGGAAGACACCTAAAGTTGCCGCGGCGGTGACGAGCTGCGGGTAAGACTTAGGGAAACTAAGTATGTCAGTTGGACAGCTTACGCGACATGGCGATGTGCTTGGCGCTCGAATAAGCGTTGGTAGAGGGGGCATTGTTGTAAGAGCTCCGCATGGGTGCCGATAGCTTCGACTCGGCCTTTTTCTAACACAACAATGCGATCGGCTAATTCTAATGTGCTAAGCCGATGACTAATGATAATGGTGGTCCGGTGGCGAACGAAATCGCGCAGGGCTTTATGCAGGAGCATTTCGCTTTCGGGGTCGGAGGCACTGGTAAATTCGTCCAGGATGAGGATGCTGGGGTTACGCAGGATAGCGCGGGCGAGGGCAATACGTTGGCGTTGGCCCCCGGATAAAGTGTGTCCGAGTTCGCCGATGCGTGTGTCATAGCCGTCTTTCAATTGCATAATGAAATCATGGGCGTAAGCACGCCGGGCAGCTTCTTCGACTAATTCCTGGGGAACATGTCTAAGTCCGGCAGTGATGTTGTTGCGAATGGTATCATCGAAAAGTACGATTTCCTGCCCAACGAAACCGATTTGTCGGCGTAAACTGCGTAAGGTAAATTCGCGGTGGTCTATCCCATCAATCAAGATGGAGCCGTGATCGGGATCATAAAAACGGGGTAATAATCCGACGAGCGTGCTTTTGCCGCTACCATTGCGTCCTACTATAGCAATTACTTCGCCGAAGCGAATGTCGAGGCTGATATTAGTTAGGACGGGGCGACCGGGATGATAAGAGAAACAGATGTCGCGGAAAACGAGGTCGCGGCGATGCTCTTTGAGGATTCGTCCAGGGAAGGGGCTGACCACGCGGGGTTGCCGGTCCATATAGTAAAAGATACGGTCTGCGGCAGCGGCTCCCGATTGGAGTTTGTTATAGACGGAAGAGAGTTTTCGCACGGGGTCGGCAATAGCGGCTAGTAAAGCATAGAGGGCGAGTAAGGATTCTGGTTCCAAAGGTTCGGCCGTCATACGCAGTCCCCAAATATGCGTTTGTTGCCGCAACACTAAGTATGAACCGCCCACTAAAGCGCCAGCGACAGCGAGCACAGCTAACCATTCCATGGCGGGGCCACTGAGTGCCTCGATTATCACTAAGCGCATGCCGCGGCGATAATAGTCGCGCGACGCCTTATATAGGTCTAAACGTTTATGGGCTTCCATAGTGAACGCCTTGACCACCTTGATGGCGAGAAACGTTTCTTGCAGAACTTTATAGACTTGAGACATGCTTTCTAACATTTTGCGGCCTGCTCGTTTCATATAGGAGCCGACCTTGCTCATGGTAAAAACGGCAATCGGTACTAAGATCAGGAAGACTAGCGTCAGGCGCCAACTTATGAAACAGGCAAAGAGGATGCAACTGAGCGCTTTGAGGGGTTCCGCGATGAGTTTACCAAACAAAGTCTTCAGGCCGTTGCCTAATAATTCCATGTCGTTAGTGAAGCGGGCCATAAGTTCGTGGGTGCCGTCGGTGCTGAATTGCGTGACATCGAGGCGGAGCACGTTGTCATAGAGGCGGTTGCGCAGGTCTAATAGGGCTAAATGAACCACACTGCCGACTAGGGCCTCTTGCGCGAAATCAAAGAATCCTTTAATCCCGATTCCGAGGACGACTAAGGCCAGAAGAGAAACTAAAGTGTCGAAGCGATCCTCGGGGCAAAACTTGTAAATATAGATTCTCAGCGTTTGAAACCAACCAAGCATCCAGCGGGCCTGGGCTAGGTGCGCTTCGTCTTTGGCTAAGTCGTGAGTGAGTTCGGCGAGTCGCCGTTCCCGACTGCGGGAAGGGGGCAGCGATTCGACGCGTTGCAGTTCGCGGCTGCGGCGTTCGATTAGCTCAAGGAGCCGTTCGATTTCCAACTCCTTTTGGCGAATTTCAGCATCCACCCAGGTTTGTAAATTAGTGTCACGAGTCAACACCTTAAGAACGGGATAGATGGCAGTGAAGTTCGCCCCCCAGAGCAGCGCCACGATAAGGGCGCACACAAGCGAGGCGAAGATGCGTCGGCGATAGGGCCAGGTAAATCGTAAGGCGCGCAGAAAGTGACGCATGAGTCGGAATCCGTGAAGTCAATCGGCTCCTCGATGGACGCCGCGCTAAGGTGCAAATTAGCTCATGTAACACGAACGATGAAAAGCTACAAGGCCAAATACAGAACGGACGAACCACCAGGAAAATGAGGCCGATCGAAGTACTACGAATTTCCATCAGAGGTGAGTTGTTGCTCGGCCAGGGCGATGGTGCGGAGTAGCGCGAGGGCCTTATTTACAGTTTCCTCATATTCGCGTTCGGGAACGCTGTCATAGACGATGCCCGCGCCCGCCTGAATATACACGGTTTGGCCAACGATGACCATGGTGCGTAGCGCGATGCAGGTGTCCATGTTGCCGCTGAAATCGAGATAGCCGACGGCTCCGGCATAAGGGCCGCGCCGCTGCGGTTCGAGTTCGTCAATGATTTGCATGGCGCGTACCTTGGGGGCGCCGCTGACCGTGCCAGCTGGGAGGCAAGCGCGCAGTGCATCGAGAGCGGTTTTTCCTGGTTGAAGTCGGCCCGTAACGTTGGAGGTGATGTGCATGACGTGGCTGTAGCGCTCGACAACCATCAAATCGCTGAGTTGGACTGTGCCGGGGATGGCGACGCGGCCAAGGTCGTTGCGGCCGAGGTCCACGAGCATGACGTGCTCGGCACGTTCTTTGGGGTCAGCGAGCAATTCCTCGGCGAGTCGGCGGTCCTCTTCTTCCGTTTCACCGCGACGGCGGGTGCCGGCCAAGGGACGGATAGTTACTTTGTCACCTTCGACGCGCACCATAATTTCGGGACTGCTGCCCACGAGGATGAGCGGCCCACAGCACAGGTAAAACATAAAGGGGCTGGGGTTGACGACACGAAGCACGCGGTAGAGGTTGAAGGGATGCGCCCGCGTTTGGGTATGCCAACGTTGGCTCAGCACGATTTGAAAGGCATCGCCTGCGCAGATGTATTCCTGACAGCGACGTACCGCTTGGCAAAACTGGTCCTTAGTGAAATTGCTTTGGACGGGCCGGCCGAGAGCGGCCAAGCTGGCCAGGTCTTCGAACGATGGCGACGGCGTGGCCCGCAACGTGGAGGTTTGGAGGTAAATCTCGGCCAAGGGTAAATCGTCCGCGGGTCGGCGTAAGCGCTCGACGAGTTCATCGACGCGTTGACAGGCTTGGCGATAACTGGCCTCTGGTTCGCCCTGGTCGAGATGTGCCATGGCCACGACCGCAAGAGTTTTGTTGATGTGGTCGAAGATGACCATGCGGTCGTAAAAGGCGAAACATAAGTCGGGTAAGCCGCGGTCATCGGGAGGGGCATGGGGCAGATGTTCGGTGTAGCGCACGGCGTCGTAGGCGGCGTAGCCTACGGCGCCGCCGCAAAAGCGCGGTAAACCTGGTAGATGGGGAGCGCGGTAGCGCTGGAGATACTCTTCAAGGAGGTGCAAGGGGTCGGGGTGGTAAGTATCGCAAGCGCCAGCTGGTTCGAGGCGGACGCGGTGCTGCCAGGCTTGAAAAATAAGGAACGGATCGCTGCCGAGGAAACTGTAGCGACCGACGCGTTCACCACCGATGACGCTTTCGAACAGGAAGGCCCACGGACCTGGCTGCAAGCGTCGGAACGCTGTTACAGGCGTGAGAGTGTCGCCTAGAAGAACCCGATAGACGGGTACCAGGGTGAATCGCCGGGCCAGTTCGCGGAAAGTGGTGAAGTCGGGTAGGTGCATGGTAGGTCAATCTCAGCTGTGCAAAGAGCCACGGAACATCGGCCATCTGCATACCGTTGCCCACGATAGAGCCGCGATCGGAGGCAAGCTCTTGTTCGTCATATTAAGCGAGGTAGCTTCGAGAGGGACAACCAAGTTGGAATCGCCAAATCTCACTGAAGGGAACCATTGGTCATCCTGAGAGGAGGGAAAAGGTATGAGACGGGTGGTGGGTTTGCTGCTAGGTCTGCTGATTTTTGGGCCGATGGCGTATGCGCGCGGGTTAATTATTCCCCAGGAGCCGAACATTCCGCCACTGGCCTTAGTGCAGCACGAGGTTCAAGTGACGATTGATGACCAAATCGCCCATACTCGTGTCACTCAGGTGTTCCGCAATCATACAGATCGGCAGTTGGAGGCCACCTATGTGTTTCCCGTTCCCAAAGGCGCATCAGTGCGAGAATTTACCATGTGGGTGGACGGCAAGCCCGTAAAGGCGGAGTTATTGGAAGCAGATAAGGCTCGGGATATTTACCTGAGTATTGTGCGGCGTTATCAAGACCCCGGCCTGCTGGAGTATCTGGGCGATGATCTGTTCCAGGCGCGGATTTTCCCAGTCCCGCCTCGAGGCGATCAGAAAATCGAGATTGGTTTTGCTTCGATTTGTACGCGGGATAAGAATGTTGTCGAGTTCGTTTATCCTCTCAAGACCGATGGTAAGGCGTTGCAGACACTGGAAAAATTCAGTTTTCGTGCTCAGATTCAGTCGCAGCATCCGATCCTGAACATTTATAGCCCCACGCACAGCGTTACGGTAACGCGGAAAGGTGAGCGGGATGCTACGGTGACGTTTGAAAACGAGAAGGCGTTATTAGACCGAAATTTCGTGCTTTACTACACCCTAGGCGGAGAGCAAGTGGGTCTAACGGCAATAGCGCATCGTCCGAATCGTGAGCAGGACGGATACGTATGCTTGCTGTTGGCACCACGATATGAGGTCAGCGCTAGTCAACGGGTACCACGCGACATTGTTTTCGTGCTTGACACCTCGGGAAGCATGGCGGGCAAGAAGATCGAGCAGGCCAAACGCGCCTTGACTCTGTGCCTGGAGAATCTGCCGGAAACCGACCGCTTTGCCCTGCTGCATTTTGCGACCACGGTTACGAAGTATCCCGGTGGGTTGCAGGCCGCCAACAAGGACAATATCGAGGCGGCGAAAAAGTGGGTCAACCAACTCCCTGCAACAGGGGGCACGGCGATTCAGGACGCGTTGTTGACAGCGTTGCAAATGCGGCCGCAGGATCAGGGCCGAATCTTTATCGTAGTCTTCATCACGGATGGTCAGCCGACTGTGGGCGAGACCAACATTGATCGGATCCTGGCCAATGTTATGCGGCACAACCAGGCTAATACCCGCATATTTACCATCGGCATTGGACACGATTTGAATGCCTCGCTTCTAGATCAGTTGGCCGACCAGAGCCGGGCTTTTAGCACCTTCATCGTGCAAGACGAAGAGATCGTTGAGAAGATGAACGCTTTCCAGGAACGGATCAGCCGACCGGTGTTGGCGAATTTGCAGCTGGAAGCGGAAGGCGCAGTGAGCCTATATGAGATGTATCCGCCGCGACTGCCCGATTTGTATCACAACAGCCAGTTGGTGGTGTTTGCGCGTTATCGCGGTGCGGGAGCGTTGAAGTTACGACTGAATGGGATGCTTGGCAATGAGAAGCGGGAATTTGTCTTCGATACGGAGTTGCCGGCCCAGGCCGAGGGACGCGACTTCGTGGAAGAACTATGGGCGCGACGCAAAGTCGGTTATCTGTTGGAACAAATTCGGCTTCACGGCGAATCTGAGGAACTGCGTAAGGAAGTAATCGAACTGGCCAAGAGGTACAGCATCGTGACGCCTTACACCAGCTACCTGGTGGTGCCGGATGAACCCTTGCCGCCTGTGGTACGTCCTGGGCCGATTCCACGCCCCGGCGTGCCGCCCTTGCTCCAGCAACCAGGGAAGCCCGAGGCCCTTCCTGTGTCGGAGGTACTCAGACAACAAGCGCTGCAGGGCCCAGGACAACTCGGGGAAGTACGCGCCCAGTTGCAAATGCGGCAACTGCAGGATTTAGAGCGCGAATTGCGCCGTGCGGTGGCGAGTGGTGCGCTGCCACAGGATGCCGGCCAGAGGTACTTGCAACAAGTTGCCAAAGCTCAAGAAGCCCAGGTGGCGAATGCCGCCGCGGGCGCCCAATTGCGTAGCGGGGTTCCACAGGCCCATCAGGGGCTGCAAGTGCAGCGGCTGGGTGTCAACTTGTCCCAGCACTTCAATGAATTGAAGAATCAGAGTCAAGTGGCCGCTAAGGCACAGCAGCAGGTGTTGAACCGCTCTCTCCTGGAGATTGGCGGCGTCTGGGTGGACGAAGGGTTCACGGCCCAGACTAAGACACAGGTAGTCAAAGCCTTCAGTCCGGCTTACTTCCGCATTCTGGAGCGGTATCCGCGGATGAAGGAAGTGTTCAAACTTGGCAGTTACGTGGTATGGATCGCCCCATCCGGCACTGCGTTGGTGATTGACGCCAATCACGGGGCGGAAAACTTGACCGACGCCGAAATTGACGCGCTCATGAGGAAGTAAGCGTCAGGACCGGCTAGCGAAGCGCAGACGACGGTGTGCCTTTCGATGCGCGAAGCCGCTGACCGTGCTGCTTCACGCGAAGAAATCGCTCCCTCGACCCGTATTGCGGCTGCCGAACACTTGGTAAAGATCAACGGCGAGCGCACTCTGCAAAGTGCCAGAATTTATTGCTAACACGGTCTTTGTTAGAGCTATTGGTATCAACTTAAATCAATCGTAAGCAAACTTAGCACAGCCCGCGACCTTGGTGCGCGCCTAACCCGACTTCCAGGCGAGGATAAATGATGGCGTCAGGGTAAGGTAATATTTACGGTAATTTCCTCACCGGGTTTGAGGGTCAGGTCCTGTACTTTTTTCGACTTGCCCAGCATTTCGTGCCAGACCCACAATTCCAACTTACCCTCTTTCGGTACCAGCACGTGCGGGATGCGATATTGCCCGTCTTTATCGGTGATGGCGGCATATGGATGCGAGAACTTCCAAATATAGGCCCGCATAAAGCCGGAGTGAATGCCACAGGTCACGCTTCGCGGTTCACGGTCATCTGGAGGAACGTCCACGTCACTGTTTTTACCCGGGCCTAAACGTATCGGTTGTAATCCCGAAATATTGGCATCATGGTCAATGGGCTTATGGCCTTTGTCGCTGTCGTTCCAAACACGTAGTTTGGACGTGGGCGGCAACAGCAGCACTCGCGGTTCGAATTGGCAACTGGGCTGACGCAGTTCGACAAACTCGGGGTCTTTTTCAGTTCGTTCAAGCTTATCTAGCGAAGGCATACGGTAGCCGGTGGCGGGGCGGACATAAACCACCGCGTAGCGCACGCCTTTCTTGTCCTGGGAATCGTCCACATACCAACCTTGACCGGGCACTTCCTTGGGACAATCGCCCTTATCTTCCAACTTCGTGGCGACGAAGACCACTTTGGCCTCCGCTTCGGGGCCCGTATAGGTCACGCGCCCTGTGATGGCTTTGGCGTATCCTGCGGGTTCGAGGGTGACGACTTTCGCTTTCGCAGGGGGTTTCTGCTCCTCTTCGACCTTCTTTTCAGGCTTCTGTTCACCACGACAACCGAGCAAGAGCAAGCCAAGAGTCGTCAGGCCCGTGATAAGCATCAGCGACGCTATTCGAGAGCGTTCCATCATGATTAGTCAGCTCCTTGAGTTAGAGGCGCTTTTATTCAGGCTGGTTGTTCTTATTGAGTGGGTTTGAGTTCGATTTTGCCGAGGTCGGTGGTCTCGTTGGCCTTGATGTCAATCGGTTTACCGTCGCGACCGGCCGCACCGCCGAGGTAACCGATGGCTTCATGCCAGACGACGAGATTCCAGGTGCCCGCGGGTGCGTTCTTGATGGTAAACCGGCCGGTTTCATCCGTAACGGCGAAATATGGGTGGTCGAACATCCACAGGTAACCGCTCATCCAAGGATGGGCGCCGCAGCGTACCGGCAAGGCGCGGTAAGTTTCCGGTTGCAAATCAAAGACGTGTTTGCCTCCTGGCGGAATCTGGATATTGAAATTATTACGGAACCCCGTGATGACCACATTGTGCGCAATGGACATGGGATTCAACGCCAGGAGCTTCTGGCCGACCCGCATGGTGACAATATGCGGATAAAAGGCACAGGTGGGATGGTCAATGGTAACAAATTCATTGAGTGGCTTCTGCAAGCTGGGGTGAATAGGCAGCGTCTGTCCTTTGGCGGGCTTCAGGAAGACGACTGCCCACTGTACACCCCGCGTTTTGGGGTCCACCACCCAGACTTCCGTGAGGATGGGGCCTTTCTCCAAACAGGCGGGTTCCTTGACATCTGGTATAGGTTTCCGTTCGGGCAACGGATCACCTCCGTACACGACTTGCCCAGTAATGGTGCCCCAACCCTCCTGTAACGCCGCGTACAAGATGCGGATCTGTTGGCAGGCACTAACGAAGAACCAGGCCGTGGTTATCGCGGCCAAGCTCATCGCAAATCGCCGGGTCGGAGAGGTACGCATATGGGTATCTCCTGAGCTGCTTGGCGTGGTGGTGAGTTTACTTGGGCTTGGGTGGTGCCGTGGCCATGTCAGGTCCGGCCAGGACGTTGCGCAGTGTCGTGCGGGGTGGACCGGCTTCGACAGCGCGCAGGGGTGGAGGTTCGAGGAAGCCCCAGCTGAGAAGAGCATCGCGCACCACACGAACCCGTTGCAAGGGGCTGAGCGACCATTCTTGAATAGCATTATATCCCAACCCCAGGCCCAGCGCATCGAGCGTATGCTGGAAAGACGGTTCACCCAGCTGTTTTTCTATTACCGGATAGTGGGGATCATTGGGGAAATACACTGTCATAGCCGTGTAAGGTAGGAAACGTCTCGGATTGGCCACCCAACGTTCGACGTATTCGGGACGCAGACGGTAAGCCGCGAGCGCCAAATCGGGCCCCATGCTTTCAGGGTTCGTGTTGGTCGTGGCGATGCGGCCGAGATTGTGGCAGTTGAGACACATACTGCGGCTCGTCAGATATGACCAGCCTACTGCGAAGTAATCGTACGGCCCGCTACCAGGCTTAGTCGCAGAGCTGGAGCCTTTTACATCCGACGAAGCAGATACAGGTCGCTCGAGCACCTGTTGCAACAGCCGTGCATACTGTTGCCGTAAGCGCATTTGTTCGGCGGGGTCGCGCTGCGGCGGTGGTGGATTAGCGTATTCCAAGCCCAATTGCGGGTTGCTTAACCGATCCACCGCAATGAAGTAATTGACCAGGGCTTGACGTTCTTCCAAACTCAGGTCGAAGACTGGCATGCGGAGGTAAGTGGCCACCGGCGGACGCAGCGGATACGGTTGGCGCAAAAATTCCAGAAGCCAATCGGGCTGCACTTTCTGGCCTTCGCGGAACAACGGCGGCGGTAAACTGGCCAGGATCCGCCCGCGGTCATTACGCAAATTGAGCCGTTGCGGCGTGCCGGCCAGCTCGGGACGCGTCAACAGTCGGGCCAAAATCTCGGCGAACTGTCCCCCGTAGCTAGGCGTCCATTCGCTGACGCCGCTGAGGCACAGCACGAGCCGTTCGCCGGCGGGAATATTCATCGTGCTCCCATCCCCCTGGCGGAAGGCGAATGCTTGATACAGTTCGATTTCGAGCAAGGGTTCGTCAGTGGCCGGGTCGCGCTGCACCTCTTCCGACCAGATGGTCAGGCCATGAGCCACACCGGGGTGGTTTTCCGAATAGACAGGCCCGTGGTTGGTGGCCCAGGCGTTGTGTTCGGGGAAGCGGTAGTCGCTGCGGAGATTGGCATGCTGGGGAGTCCAAACGCTTCGCAGATCTTCCAGCAGCGGCTTGTTATCCAACGTCAGAGCCTCCGGACGCAAACCGAAACGACCTGGCTTGACGATGTGGCACCCAATACAGTTGTGCCGTTCGAGCAGTTCGGTGCCGCGGATTTCGTTGCGGCGATCCTGGGACGGCTGATAGACGAACTTCTGCGGAATGTTCTCGGCCGTCAGCCCGAGAATAAACGTCATCACCGCCTCGATGGCCTCCTCTTCTTCGCGATAGGCCCGTTGCCGATATGCTTCGATGATTTTTTGATTTTCGGGGTCGTCAGGATTCTGTAAGGCTAGCATTTCTTCCCGCGTGGGCCGGGCCAGGCTGAAACGGAATTGTGGCATTCGCAGACGTTCTTCGTAGGGTCGCTCCTTAAGTCGGCCGTAATCGTAACTGCGTGGCTCACGGAGTTTCTGGTACAAGAAGCCGTCTCTGCGGCCCATGAAGACGGCATCTTCGAAGAACGGGTCATAGCGGAAGAACGGGTCGTCTTTGTGTCGCGCCGAAGACGGTGCTTTCGCGGCATGACCGTGTCCGTTGTTATGACCGCGGGAGAGTTGGAAATGGTCTTGGAGGTAAGAGGCGATTTGCTCGAAGGCAAGCTGTTCGGGATCTTTCTTGCCCCAGTCGTTGAGCGGTGTGCCGATGGGTTTGGCTTGCTCGAAACCGGGGATATCATGGCAGCCATAACAACCGTAGCGAGCGATGCTCTTGCGACCGAGGTACCACAGCAGTCGACTGAAGGTATCGAGATTCTTCCACGGAGCCTGCGCGGGCATCGCTTCTGGACTGAGCAAGGCCCACTCGTCCGCTTCGGGACGTAAGCCCAACAGGTCATCCCTAGTGAAGGCGCCTTTCAGGCCTCGTTCGACCGCGGCACGAGCTAACGACTTGTTGCCCTCCAAATACATGCGGACTAAACCCAGAACGGCCTTTTCCTCAGCCTGGACTTTGACGTTCTCCCAGGGCAGCGCGCATTGGTCCTGCAAAGCCGGGCGTGTATCATCGCTCAGCAACCAGGCGATGATGTCGGCCTTTTCTTTAGCCTCGGCCAGCGGGTCATTTGGATCGCTGCGAAATTGCGGCTTGGGCATGCGAGTGCGCGGCGAATAAGCTTTCGGGTCGGTGAGCCAGTTATAAAGCCATTTTGCCGCATCGGGCTGACCCTGGAACTTAGCTCTCAGTTGCGTCAGATTGGGGCCATAGTCGCTCTCCGTAAGCAGCCGGCCTGTTTCGTTATAAACGCGTAAGCTCGGCTTATCGTGCATGTGGCAAGCTAAGCAACCACGCAAGGCGAAAAGCCTTTCGCCATGAGCGGGGTTCGGTTGATAACCTGCCAATTCAGGTGGCGGATATGGCTTAGTGTGCCCCGCTTCCCCCGGTGGATACGGCATGTGTTCCAGCAGCTTGCGGCTATGTTCGAGCACGCGTAACCGTTCTTCGACCTCGAGATAGACCGGACGCACCTGCTTCTTGTGCAGGCGTTTATATAGCTGCGGGTCGCTGCTCTCAAGCAAGCGCTGAACTAACTCGGCGGGCGAAAGTGCTTCGGGCAGTTGCGGATCATATTGTTCGGCACCGTTCGTGACCCCGGCCAAGACACTCTGTAATTCCCGTAAACGTCCCTCGGTGGCCGCAGCGGCTTGGGCTTGAGTCAAGCGATTTTCATAACGTCGGCTCTCGAAGAACAGGTAAAACGTCATCGCCCGAATTTCCGCATCAGGATAACCTTTTTCATGATCAGGAAGCTGACTCGCACCGTCAGGCTGATAATCGGAAAGACCGTTGGGCGTATTGTTATGCTGGCCGAAAAAGTGCGGCATCCGCGTGTCATAGCGGAAGGATCGGGGCGAACGAATCCAGCGCTCCACCCAATCGGGACTGAGCTTGGTGTGAATCAGGCGTAACCCGGGGCCGACCTTGCGTAAATTCCCTGGCGGTTCGCTCAGTGTACTGAGCAAATACGAGCGCTCGGCGGGGAGCAATTCTTCCAGAGGCGGATACGGTTCCAAGCGGAGATCGGGGCCGACACGTCGGCCGGCCTTGTAGCCGCTGATCTCATGGCAACCGAAGCATCCCAGTTCACGCACCAAACGGTAACCTTTGAGCAATTTTGGCGCTTCCTCGCGACCGTCACTGCGCTTCAGGTCCATCACCTCGTGATGGCATTTGAGGCAACTGGCCTCAATAAACCGCATGGGAATCATCGGGAAGTCCCAGAGGAAATTAGGGTGAAGGTTGGGGTGCCAATGATGTTCCTTCTCCCAGCGATGATACTTATCGGCGTAAGCCTCCAGTTTCCGGCCATCGGTCTTGCCCGTATCGGGGAAGTGGTAGGCAAAGTTGAAGGAAGTTGAGCCGCCTTGTCCTGAGTGGCAAATGGTGCAACCGAATTTTTCCACCGGGTGCGGACTATTCGACCCCAGGAACAGGTCGAGGCGCGGATGGCTACACAACACTGCGATCTCGCTCGGGCTCAGTTTCGTCTGCCGTAACGAAGCTAGCCGTTCCTTATCGAAACCCAAGCGGTCAATGTTGGTATGGCAACTGGCACAACGGTCGACGCGCTGCACCTGCTTGAAGTTGTAATCAATGAGCAAACCATCGGGAACGTCCTGGCGAATCTTGAACGGCGAAGCAAAGGCGTCAATGATCGGCCAAGCACGGAAACGGGCGGCCAAGGTCAGGGCACGTTGTTCGCGCAAGCGCAAGAGCCGATCGTATTCGCGTAAATTGGCGTCCAGCTGGCTGTAGATGCGTTGCAATGGCTCGCGTTGGCGGGAGATCTCCGCTTCCGCCTGCTCCAACTGGCGATTCAACCGATCGAGTTCGTCCTCCATTCTGGTAATCTCGGCCTGCTTCTCGCGTACTCGTTGCTCCAGCTCCTGAACCACACCGCTGGGCAGGCCTTGCGCATAAGCGGCATCCCGTTGGCTGATCAGGGAATCGCGGACGGCCTTTTGCTCGTTGATGCGAATCCGCAGGCGAAAGGCCGCTTCCCGTACGCCTTCCCGCTCGAGCCGCTGACGAATTTCGCGAATGGCACTATTCTCAGCGGTATTCACTATTTGCCGCGCTTGGGCGAGAAATTCCTGTGGCGGCAGATTGGCATCTATCGTTGCCCCATGAAACTGCTTCACTGCCTCGATAAACTGGTCTTTGAGTCGGCTGTATTCCTCCTTATTGCGGGCCAAGTCGGCATCGGCTTGTTGTTGCAGTAACTCAACTTCGACCTGACGGCTGAGCCGTTGCCACTGTTTCCACTCCCGACGGTGATCGACAACGAGCATCAGCAGCGTCGTTAGTAGCAGGGCTACACAGGATACACCAAAGATGCGATCCAGCTTCCGTTGGTCGCGGTAAGTTTGATCAATTGCGGCCATGGATGGTTATCCCCAGATAGCCTAGCTTGATGCTAAGCTCTCGAGGTTCTTGTTTCTTGCGGAGTCCGCGCTTCAGTCTCGGTGCGACCGAAGGTGTCGCTCACTCCGCCAGATACTGGCTCCGTTAGATGTTGAAGAAGTATTCAGGAATACCGATGATGTACTTGAGGTTGAAAGCCCAGCGGAGGATCATCTTGATCGGAAGAGCCGCCATCACCAGGAGCAGGTTCACCATCACGAAGTAGCGGGCGAACCCCATGCGGATGAAAAGGGATCGGAAAATCGTCTTGGCCAGAAGGGGCGGCAGCACCAGGAAGTAGAGAAGTACCAACACAATGCCCGGCAACTCGCGCATCAGAATGACTCCGCCACTGGCGGGCGAAGGCCAAACGACGTTGAGCATCCGCACCCAGAAGTATTCAGACAAGTCCACGTTGTTGAGCGGCACGAGCTTACTTTTCGTCCACGTCTCAAATGGGCCGAAGAAGTTCCAGTTCGGGCCGCGCAGGAACGTGCCCAAGAAAATCAGCGTGACCCACAAGACGATGAAGCCGAAGCCAAAGGTTACGATGGCAAACGGTCTCTCGGCAAAAGTGTAATAACCGTTGCCTTTTTGGTTGAAATCGATGTACGGGATGGCCATCAGGCCGAAGATAATCAAAGACGGAAACACCACGCCCGCCAACCAGGGATCGTAATACACCAGCATCTCCTGCAATCCAAGGAAATACCATGGCGCTTTCGATGGATTCGGGGTTTTCGCACTGGCCGCGGGTTGCTCCAACGGTGCCGGCAATCCCACCGACCAGATGATCAGCACCACCGTGACAAGCACCATGCAGATGAGTTCCGTGTACACCAGGTCAGGCCAAACCAGGACTTTTTCTTCCTCCTCTTTCTCCAAGGTGGGCAGACCCTGCGCGATACGCTCATCGTTGATCACCGCCCGGCGCAACGCGAACCAACTGAAAAATGCCACCAGATACACCATCCCGACAATGGGCACGTTGTCAGGCTTGATGATGATCTGACGGAAGTCGTAGTCGGTCATGCCCAAACCGCCCAGGAACAGTGAAATCATGAGCAGCGACCAGCCCACGTTGATGCGGGTCAGCACCTTACGCCACAAATAAAACGAAGCAAACACGGCCACCGAGAGGAAGAAATAATTGACGGGCCCCAGACCGTCCAGAATAAGCGACGTGCCGCTGACGATGAGCAGCCACGCTGTCAGACGTCGCAACGCGTCCCAGCCCAGCAGAACTTTACCGAACACTGCGTCGGCCCTCTGCCGTGCCTGACCCCCTGCGGCCACCATCACGGCATCCACGATCAGGGCCAGTACCGCTGCCCAATAAAGCACCAAGAAAGGCAAACGCATGGCGAAATTGGCCCCGCCCAGGATACCCAGCGTTTCCAACCCACGTTGTAATCCCGTATCCACCGTATTGCGAATCCACAGAGGCAACACCGGGCCAAGTCCCAGGAAATACAAGATCGCCAGCACCGCAGCCAACGCGGCCACCCCGAACCAGACTCGCGCTGACCACTCCGCGGCACGCCGTTGCCCACCCTCCAATGCAGAGACGTTATTTCCCTCCGAAGATACGGCCGGGCGGGTTCTCAAGTGCCGCTGCCAATACCAGGCAAATCCCGCATTGCATATGGCCAGGATGGCGTAAAACCAGCCCAGCCCAGTCTGTACGGCTGGGGTAATGTCAGGACCCGTATGCGCCATCGCAGCTAGCAGCATGGCTTACAATCCTCGATGACTTCCGCTCAAGACGCGGCATCAGGGTTCAGCTTTGCCAAAAGTGACGTGCACCCATTGACGCAAGGGATGGGAATAGAGCGCAATTTGTCCCGCGTGGTGAATCATAACGGGCCACTGATTCCGCCATCCTTGCGGACACGCCAGAAGTGAATCGCAATCAGCGTGGCCACGACCAGCGGAAACGCAATGCAGTGCAACACGTAGAAACGTAACAGCGTCATCTCGCCGACAAAGCGCTGTCCCAGGAGCAAGTAGCGCGCGTCGCTGCCGGAATGGATCAGGTAAGTACCAACGTAGAGGAGCTTCGCGCCAGGCCCTTCGTGCCCCAAGAACGGGGTGGCTCGAGCCATGTTGCTACCGACCGTGATCGCCCAAATCGCCAGTTGATCCCAGGGTAGCAAGTACCCCGTGAAGCTCAGCAATAAAGTCAGGACGAGCAAAATTACTCCCACGACCCAGTTGAATTCCCGCGGCGGCTTATAACTGCCGGTGAGGAAAACCCGGTACATATGCAACCAGATCGTAATCACCATAGCGTGCGCGCCCCAGCGATGCATCTCCCGCAGCACGCCTAACGTAACCACTTGGCCCAACGACACGATGTCGTTATAGGCATGCTCCAAGGTCGGACGGTAGTAGAACATGAGCAACACGCCCGTCACCGTTTCGACCAGAAATAGGAAAAACGTGATCCCCCCCATGCACCACGTATAGCTCAGCGCGATACCCTGTTTGCGGATCGAGACGGGATGCAGGTGCAGGAAAAAATTGGTCAAGATGACGACGACACGGTTACGCCGATCCCGGGGCGCGGGATGACGAAAGATGCTTTTCCAAATCTGCGTATTGCGGATATATTCGCCGATAGCCATGCCTTCTCCTGTGTACAGTGCAGCTCAGTCGGTCGCGGCGAATTACGAGAAGCGAATGGCAGCTTCGGGGTCGTCCCACTGGCCGAGTTCTTTCTGGAATTTTCGACTCTTGTCCACCAGGATTTGCCCATCGTCGGCCAAGACGATCCGATAGCGTTCCAATGGCCGAGGTGCTGGCCCCTCGAAGTTGGTGCCGTCTTTCATGAAACCACTACCATGGCACGGGCATTTGAATTTCTGTTCATTTTCGAGCCAGTTGGGCGTGCATCCTAGATGCGTGCAAACCGTACTGAGGGCGAAAATCTCGACCCCCTTCGGCGTCCGTAGCCGCACGATCCAAACGCCGTATTCTTCCTTGTAGCGTTCCACGACCTTGTCATCCTCGTATTGGTCCGGATAACCCGCCTTGAAGGTCATAGGTGGCTCCATCGAGGCATTGGGAAACAGGAAGCGCAACGTCCACAAAAACCACGCCGTCATCGTGGCGGTGAAGGCCAACCACGCCGCTTGGAACCAACTCAAAATGAACCAGCGCCGTGTCGGTTTCGCCGCAGGAGCCGCAGGTTTTTGCGGGGTCGCTGAGGCGCTCGGCGAGGCAGCTTGGCTCATATCTTCCTCCCTAGGTTGTGCTTTTGGGAGCGATTTGCCACTTCGGATGAGTCGAATCGTCAGCTAAGAGGGGCCGCTCGGTTACGGATTTTGTACAAGCGGCACTAAGAGCCTACACGAGCCTGGCTCGCAATGTTCTACGCCGTGAAAGGCAAACGTCAATTGGTAATAAAAACGGTTCGCAAAAACAATGCCGCCAACCAGACAATTGTTGCTGCCTTTCGTTGAAAAAAACCACGGTCTCGACAACATTATTGCGTTTTCCGCGGCAATAACTTCCCAAGATTTAGAAAATACAAACCGATGGCCTATCAGTCGCAAGAAAAACTGCTAGGCTTCATTGGAAAAGTAAGCCGTGCACAACAGGTAGTCGCCCAACCGGCGGTTCACGTGGGAGCCGAATGACAAGTTAGCTGCCCAACGCTTCGCTTGTCGTGGTTGCGGGCGTCGGCGGGAATAGTTGTAAGGGGCGGAATAAATCGCGGACGGGCACGCGGAAGCCTGGTAAGACGTCGCCGCCGTCCAGCGTGTCCGATTCCCGCAAAATTTCGCCCCGCTG
>JANXCQ010000002.1:0-185968 GCA_025060195.1 Gemmatales bacterium | reverse complement strand
AGCCGAGCACGCGCGATGAACGACACGTCGGGGAAGCGAACCGTATTCGGCCGGTGCGGAAAACATTGATAGCCCTGATCGGCCACTAGCAATATCCCCGCTTGGGTATTTTGGCAATACTGGTTGAGCAGGGTGACGATCTCCGCGGTGACCGTGGAAGCGGTTGCGGCCATGCTTTTCTCCACGAGTTGCCCGTCCACCAACTCGTAACGCCTGTCGCGGGACATGCGGAGCAAGTCTTCGGGCGTGATAGCAGTCGTGGCTGCCGATTTTGTCGCTATTGCCACTGCACTCATGACTCTTCCCTCAGCGGGCCGATGTTGAGTGCCTCACCATATATCATCCTTGTATCGGCGTGTTCGTTAGACATCTTATGTGGCCGGAGCCGGCGTGCGCAACCTGACGGAAATCGGAAAGTGCTGCTACCTGTCAGGAAGCAGACGCCTCATTGGGCTCATCGCATTGATAGATTTCCGCTATTTCTTCGGGCAGGAATAAGCAGGGTTCGCAAGGTGTTTGTAGTATCAATCCCTCGAAGCCCATTTCCAACAAGCGTCCTCGATAGGTTTCGCCATTGCAGAGTTGGACGAGCACGTCGCGTCCCCATAGACCGCTATACCAGCGCCAAGCCGACTCGATTTCTTCCCCCTGACCGCGAAGTAAGGCCGCGTATCCCGCATCTAAGCGGTCGAGCAGAAGTTCACCCACCTGTTCGACGTCGAGACTTCGCTGCGTGAATTGACTCAAGGAAGCGGCTTGGCGCAGACCGTGTGCGGCGAAGAATGCTTCGGAAGTGTTGACGTTCAGGCCGATACCCACCACCGTGCCCAGGCGTTGCTCGACCAGAATCCCGCACACTTTTTTGCCCCCGAGGAGCACGTCATTAGGCCATTTGATGCGTGGCTGGCGACCTGTCGTTTGGTAAATGGTTTCACAGACGGCGACCGCGGCCCAGGCGGTCAAGCACACGGGACGTTGTACCGAAGTCGGCGGGAATACCAGCACGGATAGCAACACGCCGGCGCCTGGCTCGGAGAACCAGCTACGTCCCAATCGGCCCCGACCTGCGGTCTGTGCGTCGGCCCAGATGGCCAAACCGTGAGCACGCGGATCGTGGGCCAGCGTCAGCGCCAGCGCATTGGTGCTTTCGGTCTCTGCTAAACGCCAGACCCGCTGGCCGATCTCGCGGTGCGTTACTTGATATTCCCGCTGGCTTGGCGGGGCGATATGTTCGCGATTCATAGCGGCTCTCCGCAGTGGCGGTAAAGGTTACGGGACAATGGCGAGGTGCAAGTTTTAGCCCAGTGTCCCTTTGGGCATGATATTACAGGCCCACCATGGTGGTCGCCTTCGCTCCTGCCTAGACCAAGGCAGCCTACCGCAGCGCTGAATGGTCATCTTGCAGCCCTGAGCCGCTTGCTCATAATAGTTGGGATGAGAGGCAAGATTTTGGTGGGCACCTGTGGCTTTTGCTTAGCGCAGCAGAAGTATTTTGCTACTTTTCCCGTCATCGAGATTCAACAAACCTTTTATCAGCCGCCTAGTGAGGCCGTCGTTCAGAAATGGCGTGCATCGGCGCCACGGGAATTTGAATTTACGCTGAAAGCGTTTCAAGCGATTACTCATCCGCCTGATAGTCCGACTTGGCGTCGCAGTCGTCTGGCTCCCGACCAGCGCCAGTATGCAGGAAATTTTCGCGACACGCCAGTAGTGCGGCAGGCCTGGGAAACGACGCGTCGGCTGGCGGAGGTCCTTCGCGCCACCATCGTGATATTCCAATGTCCGCCTCGGTTCGATGCCAGTGAGGCCCATGTGAATAATTTACGCTGGTTTTTCCGCTGGGCCGAGCGAGGGCACCTGAAGTTTGGCCTGGAAGTACGCCACGACAGTTGGACCGACACCTTGCTGCGGCAGTTATGCAGAGAACTGGACTTGCTTCACGTGGTTGATCCGTTCACCCGCCAAACGGTGACGCCTGCGATCAAATACTTCCGTTTACACGGCCTTGGCGGATATGACTACCAATATAGCGACGCGGATCTGCAACAATTGTTCGGATGGTGTCGCGGTCGTCGGGTGTATTGCCTGTTCAACAATACCCACATGCTCGAAGACGCGCAACGTTTTCTCCAGATGGTGTCAACGCGGTCATAGAACTGGTGCGCCGAAGGACCCTTCGAGCAAGGCCCAGCAAAACCTGGGGCTATCCAGGGGTCAAGCAGCTTGGCGCGACAATAGCTCCACCAGCTGCCGATAGCGGTGGACGAAGCGCCGATAGTCGTCCCACGTATCCACGCCCCGCTCGGCATGGGCCACCAAGCCCACCTGGATACGCACGCCCAGAGCCAGAGCGCGGAGTTGTTCGAGTTTTTCCGTGGTTTCGAGGGGATGGGGTGGTGTATTCGCCCAACGCAGGAGCAAGTCGCGACGATAAGCGTATAGCCCTACGTGTCGCAGGAAAACTGTGGGCGTCGCGGCAAAGTCAGGCTCACCATCGCGCACGTACGGAATGGGACTGCGGCTGAAATAAAGTGCCTGGCCTTGGTCACCCACTACCACCTTGACGACGCTCGGATCGAGATATTCCTCGCGGGAAGTGATGGGCGTGGCCAAGGTGGCCAAGGGACAGTCGCGGTGTCGCTGCAAAAGCTCGATGAGATAATCGAGATGACTCGGTTCGACGAGCGGCTCATCGCCTTGCAGGTTGACGAAAATCTCGGCGGGCACACGTTGTGCCACTTCCGCGACCCGTTCCGTACCACAACTATGATGAGGGCTGGTGCGTATCACATGGGCACCGAACGATTGTGCCGCAGCTTCGACCCTTGGATCATCGGTGGCGATAAACACCGCTTCTGCACGGCGTGCCAAACAAGCACGCTCATAGACATGTTGCACCAGATATTTTCCCGTTTCCTTCAATAACACTTTCGCGGGCAGACGCTGCGAGGCATAACGGGCAGGGATGACGATGACACTTCTCATTACCTCGGCCTCCATGCATCTGAGCATCGGCGAGAGAAAGTGCCGTGTTCATTACAACTGCCTCGCCAAAAAACCGCAAGGGCACTTTTGAAATGGTCGAACTGGTTTCAAGGCCGACAGAATGTTACTCCTCAGGCTCCCAACGAATGTCCAGCTCCGGCTCAGGGGCAATGCGGTAAATGTCAGTGCCCGCTCCTTCAGACGAAGTATCAGTGGCCGACTGGGACGCCTCTTGCCCAGGCTGGAATGTGTCCTCCGAGGGAGCAGGTTGGTTCAGGTCCTGTGCTGGCTCAGCAAGACTGAAGTCCTCGGCAGGCCGGGCGACGTCGCTTATCGAAGAGCCGCTGGGGGAAAGCTTAGGGGCAACGAATGCCTCTGGTTGAATCACGTCTTCCTGAGCGCCACCTGACATACTCTCCGAATCGACGTCGCGGAAAAGCTCATCTGAAGGGGGCAAGGGTTGCCAAGAGGACTCGCTTGCAGACTCGTCAGGCACCTTGGAACTGTCTGATAGCCCGAGCACGGGAACATCGGTCAAATCGGGGAAAAGCACGTCGGTTTGGCTGGGAACGGTTTCGCGGATTTGGTCGGCACTCGTGGCCTGGACACCCATTTCTACGTTTAGCACCATGTCGGGGGTTTGCGGTTGCGAAGCTACGCTCTCGATCTCTGGCGCACCACTGGGCAGATAAACGGGAGTTTCAGGTTCGGCAGGCCCCCGATCTTCCAATTCTTGCCACGTGGACATATCCAATTCGGTCAGTTGCTGCAAGTCCACGGCAGAGGTCTCGGCAGGAGGCGTAGCAGCTACAGGCGCCGAGAAGATTTCCTCTGCGGTAGCACCAGAGTCCATGGCGGGCTCCGGGGAGGAATCCGCCGCGACTTCCACCGATTCGCCGACGCTTTCCCGAACCGGCGGTGCGGAATCATCCGACTCGTGGGGCGGCACATCCGCGGCAGGTGGTTCGACGGGCAGAGGTGCAGCGGCTGGCCCTGCAGACACGGGCGTTTCCGGCTGCAACACTTGCCCCAGCGCATCGCTGGGCGAACTCGGGGCGGTCAACGCGCCCAACAAGATAGCACTGGGCGATTCCGCGGCAGTCGTGCGACCCCAAATGCGGCTCGCCGTATCGCCGATACGCTCAATGTCAATTTCCCCGCTGGCCCCAGGCGGTCGCACCGCGGATTCGGCCTGGAAAATGTCGCTCGCAGGACCTGCGGCAGCGGACGACACCGCACCACTGGCGGGTTCCGCTCCTACTAAGCGCTCTTCGTCGAGTTCCGCTCGTACGATTCGCTCCTCGTCCAACTCAGCACGTACCAGGGCCTCCTCGTCAAGTTCCGCGGGGATGAGGCGCTGCTCATCGACTTCGGCCCGGATGACCTCGCCTGGCTGGGTGGCCAACTCCGCGCGGATTAGTCGGCTTTCGTCTAACTCCGCGCGGATGACTTCGCCCGCTTCGGTGTCGAGTTCGGCACGAATAATTTCCCCAGCCGCGGTTGCTGTCGGCGCAGTGGTTGGGCTCGTAGGCAGTTGACCCAGGGATTTTTTTAGGGTCTCTTCGTCGATGCCTGCTACAGCGCCTGGCTCGACGATCTCGGCGGCTTCTTCTGCTGGTATTTCGGGCTCCTGGGCGGCAAGCTCAGGTGGATAGAAGAACTCGCGCACAGCCTCGACCGTGGCCAACGACAGCGTCAACCCCCCCAAGAACACGGGGAGCAGGGCCAGGATTACCAACAACGTTCCTGCCAGAATCGGCGTCGGCCCCAGTTTGAATTGACCCTGGATGATCAACACCAACACGGCCAAGCCCAAGAGGCTTCCCAGGGCCAGCACGGTAATGGCCGTGACTTTCACCCATTTCAAACCACTCGCGTCTTGCTTCACGGCTCTCAGCGAACCAACGCCCCCTAACAGTCCACATATTGTGGCCAGAACCAACGCACTCAACACGCCTACCCA
Organism: Gemmatales bacterium; assembly: GCA_025060195.1. Classification (GTDB taxonomy): domain Bacteria; phylum Planctomycetota; class Planctomycetia; order Gemmatales; family HRBIN36; genus HRBIN36. The sequence goes on along the minus strand of JANXCQ010000002.1, from coordinate 181,020 downwards.
ATCTTTCCATTCTCCCGCCCAGTCCAAGATGCCCTGTTTTTGCAAATCGTAGGTAATCATCGGTAACAACGCGAACAACGCTAAAGCCAGTGCACCCAGTCCCGACCAAAATGCACTCAAAACGTTGTTGACCTCAGCGGGCAGGGCAACACGCACCTGCACTTGCTCATCCGCCCACTCTTCGATTCGTTGCGCCATAGCCTATCTCCGCCGCGCCACAGGCGCTCCCTGTCATTCTAACTCGCGCGATGTGAAATTGCCACTAAGGCGGCCGACATCACATGCCCCGCACAACAGTTTTTTAGCTATGCCCCCCAACTCCGTTGCGAATTTTACCCTAAACGGCATGCCAGTGCTCGATGTGCTGGGCACCGCCGACGCAGCCTCTGCTTCCTTTGTCGGCTTAGACGCCATGCTTTCGGATATTGCTGGCCAAGCGACCATCGGCTGCAGGGTGCAGTCTATCTCTCAGGCGTAGGACCTGAGAGGCGACCAATGCAATACTGCGCTCGCTCTTTCCATCGCACTTTCCTCGCCTGACATTGACGCCTCGCTTGGGGAAGCAGTTTAGCAAGTCTCCATCTGGTTCGCAGGCAAAACGACAGTGCCCTGACTATTCGCCACCAACTATTAGTGGAGTTTGCAAGTCGTCATCGGTTTTCCTTAGCTTGGGATAGAAATGCCAAAGGTGAACAGAACCATGACTCGTCAAATCCGTGGCTCCTACCGAACGCGCCCTATTGCGTGCCGAACACCTGAACGTAGTAGGCGTTGGCTAGCGCCTTGCCGCTTCCTTGTGTCCGTTTGGCATTTGCCCCTCCGTTTCGGTGCCTGCTGAGGAGATATGCAAGCCCGTGCTTGTCAAGGGAAACACGGCAATCAAAAGCATACTGCGTACTTTCGCTACTTGCGCTAGCACAACATAATGTTCTTGGAGATTGGGAAACGAAATCAAAGGTCGCAGCGTAGCCAAGGGATTTTCTTGCCTCAACAAGGTGCGGGATATAGGCGATACTAAACGTAACAATAATGCGAGGCCGAGGCTACATTACTGCGTTGATTATCTTACTAACATACTCGCAAAAGTAGCTGAATTGCCTGGCGCTGTATATGTTATTGAGCTAACAGCGGAAATGTTGTATATGAGGTCGCAAACGGGGCGGAGGGAACTGGTCAGACCGTGGCCTCGGCAAATCGCGAATTTGTCATAAGGTTTCTCGAGAAATTACAGAAAACGCCAGCGCGTTAGCCCTCGGGGTCAGCGAAAAGTTCTAAGCAGCGAGACGGTGGTTCCCTACGATACAAATTGGCGCGGTCACTTGGTTTTGCTGACGTGTGTCAAATGGCACTACGTTTCAAGCTGTGTTGCCGTGTGATGTTTGCATAGGGCGGTTACTCCGCCTACGCGGCCTGGTCGGGACACTTCGTCGAACGTTAGCAGTGTGCCCACGGCGCCGTAAGGCATCTTTGTCCGTAGTGCTACATCATGTGCTCGATAGCGGTTGAATGAACGGCATGGTATGCGTATCAGTGTGGGAGGTTCGCACCGGTTGGCTGGTGGGGGAAGCGCGCCAAGGCTTCGACCGTATAAAAGGTAGCTCGGGTCAATATCAACGATCGCTGAAACGCTGAACGAAATAAACTACTGGTTTACTTGGGTTTAGGCCGAGATTGGGGAATGGAATCCGCCTAAGAAGTTGATGGCATGGGCATAGTTAGTTGGGCTTGGACGGGGGTTTATCGAAGATGGCAGGGCGGTTCGGATCGGTGCCCGGTTTAGTAGCGCCTCGGGCGCGGGCTACTGCTTCGGGTTCGGGAAAACGTCCTTGGTCGTCGGTTTCGGTGAGCCAGACCTCGAGGGCAGTGCGTAAGCGTTGCAGCGCTTGCTGATGTTCGGGTACAGGTGAGTTGACAAGGTTGATAGTTTCGTGGGGGTCGCTGATAGTGTCATAGAGTTCCTCGGCGGGCATAGTGGGGGCAGTGAGGAATTTTTGCAACGGGGTAAGTTTGCCTTCCTGGTCGAGTTGTTTGAGCAGGTTCCATACGGGGTACTGTTTTTCCTTATAAGTGTTGGGTTGGAGAAAGGGGCGGTCGGGGGTATAGTTGCGGATGTAGCGATAACGGGCATCACGCACAGTGCGGAAGCGAAAGACGGTTTCATCGCAACGGTCGCGAGCTCCGAAAACATAATTTCTGGGTGGGTCTGCCTGTGGCCCGAGGAAAATGCGCCCTTGCATGAGCAAAGGTTTGCGACCTCCTGCCAGACTGATCATGGTCGGTAACAGATCAATGGCGCTGATTAGTTGGTCGGAGGCCGTCCCGGGTTGAAAATGCTGGGGGATGGCTAAACCTTTAGGCCAGTAGATGATCAGGGGAACGTGCAGGCCGCTATCGTAACAGAATTGTTTGCCGCGGACGTGGGCTTGACCATTGTCGGCAAAAAAGAAGATGACCGTGGTGTCAGCGAGGCCCTCGCGTTCAAGCAGGCGGAGCACGGCGCCGATGCGCCCGTCGAGTTCGGTAACGGCGTCGAGATATTGCGCCCAGTCCTGACGGGTGATGGGGTGGTCGGGATAATAGGGCGGAATCTCTACTTTTGCAGGGTCGGCACGGCGTGGGGAGCGAAACGGGCGGTGGGTCTCCCGAAAATTGATTTGCGCGAAAAAGGGCTGACGCACTTTGAGTTCGTCCCAGCGGTCCGAGTCGAAGGGTTTACCGTAATACGTAAAGTTCCAGTCGGTTTTGCCTGTGCCGACGTTCAGCCCGGAGGGCCCCAGGTCAAGGCCGGATGGGAAATGTCGGATGTTGGCGGTGAAGTAGCCAAGGTCGCGCATCCAATCACTGGCAATTCGCACACCAGGGGGCAGAGTGAAGCCGTCGTCGCGATGGCTGCGGTGATGATGGGCGCCCAGGGTGGTTTGGTACATCCCCGTTATGAAAGCAGATCGGCTCGGGGAGCAGACTGGGGCGGTCACGAAAAAGCGTCGAAAGAGCATACCTTCGCGAGCCAAGCGGTCGAGGTTGGGAGTCCAAACTTCTTTCGTGCCGAAACAGCCTAAGTGGGGACCTAAGTCCTCCGCAATGAGCCAGAGAAAATTAGGCTTTTTCGGAGGGTCAGCGGCGCGGAGATTGGCAACTAAGGTTCCCAGAGCCAAGCATATGAATGCCCAGCGAATCATGGCTACTCCTTAAGGGTCGAGCAGTCTGGAAGGCGGTGGATGCGTTGTGCTGTGGTGTAACCATAGCGAATCGAAGTATGGCTGCCAGATGGGATGACGGCGCGGCTGGCAATGTGCGTGGCGGCGCTCTGGGATAATCACGTAGCAGAGTGGCTGGGTGAGCGGGTGTAACTTCTGGGCATTTAGCGGATCAGTAGAATGGAATGCGTGAATCGTGGTCAGGAAGTGAGCGCATGAATCAGCAAGGGCCGTCTGGGATGAGTCTATTACTAATCATCTTGGGAATCCTAGGACTGTGGCTGGTTTTGCAAATATGGATCCTGCCTAAGCTCGGGGTGCCGACGTGACTGAGCGGGGCGTGTAGGCCGAGTTCGGCTCCGATCATCGAAAAGGAACGCGGCGATGTCCGGGAACAGCCTATTGCGGAACGGGGCCGGCAGGGACAGGTCCACCCGCGCTGATTTGGCGCGCTAATTTCGGCGTAAGTTTTTCAACGTTTTCGCTTGGAAATACTGATATAATGACGGTTAGATGAATCGTGATACGTTAAATTACCATGCTGGCGAAACGGATTATTCCCTGTTTGGACGTCGATCGTGGCCGAGTCGTCAAGGGCGTGAACTTTGTAGGCCTGCGCGATGCGGGTGATCCCGTGGAGATTGCTGCGCGTTATGAGGAACAGGGGGCCGATGAGCTAGTTTTCCTGGACATCACAGCCAGTCACGAAGGTCGGGACATCATGTTGGAGGTGGTGCGGCGGGTTGCGGAGACGATTTTTATGCCCTTTACCGTCGGCGGAGGGATTCGCACCGTGGAAGACGCGACGCGCTTGATCCAGGCTGGGGCGGAGAAGGTGAGTATCAATTCGGCGGCGGTGCGTCATCCCGAGTTGATCACGCAAATCGCCCGCAGGTTCGGAAGTTGTGCCACGGTGGTGAACATTGACCCCCGCAAGGTGTACAACAACGGTCGGGTTATGTATGAAGTGTACATTAACGGTGGGCGTGTCCCTACGGGGTTGGATGCCTTAGAATGGGCCAAGCGTGTAGAGCAACTCGGAGCGGGCGAAATTATTCTGACGTCTATGGATTGCGATGGGACTAAGGGGGGATATGACCTGGAGCTGACCCGCTTGGTCAGTACGAGCGTGAAAATCCCTGTAGTAGCCAGCGGGGGGGCTGGTTCGCCGGAACATATTTATCAGGCGCTTACGGTCGGCGGGGCCGATGCAGCGCTGGCCGCTAGTATCTTTCACTATAACGAATATGGCATTCGTGAGGTAAAGTCCTACTTAGCCCAGCGAGGCGTCCCAGTACGCCTGGTGTGATCGCGAGGATTCATAGGGAGACGAATCGAGGGGAGGATTATTTTCATTATATGGACTCGCTGTCTTTGTAAGGAGGTGAGTCATGGCCCAAGCGGTCGCTGGTGGCGCCGGTCCGCAGGCCTCTCCTGCAGAGCCGCGGAAGGAGCCAGAGGTCAACAAGATTTTCCGAGCGGTGGTCAAGCTGGAAGGCTCCGACCTGCACTTGAAAGTGGGCCAACCGCCCATGGTGCGCGTCAAAGGGTTGATTCGGCGACTCGAGGCCCCGCCTTTGACGCAGGAGGACATGGAGCGGCTATTGCTGCCTATTATGAAGGAACATCACCGAAAAGTGTTCTTTGAAACGGGCGGCGTGGACTTCGCCCATGTCATTGGCGACGAGGAACATCGTTTCCGCGTCAACTTGTTTCGCCAGCGAGGCAAGTGGGGACTAGTGGCTCGTCGGGTGAATAATGTGATTCCACCGTTCGAAAAGCTGGGCTTGCTCATCCCCGAGCAGGAGAAAATTCGCAAGCCTGGTGAACCTGCTACGATTGAAAAGTTGTGCATGTTTGACCAGGGCTTAATCATCCTGGCTGGTGTTACCGGTTCGGGGAAAAGCACGACCATCGCCGCCATGCTCGAATACATTAATGCCCGCGAACCCGTGCATATTCTCACACTTGAAGACCCGATTGAGTATCTCTTCCAGGATAAAAAAGCCATCGTGAACCAGCGCGAAATTTACGTCGATGTGTGCGATTGGCATACGGCGCTGAAGCACGCGGTGCGGCAGGACCCGGACGTGATCCTGGTGGGTGAGTTGCGGGATCGCGAATCGTTTGAATCGGCGGTGCACGCGGCGGAAACGGGGCACCTGGTGTTTGGCACCGTGCACGCTTCCAGTGCCGCCAGCACGATCAGCCGTATTCTCGACCTCTTCCCGCCCGATATGCACAATGCAATCCGTCAAGCCTTAGCGTTCAACTTGAAGGCTGTCATCTGTCAGAAACTGCTTCCCTCCATCAAACCTGGTAAGTCGCGTGTGCCCCTGTTGGAGATCATGATCGTCAACCAGGTGATTCGCGAGCTGATCATCAAAGCCGAAGACAAGAAGATACCCGATGCCATTCGCATTGGTTATCCCGAGGGTATGATTGATTTCAACGAACACCTGCGGCAATTGGTAGAGGCGGGAGAGATTAGTCGCGAAACTGCGCTGGAAGTTTCGCCGAACCCCGATGCGCTCAAGATGGCCCTCAAGGGTATCAAGGTCATGCAACCGGGCATTTTGTAGTGCCCTCAGGACCACCGCACTGGCGCCCAGTCAGTTCGGCATGGACGTGTTTCCGGTCTTTTGAGAGTTTCGCTTTGCTCACGGGCTATTGTGCTGATAAATCAGGCAGTGCTCTTTAATCATCATACCAGCTTGCCTTAGTAGTAGCAGAATATATGGCGAGGGCGTGTCGGCCATGAGCGAGGAGTTGGCTGCTGTAGCAGCGGCTGGGCTGGCGTTAGGAGAAACATGGTTGCTTGGAGCGCAAAGTTTTCCTCGTGGCGCTGGTTTCTATTTCAGCGTGCCTAAGATGCTGGCCATGTTGGCGTACTTTCTCGGCTGGCTGTTTGCCAGCAGTTGGATTGACGCGGACGCGCAGGAACTCGACTTGGAACGTCTGACCTGGAGCGGCATGACCGTGGCAGGAGGCGTGGTGGGATTCGTCTTATTTTGGCTCATGCCGACATTTTTTATCGGCTACATACTGGCCCTGACCATGCTGGTTGTCCCCGTGGGTGCCTATCTGATTGGCCGCGATGCCCAAGTGGATCCCGTCCAGCGGATTTTGACCAGTAAACAGATGAAACGGTGGCTGCAAAAAATCTTCCGCGTCGATCTGGGGGTTCCCGACGAGCCGCCCAAGCCACCCCCGCTGCGCGTACGCTTTTTGCCCTTGAGTGGAGAAAGCTCTCGGCGGCCCCGGCGCATTCAGGATGCTCGAAGCCAGAGAGGATTTCGCACGCTAGAAATGCTTCTGAGTGAAGCACACCGCCGATGCGCCAACGGCATCAAGGTCGAGGTCGGGGCCGCAGGCGGATTAGTCAGCTACCGAATAGATGGATTGCCCCACGCTTCCGTGGTGCTGGGCCCGGGACGTGCCGATGGCTTGGTACGCGTTTGCCTGACCCTAGCGCGACTGACTTGGCCCGCGGTGGGCCGCACCGTGCAGGCGGACTTTCCCTGTCAGGTGGAGCGGCAACGCTACCGCGTTCGCGTGACCTTTGGGCGCCACGAACTGAAAGGTTTACTGAGCTTACGTCTTTACGCAGAAACTCACGAGGTCCCCGCTTTGGGCTCACTGGGACTTCCCCCCCAGGTGGTGCAGCAACTTCAACGCATTTTCACGAGCCAACGAGGTTTGCTCATTATTTGCGGGCCACCCGATAGTGGCCGCACTCAACTGGCCTATACCCTACTGACCGCTGCCCAGCAGCGGCAGTTGGAAGTAGCGAGCGTTGAGTGGCCGTGCGACGTGCGTCTGGAAAACCTTCGTTGGCTTCCGGCGGAACCCAAAGCTGATGAACGTCCCGCAGCTGCACTGCGGCGTGTCTTAGATGAAGTCAATGCCGATGTAGTCTTCGCCGGGGACCTCGAGCATCGTGAACTGCTTAGTGTCGCCGCCCAACGTGCCGCCAAATTCGATGTCTTGCTCCTAGGCGTGATCACCGCCGATGACATAGTCAGCGGCGTGCAAAAACTTCTCGATTTCGGGATGACAACTGCCGCGTTCGCCCGCCTGGTCACGGGGATGATTGCCGTGCGTCTGGTGCGTCAACTTTGCCCTGCGTGCAAGGTCCGATACCGCCCCAATCCTGAATTGCTTCGTCGCGCCAACTTACCTGCAGACCGTGTGCAGTTCCTGTATCGCCCACCGGAACGCTCCGAGACGAACACGGGGGTCATCTCGTGTATTACCTGTCAGGATACGGGCTACCACGGTCGCCTGCCCATTGTGGAGCTACTCGTACCAACAGATGATTTTCGCGCACTGCTCAAAAATCGGCCCAACCCTTCAGCCTTACGGGAGGCAGCGTTGCGCACGGGCATGCGGTCATTAAGCGGCGAAGCCCTACGCCTGGCCCTCGAAGGACACACCTCGCTGTTAGAAATCATCAGCTATCTCCAATGAAGCATGCCCTGAGACTTCGGAGCAAACCATGCTGGAGTTGCTCACCCTGGCACTGATGGCACTGACCGCAGCCCTGTTTGCCAGCCAAGGGGTTTTCCTAGCTGCGGCGATGTGGTTATCGGTGTGGCTGGCGGGGTTCTTCGCCTTCTGGGTCTTCGAACCACTGGCCGATTGGCTCGATCCCTTGTTGGGTCATTTCGCAGATGGGGTAGCACTGACCGGTTTGTTTTGCCTGGCACTAGTAGCCTTGCGAGGTGCCCGTCGCTGGCTCGTTCGCCACGACATCTTCTTTCCGCTCTGGCTCGACCGCGGGGGCGGAGCGTTCTTCGGCTTATTGGCAGGCTACGCCCTGGCGGGTTTGATCTTCTGTATCTGGCAAACGTTGCCCATCCACCAGAACTTTCTCAATTATGAGCCGCAACAGGGCATAACTATAGGACAACCAGACCGCCTTTGGCTAGCTGTTATGCACCGCGCTAGTCGCCAAAATCTCAGCCGCGCCGATCCCGCTGAGGAAGAGACGTACGTCTTTGATCCCGACGCCAGTTTTATCTGGCGTTACTACCGCTATCGGCGTATTCCTCCGGGTGGCTCGGCGCCTCGACCCCATGGAGAAGAGTTTCCCTTTGGCCCAATCCCGTTTTCCCGACCAAAGGAGTGACCATTCCCGTTTCAGCCAAGCAGAATGCGGCGAACGGCATCGGAGATCTCCGCATCGGCAACAGTTTGCTGAATTTGGCCTCGCAAATCCTTGACCTGCCAGACGCCTTGCGCCAGTTCTTCCTCGCCGCCAATAATGGCCACGCGATGGCCCCGCTTATTAGCATAGCTCAATTGGTCGCGAAGTTTCTTCGCTTCGGGGTAAACTTCCGCTCCCATGCCAGCGCGGCGTAATCGTGTAGCCAGTTCCATGTACACGGCCAGCTTATCGGGCACGAAAAAGACAATCAGCACCGGTGCTGTGGCATAACTGGCAGGCACCAAATTCAGTTCCTGCATCGCGGCTAAGAGGCGATCTACTCCCAGCGACGCACCGACCCCGGGCAGCACTTGTTTCGTATAGAGGCTCGCCAAGTTGTCATACCGTCCCCCGGAACACACGCTGCCGATGCCGGGTAAATCTGTCAAAAACGTCTCATACACGGTGCCCGTGTAATAATCCAAACCGCGAGCGATGGCTAAATCGAACTGCACTACTCCGTCAGGCAAGCCCGCTGCGCGGGTCACGTCATACAACTGCCGCAGGCATGCCAAGCCCTGCGCTGCTTTAGCATTGTTTCCGAGCGTTAACTGCACCCGTTCGAGAATCTCCGCAGGTGTGCCTCGGATCTCGGCTAAATCCAGAATCCGTTGTGCCTGGGTCGCTTCCAAGCCCACATGAGTGCGTAATTCTTGCTCAACTCCCTGTCGGCCCACCTTGCCATATTTATCGAGCGCTCGCAACACTGACACCGCGCGGTCAGCCAAGCCTAACTCTTCCAGCAAACCGTTCAGCACCAAGCGATGGTTGACATGAATATGAAAGCGCTCCAAACCCAGGGCGCGGAGTAAATCGTAAATCACAAACACCACCTCGATATCCGCCGCGTTCGAGGTCGTTCCGATGGTATCGAAATCGCACTGAACGAACTCACGATACCGTCCGCGCTGCGGATTCTCTCCACGCCAAACCGGACCAATATGGTAGCGTTTGAATGGTGTGCCGAAACGGTGAATATGCTCCGCGGCAAAGCGGGCAAACGGCACGGTCAGGTCGAAACGTAACGCGACATCCCTACCCCCATGGTCACGGAACCGATACAGTTGCTTATCTGTCTCTTCTCCCCCCTTGCCCAACAAAATCTCCGCATATTCTAACGCGGGCGTATCCATAGGCAAATAACCGTAGGAGCGATAGACCCGCCTGGCCTTGTCCAGGATCTCCTCCCGCGGCAGTTGCAGGTCAGGCGGATAATCGCGAAAACCTTTCAGAGTTCTCGGCTCGATCAGGGAAGCCATTGTGGTCTTCCTGACTTATCGCAAGGACGCAGCAAGCTCATTTTCGATACAGCGGAGCGAGCCTCAGAAGCACTTATTTTATATAGCATTATGACTAACGACGTTTACCACCTTCGCCACTTCGCGGGCTTCAACACAGTTCACAGGTCAAGGGCGATAGGTTTTTCTCCTAAGGTGGACGTCATGGGAGCTTATGGTGAAAATATTCTTATCTAACAGTGCAACTCTAGGGCACGGGCCATGTCCTTTCTAAAAAACGCGGGAGGGTAACACCATGAGCAAGTTAGCTGACTTTATCGCGTTCGTGTGCCTACTACTCGGCATGAGCGGACTGGCAGCGGGGGCCGTGCTATATTTTCGAGACCGGGATGCCCCTGGTGCCCGTGTCGAACCAGAAACCATTGATATTGGACAAGTAACGCCACGCAAGAAAGCCGAAGTGGACGTTTACATCACTAATCCGACTTGGCATACGGTGCGTTTGGTCGGCGTGGGGCACTGCTGAAACCGCAACTGTCGCTTCCGTGTGAAGCATTGGGAGACCCTGGCCATCGCACCTGGGCAGACAGCGCGCGTGCCCTGCATCGTCGAGGCATATGAACGGGAAGGTGAGCTAGCAGGACAACTGCACTTTTACTTACACGACATGGGCCTACGCGAATTTACCGTTTACGTCCATGGAGCAGTAAAGGGTCAGTCTAAGCAACCTGATAGCAAAGGCCGTTAGTCAGTCGTCTCTCAGCTTCGCAGGAAAGCGACTTTACCATCGGGTTGCAAGACTGCCCGCGTCGCATTGCGATAAGCCAGGTTAGCCAAGTGCGGCCCCACCACGGCGTTATGCCCCACTTCCACTGGCGCATTCGGTTGCCGGCGACTGTGCACGCATTCCAGGAAATTCTCCACGTGCGGCTCGCTGGGCAGGCTGCCTTGCTTCTGATGCGATGCGGCTAACGGTTTGCCACCTCGACCAGGATCGGGATACACGCGATAACCGTCGTTATCTAGTTCCAACGTCGCCTTATTACCCTGGAAGATAATTTTCCAACCGTCCTGGTAGCTATTCGTGTACGCCAGCGTCCAAGTGGCAATAAATTTCGGATATTCAAAGACCGCGCAGAAAGTATCGGGCGTTTCACTGGGTTGTAAGCGATAGACCTGACCGTAGCAGACAGCGGAACGCGGCGGCTGCCCATCGTTCAGGAACCATTGGATAACATCCAGCAAGTGCGTCCCTTGATCGGTCATATTGCCCCCGGAAAACGCCCAGAAGTAGCGCCAATTGAGAAACGACACGTTTTTATACTCACCGCGATCCAGGGGCTGAGGCCCCGCAGGTCCGCAAAACTGCCGCCAATTCAATCGCCCCTTGAGTTGCCGGTCTTTAGCTAACGGCGCCATATTCCAAAACCATTGGGCGCGGACCAGGTTCACTTCTCCGAGTGTGCCTTCCCGAACAATCTGCAAAGCCTCTAACACCAACGGCGCACTACGCCGCTGCATCCCCACTTGCACAATCTGCTTGGTGCGCCGCGTGGCCGCTACCATCTCCATTCCTTGCTCGATGCTCCACGACATTGGCTTCTCCAGGTACACATCCTTACCTGCGGACAACGCATCGAGCAACTGGCGGTGATGCCAATGATCCGGCGTAGCAATAATGACCGCCTGAATGTCCCGATGGGCCAGTAATTCGCGGTAATCTTCATAGTTTTTAGCCCTTGGTCCGGCCAGCTGCATCCCCGCCGCTAAATGGGCCTCATAAACATCACACACGCCTGCGAATTCCACAGGACACGTCTTGGCCTTCTGGAAAAGTTGCATCAGCCCGCGTCCACGCCCTCCCGAGCCAATCAGCCCCATAATCACGCGTTCATTTGCGCCCAAGACACGGCTGTAAGAAAATGCCGTCAGACCGAGCGCTGCCCCTCCCGCTTGGCCCAGAAATTGCCGCCGCGATACTTCACGCTTTCCCATAGCCCACCCTCCTGTCGCTGAGCCCTCTTGCGTCATCCTCGAGTACCTTCATTTCTAGCATAGAGAGGCTGCGATAAGAAACTATCATCGTCGCCTCCCTGCCAAACGGCAAGCTATAGCTTGCGCCCTAAAAGTTTCTTTCTCAGCAGAATCTAACAAAGATTAATCCGAGAATCCCGAACATAACGATTTTGCAAATCATGCCGCGTATGTTATATTCAGGGTAGAAGCAGATATTATCCCCAACAAACATACGGTGTGATAGACGCGGGGACTGGCGGCGGCGTTCCCAAGCCTGTTCAGTTTCCCCTGGTGGATTCAACGTGAAATCAAGCGCCGATAACTAGCTTGAGCTTTTAGCAACGGCAATTCTGCTACTCACCTTGAGTGAGGAGGCCTCAGTGAACGACGGCCGCGAACCCTTGGTAGTCCTGGTCGTAGATGACGATCCGTTAGTGCTAAGCACCATTAGCGCCATGCTAAAAGACGAATTCACCGTCTTATTGGCCAACAATACAGACGAGGCCATCAAGCTGTTTGCCCAGGGGGAAATTCACATCCTCGTCAGCGATGTCAAAATGCCAGGACGTTCGGGGTTGGAACTCATGGATTGGGTGAGAAACCATGCGCCTAAAACAGTGCGTATCCTAGTCAGCGGCTACGCCGAGATCGAGGACGTCCTCCATGCGATCAACCGTTGTCAGGTCTTTCGCTACTTGTTAAAACCGTGGCAACCGGAAGAACTGCGCCAGGCCGTACGCGATGCCGCTCGAGTTGTAGCCTTAGAACGCAGTCACGAGCAATTGCTTCAGCAAAATCACGAACTCATTTGCGAGTTAGAGAAACGAGTACGCCAGCGTACTGAAGAGTTAGAAGAGGCCAATCGCAGGCTCGAAGCGACCAACCGTCAGTTGCAACAAACCAACGCCATGCTTGAAAAACTGGCCCTCACCGATGAACTTACGGGCTTGCCGAACCGCCGCGCCTTAGAGCAAATTCTTCAGGCCGAATTGCGGCGACGTTCTCGCTATCCCAGCCCGATGGCACTCGGCATGCTAGATGTCGATCATTTCCGCAGCATCAATAGCCGGTATTTGCACACCGGCGGTGATCAAGTGCTAATTACCCTGGCCCGCACCTTGACCAACTGTATTCGCGCTACCGACACAGTCGGTCGCTGGGGAGGCGAAGAATTCCTTATCATCGCTCCTGTTACCGAAGCCGAAGGCGCTTACATCTTGGCCGAGCGGATACGCACCACTTTGCAAGATACTTGTGTTTATTATGACGGTCAAGAAATTCGCTTCACGGTGAGCCTGGGTTTCACTGCGGTAGGGCACGACGTAACCGTGTCTGCGGAAAACTTGATTTACCACGCGGCTGCCGCCCTGCAGCAAGCCAAGTCGCGAGGCCGCAACTGCACCGTGATTACTCCGCTCATCACCTCCGAGGAAGCCGTGCTGATCGCTTCCTAATTAGCCTGCGCTATTAGCTCCCACCTGGATTCCAGTTGACGCTCTCTCCGCAACGGGTATATTGCCGGTTCCACCGGGACGCTGCCGAACTGCTCCAGACACGGCTATTGCGCCGATGCTCGGTAGCACCATTCGTCTCAGCACCAGATATTTGTCCTTCACTCATAGCAAGGCACCATCTGGCGATTATGTCGAGCCTCATCCTGGGCCGGCGCCTAAAGTCTGCGCTCTTAGTCCTCCTGAAGCTCTGATCCACGGAATTGTCCTTACGGTCCTATCCAGCGCTTATTATTTCTGGCTCCAATTCTGTTGCTCGCCCCTCTATGCACAACCACCCGTAGCGGAGAAACAAGCTGAAGACTTGAGCGGCGAGCGCTCTCCCTATGCTATTCCCGAATGGCTGCCCCGTTATCATTTCAACGTTTTCTTAGACATCAAAAGTCGCAACGTATATGTGCGCCAGCAGGTGACCTTTATCAACCGTCATAATCGGCCCGCCTCGGAACTTGTCTTCAATGTCTATCCACGTTATAAGGCCGAAGGCAAGGAACTAACCCTCTTAGCCAAGACCCTGGAATTACTCCGCACACCCTACAAAGAAGCTTTAGATGCCGAAGGTCAAAGACTCACCGTCCATCGTGTCTGGCTGGGCGACCAGCCCCTGGCGTTTCAGTGGCGTGAGGACCTAACCACCGCTCTAATCGTCCCCTTGCCCAAACCCGTTCAGAAACACGAGGCCGTCACAGTGGTTTTAGATTACACTCTCAGCCTGCCTGAAATGCAAGGCCGGTGGGGGCACTATCGTGGCGTTACTATGCTTACAAACTGGTATCCGGTTTTGGCCTACTATGATGAAGCGGGTTGGCACCCGGTTCCTTTCGTTGCTTGGCATCAGCCATTTTATCAGGAAGCAGGGGTTTACGAGGTGCAAGTTACCCTCCCCGCCGACCAGCGCATTGCCAGCACAGGAACTATAGTCGCTGAAGAACCAACTGACGACGGTTATAAGCGTGTAATCATCCGCTGCCCTGCCGCTCGTGATTTTTGCCTAGTATGCAGCAACCGCTATCAGGAATATAGTGCGACAGTAGAGGGAATCCGCGTTCGCGTGCTAGCCTTTCCTGAACATGAATCCTGGGCGCGAAAGGCCTTACAATTCGCCTGCGATGCGATCCCCATCTATATTCGTTGGTTCGGCCCCTATGCTTATGAAGAATTTGACATTGTCGAATCTTACTTTCCCTGGAATGGCAACGAAAATGGCGGCATTATCCAGATCGATCATCGCGTTTTCATGATCCCGAATATTGCGGAACGCTATCTCGACCACTTGATTAGCCATGAAACCTTACACCAATGGTGGTACAACGTTGTGGGCACAAATGGTTATGCGGAAACTTGGATGGATGAGGGGCTAGTTAGTTACTTCACAGCTAAGCGTATGGCCCTCAAGTATGGCAAGAATTTCGCCCTGCTCAACCTGCCAGGGTGGGCCAAAAGTTGGGCCCCGAACGTGTATTATAACGATTACCGCCTGAGTGGGTTCTATGGCACCTTAGCACGGCAGGAGCTAACTCCCATCGCCCAACCACTGCCCAATTTCGGCCACGTGGTCACTTTATTTAGCATGACTTATGACGGGGGCGCCAAAGTCTTCGGCATGTTGGAAGATAGATTGGGAGAGTTAGCGTTTCTCGATTTTCTTCGCCAAGTTTATCGCAAGTATTACTTTCGCATTTTGCATATAAACGACTTTCGACGCGAATTAGAAGCATATACCGGGGTGTCCTGGGAAGCATTTTTTCAACGCTGGCTTTATAGCGTTGGCATGACAGATTGGTGTATTAAGTGGGTTCGCGTTTGGGCGGTGACTAAGTCAGGCCTCAGTTGGCCTGTGCTTTGTCCTCGTTTCAGCCTATATCTGCCTAAGCTTCAAGATTGCACTTATCAGGTGGAAATTCTGGTCCAACAAAGAGGCGAGTTTACCGAGCCGACAAAACTCTTAGTCAGCTTTAATGATCGTGATCTGCCACCTATGATAATACCCCTTGAGCCTAACCAAGAAACCTATGAATTGCCTGAGATATCCGCGCGCGTCGAACTGGTAGAACCGAACACTTATCGCATTACTTTGGACACAGAAAAATTACCGCAGCATGTGGTTATCGACCCAGACCAGGTCCTGCCCGACCGCAATCCTGTGAATAACTATTGGCACACCCCGATTCGCTGGCGCATCACTCCTCTTTACACGAACTTAGATGATACCGACTTGACAGTACCCTACGATGGTTATGCCGTGACATTTGGCCCCTGGGCTGGACTAATGGACCCTGCCTTCGGGCAGCAGCCCTATATGGGCCTCCGGTTGGGATTTTATCGGCTGCAGACGTTACGCGGTGGCGTTTTCCTCGCCTATGACCCGAACGATCAGGATTGGCGGGTTGGTTTCGACATTATTCGCGATCATTTTCCCTTACCCCGCGTACAACTGGGTATGCAGTACGTGCGGAGTTTATCTACGGACTGGTCGAATTTCGAAAAAGATCGAGCTAAGTTGTTTGCTCGCTATATTTTTACTTATACGCCGAGCTTTTATATGAACCCCATTGAATTTGTCGAGGTTTATGGCCGCTTCGAGAATGAGTTTGCTGGGGCAGGGCCTAGACGTCTTCCAGGCATCGAGCGGTACGATAACTTGGCAGCCTGGGGTATACTGTATTATCGGGACTATCGCACTCCTTATTGGGACCCAGACACAGGCTACCGTTTTTACGGTTATTATGAAAATGGACAGCCGATCTTAGGTGCGGAGGAGACGTATCACCGCGTATTCGGGGAGGGCAGTTATGTTTGGAGTTTTCCTGCGGGCTATGGCTACTTATCGGAAACGCGAATCGCGCTCCGGCTAGCAGGCGGGGCAGGCTGGCCCGATAACGGTCAGCATTTTCAGCTCGGAGGCTCTTTGCGCGTACGAGGACTGGGGCGCAGTGACCGCGAAGGTAGCGCCTTTTGGCTCGCCTCTGCAGAGTGGCGCTTTCCGATTTATAAGGACTGGCAATTTAGTATAGCGGATAACATTGCACGCCTTAGTCATGTTTACGGAGCCGTTTTCTATGATGTGGGCGCCATCTATCTGAACGGAAGGATTGTTGATAACGTCGCCCATAGCGTGGGAGTAGGTCTGCGCCTGGATGTAGCGTGGTTGAGCTTTATTGAGCGCACCACTCTGCGTTTCGATGTGGCCCGGCTCGTGGGTGAAGATGAGCCGATCTGGTTCTGGCTCGGATTTCAACATGCTTTCTAAACTGGCAGTGGGAGACTCCACTAACATCTAAAAGGCAAACCATCGAGGCGATCCATCTCCGCTATAGTACTTAGTTCCTAATTCGTCATGCAGCGAATGCGAGCGACGGCAAGGCGCACCTTGATGCGGTCATGAACATCTAAGGGGGGCAAGGGACATTTAACGGTGGCATTCATACAGATGCCCAGCTCGTTGAGCGTCGCCTTGAGACGGGCTTGGCCGGTATCTGGGCCTACGGGAATACTTATGTCTCGGTCTTGAGCAAACATGACTACGTGGCGTGCTAAGCATACAGGCGTGGGACCGTCGCGCAATAAGGGAGCGATGACGAACAGTTGCCGTTGCCAGGTGCGTGCCAACGTCGTCGCTCCCTGCCAATAGGCGTGATAGACGGCCACGGTGTGACAAGGAAGAATCGCGGCCTCAGGGCACATCGCACCATGGCCTCCCGCCTCTAAGTATTGAGTGAGGTTCAGGGCCGTTCCGCTTAGAAACACTTTGTTTTGATTTCGCGTTAGCCAGATGAGGGCACGTGTCTCTGCTAAATCTAAAGTCGAGGTCTTGATTCCGATTACATTGGGCAAACTAAGAATTTTGGCTAAGTCATGCGGTGATAAGTATACGCCGGTCTGGCCAGGAAAATGATAGTAGAAAATCGGCAGGATCTGCGCCTGGCTAAGGTGTTCATAAAATCTCAAGATTCGGTGTGATTCTGGGCAGGGGTCGCCAATATATTTGACTAACAATGCATCCGCTCCTAAGGTTTGCGCTTGACGAGCTTTTTGAAGAGCGTCCTGAATGTCTGCTGTGTGCACGCCCACGACTACGGGAACGCGGCCTTGAACCGTAGCGACTGCGGTGCGGATCACGGCAGCCCGTTCGTTCATAGTAGCGTAATCGCCTTCGCCGAGAGTGCCCAACACGAGGATACCGTGGACACCGCCGTCTAACTGATAGATAATTTGTCGGCGCAGGGCATCCTCATCGACGCTACCGTCGCACCGCCAAGGGGTAAGCACTGTTGGATAAATACCACACCAGGACCATTTCTTACGTGGCTGCGCGACCGAGCCATTTACCGAGATAATTATCGAGACCAACAATCCTAAAGGGGCTACTATGGCATTGATTAGATTGTGTTTCATATCAATCCCTTTGGTTAGCCGAGACGATTAGATGGTTTATGATCAATTTAGACCGAAGGAACCTTATCTAAGCGGTTACCAGAAACGTAGTACCCAGTAGTCATAGCGTTGGCCATGAGTGCTGAGGAACCAGAAGCCGTCATTCCATTCCAGCTTCACGGCACGCCACCCGAGCGGGACTTTCGGGAAGGGATAAAAAGGCCCGAAATAAGGAAATGCTTCGTAAGGATAGCAGATAGGATAAGCCACGCGAGAATAGTTATTGTAAGGGGCATATGTGGGCCAGGCATGCGGCGGTAGCGGAGGCGTTCCGATCATGCCGTGAGCCGGAACGGGAATTCGATAACTAGGCACAGGCTCGGGCGGCATGGTCGGCGCGGTATGAGAGTCGGACTGAGGATTTTGTAAGGTAAGATGGTTCGACGCTATTGGAGATAAGTATTGAGGTACCGGCGAATGATTAGTTCCATTGGTTGAGGGCTGGGCTAGGAGCCAACTTGCGGAAACTAAACAAACGATGGGAGTGCTTAGTGAGCGTATCATGGACAGGCCTCCTTGTCCTGGAAGGGGAAAGACACCAAACCTGATGGCTCGGCTTACAATGTCAGCGAGCTCGAATCAGGCTTATGCCGCCTCCACTACTAACTATTGCTCGCAAAGTGAGAGGTTGCAACTGCTGAGGAGCCGATCAGAACCAGAATCTTGGTGGTAGATTTGCATCTTACCAACTAATCCCTTGAATCCACAAGCTAGTAACTATTAACCTAAACTCAGAAGGTGCGGTCAATGGTAAATCGTGCCAAGGCGTGAAGTGCTTCCGTTTCTGCGCTCTGTGGGAGGAAATCGAGGGCCTTTTTCGCAAGTTGAACATGATGCTCGGCACGTTCCCAGGCCGCGGAAAGAGCGCCGGATTCTCTCAGTAACGCGCGTAATTCTGACAAGGCTAGCCTACTTTGCTGCCAAGCTTGGATATAGTAATTTCGCTGTTCGGCAGTAAGTCGATCACGCCAGTAAA
The DNA here is from genome assembly GCA_025060195.1 of Gemmatales bacterium. Taxonomy (GTDB): domain Bacteria; phylum Planctomycetota; class Planctomycetia; order Gemmatales; family HRBIN36; genus HRBIN36. The sequence continues at coordinate 162,439 of JANXCQ010000002.1, read as the reverse complement.
TTACGGGTAGGGTGGGCTTGCCTAATATCCAATCGGTACCTAGAGACTTGCCGAGGCGCTGCTCGTTGCCGATTAGGTCAAGTATGTCGTCGGCGATTTGGAAGGCTAGTCCTAGATGCAGGCCATAATCAGCTAAAGCTTGTTCCTGGTCTGCTTGCGCCTGAGCGAAGATGGCGCCGAGTCGGCAGGCCAAGCTGGTGAGTTCGGCGGTCTTAGCACAGATGATCCGGAAGTAATCTTCCTCCGATAAATCGAAGTGTTGCTGCCGTAACGTTTGGTACATTTCTCCTTCGCAAATGCGATTGGTGACTTGACCGATGAGTTGACAGGCCCGCGTGCTGCGAGTGTAACTAGCCAAGGTGAAGGCGTGGCTAAATAGGAAGTCCCCCGCTAACACTGCCGCGGGCACGCCCCAGTTGACATGGACTGTGACTTGGTGGCGACGTAACTGCGCACCGTCCAGGATATCATCGTGGATCAGGGTGGCCGTGTGGATCATTTCCAGAACTGCCGCTAAGAGGTGATGCTCGGGTTGGATAGGCCCAACTACCTTTGCGGCTAACAGTAGTAATAACGGTCGGAGTCGCTTGCCCCGATAAAAGCGTATCTGATCTAACACAGCTTGAACTTCGGGGATTGTGCTGCGGATTTCATGTTGGAACAGTTGTTCAACTTGGTGCAGGTCGTCAGCGACTAATTGAGCGACGGCCTCAAGTGAGGGAAGGCCTCGGTAATGTTGGTGAGTGGGTAGCAGTAGCCCAGCGGTCATAATGTAACTCGTCTATTTAGAAGTTTCAATTGTATCTGAATTGATTTTAGCTAAAGAAAAACACCGCGGCAAGAATGACTTTGTCACGATTGAGCGGACCAGCGCAACCGCGAAACCCCAGGAATGGAGCTAACGATTCGGGTCGAGGCAGTCGCTGGGTCGCAGGAAATGTCCGGATTGGCCGCCTGCTTTTTCTTCTAGCTGGATACGTTCAATGACGATGGTGCGGTCGAGCGATTTGCACATGTCATACACGGTCAGGGCAGCGACGGCGACGGCGGTGAGCGCTTCCATTTCTACGCCGGTTCGGCCGACACAGCTGACGCAGGCTTCAATGTGGAGCACGTCTTCGCCCAGCCAATGGAAGTGCACTTCCACCGAAGTGATGGGTAAGGGGTGACATAGTGGGATGAGGAAGGGTGTTTGTTTGGCGGCTTGGATAGCCGCGAGTTGGGCCACTGCCAAAACGTCGCCTTTGGCTACCTCTCGGCGGCGGATAGTGTGGGCGGTCTGTGGATGCAGCCGCACGCGCGCAGACGCTCGGGCCCAGCGCAAGGTCTCGGGCTTGGAGGAAGTATTGACCATGCGGCTGCCGCCTTGCTCGTCGAAATGGGTCAGGCCGACAGGAGAATCGCTGGAAGGGGGCAGCATGGGATTTTTGAGGCGGATGGTACTTGCGGGCTTTGATGTTACACCGCGGGCACCTGCGTTCGTTCGTTCGGGACGCTAGAACGACGCGGTAGAGACTCTAGGAGGCTCAGCAATTGTTCGACGCGGAAGGGTTTGAACAATTTCCCCGCGATCAGTCCTGCCTGTTGCGAGCGAATCAGCGTGTGTCGGGCATCGTAGCCGAAACCAGTCATAAGAACTATGTGGGTCTGCGGTTGAATTTGGCGGAATTGCTGACACAGTTCAAAGCCGTCTTCGTAGTCTGGTGGTCGAATATCGGCGACGATAACGTCATACGTGTGGAGGCGGGCCAGGGAGAGGGCCTCGCGTCCCGTGCGGGCCGTCTCGACACGACAACCAAAGCGCTCTAATAAACTGTGGGCAGCGCGGCGTACGCGTTCTTCACTATCGACTACGAGGACACGCAGCCCGCGGATAGGGTGATTGCTTACTTCCGCAGGAGCGGGTGCGGGCGTCATCACTTCTCCCACGCGAATCAGGCACTCTTGAATCAAGCGTGCGTGCTGTTGAATCCGCTGAAGTTTTTCAACCACTTCATCATCATGGCCAATGTAACGTTCCAGAAGAGTAGCCGCATCAATCAAGATAGCGTCTAATGGGAGGGCCAGGTCGCGACGAATCAAATCGAGTGATTGACTGACAGTTTCGCGCTTTTCGGCCACTAGTAGCTCTAGGGTATGAATGGCCTGCGCGATTTCGCGACAGAAGATTTCGAGAAACTGCTGGTCTTCTTCGGTGAACGCATTGGGTTTGGGACTTTCCACGTTGAAGGTGCCGACCACGCGGTCCTGAAACAGGAGAGGTACGGTAAGCGAACTGCGGGCGCCGCGGGCCCCCTCTAAGTAAAGGGGATCATGGCTGGTGTCGGGACAAAGGTAACTTTTGCCCGTGCTGGCCACGAATCCTGTGATGCCGTTGCCTTGGGGTCTCGCATATAGTTCGCGTTGGGCTGCCTCGGGGGTGATGCCTTCGGCGACGAGCAATTCTAACTTTCCCGTCCTGGGGTCGAGCAAGCGCACTTCGATGACATCGTAGTGCAGCAGATCGTGCGTATAGCGGAGGATGTTCTGTTTGAGTAGCTCGATGCGTTCTGCGGGGGTCATGCGGGCGAGTTGCTCGGGAGACAACGCCGCGAGTTCGCGCCCTGCCTGGTGAATGGCGTCGAGCTTTTGTTGACGTTGCCGCTCGTGGGTGACATCTCGACCCAGCACCAGGAACTGCTTGCCCGGCCCAGCTGGCGCGTCTAAAGGCGTAATGACAATTTCGAGAAACCGACCTTGGTTTGTCCGCAAGCAGGTAACGGCCCGTCCCTGTTGCCAGGCAGCATGAAACGGGCTGTATTCAGGTCCGAGAATTTCAGGCGAGCCCAGAGCATCATAAAAGCGCGTCTCATCGGCAGGCCCTATGCACCAGGAGCGAAACCGCGAATTGGCCCAGATGATACGCCAATTCTCATCTACGACCGCTACGCCATCTTCCAAGAGTTCCAGAATCCGATGGGCCTGCAAGAAAACTTCGCCCTGTTCGAGGCAGTTGATGTCGCGAACATCGGTCAAAACGCCTACCACGTGCCCTTGCTTGAGTAAGGCCATTGCTTGGGGCAAACTGTCGGCATATACGTATTCAACTTCGCCCGGCTGGGCCAGCAGCGGGCCGGTTTGAGGCGAACTTTGCAAGACCAAAATCCGCGGATGCACGGCTTGAAGGTGCTGCCCTATTTCGCGTGATGATGCCATTCTTTAGCTGAATTATAAATCGTTCCATGATTTCGTACAACCTCAATTCTCCTCCTGATTGAGCTGGTTCGCCACTTCCTCAAAACGGCAGTGGGGCAATTCGTTTACTCAGCGATTTTTCATAATCGGCCCAATAGAATTTTTCACTGGCGAGTCCTAGGCTAAGAAATTACTCGATCGGCATAACTGCCTGCCTCGACTTCAAGGAAAATTGGAGCGGTTGCTATTTGCCAAAGGGTTCTCCAAAATCAAAAGGAGGTGCATCATGGCCGCCGAGAAGAAGCCTGTCGTCTGCCCGGACTGCGAGGCTTGGGAGAGCGGTGAACTGAGCCGCCGCGATTTTCTTTGGCAAGCCAGTGTCGCTACAGTGGCAGTGGTGAGCGTCGAAGGCTTCGCAGTTCCGAAAGTGCATGCCGCGCCAAAACCTACCAGCCAAGCCGAATCGCTGGTTCAAGTCCTTTATGAGAAACTTACGCCCGAACAGAAGAAAGTAATCTGCTTCCCTTGGGATTACAAGGATCCGCAACGTGGTTTGCTCCGAACCCACGTCTCGAACAATTGGCACATCACTCGACCGGCGATTGCTAGTGATTTCTTCACTGCCGAGCAACGCGACATCATTCGCAAAATTTTCTGCAACATTTTCAACCCCGATTGGGTCGAAAAAATTGACAAACAACTCCGCGATGACACGGGTGGCCGGCCTTGGGGTTCCGACCAGAATATCGCGATCTTTGGTCGGCCCGGGGAAGACAAGTTTATGTTCGTCATGACGGGCCGGCATCTGACAATTCGCTGCGATGGCAACAGCGAGGCCCACGTGGCCTTCGGCGGCCCGATCTTTCATGGGCATGCGGCCAGTGGTTTTTATGAGAAAGTGGGACATCCAGGGAACGTTTTTTGGCATCAGGCGGTTGAAGCCAATAAGGTGTACCAAATGCTCGATGAGCGCCAAAAGAAGCTTGCTCTGGTGGACCGCCGACCACCGGAATCGCGCGTGCCTTTCCAGGGACCCAAGGGGAAATTTCCCGGCATTCCGTGCTCGGAACTGACCCGCGACCAGAAGGCCCAGCTGGAACAAGTGTTGCGCTGCTTGCTCGAACCCTACCGGAAAGAAGACCAAGACGAGGTCATGGAATGCTTGAAGAAGCACGGCGGACTCGACAAGTGTCACCTCGCGTTCTATAAGGAAGGCGACCTCGGCGATGATGGCGAATGGGACAACTGGCGCCTCGAAGGCCCGGCATTCGTGTGGTACTTCCGCGGTACGCCGCACGTGCACATTTGGATCAACGTCGCCGATGATCCGAGCGTGCCGCTCAACGCTCGGGGGTAAAGCGGATTCCGCAGACGCCCAGCCGTTTTGCCGCTTCCTTGTGCCCTCACGTTAACTGCGTAGAAATACCGCTAGGGCTGAAACCCGACTTCAAACTTCGCCGGGCGAGGCTCGCACGTTGGATCTAACGTAGCTCGGCTTGCAGCTTCAGCTTCTTTTCGCCGCGGAGCACGGTGATTTCGATCTTATCACCCGCTTTGAAACCCGCCATGATAGCCATATACGCCGTCAGATGGTTCACGGGCTTGCCCGCAATCTCAACAATGCGATCACCGCGTTGAATCCCGGCCTTCGCCGCAGGACTTTCGGGTAGCACGTCCTCGACTAACACGCCTTCTTTCGTGTCTTCGTAATTGGGCATGATGCCCAGACGCGGTCCGCGTCCAGGCGTTGCTCCCGGCTTCGCAGGTTGAGCCACGGCGACGTATTCAGGCCGCGGTCGCACCGTCGCGAGATGGGCAATCAACTCCTCGCCCATATCTACAATGCGACGAATCCCCGCCACGTTGATAGTATCCACCGTGTCCGTGGGACGATGGTACTGTGGATGTGTCCCTGTGAAGAAATGGAACACGGGAATCTTTCGACCGTAAAACGCCGCGTGGTCGCTTGGACCGAATCCCGTCGCCACCTTGCTGATCTGGAAACCGTGCTTCTTGCCCAACTCATCTACAAGCTTATCGAACCCCTTAGCCGTTCCTGTGCCGTACACCGTGAGCTTATCATCGCGTAGCCGACCGACCATGTCGAAATTCACCATGACCACTGTGTTCTCTAACGGAAATACCGGATGGTTGCAATAATGTCGCGAACCGAGTAAACCTTGTTCTTCGCCCGAGAAGAAAATGAATACGAGCCGCCGACCCTGACGATCCTGCATTTCCGCAAACCTTCGAGCCAACTCTAACACGGCGGCTGTTCCCGAAGCGTTATCATCCGCACCGTAATGAATCGCCCTGACCCCTCGAGCCAAGCTGCCCCGTTCCCCATAACCGAGGTGATCGTAATGCGCCCCAATAATCACCGTTTCCTCCGCGAGCGGCCCCTTCCCCTCCAGGACACCAATCACGTTCTTCAACGTGACATATTCGCGTGCGATTTCCACTTGCAGCTCGACCTGCCAACCCGGAATGGCCAGCGACCTCGGCCGCGCTTCGCGGGATATTGTGGCCTCTAACGTCTTCAGGTCGGTTCCTGCCGCGGCTAGCATCCTATCCACTATCGCCCGCTTGACATGCACCATCGGCACCTGAACCGGTTCGCGGCTCTGGGCCGTGTAATCAAACGGCATCAACTCATCCTTATTCTGGGCCGCCAGGTCGGCATCGTTGACGAAGATCACAGCGGCAGCCTTGTGCAGAGCGGCGTTCGTCGCTTTACTCTGCAATGCCGCCGCGGGATGGTCGCCTCCGCCCACGAAAATCGGCGCCTCCGCATGGCTCATACGAGGCAAGCGCCGCAGCATGATCACCACTTTGCCCGCAACGTCCAACCCAGCAAAGTCATCCCAAGCCGGCTCCTTGGAAATGATGCCGAAGCCCGCAAACACGACAGGCGCCTTCACCTGACCCGCACTGCCGAACGCCACTACCTGGTAATGTTTACCGCGCTCGAGCGTGATACGCTGCCCTTGCGGGCCGTGTAACACCAATTGATGCACCTTGCCTAACTTGGCTTGGCCGACGATGCGAAACGGCTGGAAGTAACCCGTCTCCGCACTGATGGGCTTCAGGCCCAATTTCTTCAGCTCTGCCGCCAGGTAATCCGCGGCGCGATTGATCCCCTGGGTGTAAATGCCCCGACCTTCACATTCGTCGCCCGCAAGGTATTTCAGGTCCTCCAAGATGCGGCTCTCGACGGTGCGTGCGTCGCGAGCCACCAGCGGAACGATCAACACCGCGAACCAAAAACTCGCCGTCAGCAACAAGCAGAGCCTTGGAAACTTCATACTGATTCGCACCATCGGTAGGCCTCCGTTGGATGCTCCCAGGCAGGTTCTTGCAGGTGGTCGGTTTCCAGCGTGCCCAGACATTGTACGACTGGTGAGACGATTCACGAGAACCCAACTAACTGTGCCCCGCTAAAAAATATCTCCCCCAATCTCGCTACGTGTGCCCCGACTACGCTTCCGTTTCGCGATGCGGACGATGTGCTAACAACACCGCGTTGCAGCGAGCTTCCTCGACCATCGTCCCGGTTGGGACACTTCCGACTATAGCGTCCGATGATCACTTGCCCAGCCCACACCAGGCCATACGAGCACCCCTACGGCAAAAGTAAAAATCCACACATTTCTGCGATCAGGCGGTTTTCCTCTTATAGGCCAACGTGAGCCAGCCTAGAGAGTTTTCCTAAATCCTTTGTTCAACAATACTTATGAAATGATCAATGGGCCCTAACTAGCGCGGGCATGTTGCGAATTTTTCAGGGTAAAACCCACGGCAAATTCGCAATTTTTTCAATTTTTAAAAGTGCCTTTGCCCTTGCCCCATTAACGACCCTTTTTGTAATAGAATCAACATAGTAATGTTTTGTGAATACGTCAATTTCAGACACTTTTGCGAGTGTTTTTGTAACATAATCCCCATGGTCATCTTTTCGGCCCAGCGGGGGTTTGATCATAACAGCTATCTTTAAGGGGACAGAATCAGCGCTGGTGCCCTTCGGTGGGGTCGGCTATTGCACTACTTGTAGCATCGCAATTGTCGCGTATTTCCTTTCGCCATGCCCGCCTGATAGCGATTATCGCCTATTGTGCCACTTATTGCATCCGAATTATCAGTTACTTCTCCCAGCAAATCTTCCCGCAGGTGGCGCCGAGAGCATTTGCGGGCCAGGAGCGTGGTATTGCTCGCCTCGTATTGGCGGCAGGAACCGCGAATGGAACTGGGGCAGGCCAGAACAGGCATTGCGCCAGCGCGGGATATTTAGTATCCAAGATTAGCCTCCGTTGTCGCGCATCCGTCTGCATCCCTTCGCGATAATGTGCGTAATCTGCTGTCTGATGGACCGATTGGCTGGCAGCCAGCTACATCATCGCTTGGAAACTGCGCGATCGAACCGTGCGAGGCGTATCATCCTCTCAGCGCACGGGACGCGTTTCTTACAACAGCGGATTACACGGGTGGACGCAGGGAATAATTACACGCTGGGAGAACTTACTATGACTCGATTTCCCTGGCACTTAGTAAGATGAGTATCGGAAGGGCGCTCGTCTGCAACGCCGAGGAGAGTTTTCCGAGAAGTCACTCCGATACTGTGGGGCTTAGCTGGCGGGTTGGCACCAGGTGGGATGTGGCTGGCGATGTATCACGGCGGGGGTCGGCGTAAGTTGGGCGATTTCCCCGAGCACTGCTTGTAGCGATTCCCGACGGTCGAGGATTTCGATACGCAAGATGGCGCGATATTGGCCGTGGGGTGGCAGGGTGAGGACACGGCCCTGTTGCCGCTCGAAGGCTTTGAAGTTGGGGAAGTTGGTCGCAGGTTCTAAGCCCGTTACGTAACCGTCCTCGACCGCGCCCGTGTTTTTCCACACGATGAAATGCGGCAACTGCGCCTTGAGCCAGCGGAGGACAACGCCTTTATCCTGCGCGGCATTATGCAGCAGGGCCAAGGTCATGCCCACGGCGTTGGTGGCCAAATCGGCAAAATAGACTTGTTCGATAAACCCGGGGGTTGGTCCGAGATACTTGTCCCAATTGTCTATACCCTCGGCGGCGCGAGCATTACGCGGGGCCAATTCGCGTATGGGAGCGACCACACGACTACCGTTTTCCAGGAACGGCGGACCGAAATTGCAGTGATACAGCAATTCCAATTCGGCGGACTTCGTGCTGAGATTGATGATCTCGTCTTCAATCTCGAACCAGTTGGCTCCTAGGGGCGTGCGAACGGTGCTACGCAGCTCCAGGTGGCTGAAGAACAAAGTGGACTCTTGGACGCGTCCGGTAACGCTAAGCAGAAACGGTGGCTCACTCTGGACTTCGACGGCTAAGTAATGCGCGGGCTGATTAGCGATGCGGCCGTGCAGAGTTAGGAATTCGTTCGTCTGCGGGTCGTGTCCAGGGGGACCGTTTGAGTGTAATCCACATCGGCAAATCCACTCGTCGAACCCGTCGAGCCAACCAAGTCCGCCGCGATCCAGAAGCGAAACCCAATGGGGATGCACGGGCCCACGCACCGGCGCTTGCCAACCCAGGCGCCAACCACGGTATTCGCCGCGCCACAGGCCCATGCCGCGTGTCGGCAGCACGCTCAAGGTCAGGACCCCGTTGTGCAACTCTAACAGCTCGACCCCATCACGCTTGCCGCCGCGGAGGGTACGTTTGCTAATGAACCAGGAATAGGGAAACGCCACGTCCGCCCGATCGCCCGAACTCACATGGAAGCGCTCCGTCCATAAATCCGCCGACACGTCCGTCAGCAACCAGCGCTCTGTCTTGGCCATGACTCGCTCCTTATTCGCTGAGGGCCGTTGCCTCGGATCCCTTCGGCCAGTCGGGCGAGGCTTGCCATTGCGAGAAAATCTGCTGCGTCCGCTCCACGTCCGCGGCAATCTGCGCCTGAAGTGCCTGCGGTTGGGGAAAAGTACGTACCTCCCGTAACCGGGCCAGGAAATGCACGGTCAAATGTGCTCCGTAAAGCTCCCCCTGAAAGCCGATCAGGAACACCTCGATTTTGCGGAGGGTGTCGGCAAACGTGGGATTGGCCCCAATGTGAATGGCCGCGGGGTAGCTTTTGCCCCGCCAGCAGACGGCGCCCGCATATACGCCGTCGCTCGGCAGCAGGGTCGGAACGTCTGCCAGATTGGCCGTAGGAAATCCCAACCCGCGACCGCGACCTTCGCCCGTCCCGATGCGGCCACGAATCGCATAAGGTCGGCCTAACATTCGCGCCGCTGCGGTTACGTCGCCTCCTAGCAACGCCTGGCGAATCCGTGTGCTCGATACCGTGGTGCCGTCTAATGTTACCGGCGGCACCACGTCGGCCAGGATATTTCGACGGGCACACCAACGCACCATCGTCTCGATGTTACCCCGCCGCTGATGACCGAAAGTAAACGTCGGCCCTTCGACCAACCCGGCGACCTGCCAGCGCCGAGCCAGGACATCTTCCAGAAACTGCTCGGCCTCCAGGCGCAATAAACTCGGCTCCGTCTGGCAAACGACGACATGATCCAGCCCGCAGGCAAGCATGCGCTGCAAACGCTCTGCTAGGGTAACCAGGGGAGGCTCGTTCCAATCGGGACGCAGGAACCGTAGCGGATGTGGGTCGAAGGTCAGGGCGATAGCAGGTCGTCCCAGCCGGCGCGCATGGGCGACCACGCGGTGTAGTAAGGCCTGATGACCGCGATGCACGCCATCAAAATTCCCCAGACTCCAAATACCTCCCCGCAAGTGCGTTGGCACTTCCTCAGGCCAGGATAATCTCCAAGTCGCCATAGCGTATTGAATTAGCGGCCGAAGCCGCTTCGGCTATAGCGATTAGGGAAATGGCCCGGCAGACGGCCTGACCAGGAGCGCCGACCGGGGGTTACACCATAGAAAGCGGAGTAAGTGCCCATAAAATCTTGCCGCACACCCATTAGGATTACCAACAACAAACCGCCGACAAATCCTCCAATGTGGGCCATATAAGCTACCCCGCCTCCCTGATCGAAGATGGCCATGATGAGTTGGAAGACAAACCAAATGCCTAGCGCGTACGCCGCAGGTAACGTCACCAGGATTCGGAATAGGATGCCGGTGACCTGACTGCGGGGAAACAGATAAATATAGCCTCCCAACACCCCCGAAATCGCCCCGCTGGCGCCCAGCGTCGGAATATAGCGCGCCGGTGGCTCCAGGCTCACTAGAATATGAGCGACATCCGCGATCAAGCCACTAAGGATATAGAAAATCAGGTAGCGGATACGCCCCAGGGCATCCTCTAAGTTATCCCCAAATATCCACAAGAACAGCATATTTCCCAGCAGGTGCAGTAAACTGCCATGCAGAAACATGCTCGTAAATAGAGTGATATAGACGCTGATCGGCGTCGGGGCATGCGGAATAATGATTCCCTGAGTTTCCCCTAATGGTCCGAAGCCGGGAGTCAACCTGGCTAAATCCACGGGTTGCGTAATATCCGTTCCCGTAATAATCTCATGCGGCACCATGCTGAACTTATACGTGATCTCCGGATTTTGCACCTGGAGAATAAATATAAACACATTAGCGGCTATTAAGCTCCATGTAACTACGGGAACGAGTGCACCGGGACGGTTCTCATCTTTCAGCGGCAGGAACATAAGTTCACACTCCGAGATTGAGCAGGCTCACTTAGCGTATATTTGCCATTGTAAAGTTTATACTCGCGATTATAAGGCTTGAGATGACGTAAATAAGGCCGCATCTGTTGCGGGCACTTGCATCATTTTTAGTCCATACTAGTGTAATTTGTCCAGAGGCCTAGCAATCAGAGAGTGCTGTTATTTAGCATATAGGCGGGGTCTGGTACAGTACTTTGTATGTTTGTATGACGGTGAACGAGCAAAAGAAATCCCTAACGCTGACAGGAGCGTTTAGGCATATGGGGTACGGTATTTTTAGGAGAGTGGGTTGGCATAGCTGGCGCTGGTCTTATCATGGAAGCAGCGTCCAATTCGATTCTTTGTAGGAGGGTCGTCTAGCAGTGCAATCCGCGGGCGCTTGAGATTAAGGTATAGGGTCTATAGTTTTGGTATAGTCTCCCTAATACTAGTATGGTGCTAAAATCTAGATAATCAGCATGGCGTCGCCGTAACTATAGAAGCGATAGCGTTGGCGCACAGCTTCTGCGTAGGCCTGTTTGATGAGGTCTAAGCCGGCAAAGGCGCTGACTAAGACCAGGAGCGAACTGCGGGGCAGATGGAAGTTGGTCATAAGGATATCTACCGCGCGGAAGGTGAAAGGCGGACGAATATAGAGGTCGGTTTCGCCGCACCAGGGACGGATCGGCCCAGTTTGCGCCACGGTCTCTAAGGTGCGTACTGTGGTGGTGCCGACGGCCACGATACGGCCGCCTTGTTCGCGGCACTGGACGATCCGTTGGGCGGTTTCGGGAGGAATTTCACACCATTCGCAGTGCATGCGATGTTGGGCCGCATCGGCGACCTGAATCGGTTGAAACGTGCCTACGCCGATGTGCAAGGTAACGAAGGCGATATCGATTTGCCGCTGGGCCAGGCGTTCCAACAGCCGCGGGGTAAAATGCAATCCCGCAGTGGGCGCTGCTACCGAGCCGGGACGCTCGGCATAAATCGTCTGATAGCGTTCCCGGTCTTCCGGTCGGTCGCGCCCTTGGCGAATATAAGGCGGAAGCGGAACATGGCCATAGATAGCCAATAATTGTTCGGGCAGCATCTCGGACTGCGGTCGGCAAAGCCAATGACCTTCATCAGTTTTACCCTCGAAAGTTAGTCTTAGTGGCTGGGCTTCGGGAGCAGTTTCGTTGGGATACACAATAAGTTCTTCACCCGGCTGCGGTTTGCCGCGGGTCTGGGCTAAGAGTTCCCATTGGCCGGTCGCTAAGCGCCGTAAGAATAGACCTTCCCAACGCCCGGAGGTCTTCGCCCGCACCCCAGCGAGCCGCGCGGGAATTACTTTCGTGTTGTTCAGTACCACTAAGTCCCCGGGTCGCAATAATTCTGGCAAATCGTAAACATGGCGATGTTCCCAGGTGCGGCGCTGGCGATATAGGACGAAAAGCCGCGCCTGGTCACGCTCGGGGAGCGGTTCCTGAGCGATAAGTTCCTCAGGAAGCTCATAATCAAACCATTCCAGCGGCAGATTGGCGGCGGAATCCTGCGGCTGTGACATAGGCGACGAAGCGTCGCTTACTTGAAATTCTTTAGCCACTTATCGAAGGCTTTTTGGTGCTTAGATACTGTCACCTCCGGGCCCACCAGGCGAATAAAGTACGGGCCTTTGGGCGAGCGGAAAATGACGCTAATCATCCGATGATCTTTTCGGGGTTCTGCTTTCGGTGCGGCCGGGAAAGGTCGGAACAAATAAGTCCCTTGAATGTCCACATATACTACGGGAACCTCTCCCACTTTGAATTCCGAGATCTTAGTCACGTCATCTATACTTTTCCCTTCGGGGGGCTGAAACATGTTTTTCCAACGTTTGATATTTTCCTCGACGCCTCCGCCGCCTCCTTCGCCGAAATAGAAGATCACTAACTCCGCGTCTAATTCGGGCTTGTCGCCGGGGACACGGAAGACCTTATATCGAAACTGCTGGGTCGTAGGTATTTCCTTCCAGTCTGCGGGCGCACGCGACTTCAGGCCGTCTAAATCTACGACCGTGCCTGCTTCTTTTTGCCCATCGGCGGATGCAACTGGTTTACCTTCCATGCAGCCGACTAAGTATACGCCTAAAAGCACAGACGCGTATCTAAGCATGCTGCAGCGCATAGTTGGCTCCTTTCCGCAAAGAGGTTCTTCGGGGTCTATAGAAATCACCACTATATCGACGCGAAACGATATAGGGTCTAATTGAGTGCGGCAGACGGCCAGGTGCACTAAGTCTTATCGCCCATGTTATAGGCGTGCACAGTGTTGCTAAGTTGGACGGAGGCATGGGGGCGCCTGTTAGTTTAAGGGCCATCTTTAATTTGGATTCTATAGAAGGCGCATACCAAGGTAACTTTCCTGGGCACTATCCTTGCCAACTGTAGTCCGGTTTCTGTTTAGATTGTATGGAGGCGTATATAAAGTGGGTGCGACTAGGAGGTGGCGGTCTGGCGTTTTTGCCAATCTTCGACGAAGAGATTGAAATGCCCATAGTTGGGCGGATGGGCTTGGATCACGTCGAGGTTCAGCGACACACCTAAGCCCGGTCCGTTGGGTAAGGAAAAATAACCGTCCACGACTGGCGGACAACCGCTGGCGCAAAGGCGCGTGTGGGGTTCGGTGAAATCGTTGAAGTGTTCCTGGATTTTGAAATTGGGCGTGCAGGCTGCGAAATGCAGCGCCGTTGCAGTAGCCACGGGACCGGCTACGTTGTGCGGAGCTACGGTCATGTAATAAACCTCTGCCATGGCTGCGATTTTCTTAGTTTCTAACAGTCCGCAGCACTCGGTTACATCGGGCTGAATGATATCGCAGGCTTGGCGTTCAAACAATTCGCGAAATTCGTACTTATGATGCAGGCGTTCGCCGGTGGCGATGGGAATCCGCGCCTGGCGGGCGACTTTTTCTAGAGCGGCAATATTGTCGGCGGGGACGGGTTCTTCGATCCAGGTCGGCTCGAACGGTTCGAGTTCCCGGGCGATGCGCAGGGCCATGGCGGGGCTGAAGCGGCCGTGCATCTCGATGAGCAGTTCGACGTCGGGGCCGACGGCGGCACGCACCGCTTCGACCAGGCTGATGCTGAGCAGGCGTTCTTTGCGGTCGAGTTCGTACCAGCCGGGGCCGAACGGGTCGAATTTCAGCGCGCGATAGCCCTTGGCCACAGCCGCCTTGGCCGCTTCCGCAAAGGCGTCGGGGGTGCGGGGTACCTGATACCAGCCGTTGGCGTAGGCCTTGATGCGGTCGCGGACGGCACCGCCGAGTAGTTCGTACACCGGGCGATTCGTCGCTTTGCCGATGATGTCCCAGCAGGCGATTTCTACCAGCGCAATGGCCGTCGCTACCACTTGCCCGACGCGACCGTAGTCGTCGCGGAACATGCGGAGCACCGTGTGCTCGATGCGGAACGGGTCGGTGCCCAGGATGTAGCGGTTTTTTGCCTCTTCGAGGTAACCTAAGAGCGCCTGGGTGCGATTGGAAATGCGGCACTCGCTGATACCGATCAGTCCCTCATCGGTGGTCAGTTGCAGGAAGGTCAGGTTGCGCCAGGCGCTGCCCATGACCCAGACATTCATGCGGCTGATTTTCATCAGAGCATCTCCTTGTCTGCGTGGCCTCAGGGACTTTAGATAAAGAACCCATCGGAAGCTTGCGGGCTTGTTGTAGGAGACACTGAGAGCATGGGCGAGCCATCGGCGCGGAACGATACGGCAATGCAGTTCGAGCCGCTGGGGGATCAGGCGGTGCTGGTCACCTGCCCGCACGAGGAATTCGCGCAGTCGTTGGCCTCGGCTTTGAGTTCGGTGCACTGCGAGGGGCTGCGGGAGGTGGTGGTGGCGTATAAGTGTGTGGCGATTTATTACGATTTGGAACGGACGGACTACGCGAGCGTCTGTCGCCTGGTGCAGAACCTGGCGCTGCGACCTTGCTCGGCTCCGGGACGATTATTCCGCATTCCGTGCTGTTACGAGCTGGGGCCCGACTTGGCGGCCATTGCCGAGATGTGCCGTTGTTCAGTCGCCGAGGTAATCGCGGAGCATAGCAGTACGATTTACACGGTTTATGCTCTTGGTTTTGTGCCGGGGTTTCCTTATTTAGGATATTTACCCCCGCGTTTGGCGGGAATACCGCGATTAGCTCAGCCGCGTCGCCAGGTGGAACCGGGAAGTGTTGGGATTGCTGGTCGGCAAACGGGTATTTATCCTGCGGCGGTGCCGGGGGGTTGGCGTATTCTCGGGCGTACACCGCTTATTATTGCCGATCTGGCCACGGAGTTTTTCCCATTGCGGATTGGCGACCGTGTTCAGTTCGTGCCCATCGATCGCCAGGAGTTCGATCGCTTGCTTGGCCAGCGTCTGACGCCCTGTGCCTAAGCGTACCTGGGTAAGTTTTCCAACGTGAGCTAGACTCCCATTGACTATGATACGTCACTCTAAGCCCGTGAAACCTGGTCTTAATCGGCGAACAAGGCGTCCACGTAGGCCTGGGGGTCGAACACTGCCAAATCTTCGAGCTTTTCGCCGAGACCGACGAACTTGACGGGCAGGCCGACTTTTTGGCGAATGGGAATGATCGCCCCGCCTTTCGCCGTGCCGTCCAGCTTGGCGAGAATGATACCGGTGCATTGGATGGCTTTGGTGAAAACCTCGGCTTGCTGGATGGCGTTCTGGCCGTTGGTGGCGTCGAGTACCAAGAGGACCTCGTGCGGCGCCCCGGCAATCTGTCGTGCGAGCACCCGGCGAATTTTCTCCAGTTGCCGCATCAGGTGCTCCTGCGTTTGCAGCCGACCTGCGGTGTCCACGATGACCACATCCTTGCCGCGGGCCACGGCCGCTTCGCAAGCATTGTGCGCTACCGCGCCGGGGTCGCTGCCGTGCTCCCCTTTGACGATGTCACAGCCGAGGCGTTGACTCCACACCGTCAACTGTTCGACAGCGGCGGCGCGGAAGGTATCCGCAGCGGCCAGGAGCACTTTCTTGCCCTGCTGTTGCAGCCAATAGGCCAGCTTCGCGATGGAAGTCGTCTTGCCGCTGCCGTTGACGCCGGCCACGAGGATGACCGTTGGCCCGTGGGGATTGAAGTGGAGCGAGCGGTCGCTGTGGTTGAGCAGGCTGACCAGTTCTTTCTTGACGAAGCCTAGCACGTCCTCAGTGATTTCGCGGTCGAGAAACGCCTGGCGTACGCGTTCCACGATCTGCTTGGTCGCGGCAGGCCCGACGTCAGCCAGATAAAGCGTCTCCTCCAACTGGGCCAAGAATTCCTTGTCTACCTTGCCCCGCAGCCGAAACAGGGAGGCGAGTCGGCCAAAAACCTGGCGGGTCTTGCTGAGTCCCTGTTTGATTTTGTTCCAGAAAGCGGCGAAGACCATGGCAGCGCTTTACTCCTGGGTGGGCGGTTCCCGGGTCAAGCCTCGGCATTCCTGGGCTAGACGATCCAGAATGGCGTTGACGAAAGCTGAGGAATCGGTGGTGCCGTAGCGTTTGGCCAATTCGATGGCCTCGTCAATGATAACTTTCGTTGGGGTCTCGGGGCAGAACATGAGTTCGTAGGCTCCCAGACGCAGGATGTTACGGTCAACGGCGTTCATGCGCTCGACGCGCCAATTTTCGGAAATTTGACCCAGGCGTTCGTCAATTTCGGGGCGGTGGGTCAGCGTGCCTTGATACAACCGTTCGGCAAATCGCACCAAGTCTTCGTGCCGCAGGCGTCGCCATAAAAACTGCTGCACGTGTTCCCGATCCAGTTGGCGGTGTAGGTCCGCCTCATACAGGACCTGAAGCGCCACCTCGCGGGCACGATGCCGTCGTGTCATGACTCACTTCGCTCACTGGTGCTGTCCCCGATGCAACTTATCGGCTCAGGCACAGCACCTGCCTTTTCCTTGCGCTTGGCTTGCCATTATACGTCCCGGCGCACCTGAACACGTACCAAGGTCAACCACGCATGGCTGAATTGTGGGAAGGAAGCATCGAACAATCCTGTTAAGTGGGGCCTGGACGAAGCACTCGTGCCACTTAGTACACCCTTCGTTTCCAGGTCGTGAACATTGCGACGCGCTGGCACTAATCTCCGTCGGGGGCAATATGCTCGGCGAGCCGTCGGGGGTGGCGCGCACTTGCTACGAGATCCGCGACGTTGGCTCGAAGGGACGAGAATTGCTCGGACGGATTTTACTCTTTGAGCGCGTAAAGCACGACTTGAGCGGCGAGTTCCAGGGCACTCTCGTGTTTATAGCCGATGCAATCGCCGGCGGCGTGTTTTTCCAGGGCGCAACCAAGGTCGTAAGGACTATAGATGAGAATCCAGCGACTCTGGGGATCATTAGGGTTCAGGCGAATTCCCTCGAAGCGGGGTTGGATTTTCTGGTAAGGTTTGCCTACTTCGGTGCGACAATCCACCTGGTCGATACGTTTGCCGATTTGTTCGCTGAAGAGGGGATCGTCGAGCGGGATCGGCTCGAGTTTGCGATCGGGAAACATTTTGTGCACCATTTCGCGGAAGGATTTGTCGAAGGCTGGGCTACCACAACAGGCGTCGGCTAACAAAATTCCCCCGCTTTCTAAATGGCGCCGTAAATTGATGAGCTGATCGGTGGGGATCTCCGCGCCCGGTTCGTCGCCGCTGCGAAACGCGCGTCGGCCATGCATATACAGGAATCGGTAAGTGAACAGATTCGGACTATTCAGGGCGATGGGCCGGGTTTGCCGCACCACATCGAGCTTGTATTCCTTGAGCAGATAGTTCGCCAGGTTGGTCATTGCCTTGGGAGCGGGTTGCCAATCGGGGCCATACTGAATTTGGGCGGCCTGGAACACGCCTCGGAGAATCGGGTCTTGTTGTTCGACCAAGACCTCGGGGTTAATTTCCTTGGGCGGCGGCAATTCAAGGCCCGTTGCGTACGCTACGATATTGGCCGCGGTGCGAAACGCTAATTGACATTGCGGATTGTCCTGGTCGTTCATTTCCAGATAGCAGCTGAGGTCTTGCGGGGCATAGACCAGATGCAGTCGGCAACCTTTGCGGACGCCTTTTAGGCCGAATGAACCGGGGGGTACTTGGAAAAAGGCCGTCCAAACCGGGTCGTCGGGACCCAAAGGTTCGAGCGTGGCATCCGGGCCGAAAATGTCCTGGACCAGCTGGGGCATAGCGGCGTCGAACTCTTTGCTGCCACAGCAGGCCTCACAAAATATAAAGCCGCCCTGCTCCACGAATTCGCGTAAGAGCCGTTTCTCCCCGGCGGTGAACACAGGTGCCTTATGGCCGTTGAAATAGGCAATGGGAGCTTGTAATAATGCCGCGACTGACTCAGGACGTGCGGGATCCAGCCGACTGCCATCGAAAATCTGCCAGCCCACCGGTACGGGCCGACCGCCTTTTGTGAACAGATGTTGGCTGCAAAAATCGGCGAGATTCCGCATGTCGTTCGGATCATTGTTCCAGTCGCCGTGCAGGGAACGGCCCCAGCCGGGCACGGGGGGACCATGCATGAGTTTGTGAAGGAGAATCGGTGTCTTGCCTTTGGACAAAAAGAGTAGGGCAAAACTGGTGGCGATAATCGGGTCGGTATCCGCACCGGCCGCTCCGCTCCAGGAACCGTCTTCCCGTTGCGTCTGCACTAACAGATTTGCTCCTTCGCGATACCAGTCATAAGCCACGGGCCCAGCGGGTACCTCTCGGTGGAAAAACCGCAACCCGGAAAGTCGGCCGACGCGCTCGATGCCGTAAAAGTTGTAATAACGCCAGGGATTGACGTTGTAAGTAAACAGCTGACCGAGACGGCGCAGGCCCGCTTCTAACCGGGCATCTTGGGGACGCGGGCCGCAATTTTCGAACCTACCGTCGCCTCGAGGCCTTTCTCGTGAGCTCGCCAGCACCTCGCGACAGATGAGCAAGCTGGCCACGCCCGCGCTGGTCATAGTAATGGTTTCGTTGCCGGGGAAACCTCCGGTACTATAACTCCATCCGCCATTCAAGGGATGCTGATTGGCCAGGTAAAATGCCTCGACTGCGCGCCAGAACTTCTCATCCACTTTGACCCCACCGTAAGTGTGGGCGTAGTACAGCCCAAGCACAGCGTACTGGCTGTTGGAGTTATCCCCGCCTCCCAAACGCCCTTCAGCGCCATAAGACCAACCCCGCTGCGGGTGAAATCCTTTCATCAACCAGTCCACGTTGCGGGCGATAAGCAAACGATCCTTATGAGGTTCAGCACGACTCAACACCATAGTCTGCAAGGCGACGACATAAGTCGTACGCGGCGGTAATTTTCGCAAAAACTCTAAGGCTTGTTGAATGGTGCGCGAACTGGGGTCTTCGCCGGCTTCTAACAGAGCGAGGGTGGCTAGCGCCGTGTGTCCCCCCTCATACATGCCTAACAGTCCCAGACCCGCTTGCCCTTCCCAATTCCCTCCGCGCTGATTGCGTCGCAGATAATCCATGGCGCGGTCAATGGCACGGTTGACCCGTTCGGGCGTGAGTTGATTGCCGCGGCCACGATCCTGGGCCTGGACAACCGGCCCGACCGCGCTATGCTCGGGCCCTGCCCCATCCCAACTTAGCAACATCATAGCCAGGCCTAACCCCATCAACACGACCAGCGTATGCGCTACCCCGCAGAAGCTGAATCGCTTGCGCATCATGGGCTCCTCCCGGAACTGTGCCAGTGTCGCGGATGAACTGTTCACTGTGTTATTTTCCACTACGACGATTCAATTGGCAAGTAACCAAGGCACCGCACTTACCGCGGAGATGTCTTCTCTGCCTTGGTCGGTAACCAGATCGTAGGCACCTTCAGTTGCTGGGCTAATTCATTAAGGGGCGCTAAGTCGTCGCGCACAAGTTTTTGCCAGGCTTCACGGGAACTCGCCAACTCGCTCTCATGATCGCGCAGAACCTCCCGCATACCCTGGGTCACGGGGCCATCGGCATCCAGGCACACGTCGTAGAGCACGAGCAATTTGGAATACAACCGCGAGCCACCCCGTTCTGCCAGCAAATCATAGGAAATACGGGCCTTGGGATTGTGTAACTGGCTCTCGAGCTGGTCGAGTTTTTCGATGAGCGCTTGGGACTGCTTCCGCAACGCGGCATACGTTGGTTCTTGTCCGAGCCAGTCATTGCGGCGCTGCAATTGATCGCGGACTACACGCACTTGTTCGACCAAATCCACCACTTCGGCCACACGTTGTTGCACCACGCGGGTGAAGTGCCAACGTTCCTCGAGCACGGACGAAGGCAACTGAACTCGTGGATCCGGCAACACCTCGAGCATTTGCTCCGAGCGATGGCCATCCACCTCCAGAACCAGGCGATATTTGCCCGGCAACACGAGCGGCCCGGTTTCGGGGTCAGCGCCTTCGTGAATGGCGCGCGGAATCTTCTTCGTCCCCTCGGCCGTGAGGTCCCACACGACCCGCTGCAATCCTGGCTCGGCCACCAAATCGGGCTTGCGGGGTTCGCGCTCAGTGTAATCGCCCGGCTCACGCGGTTCCTCAGGCGGGGCCTTGCTCGTCAGGGTCTTGATCAGCTGGTCTTTCGCGTCGTAAATCCGCAGAAACATCTCACCCTTCGGCTTACTGGGTAACCAATAGTAAAGCAGCGCACCGCGCGGTGGATTTTCCCCCGCATTTGGCCCCACGTCCTGACTGTGATAACGCCAACGGATCGCGGGCGTCGGCGGCAGCAACGTCGGCTTCTCGGTGCGCCAACTCGACTCCGGCAAACGCAAGGGCGTAATATCATCGAGGATATAAATCGACCGGCCATTGGTGCCCACGACCAAGTCGTTGTTTTTCACTACCAAATCATGTACCGCCACAGTCGGCAAATTCCGTCGCAGTCGTGTCCAGGTCTTCCCCGCATCGCGCGAGAACCACACACCTTTCTCGCTGCCAACAAACAATAGCCCCTTTTGTTTCGGGTCTTCGCGCACAACATGGAGATACTCATCTTGCGGCAGCGACTCCGACAACACCTGCCAGGTTTGCCCGTAGTCGGTCGTCTTGAACAAATAAGGTCGGAAATCGTCCAATAAGTGCGCATCCACGACGACATACGCAGTCCCCGCATCATGGGGCGAAGCCTCGATGCACTTAATCGTGGCCCATTCAGGAAACTTCGGCAGCCGCGCCGTGAGATTCATCCATGTTTTGCCCCCGTCACGGGAAAGATGCAACAAACCGTCATCAGAACCGACCCAAAGCACCCCCTTCTGCACAGGCGACTCAGCTAGTGCCGAGATAGTGCAATAATGCTCCGCAGAAGTATTGTCTCCTGTGATAGGGCCACCCGACCAGCCGAGCTTCGATTTGTCGTTCCGCGTCAGATCGCCGCTCAGCGGCGTCCAGGTCACGCCACCGTCTCGACTGGCCAACAGCACATTCCCCGCATGGTACACCAGATTCGGATCATGCGGCGAAATCAGAATCGGTGCGGGCCAACGAAAGCGATAGCGCAAGGCCGCTGCTTCGCCACAAGTGCGATACGGATAGATACCGATATGCGGTGCCTGCCGGGTGCGGTAATCGAAGCGCGTGATAATCCCCGCATACTCCCCTGCAAAGACGATGTTCGGATCTTGGGGATGGTGCGCCGTATAGCCCGCCTCGCCACCACCCACAGGATGCCATTCGTAATGGCTGATACCGTTTCGATTCAAACTATTGCTCGGCCCGGCCAGCGAACCAATGTCCTGAATTGTACCTGACACCCAATACGGCGTACGATTGTCCACATTAATCCGGTAAAACTGGCACCAAGGTAACGGCGGCGCATACCAGGTCTCGCCCCCGTTGATCGTCACATCCACCCCGCCATCATTGGCATCAATCATCCGCTTCGGGTCTTTTGGATCAATCCACAAATCGTGATGATCAACGTGATGAAAACCACGCACCACGTGGAACGTTCTACCCCCATCGGTGCTTCGCATCATAGGCACGTTCGGACACCACACAATGTCGGGATTGGTCGGATCGACCGTAATCGTGGAATAATACCAAGCCCGTTGGCGAATAGCCCGTTGACCACTCATGCGTTTCCAGGTTTTGCCTCCGTCGTCGGAACGGAACAATCCCCCTTCTTGCGCTTCAATAAGCGCATAAACGCGACGACTATCGGAAGGCGCCACCGCCACGCCGATTTTGCCATACGGTTTCTCAGGCAACCCAGGACCGACGATTTCTTGCCACGTATCGCCACCATCGCGGGAAACATACAAGCCACTCCCCGGGCCGCCACTTATCAGTTCCCACGGCCGACGCCGCGCTTGCCAAAGCCCTGCGAAAATGACCGAGGGATTGTTAGGATCAATACACACGTCCGAGGCCCCCGTATCGACATCTTTGAACAGGACGCGTTCCCAAGTGCGACCCCGATCCCGCGTGCGATAAACGCCACGCTGTTCCCCAGGGCCATAGGGACTCCCCAACACGGCCGCGAAGGCAATATCGGGGTTCGTCGGATGCACCGCCATCGTGCCGATCACCGCGCGGGCTTTCCAAGCGTGGCGCCAGGTTTGTCCACCATCCTCGGAGACAAAAATCCCTTCGCCGATCTGCGCGTTATTACGGATATTGGCCTCGCCCGTGCCGACGTAAATAATGTGCGGATGAGTGGGCGACACCGCAATCGAGCCGCAAGCGCTGGTCGGCTGATCGTCGAAGATCGGTTTCCAGGTGATGCCCCCATCGGTAGATTTCCATACTCCGCTGGCTGCGGTCGCCGCGTAGTAAATCCGTGGATCCCCTGGCACCCCCGCCACACGACAGACGCGCCCCCCTGCCGCTGGGCCAATTAACCGATATTGCAGCCCTCGGCGCTCACTCGGATCACAGCGACCATAAGGATCATCCTGGCCATAAGCGCAGAGCACGCTCATCACCCAGCACACACCAACCAGCCATCCACGCAGCATGACTCGACCTCCGTTGCTAATGGCCCTCATCGCACCTCGCCCGCTACGGCTGCCCACAGACGTCGGAATTGATTTTAGTCCCGCTTAGCAAAGTTTCCGCTACGCCAAGGCGAGCCAACTGCTCCAAGACAGCAAAACTCCCAGCTACAGTAGGTTCGCAAGCCTACATCCGGCGCTGGGAACAAAGCCAATTCGCGCCGTCAGCGAAACAGCCAACATCGCTGCGATAGTTTTACGAGGCCACAGGCGGACACCCTAAAGTAAAGCGAGCCAGCACGGTCATCGAAACGCCCAATCGTGTTGCGGTAGTTTCCGAGCCGACAAGCCACCACCCTCTCGCTTGGCTTCCACTTTTCACTCTCACTTGTGAGGTGTTGTCGTAGTTTCCGAGCCGACAAACCCCCACCCTGAGCAAAGCCAGTTAGTTCCCTCGGCGCGACGTCTTGAACGTTGCGATAGTTTTCTGGGCCTACAAACTGGGAGACTGAGTAAAGCCACCGGCCCCGTCCGCGCGACGCCCGATGGTGTTGCGATAATTTTTTTGAACCGCTAAACCAGCACCCCGAGTCAATCGGGTTAGTCCTATCTCGCCAAGTTTCTTTCTCGCGCCCTAGCACGCTGGCAGGACGAACGCCTTACCTACCTCTCCTGGCGGCTTCAGGGGAGCTGCTGTCGAATCTCACTTCGGATTACGGAGATGAACGTGGAGTGGACTGGGCTGGTGGCAGAACTAATCCTCGACTCTGGGGCTGAATATCGAGCGAACGGGCCAGAAACCGCGCAGGGGGATGAGAGCAAAGGAAACGCCAGCTTAGCCCGATGAGCGCCCAGCGGACGGGACGGAGCACCACGCTGCAGTTGAGGAAGCTAGGTGCATGGACATGGTGCTTCCAGAGTGCGCTGAAGGAACGGGCTGAGCGCCACGCTCGAGAGCCTGTTAGCAAACCAAACCTCGGATTGCGCAGATTAGGGCGGAGCGGACCGGCACAAGATCGAGTTCGGTGGTGATTAGGGATTTATGCGAGCGCAACGTTCTTGGTTGATACTCGGACCCCGATGCAGGCCATGTTGCCACTGATTAGGGAGGGCCAGTTTCACGGCTCTTGGAGCTTTGAGTTATTGGGGCGCGGAGCACGACTTGGCCCAGGTTGTTCTTGAAGCAATGGCTATCACCGGCCCTGGGTTTTGCAGTGAATCGGGTGGGCGTTGGTCTGTGGCGCGGTTTCGTTGGCCTTGGGCTTTGGGATTGTCGGGGCACGGTGGCGGTTCGATCTTGACAGTGTGTGCTGGAGTTGGTCTAAGCGGTTTGCGGGAAAAAAATCGGATTGAGGTGTGGGTGACGATAATCATGGGGCATTTGCCGTAAACGAATGCTTCAGAGCGGTCGGCGGAAAAAATCGGGTGAAGGTGTGGGCAGCGGGGGCTTCGATGGTGGGTGTGATGGGGCTTGGTATTGCTCGCGATTAGGCTTTGGGGCTGGGCTTATGCGGAGGAATTTCTGGTGGAGTAGGAATTTCGCTATGGAGGCGGTGGTAAGCTGTGTCGTTAGACCCAAACGTAGGTGGGTGAAATCTTGCGGGGGCGGTTATCGGGTGTGTGGGCGTGCTGTGCTGGCGATTGCTATCTGTTCTGTGTTGCTCGGAATTTTTGTGCCGATGGTCGGAGCGCAGAATGTGCCCGGTGGTGGTCTGCTCCAACCCATGGGGAGGGCGCAGACGGCGCAGGGAGGTTCGGCTTCGGCAGCGCCGTTACCATGGTCGTGGAGCGGACCGCAGGGGGTAGCGCGTCCCAGTGAATGGCCTTCGTGGGGTCAGACAAGGCCGATGCCTTCCGTGCTGCAGCGTCCGTGGTTTTATCCTTGGGCGGAAAGTTTTTGGCGGGGAAATGCTGGGCCGATGGCGGAGCCGACTTTGGCGCGATTCGCACCGTCAGCTAATTTAGCCAGTCCTTATTTCATGCCCGGTGGCACCCCTCCGGTGGCAGCGCCAACGCCGGTGCCGAGTAAACCTACGTTATCAGCACAGGCCGACGGTCAAATCAGTAACGCGGCTCCCGTGGCAGGTGGTGGCCTGGAGGAGCATGATGCTTCTGGGGCGTTGAGCAGCTTACGGCGGCAGTATTTCGATCCGATGCAGGTGCAGTTGCGGCAAGAGAATGGTCGTTGGCTTTTGGTATCGGGGGATGTGGTGTTGAAAAACTTTGCCCGGCAGGATACCGAGGCGATGTTTGCTTTGCAGGTAATACGTTTTTATCGCTTGAATGAACGTTGGACGTTGGGAGAGGGAGACGCGGCTATCGAGTTTTGGTTCAGTTACGGTCAAGCGCCTCGAGGCCGACTGCCGGGTCAGCGAACTATTCCGCTGCAGCCTGAACGTTTGCAAGTGCGACAAGTGGGCGAGGATTATTGGGTTACAGACGGGGTGTATCGTTATTTCCGTTTTCGGCGTCAGCCCGATGCTCAGCAGGCGGTGGCGATCATTCAACGTTTTCGTTTCACGCAAATGGGCGTGATTGGCCTGCCCCAGCCGATTATGGTTTATTTCCTCGCGGAGTGAGCAAAGTTTGTGGCGTGGCAGTTTTGACGACTCGGTGGTTTTGCGGATTGCTAAGTGAACGACGGGGCACCCGTTGACCCGCAGGTGCTCAAGTAGCAAAATGAAGTAGGTAACGGCCTAGGGTTGGAAGTGCTAGACGGCCCACAGTCGGCGGGAGAAGCCAGCTATTTAGCGGGCCGCTAGCCAGGACTGCTCAGCGCGAGGCGAGCAAGCAACAGGGGCGGCTATGTCATTTCGGCTGTATGTGTATTACATGACGTTAGGCGGGGCCTGGGGGGCGCTTGGGGCTTGGTTTGTAAGTTGGCTCCTTTTTGGCGTGGAGGGGGAAACGGCGGCGTGGAAGCTCATCCTGGAAGCGGGCGGCAAAGGGGCCTTGTTGGGTGCGTTGGTGGGGGCGATTTTGGGTTTGTTCGACAATTTCCTGTCCACGGGTGGACGCTGGTTCGCGATGGTGCCTGGGGCAATCGCGGGGCTGGTGCTGGGTGGTTTGGCAGGGTTGGTCGGGGGTCTGTTGGGCCAGGTGTTGGCGTTTTTGCATGAATACTTGCGGATTGTGGGCTGGATAGTCGCGGGAGCACTGATTGGTTTTGGCATCTGTGGGTGGGGCTTGTTGAAGCTGGTGTTGGCCCGTGCGTCGTTGAAGGGCGTGCTCCGTAAGGTGCGTAATGGTGTGATTGGGGGCACGTTGGGTGGCTTGTTGGGTGGTCTTGCGTTGGTGGTGATTGCTCAGGTGCTGACCCCGGTGTTGCGGGGTCGGGCGGAACCTTTGAGCCCGGCGGCGATTGGCTGGACAGTTCTTGGTGCGCTTTTGGGATTGTTTATTGGACTGGCTCAGGTGATTTTGCGGGATGCTTGGGTGATTGTGGAAAGCGGGTTTCGCCCGGGTCGGGAGATTCCGATTAACAAGGCCGTGGTCACCATTGGTCGTGCCGAGGGCTGTGATATTGGGCTTTACGGAGGCAAAGGGGTTGAGAAATTGCATGCTCGTATTCTCATGGATGGTGCGGATTATTTTCTGGAAGACTGCCAGACGCCGGGGGGAACCTTTGTCAACGAAAGACGTGTCGTCGGAAAGCAGGCGCTGCAATCGGGAGATCGGATTCGTGTCGGGGACTGTGTGCTGATCTTCCGTGCGCGTGCGCGACGGCGTGTTAGCCGTCCAGTGGAGCTGGCGTCAGCGGCCACGGTGGGATGAGCCACGAGGGCGTGACCTCTTTTGGTGGGTTGAACCATGCCACTCTTGATGCAATGTCCGCATTGTCGTAAGCCGGCTCAGGTGCCGGAGCGGTTCGTGAATCAGCAGGTGCGCTGTCCGAGTTGTCAACAGATTTTCACTGCGACGGCTGTTAGCACAGCGGGGGCTACCGCGCCGGCGCCTCCGAAGGCGCCGGTGGGTTCGGCTCCGGTGGCACCGAGTCCGCCGGGTGGGTCGGGAGTTGCCCCAGTGGGCCGCAGTACGCCGGGCAGCCCGCAGAGCGGTGCGGATAGTCTGTCGGCGGAGTCGGTGATGATTCGTCCGCTCACGCGTGTTTCTGGGCCGTTGACACAATGTCCTTCGTGCGAGGCGGCGCTGCCTACCGGCGCGACCATGTGTTTGGAGTGCGGTTGGACTGCTGAGACCGAAGAGGAGAAGGAACCGGGGGCTGGTGTCGTTATTTGCACGAACCCGGCTTGCGGCGCCGCCAATCCACCTGGGTTGCAATACTGTCAACGCTGCAATACCATGTTGCCCAGTGCTCCGGGCACCATGTTGGAAGGGCGGTATCGGATCGAACGGTTACTGGCCCAGGGCGGATTCGGTGCGGTTTATTTAGCCGTGGATACACGCACCAATCAGCTGGTGGCCGTGAAAGACATGATCTGCCCCGATCCCGAGGAATTCAAAATTCGACTGAGTTTTTTCCGCCGGGAGGCGGAAATTCTCCGTGCCCTAGCGCAGCTGCCTATCGTGCCCCGTTTCTACGACTTCATTCAAAAAGGGCAATCGGCACACTTGGTGATGGAGTACATTCAAGGCACCGATTTGGTGAGGGTTTTAGAACAGAATCAGAACCGCCCATTTCCTATCGAGTTGGTGATTGAATGGGGCAAGCAAATCTGTGATGTGTTGCACCATATGCACACGCTCGACCCGCCCGTGGTTCATCGCGATTTGAAGCCTGAAAATATCATGCTGTTGCCGGATGGGCGGAGCATAAAGATGATTGACTTTGGTACGGCTCGTGACTTAGGCCGGACTGCCCGCACACGTATGCAACTCAAGACACGCGTTTATACCGAGGGTTACGCTCCCCCCGAACAGATCATCGGTAAGCCGGAGCCACGGAGCGATTTGTTTGCCTTGGCGGGCACGCTCTATCATCTCGTTACGGGGCGCGCCCCCGAAGGGGCCTTCACGGGCAAGGAGATCGAGGAGATGTTGCGCATGCCCAATGGCGTGATCCCGCCGCCATATCGCTGGTTTTACGAGCTGATACGCATCAACTTGTCGGAGGATGTAAATGAACGTTATTTCAGCGCTAAGGAATTCAAAGCCGATCTCGAAGCGCGCCGTGTTACCACGGAAGTTCGCTGTCCGCAATGTCAGGCGGTCAATAAGGTACGTGAACCTTATTGCATCAAGTGTGCTGCGCCGTTGACCGATCTGGCGCCTCCTTGCCAGCAGTGTGGCAAGAGCAATCGTATGGGGAGTCGCTTCTGCATTCATTGTGGTAACCGTCTGCGCTAACAAGGGCCTGGAGGCAAACATGTCTATTCCGCATCAGGATCATTCTGCTTCTAGTACCGTGCCTGAGCCTGGCATTTCCGCGTCGGGGACAGAACCAACGAACGCCTCAGGAGCGAGTGCGGCGTCGGTGGCGCCGGGGGCGGCTGTGCCGGTGGCGCGTCTGTTACAAACGAGCGCCTTGCCGCCGGGGATTGATCCTGCCGATTTGCCCGTCGCGGAAGTTCTTGCTGAACCGGCTGCATCCGTTTCTGAGCCGGAGCAAATAACTAGCCCGCCAGTAGTCACCGAGATGGAAAAAACGACGGAAAACGTGACCGTTACGACCATCCAACCGGCGGAGGCTCCTGCTGTGGAGCCAAGTGTCAGTGCCGCTGATGCAACTGCTGTCGCGGCTCCGCAGGAGCAAGCCACTGTGGCCGCACCGAGCGTGTCGGCGGTGATATGTCCGGCCTGTGGCACGCAGTTGGACGCACAGAGCCAATTCTGTTACGAATGCGGCTATGCTGTCGGCAGTAGCGAACTACAGGATGTCCCCCTAGCCACGCCCGTCTGGCCCGAGACCGTGTCCCTGCCCCAGGGTACCTTGGTGGCGAATCGCTATGAGATTGTCGCGGAAATTTCTCGTCGGCCGCCCACCGTGCGGTATCGCGCTATCGACCGAGCCAACAAAAACCGCGGGGTAGTGCTGGTGCAGCAACGAGTCAGGGCTGACAATGGGGACCAGGCGAGTATTCAGGTTGGTCGTTTCCGTTTACCCGCAGAAATCGGAATTACCTGGCCTGCCTTGGGCTGGGAGATCGCTTTGTTGGAACAGGTTAATCATCCTTGCTGGCCTCGAGTTCTTGATGTGGTGCAGGAAGGCCATGAGGTATTTGGGGTCGAGGAAGCAGCTGAGGGCCCCGATCTTTGGCAAGTGTTCGACGATCCGGCGCTGACCATGCCCCAACGCTTTGAGCTTCTGGCTCAATGGGCCGAAGGCATGAAATCACTTGTGCAGGCCGGGGCCATTCCTGAATATTTCAAGCCCGAATTGCTGCGTACTAACGGTGCGGGTCAGCTGATGCTGACCGATTTGAGCCTACTGGTGCCTTTGCCGTATCCCGCTCAGCCGCAGTTGGTCAGCACGCCCTACACCCCGCCAGAATTAGTGCTCAGCCCTGGGGATGTGGATGGTCGCTCGCCGCTTTACAGTTTCGGCGCCGTGTTGTATGCGTTATATCTGGGACACGAGCTGACGGAGACCGATTTCGAGCGTCCCTGGGTAGCCAAACCATTGGTCTTTCGCTTTCCCGATGCACCGCCAGCCTATGCCCGTTTGATCATGAAAACGTTTGTGCGCGACAAGGAGCACCGTTTCCCCACCGAGGAAGCATCGCACACGGATCCCACCGGCTGGGATGAATTGGCCCGTGCGCTGCGTGCCACGGGGCGGCAATTGAGCGTGGTTCGATTGGACGTGGCGGGCTGGAGCAATATTGGCAAGCTCCGCAGTAATAACGAAGATGCTTTTGCTTTCTGGCACAGCGCTAATGGTTTTGAAGAATGCCTTGGGGAAACGGTGCTAGCTATTCTGTGTGATGGCATGGGAGGCTATGAAGCGGGGGAAGTAGCCGCGGCCATGGCCATCGAGCTGATTCGTCAACGGTTCCTGCAGAGCGACTATGGGAAAGCCCTGCTAGGTTCGTCCGACCAGTTCTCCTGGGACGTCGAGGTTTGTCGGAAGTTTTTCTTTGAGTTGCTGCGGGAGGTGAATCAGGAAATGTATCAGTTTTCCCGCTCGCCGAAAGGCAAACGGGGCATGGGTTGCACCTGCGAGTTGCTGATGATTCATGGGAACCAGGCGGTGGTGGCTCATATCGGCGATAGTCGCACTTACCATTACTGTGATGGCCATCTGCGGCAACTGACGCGCGACCAGACGCTGGTCAACCGATTAGTGGAACTCGGCCAGCTCACGCCCGAAGAGGCGGAGCATCATCCCCGCAAGAATGAGTTGCAGCAGGCCCTGGGGGCTCAGCCGTTCGTGGAGCCGCAAACCCTCAGCGTCCTTCTTAAGCCGGGCGATTGGTTGCTCTTATGCAGCGACGGTTTGACCAACCACGTCGACCACGCCACGCTCACGGAAATGCTCCAGCGGGCCGATTCGGCGGAAATGTGTGCGCGCCGCTTGGTCAACTTGGCCAACGCCTACGGAGGCTCCGATAATACCACGGTCATCGCGGTGCGCTGTCAATGATGAAGCGTTCCCCGTTAGCGGCCTATCAGGTGTTGCCTGGCCGTTGGAGTGCTGGGATGAGAGCTAGGTAAGCGGAATTTTCTTGTGGAATTGTGCAAACGATGCAGCCAAGTGTGAGCGAGCTGCCGGCGCGAATCCCGGACACGGCTACTTTAGAGGATTTACTAAGCGAGCCGACGCCCGCAGTGGTACAAACGTTGCGGCAGTTTCCCGGCGACATTGTGGTCTTGGGGGCGGGAGGAAAAATGGGTCCGAGTTTGACACGCATGTTGCGGCGAGCGGCGGACTGGGCCGAGACGCCCCGACGTGTTATCGCTGTGTCGCGGTTCACGGACGCGAGCTTAATCGAGCGCTTACGCCGCCAGGGCGTGGAAGTCGTTTGTTGTGACCTGCTCGCGCGCAACCATCTTGACCAGCTGCCCGAGGCGGCTCTGGTGTTTTATCTGGTGGGAGTGAAGTTCGGCACCACAGGCAATGAATGGCGCACCTGGGCGAGCAATGCCTACTTACCTGCCCTGGTCGCGGAACGTTACCGTCAGGCACGTTGGGTCATCTTCTCAACGGGGAATGTCTATGGTTTAGTTCCTGTAGTGAGCGGTGGCAGCTGCGAAACCGATGCGTTGCGTCCGGACGGGGAATACGCGGCCAGCGCAGTGGCTCGTGAGCGGATCTTCGAGTTTTTCAGCCGACGCGATCACATGGCCATGACTATCTTGCGGCTCAACTACGCTCAGGAGCTGCGGTACGGTGTGCTCGTGGATATTGCCCGCGCTGTATGGGAAGGGCGGCCGATTCCGTTAGCAATGGGGTGTTTCAATGCCTTATGGCAAGGGGATGCCCTTGCCTGGGCGATTCAGTCGTTGGCCTATGCGGAAGTGCCGCCCCGCGTGCTCAATTTAGCGGGGCCAGAAACCGTGAGCGTGCGCTGGGCGGCGGAGCAATTCGCCCGGCGGTTCAAGAAACCACCGCACCTCGTTGGTAGTGAGGCTCCTGATGCCTATCTCAGTAACGCCGCTCAGGCCCATCGTCTGTTTGGCTATCCACGTGTCCCCGTCGGCTTGCTCGTGGAGTGGATTGCCGATTGGATTCTCAATGGCAACGAGCTGTGGGAGAAGCCGACCCATTTCGAAGTGCGGAGCGGGCAGTTTTAGCGCGGCGTTCCCGGCCCGGGCGATACTTTCGCCGGGAAGGGGTGTTCAATAGGATAAAATCCACCCAACCTTGGGCAAATGACTAGGGACGGTGGAACGGTTCCCGACAACGGGTCTGGAACCGGGGCAGTGTAGGTCTGTGCAACAAGGGAGGTCGGAATCATGCTCCGCAAAGCGCTGGCTGCTGTGGTGGTAATGCTTTTTGCAGTGAGCCTGGGCTGGGCCGCTGAGGGCGTCGTCGAGAAATACGATAAGGAGACGCAGACGGCCGTCCTCAAAGTCGGCGACAAGGAATTCACGGTGAAAATTGCCGAGGTCAAAATTGTCAGCCCGAAAGGCGCGGTAATTCCCCCCGAGAAGTTCAAGGGCTTCGGGCCTGGCACTAAG
Source organism: Gemmatales bacterium (assembly GCA_025060195.1). GTDB lineage: Bacteria > Planctomycetota > Planctomycetia > Gemmatales > HRBIN36 > HRBIN36. The sequence goes on along the minus strand of JANXCQ010000002.1, from coordinate 130,624 downwards.
GTGGAAGTTACCATTGACGGCGGCAAGGTAACTGAGATTCGAATACTGCCTAGGAAGAAGCCCGACGGCAAATAATGGGCAGTACCCTCCAGGATCGCTCGCGCGCGTTCGCGTGCGAATGGGCCCCGAGCTTACCGCTCGGGGTTTTTCTTGGGCCACCGTAGGTACGTCCTTGAAGTTGCTCGCGTTACAAAAGCCACGCTCGTCATGAGCAAACTTCAGGGTTCGCTCATGCCGACGAAACTGCCATCGTTCTGTCGCGCTAACGCCCACAAAAAGTTGCCCAGATTCGGGCTATCGTAGTAGAAGCCGATCGCGTGGATACGTACCCGCCGGGGTGGATTGCCGCGGGGCGCATTCCATTCCGCAATACGCTTCAAGAGACGTGGCGCCAAGCGTTGCTCGCGCTCCTTGTTTTCAAGTCGCTGCTCCTCAGGGGTCAGGTCGGGACTTTCCGTAGGTAGGCCATCGGAAAAGAGAATAATTGTGTCCATCCCCAGGTCGCGGAAGCGAAATGCCTCTTGAAATCCCAGATGCAGATTGGTGCCGCCTTCCGGCCGCAGCGCTTGCAGTGCCCGGAGCACTTGCATCGGGGAATAGTCGCGATCAAAAGACCACCATTGACCGGGCCGGCCCAGGGGATAGCTGACGGAACTGGCAAAGGTGATGAGCTGCAATTGTTCCAGGTGGGGCATACTCAGGAGGACGTGGCGGACGGTTTCGCACACTTTGGGCCACTTGTTCGGATCGTCTGTATAAGGGTCTCGCTTGCCCATGCTGCCTGAGGTGTCCACGAGGAAGACAGCGCGTCGGCCCGATAAGTCCACGCCTGCAAACCGCGCTTGGGCCTGTTGCAGCAGAGCACGGAGCTTTTCGCCTTGCTGCTGGGCTTCGCCGAGTTGCCGTTGGGCCAACACCAATTGCTCGGATAAACGTTGATTTTCCGTACGTTGCAGCGCTAGCCGTTTGAGCAGGTCGTCGCGTTCCTGGGCCAGTTGCTCGTGTTGGCGGCTCAGTGCCTCCACCGTGCCAAGCAGTTGGGATAATTTTTCGGCAAGAGTTTTCTCCCGTGTGGTCACTGCGGTGAGTTGTTTCTGTAACTCACCCGCGGTGGACAACGCCGACAGACGTTCCCTTTCCAAGGCGCTGAGGCGTGTTTGCAGGTCTTCGATTTGCGTCTGGCGTACTTGTAAAGCGTGGAAAAACTCGGCGGCCTGGGCCTGGAGGCTCCGAAGACGCTGGTGGAGAGTTTGGCGATCCATTTCGGCCATTTTCAGCGAGGCCGAGAGCTGCGCTATTTGCAGGTGCGTTTGATGCAGTTGGGCAGCGAGGTGCTCGCGTTCGTGTACGCGTTGACGCAACTGGGCGACGGCATCGCGGAGCAAGGTTTCCAAATCGCGGGCCTGTTTTTCCCAGGCTTGGGCGACTTGTTGATAGTGCTGGCGCACTTGCCGCTCGCTCCGCAGCTGAAGGCGTAACTCCTCGGCGGTTTGCAAGGCCTCTAAGCGGGCCTTTTCCGTTTCGCTCAGGGCCAGTTCCGTTTGTTTGAGGTGCTGCTCAGTAGTGGCCAGTTGCTTCTGCGCCGACTCGAGTTTGTCCAACAATTGGCTAAGTTGCTGGCGGGTTTCTTGTAGGGCATTTTCCCGTTGGGTGAGTGCGGCTTCTTTCGTCGCCAAGTCTAACAACGAGGCCTGCAAACGGTGGGAGACGTGGTTCGCTTGCCAATAGTTGAGAAACATGAGGAAAATAATTGCCCCCAAGGCGTTACACACCACGTCCAACAGCGAGAGATTGAAGAAAGGCGGGAGGCTTTGCCGTCGGCGTGTGGGCATAGCGGATCACTCCGGGAGCATGCAGTCAGTTGAAGGCACCAAGTGGCCTGGATTGCATTTCGGCAAGCGCGCCGTAGCGGTCTGGGCATGCGCTAAGCCGGGGCGACTCAGGTCGCTTTGACCCAGTCGGGCAAGACGCGCGCATAGCGCCACAGTGAGCTGGCTGAGGCTGCGCACGCTTCCGCGCTGCTGGCGAGTTGGCCCGCCGCTTCCAAGTAGGGCGTTTCGTCCACCACGTAAATAGGGCGACGATGTTCTAAGGTTTGATAGACGACCCGAATCATGTCCGGCAGGTCTGCCAAACGCCGCGAAAGGAAAACCTCCGTGTGAGGAGCCAGCAGGTCTTTGATGAGCTTGGCCGACGCTTGGGCTAATTGCAGACATGCCTGCTTGACCAATTCGGGCGTGAGCGAAAATTCCGCATGAAAATCGGACACGTGCAGTTGGAAATGAAAGTGTTCCTGGTGGAGACGAGGCAGGACAGTAGTGAGTTCGAAGGCCAGGTGCTGGAAGGCTTGACGGGAAAGACGCGGGTCTTGTCGGCATAAGCGAATGGACAGTTCGGCGCAGAGGTTGATCAGTCGGGCAATCCAGATGCGGCGACCTAATTCGGGAACCACGAGCCTGCGCTGCACGAACACATCAGGTTCGCGGCAACTGGCTTGCGTGACCACGAGGGCATGGTCGTCGAGGTCTACGACCAGAGCCAGGTTCCAAGGGCCGTGCTGTTGCCAAGCGGCGCACGCTAGGGCCAAATCCTGAGCCACGGGCACGCCAGAGATCAAGCCCGCGCGGTGAAGTTCGCGAGTGAAATCGGCGAATTGGGCTTCGTCCCAATAACTGGGCAATAACATGCCCCAAAGGGGACAGTGGCGCAGAGTCGAGTGAAGAGGGGCCAGGATCAGTTGTAGCAGGCGCTGCGACGTGATCTTTCTGGAACCGATACGCCAAAGTTTGTCAGGACGCCAATCGGGTAGGAAGTCGCTGAGCGCTCCGGCCGGCCTACGCCCGAGAGTCTTCCAGGCGGGCCATCCAACTTGCCAGGGCGAAGTCCCCATCAGCCAGCCTAGGCCGAGTAGGCGGCGCCAGCCGGCATCTTGGGCCGCGTAGCAAACCGTGAGGGGGAATAATTCAGCTTGGTTTTGCAGAATCTCGGCCCGCCAGTTCCCTTGACCATTTTTCTGCCACAGACGCAGCCATCGGCTCGTCCATTCCATCAGGCCCAGGCAGGTCATGCTGGCGTTCATGAGCGTAATAGCGCGTGGCTTAGCCCTTGGGGGTTCGCTGCTTGCCGGGTTCGCGAGCAACCAACTCGCCGTTGTCCAGGCTGCTTCCCACCAGTGGCGTATCACAGAAGCGGGCAATCAAGTGATCCAGGACATAGGCCTGACAGTCCAGCACCAGGTCTTCCTGCCGCCGTTGCACCCGGTGCAGCCAGTAAAGCAGTACCAGGCTCAGCAATAGTGCCACGAAGGTGGTATCGAAAGCCACGGCCAGACTGGCACTGGTGTGAGTAAGAAAATCCTGTAAGGCGCTAGCCGCCTGTTGCGAATCCTGTCCCAGCGCGGGAGCCGCGGCCAAGGCCATGCTGATGCCGCGCACCGTACCCAAAAATCCCAAGGCGGGAATGGCCCAGGCTAAATAGTGCACCGTGCTCAGCGAATTAGCCCAACGATCCCCTTCAATTTCGGCACAGGTGCGCACCACCATACTGGCCTCCTGGGTTGCACGCGTGCTTTGAAACTTTTCCAAGGCCAGGTGCAACAGCCTGCCCAAAAGGTATTGTCTGCGGGGACCGTTGAGGTCAGCAATCCGGCTCTGGAGTTCTTGGGCGTCTTCAGGAACGAAGCGCTGGGGCACACTTCCGGGTAACCAGTCGATTTCAAACGCGCGTTCCTGGCGCCGCACTTGCCACCAGCGCTGCAAGAGAAGGAAACTGGCCCAGAAAAAACAGACATACTCCCCTGCCTGTTCCCAGCCGAGAAACATGCGTCCCAAGCGTTGCGGATTAAACAAAACGTGCTCGTGGCCCGTACCGCTCCAGTGCCATAGGGGCATACAGATGGCGCCCACCAAGAGCACAGCTAACACGAGTAAAGCCAGTTCGGATAGGCTCGACGTGCGTCGCGCCATGAGTGGAATTCCCTCCGTGCGCGGGTAAGTAGTCGGGTTCCTAACCAGGCGCAAGTCAGGCCCCTTTGATGGTATTGTACATAACTACGACGCGGACAACTCGGAATGATGCGCCAATCCGATGGTTAGTTAGCAATCCCTTTGATAACACTGTAACTACTCTGCTAAGTAAAGGAACGACCAATAACGGGGAAGCGCGTTTATGCGGTCGCCACGAGAACGTTATGCGACGCCAAAACTGGTAAACGACTGACCCGACCTAATAATTCGCTGAGCCACAACGGGTTCATCTGCCGCGCGTTGAGGCTTCGGTAAAGTTTTTGGTAGTCGGGTTCCAGCATGAGGACGAAGCGCTGCGCTGTGGCGCCAAGCCGCAGCCAGTGCTCTACTGGTACAGGTCGAGACCAGTGCTGGAGAGAATCGAGGGCAACAAGAAGACCTTCCACTTGTTGTTGGCGACAGTCCTCAATACTCCACCAATGCAGTTGCCCCGCATCAGTAAGCTCATCGCGAGCGAGCCAGCGAAGCAGCTCGAGCTGAGGCTTGTCCCACCAGCCGACCACGGCCCAGCTTTTGGCCAGCTCGCTAACGGTGGGTAGGAGTTCCCGCAGCCGCTGCATAAGTTCGCGCGCCGCGTGAGGATAGACTACCCCCCGCGCGGGTAACCGACATTGCCAGGCAATGGGCAAGCGTTTGCGTTGCTCGGAGGCCAGGTCCACGGCTTCCTCGGTGTCGGGTCGGCGACGCGAACGTTCCGCTGGACGCCCTGATCCAGCCGCGGGACGCGGTACCCGTAGCAGTCCCGACAGAGCTTCCTCCCTAACCTCCAACCCCAGCACCCAGTTGGGCCAATCGCCGAGCGGTGCCACACCGCCATGCCAGCACCATAACCAGGCCGTCCGCGGGTCGGCCGCGATATTGCTATGCTCGCGCAACCATTGCTGCGCTGCCGCGAGTGTCCATCCCTGGCTTTTCTCGAAATGCAGGCGCAGCGTGCGCCAGGTAGTGCGGCCGTCGCTAGCCACACAAGCGGCCAACTCTTCCTGTATCCCTTGCCCGTAATGGACGGGGAGCACTCCCGCAGTAGCCGACCACTCCACGCTCACTCGGACATCGTCCTCATGCCAACGCGCCGACAAACTCGCGGGCGATAATTGTAATTCCTCCATCTGTTGCGCCAGGAAAACCTTGGCCTGTCGAATGTCGTACTGGGGTGCGGGGAAGAACACCTCGGCCAGGACGCGTGATCCCTGGGCCAATTCGGAAAAGCGCAAGAGCACCTCCGGATGGTCTGCCAGCGGTTCCGTCCAGGAACGCACGGGCTGGTGCACTAAGGCTGCCGTCATCTGGCAGGCAATCCCCGCACCAGTTTGCCACCAGCGACACGGCATCCACCAGGGTGCGGCGTCACGATGCTCCCATGGCGCCGCCAGCGCGGCGCGGGGCGACGTCGCTCCGCCCGGACGCACTGCTTCGGGCTCGCCGCAGAGCAACCAATGCTCTGCGGCTGCGCACAGTTGTTCCCAAGTTGAGTCCTTCAAATCGTGAGCGTCCAAAACAATCATCCAATCGGCTCTCCGTAAAGAGGGGTCGCGAAGCAATGCAGGCGCAGGAACCAGCACCAGCTGCGCCCAATCCGCGAAGCGCTGCGACCAGATTTCGACGAGCGAATTCAATTGTTGCCGTAGATGTTCCACGGCCTGAAGGTGCTGCTTTGCGGTTTCCATCAACGTCCGCGCCTGTTCCCGCCTCAATCGCACGGCTTCGATCGTCGGCTGGTGCGGTAGGTCGAGGGCGGGCCAAGCTTCGTGTAACTTCTGTCGAAGGGTGTGCCAGCGATCCAGAGCCTGTGCTGCCCGGGCTTGAGTGGCGTGGATTTGTTGTTCCAGGTCTGCGCACTGAGCTTCGTAGGCCGCCTTGATGATACGTTCGCGTGTGCTGGCATGGCGCAGTCGTTCGCGCTGCAGGCTTTCTTCAATTTGACGGCGTTCCGTTTGCCGGTGTTCCAGCTCATTGGCGGCTTCGCGCAGACGTGCTTGGAATTCGGCCCACCTGGCCTCGCTGCGGGCCTGGAACAGGTGGCGCCACCAAAGCCAAGTCCAGAAAGCGCGGGCACGTTTGACTGCTACAATCCGCTCCTGCTCAGCACAGCGCTGCTGCCAAAGGTCCCATTGCTGGTGTGCCTGTTGTTCAAGGCGCTGCGCCGCAGCATACCGCTCATGGAGATCGGCCAAAATCGACTCGTGCTTGCGTTTTTCTGTCTCCAACGCGTTGCGTAATTCGGCGTCGTCGATCGTCTCGGGATGGGCGAGCCATTGTCGAAACTTGGCATGCGTCTGTTCCTGGGCCCGATGCAGGCTGTGCAGGCGGCTGTCTTCCTGGGCGTAGAGCGTAACGCTATGCTCCGCCTCGTCGAGCCAATCCAAGACCTGGCGCAGCTGCGCGGAGCGGCTTTGCCAGAAAGATTGGGCGGCCTCTGCGTCCCGTTCCAGACGGGCTGCCAGATCCTTGGCACGCGTCGCTGCCAGCCAGTCGCGCCAGTCCTCGGGCACGTCCGCGACCGAAGCCGTCGGTTCCGGCACATACACCGCCAAATACTCATCTAGCTTCCCAAGCTTGCGGGCCAAATACCGAAGTGCGGTGTCATTCGGAGCGCTGACCACAACACGCCAGCTGCGCTTCAGGCATTGGCGAATTATCTCCACAACTACCCGCGTTTTGCCACTGGCAGGCGGGCCTTGGATCACGAAACCTTGGGAGGATTGGAGGGCGCGCTCCACTAAGTCGCGTTGCTGTTTTGTCAACTGCGGATCAAACCACTCCAGCCGACTTTCCTGGGGCCATTTTTCCGGGGTTGGCGTAGGCACCTCCTGGAGTACATGGTCGAATCCAAGCTCTCCTGTGTCCTTCCTGAGCAGACATTTAGCCAAATGGACTAGCGACGCGAGCCTTTCGGGTTGAGACGGTTGCTCGTCGTTCCGCGCAAAATGCGGGAACTGTGCCCAGGCAGCCCAGCTTGGCAAGAACGCGACCGTGGCTAGGGTTTCTGACGGATCCCTGCGAACGGGCTGAGGGACTTCTTTGGATTCAGGTGCCTGCCCAGCGGACTCACACGCGGCCAGTTCGAGCACGGACGGGCTGTCACTCACCCCCGGTCTCTCGGCCAGGGGGAGGCCTCCACCGCGAGGCATTCTCATAGACGTCATAACCCCGTTGTCGCCAGAGATTGTCGGCACCATGTCGGACGCTTACGCCACTGGGAGAGCAACCCAAGGCGTCGGCTATCCAAACCAGCAACCATGGTACCAACACCATGCCGAGCGCGAGCAATTCGGTTCATAGCTATTTTGGCAAACCCCTGCTTTCTATGCAACCCACCGCCCAACTTTTTTCTGCAAAATTCATTTCCTGCTCACCTTAGTTCCCATCGGACTTCTTACTCGCTTCGCCTTGTACGCCCCCGGTTCGTCGGAACTACGCTCCGTTTGACCGCTTCGGACAACAATATCGGCAAATAAAGCAACCGACCTGAAGGCCATGTTCGCCTAAGCCTCTCGTGGGTGCATGCCCGTATGGCCGCCGCGGGAGTGGATGAGCGGGTGCCAAGGTCTCGTCGGCGCAGCGGGATCCCGTCTCCAGCCCAGCCGATATGCTCAGCTGAGCCATTCTTCTTCTCGCTCTCTAGCTATTTCGAACAAAACCGCGGATGGATAGATAATTAGTATATAACCTTACAATAAAGCTAGACTCGGATGACAAGTTAAGATTTGCCGAATTTGCGGAATTAACTCGGCGATAACTCGTCAATCTAATGAACTTGGTAAAGCTAAGAGAAGCGCAGACCTTCGGGCATGTCGAAAGGAATTAGTGACTGGGCATCCTTGGGCCTAACAACAAGGCGAAGGCTATGCGGCGTGTGGTGGTCACCGGTCTGGGAGTAGTCGCACCCAATGGCATTGGCAAAGAAGCGTTTTGGAAAGCCTGCGTTGAAGGTCAGAGTGGCGTGGGCCCGATTACCACGTTTGACGCATCGCAGCACCCGGTGAAGATCGCGGCGGAGGTGCGGGATTTCGACGTAACTCCCTGGGTGCCCCCGGAGCATCGGAAATCGCTCAAAATTATGGGCCGGGCGATGCGCTTTGGCGTTGCGGCCGCAGCGATGGCCATTCAGGATGCCGGACTCGACCTCAATCGCCTCAATCCGGAACGCTTTGGGGTCTGCATGGGCACGGGCATCGTGCCTACCGAATTGCCCGAGATTTCCCCCACGCTGGTCAAGGCCTGCGACGAAGCGGGACGCCTGGACGTTACGCGCCTGGGACGCTGTGGTTCGACAGCCCTCTTTCCCCTCTGGATTCTGAAGTACCTGCCCAATATGGCCGCGGCCCACATCTCGATCATGTTCAACGCCCAAGGCCCCAATAGCACGGTAACCACCGCCTGCGCCGCAGGCACGCAGGCCATCGGCGAGGCGTTTCGGCTCATCGCGCTGGGGTACGCCGACGTTATGTTAGCAGGCGGCGCCGATAGTCGCATCGATCCGTTACTGCTATTGGCATATAACGCCCTGGGGGCTCTCAGCCCCGCTCAACGTCCGCCGCAACAGGTTTCCCGACCCTTCGATTTACAGCGCGATGGGTTCGTTTTAGGAGAAGGGGCAGGCGTATTGGTGCTCGAAGACTACGAGCACGCACGCAAACGCGGCGCCCAGATTTATTGCGAAGTAACAGGCTATGGCTCGAGCTTCGACGCCTATTCCATCACCAAGCCCGACCCTCGCGGCCACGGCGCCGCACGCGCGATTCGCTGGGCCCTTCAGGAAGCTCGTGTGGACATCCACGACGTGGACTATATCAACGCTCACGGGACAAGCACCCGACTCAACGACGAAATGGAAACCAACGCGGTCAAACTCGTCTTCGGCGAAAAAGCCAAGAGATTACCCCTCAGCTCCATCAAGTCTATGATCGGCCACCTGATTGGCGCAGCCGGGGCGGTCGAGGCGGTGGCCCTGGCCCTGACCATCCAGCAAGGGGTGGTGCCCCCCACGATCAACTACGAATATCCCGACCCCGCCTGCGACCTCGATTACGTTCCTAACGTGGCCCGCGAGCAAAAAGTCCGGGTCGCTGTGTCGAACAGTTTCGGCTTCGGCGGTCAAAATGCCGCTATCGTCATGCAAAGCCTGCGCAACGGCCACTAACGACACAGCGCCAGTACGACAATGAGCCTGCTAGGCACAAGGTACACCGCTCGGTGCGCGGATCGGGCCACATCATGAGCATCCGCCACGGACAGTCCCGTGCCTGCTAACGCTCAGGGGCCGACGTGCGATATAACCGATAATCGACGTAGCTATTTCCGCCACGACGCAAGACACAACCATGTTGATTATGTTACAGAACAAATCGCAAAAGTAGTAAATTCGCCTCGTCGAAGGCCAAACATTACCAACGCTACCAATTTAGTTATGCCCCATCCTAAGTCGCTCATGAAGCACAGGAAAACGGCGCTGTCGCGGACCCGCAAAATCAAGAGTTTACCTCAAGGTTGAACCGGACCAGTCCGAAAATTAGCCCGGGGGTTTTCGCTTGAGCTGAGGAAAAATATCCTACGTTCATAAAAGGCGTTAATCGCTTGCCGCACACTTGGTCGCGTGCCTTACGCTAGTGTTTCTGGGCCAAAACGATTATTGGCCGAAATTGAATTGCGGCACGCAATTGGCCGTAGGCTGATGTTTCCTTGCCGCACGCATCGGCTCGGAAACCGTGATAGCTCGGATCATCCGGGGCAAAGACCGCGTCGTTTGGCCAACCGAGTCAGTCCAAGGGCACGCGCCACATTAGTCGCCATGCTGGTAGACGATTCGCCCCGAGACTTGATTCCCTGGTACGGGTGGGTATAATAGCGTGAGACTGCGGGTGTAGCTCAGCTGGTAGAGCACCACGTTGCCAACGTGGTTGTCGCGGGTTCGAATCCCGTCACCCGCTCTGAGTTAGCCGCGTTCCACCGAGTGCGCTAGTTGTTTGTCGTTGCTATCGCGGGCTTTCCCGGGTCCTAAGAAACTACACGGAGTCTAAGGTTGACTCCGGTTCTCGTAGCTGGCGCTCAACTCGCTGCCTTGTATCGCAAGTCGCCGCAATTGCTGGCCTGTGGGGGAAGTCGTCGTAACCGAAGACAAGAAGTCCGTTGCCTCGGACGAAGTGTAAGTTCACGCTCGGTGATATGGCTTCGCTTGGTGGTGCTGCCGTGAGCCTGGGCCATTTCCATAATAACGAAACCGATGCCGTAACGCTCACTATAATGAAACGACCTGTGAGGCAAAGGAGCACAAAATGGCCGAGAGCCAAACTCTCCAGGGAAGCGCAACCGCTCTGGCAGGCGAAGAGTCCACTTTCGAACAAACCGTAGAGATCCAAGATAAGGGCCCCTGCCTGAAACATATCAAAGTAACGGTTCCGCGCGAAATCATCGACCGCATGCTGGACGCGAAGTTGGAAGACCTCAGGCGCCATGCGGCGATTCCCGGATTTCGACCAGGCCATGCACCGGCAGCGCTCGTGCGACGTTATCTGGGAGAGCAGGCTTGGGAGGAAATTCGCCCGACACTTCTCCTGGCGAGCTTAGAAGACTTGATGAAAAAATACAGTCTCAACCCGATTTCCGCCCCCAATTTCGACCCCACAAAACTGAAAATTCCCAAAGAGGGGCCGCTGGTATACGAACTCGACCTGGAGGTTTGGCCCGAGTTTGAAACTCCCCCTTACAAGGGCTTGCGTTTGAAGCGGCCAGTTTTCCCGATCACCGAGGAACTTCTACACCAGTTTATGAATGGCTACTTCCGTCGCATCGCCGGACGTTTCGAGCCAAAAGAAACGGCCGAACAAGGCGATATTCTAGTAGGTACCGTGACCATCACACGGGACGGCGTTCGGGTCGCTGAGTTTCCCCAAGTACGTTTGGAATGTCAGCACGAGTTGCAGTTCAAAGACGGCATCGTCAGGAACTTCCTCGAGATCGTTGCTGGCGCTCGCGCGGGAGACACGCGGGAATTCACCGTGGAATTGCAAAGCGGTACGGAGCCAGCCGGCAGCGCTCCTGCCACCGCGCAAGCACGCCTGGTCATCTCCGCCATTTATCGTTTCCATCCTGCCGAATCCCTGGAAGCCGCGGCTGAAGCGCTGGGCCTGGAAAGTGTCCACGCCTTGGAAGAGATGGCACGGAATGTTCTCCAGCGACGCGTGGAAAGTTTTCAAAAGTTCTTCCTACGCGAGCAGATTCTCATGGGTTGGGTGAAGGTACTGAAGCTCGACCTGCCCCCCAACTTGCTCTATCAAGTGCATCTACGCCACCTCCGGAGCCGCGTTGAAGAACTTCTCCAGGCCGGTTATAGCGCTGAGGAGATCAACCGCCACAGCGAACTGCTGTTACGGGGAGCTCTGAGCATGGCTGTCAGCGACCTGGTTTCACGCATCGTCACGCGGAAAATTGCCGAGCTTGAGAAGCTCGAAGTGACCGATGAGGAGATTGACCAGGCGATTGAGCAAATCGCCGAAGAATTGGACGAAACGCCCCGGCGAGTCCGCAGCCGACTCGAACGCGAAAATCGACTCGAAGACTTGGTTCTGTCCTTGCTGCAAAACAAGGTCTATAGCCACATTCTGAGCCAAGCGGACATCGAGGATTTCCCCGTGACCGACTTTTCTGCCGAGGATTTACTCGATATGGATCGGCGGGAAGGCCTGATGAGCCGACTGTTTCAAAATATTTTCGGCGAAACGCCCGCGAGCCAGCAACGCATTATTATTCCCCCGACTCCGGAAACGACCGAAGGTACACCCACCGGCAGCGCGGGCATTTCTGCGACTCCTTCAGCGACGGAAGAACAGTCCATACCGTCCTCTACCTAGTAACCAAGCCATAGACTGCCAGTTACTCTGTCTCGGCAGGTTATAAAGACTGACGGCAAAGGATGACGCCCAACGAGCGGGAAACACCTGCTAACGCGGCGTAGCGGTGAAATGAAACAGCTTCATACTATCTATAATTACTTGTCAATATTCCCAGTATTCATGGCGCGAACGGAACAAACATGAGGGACGTGATAACTGCTTCCGAGTTCTTACCTCGTCATTTGCCGCCCCGGGTACAGCGTTGGCGCGACTACATGCGGCAACGGCAAATGACGCTCGGCGACTTGCTGCTGGAAAACCGCATCATCTTTCTCGCCGGTGTCATCAACGACCTCAGCGCCATCGAAATCGTTATGAAAATGCTCTACCTGCAGTATGAAAACAAACACCAGGACATTCACTTTTACATCAGTAGCCCGGGCGGGTCGGTCTCAGCCACCTTGAGTATTTACGACACGATGCAATTTCTCGACTGTCCTGTCGCCACCTATTGCATAGGGTTGGCTGCAAGTGGCGGCGCTATTTTGCTGGCGGGTGGTACTAAAGGCAAACGGTTCGCCCTGCCCCACTCCAAAGTCATGATCCACCAGCCTTGGGGACAAGTCGGCGGACAGGTTTCCGACATTGAAATCCAGGCGCAGGAAATCATCCGCGACCGGCAACGTATCAACGAAATCTTGGCCAAGCACACCGGACGCAGCGTCGAAGAAATTGCCCGGGAGACCGAACGCGACCGCTATTTCAGCGCCTGGGAAGCCAAAGAGTATGGCTTGGTGGATGAAGTCCTCGTCAAGAATCCAAACAAGTAACTCGAGCTTCCACGGCCCAACAGGCAACCACCAAGAGGTCAGGTGTTGACCATGTGGGATCTGCGCTGGGAAATACGGGATGCCTTAGCCAGTGATTCGTCAGCAGTGCGGCAACGCGCGTTGGCCACGCTCGTACCGTTCGTCATCGAGCGAAGTGGCCGCGAAGAACGCGCCATGGACATTTTCAGCCGACTGCTCAAAGACCGCATCGTTTTCCTCCACGGCCCCATCGAGGACTTTTCCGCGAATCTGGTCGTCGCTCAAATGCTCTTCCTCCAATTCGATGACCCGAAAGCGGATATCCACCTATATATCAACTCACCAGGCGGCTCAGTCACTGCCGGTTTAGGCATTTATGACACGATGCAATACGTAACTTGCCCCGTGGCTACCTACTGTATCGGTCAGGCCGCCAGTATGGCCGCGGTACTGCTCGCCGCAGGTACCAAAGGGAAACGCAACTGCCTGCCTCACGCGCGCGTCATGATCCACCAGCCGATGGCTGGCAGCGAAGGAACGGCCACGGAAATTCTTATCCACGCCAAAGAATTCATGCGGATACGCAAAGTCCTCAACGAAATACTGCTGAAACACACGGGGCAATCGTTACAAAAGATCGAACAAGACACCGACCGCGACAAGTTCATGTCCGCTGAGGAAGCGCGGGACTACGGTTTGGTCGATAATATCCTCGAGCGCGTGCAATATCAACCGGTGCACGCCGCCGAGCCTCCCAATAGTTGAGCCGCGCGAATAGGCCACGCAAGGATGACAGCACCATGGCAGCGGCTCCCGCGCGCCGCTTTCCTATTTTTGTGCAGCCCCCTCTAACCACCGCTTGGATGCGGCTATACTGTTTCACAAGCCGAGCGCGGCACATAGCTTGTCTATTTCTCGCCGTGGTTTCAGTTACCGCAGGCTGTCGGGCCACCTCGTCCGAACTCCTCGAAGCCGAGCTTCGCCGAAAAGAACGCGAAAACGAACAACTTACCCAACGCCTACGCGATTGTGAATGCGAGGTACGACTCCTCGAAGCGGATTACGAACGCCTGCTCCGCGAGCTACGCGCCACCGGCAAAGCCGACATTCGCACTCCGGTCTATCTCAAACAAATCACTCTCGGACGACTAACCGGCGGCCTCGATGACGACCCCAACTGTCCAGGCGATGATGCCCTCCAGGTAATCCTCGAACCACGCGACCTAGACGACCAAATTGTCAAAATACCGGGACACGTCCACATTGATGCCTACCAAATCACTCCCCAAGGACTAAAACAGCCTCTCAGTAGTTGGGACCTTCCCGCCCGCGAACTCCGCGGCAAATGGGAAACGCCTCTAATCGGCAGCCCGGGGTATCGTCTGGTGCTCCGCTGGAAAATCCTCCCGCACTACGAACGCCTGCGTCTCGTAGTGCGCTTCACCACGCTTGATGGCCAGGTATTTGAAACCGACCGCGACATTACCATTCGTCCGCCCCGCCGCGACCCCGAACGCTGCCGCATCCCTCCAACGCCAACGTGTCCCCCATCGTCGCCGATTCATACTATGCCAACCCCCGACCCGGACCTCGCCCCGGTCTTGCCTTTTCCCTCCTCTAGCCAGCCGCTACCTCCATCAGCCCCCACCCTAGGCACGCCTCTGCGCCGGGCCGTTACATCTCCCACGCCACAGCCGATCCTCGTTGCCCCACCACCTGCCACGAACATGTTGCCCTCAGCACCCAGTCCGCTCCCACAAACGCCTGCCGCAGTTCCAACGCCCACCAACTCATCATCCCCATAACAACAGCATGTAGGCCGCGACAACGCTCCTAGCTCTGTCGCTCTCATGGGCCATCATAACGGTCAGGTTTTTTATCGCGCACACGTTCACCGTAGTGCTATCGGACGCAAACAAAAGCCCGCTGTCGTGCCCCGTATCTTATTCACCGTGCAAATGTAACAAAACTCATACACCCGATCACGCGCCAACTCCTCCAGGTAATGAAACTCTCCAATCGGTACGCCTTGTTCAATTAGCAAATAATGATGCACGGGAAGAAACTGGGCAGGCTCCCCCGGCCCAGGCGTATATTCCAAACCACTAGTATCCGAGCCAATCAGCATCGCCCCATGTTGCTCGACCAACCAGCGAGCCGCCGCCAAGTCAATCCCCGCGCTATCATGCTGCCGCAACTTTTCATGGTCGGCGCCATCCTCCCCCCAGTAACGTAACATACCCGTCCGAATCAGCACCACGTCACCCACACGCAACTCGACCCTCTGCGCCTGCAATGCTCCCTGCAAATCCTCCACGCTAATACGATAATGGCTCGGCAACGCCTCCACCTTGCGAAAGCCGGCCACGTCAATCAACACGCCCCGCGCCACAATCGGCGGCAACTTCGCCACATCACATTTCCGTATCCCAAAATTGCCACCCCAATCCGCCTCCCGATAGCCGTTATACCAATGATGATCCTCACCTGCCGTTACGTGTCCCAAACCGTCAATCTGCGTCCCCACGTTATCGCTCAAAAATAACGCACAACTATGCCAAGCCAAGCCTCGCGGATTGGCCTGCGCATCCACCGCCGCAGGGAAATCCCTCTGACGCAGAAGACCCTCCGGCGAACGAAATGTAATAATCTCACCCGCATTGTGTCCCGGCCAACGATACGACCGACGACTATAAGTCACCCCCAAATCATACACCCGGCCATGCTGCACCAGCTTCAACGCAGCCAGCCGACTGGCGTTAGTCATAGCATTTAACGCCCCAATCTCATCGTCCTTACCCCAAATCCAACCCCAACCTCTGCCCCGCTGCCAGCCCCGCACCTCCAACTTATTTCCGTGACCCTGGGCTACTGCCGCGTTTGCTACCAACGGCGCGCTCCCTCGCTCCAACCGTCCCTGCCACCTGCCAAAATACCAAGCCCCCACCACACCCACCAAGGCGACTCCGACGTTCATCCAGCTATTACGCCTCATGGCCTCCCCCTGCAAATATCCCGTAGCTTGGTTTCAGACCGCGACCATAAGTTTTTTTATTCCAGCACCTCAATTCGGACGCCGCCCCAACAACTCCAGCGGCCAACTGGGCCAGCGTTTCAACAACCAACCTAAGCTAGGTTGGTTGACGATTCAGAAGAGCGAGAATATATTTTGTCCGCATCTTACCATCTATACTCACAACCTGGCCAATCCTCGCGCCGCATCCGCTAATCGCTTAGTAAAACGGCTCCAGCATAACCGCGGCTCTAATAACTAATTATCTCACAGGCTCTTCTAAGCGCGACAGGACCCGATAAGCAAGACACTTTGCTTCTCGTAGCGGCTTTGCAAGAATATGCTCACGCAAGAACCTTGGCAATCAATAACTGCTATTACCCTGTGGCATTTAGGTATCTATCTAGGCTTGCAAGCCCGCTCCCCTCGCATCATGTTAATTGCGTTCACAGTCATCTTCGGGGCACTCGCCTGGCTCAGCCTGGCCTGGTTCCGGGCTTTCGGAGGGCTCGCCACTGAACTGAACCTCATCACTCTCATTTGCGCTGTTA
This sequence comes from Gemmatales bacterium, assembly GCA_025060195.1. Taxonomy (GTDB): domain Bacteria; phylum Planctomycetota; class Planctomycetia; order Gemmatales; family HRBIN36; genus HRBIN36. Next base: position 114,394 of record JANXCQ010000002.1, on the reverse strand, counting down.
TAGCTGCGCTCACCGCCTCCGGCATGCTACTCATCAAGAAACCACTTTTCGCCGCACTTAGCTTCGCCCTTTCCATATTAGCCATGAGCACGCTGTTCTTACTCAACAACGCCGCTTTCCTCATGGCCGCCACCGTTATCATTTATGCAGGAGCCATTGTAGTCACATTTCTGTTTGTCATCATGTTAGCCCAGCAACGCGGCGAGGCTTCATACGATACCACACCTCGCGAACCCTTCCTCGCCTGTTTTGCAGGCTGGATGCTTAGTATAGGCCCAATCCTGGTGCTAAAAAACCTAACCGATACTTGGCAACGCCCTCTAAGTCTGTCACAACGCACCTCCCAAACCGCTAGCCCTAACCCCCAAGCCCTAGATCAAGCCATCCGCCATACACGCACTGCCCTATCCAAGTTAACGAACGCCATCAACAAGAAGCAACCACGCGATCAAATTGTCGCCACACTATTCGACGAATCAAACCAAGACACTGCTCTGGCAACCGCCATGCAGTCCCTACGCACCTTGAGCAGCCTAAGCGAGAAAAATTTCAGCGCTATCCACCAACGTATCGAAAAGCACTATGAATTACTCCTCCAAACCCTTGCCCAAGAACCGCTTGACTATGCGAGCGCCTTAGAACAAGCCTCCGAACTAGACCGTTGTTTAGAGCACTATGTTAAGCTCTCAGAAGGCGGGAGAGCACTAACGACTATCAAATCCCCTGCCGACACCCGCGGACTGGGCACAGCCTTATTTAGTTACTATCTCCTGCCTGTCGTTTTTGCTGGATTCTTATTGCTTTTAGCCACCATAGGCTCCTTGATTGTGGGAAAACCGAAACGGGGCAAGCTCGAGACCTGAGATCATGATAAGTGGGCTAGCTCTGGTAGCAATCTTGATCTTTGTCGCAGGAACTATAGGCTTCCTAACGCGACGAAACATCATTCTTATGATCCTATTCGCGGAACTCATGCTCCAAGGAGTCTCCCTAAACCTGATTAATGCTAGTGCGCAGCATGCGGACTATGGAGGCCAAATCCTGGCTATCATGGTGATCACCGTAGCAGCATGTGAAGCTGCCCTGGCCTTGGTACTCATCCTGGCCCTCTATCAACGCAAGGCTACCTTAGACATCTCTCGCTGGTCACAACTCGGCGAAGAGCCACTCCCAGAAAAAGACAAGCAAACCACGCCATCAAGTCAGAATCAATCAGAAGGCACCTCCCGATTATCACTAATACCTTGACCCAAGGCTAAATCTAAGAACATGAACGAACTTATCCACTATCTCACTAATATCGAAAGATTAGCCTGGGCAATACCCCTCGGTCCCTTAGGGGGTACGATCCTGGCCGCTTTGCTCGCTTTTCACCCGAAGCAAGGCATAAGGAAAGTGGCCCACTGGCCAGTAATCGTGGGTCTGGTGATTGCCTTAATTGCGAGTGTACTGACCAGCGCTTATCTAGGAAAAATCCCCGAAACCATCCTGGTACTTGAAGGCTACACCTTCATCGGCATAAAAGATTTTCAGATACGTTGGGGCCTATATATAGATTCCCTGGCCACAGTTATGCTCCTGCTCGTAAATGGGATCGGACTTTTAGTAACCATCTATTCCGTCGGGTACATGAAAGATGACGAAGGTTACGCCCGTTATTTCGCCATCTTGGGACTATTTGTATTTAGCATGAGCATGCTAGTATTAGTAGATAACTACTTAGTGCTTTATGTTTTCTGGGAAGGGGTGGGACTATGCAGTTACTTATTGATAGGACACTGGTATGAAAAACCGACAGCCAGTGCGGCGGCGCGAAAAGCCTTTCTCGTCAATCGTATTGGCGATGCGGCATTGTTTATCGGAATTATACTGCTATACCGCGAACTAGGGAGTGGGCGTTTCGGAAGTGTATTCTATCTAGCGGGAACACTAAATCCGGAGCGGCTGACCTTGATTGGGGTCCTGCTCTTGGCTGGGGCCTGCGCTAAATCCGCACAATTTCCCCTACATGTATGGTTGCCCGATGCTATGGAAGGCCCCACTCCAGTAAGCGCACTGATTCACGCAGCAACCATGGTAACGGCAGGAGTATATCTAGTAGCGCGGAGCGTCGCATTGTTTGCGTTGAGCGTTACCGCGTCCTGCGCCGTCCTAGTAGTCGGTACGCTCACCGCATTCTTAGGAGCTATCCTTGCCTTGACGCAATATGACCTGAAACGTGTCTTAGCTTATTCCACGATCAGTCAGTTAGGAGTCATGTTCATGGGACTTGGGGCCATGTGCCTGAAAAGCGAGTTAGCAGCTATCGCAGCGGCGGCCGTTATCTTTCATCTGGTGAGCCACGGGTTATTCAAAGCTTTGCTGTTCTTGTGTGCCGGCAATATTATGCATGCAACGGGGGGCGTGATAGACCTCCGAATGTTAGGCGGGCTGCGGAAATCTCTCCCCTACACCCATCTAAGTTTTGTCATCGGGGCATTAGCATTAGCGGGAATCCCACCGTTAGCGGGTTTTTTCAGCAAGGACGCTATCCTGGCAGTATTCGCCCAAACCGGCTCGGGGCAAATGGCAGGGGCGTCCCTGATCATGACTACTATATTCGTGTTAGTTGGTGCATTGACGGCGTTCTATATAAGTCGCGCGTATTTATTGACGTTTTGGGGAGAAGAACAGTCTATGGGTCAGGTGCATCCAAGGCCCCACGAGGCACCGTGGATTATGCTAATACCAGTGATGTTGTTAGCGTTTGGTAGCCTGATTGCGGGAATACTCTTGGAACCAACCGGTTATTTTCGGAACTATATTCATCTTTCGCAACCTTTCGGACAACTTCCTGGTCGGGAGACGGAACATAGCCCCTGGGGTTGGATCACGGTTAGTGTGATCCTTGCAATGACGGCGATGGGATTAGCATTTTGGCTTTATCCAGCCCAAAGGCAATACACCGAAGAACCCTTAACGAAACTGGGCGTCCTATATACATGGAGTGCGGCTAAATTCTTTATAGATGAGATTTACAACTTGATATTTGTACGGCTTGCTGAGGCTTCAGCATGGTTATCGGGTTGGTTGGATCGCATCCTGGACGCTATAGTGGATCTCGTGGGCTGGAGTACTTGGTTCCTAGGGAGGGTCTTTCGACCCATGCAGAATGGTCAGGTGCAGTTTTATGCGTTGGCGATCATTCTGGGAATTGCGATATTTAGCTTGGTCTTAGTCAGTCGCTGGGGAGGCTGAGGTGGATTTAGTGGAAAGTCTCAGGAATAAGCTGACTCTAGTAGATGGGTTGCGGATCGCCGCTTTGCTAGCCTGCGTGGCACCGCTCGCGGGGAGTGTTATCATTGCAGTGCTCGGTTGGTGGCAGGAGCGTTTCGTGAAATCAGTCGCCCTGATTGCTGTGATTCTAAGTTTTCTAGGGGGATGTGGCGTTCTTGGTTTTTATAGCCCGATGGCCGAAACTAAGCGAATTTACGCTAATAGACCGATGGAATCTGTTATATTAGCTCGCGAGGAACTCATGATTTTAGGCCGGGATCAAGACACGGTTCGTATTGAAGCTCTTTGGGGATTAGATGGAATCAGTGCGGTGTTGGTCTGGCTCACCAGTTTGCTTACCCTGTCAAGCGTCTTAATTTCAATGCGCAGTATTCGTGAGCGAATTCAAGAATATTATATGCTGCTTCTGTTACTGGCAGGCGGGGCGATGTTAGTGTTCCTGGCATTCGACGTGATTTTCCTATATATTTTTTTTGAGTTGACTTTAGTGCCTATGTTTTTCCTCATCGGGATCTGGGGAGGGCCTGAGCGGCGCTACGCAGCGAGGAAGTTTCTGATCTATACTTTGGCAGGCAGCTTAATTGGTTTGGTGGCGTTGGTAGCTTATGTGGTGCAGGTGCGAGAATTGCGTCAGGCGGCGCGTCTAGACGTGACGGTTTCACGGGGGAAACTGGAGCGACCTTCGGACCGAATAACGGCGCTCCCGGATTTAGCAGAGACTGCGGCGCGGTTGAGCCGTTCTAGCGAGCAAGATTCTGAGCTACGGGAGAAATGGGAACGCTTACAGAAGTGGACATTTTGGGGGTTGTTTCTAGCCTTTGCGATTAAGGTGCCACTGGTGCCCTGGCATACGTGGCTGCCGTTGGCCCACGTCGAAGCGCCCACTGCGGGAAGTGTCTTCTTGGCTGGAGTCTTATTGAAATTAGGTACTTATGGTTTTTTACGGCTGGTATTCCCTTTATTGCCTGACATTGTGACAGGTTGGGGCGGGTCTTTGTTGGCAGTGCTGGCGGTTCTTGGCATTGTTTACGGCTCGCTTTGCGCCGCGGCTCAGAAGGATATAAAACGCTTAGTAGCGTATAGTTCAATTGCGCACATGGGATTTTGTATGCTGGGAATGGCTTCGCTTAACACTATTGGGCTGGCGGGAAGTGTGTTGGAAATGATCAATCATGGGTTATATACGGGCGGCCTATTTATGTTAGTAGGCGCGATTTATGAGCGCTATCATACGCGTTCGATGTTAGATTTGGGAGGGCTGGCTAAGCGATTGCCTGTGTGGGCTTTCTTCATGGTGGGGATGAGTCTGGCCAGCATTGCTTTGCCGGGATTGAATGGATTTGTCAGTGAGACGTTATGTTTAGCAGGCATGTTTTATAAGTCGATAACACTGAGCGTGCTGGGAGCTTTCGGGATTGTTCTGGGTGCGTGGTACATGATGACCATGTTACGGCAAGTGGTTTTCGGACCTGTGCGAGTTCCTGTTCGATACCAAGAGGAGGATGCTATCCAAGACTTAGATATGTATGAATGGATGGCGCTGGCGTTGCCTATGGCCTTGTGTTTAGCCCTGGGGTTATATCCGAAGGCGTTATTGGATATCATCCATCCGGACTTAGAGGGAATGGCGAATTTATATCAAATGCTGCGGCGAGGAGGCTAACCAGCGTGGATGGGATTTATCGTACTATTATAGATTCATGGAAGCTGATATTACCGGAACTAACACTATTGTCGGCATCGGCGGCGATGTTTGTAGGAAGTTTGCTCAGGGTTCCGCGAACGGTGTGGCCTCTCGTGAGTTTGGGGGCGATCACGTGCGGCATGCTGTTATGGGTGGGGGAGCATGGGTGGCTGGCCAAGGACGAGTTCATACCATCGGCCAGTTTGTTCATCACGGATCCGTGGAGATGGTTAGGACGGGGTATTGTTTATGCCACGGGGTCATTGTTAGTTTTGAGTGCATGGCAACAAGTGTCGGCGGCATATGCAGGCGAGTATTTTGCTTGTTTGACGAGTCTGGTGGCGGGGGCGGGCTTGGTGGTTGCTGCTAATGACTTGGTTAGTTTATTCTTAGGTTTAGAGATTGTGAGCTTGAGTACTTATGTGGTCCTCTATATCTCACGGCGTGATCTGAGTGGCTTGGAGGCAACGATAAAATACTTTTTGCTGAGCATTTTTTCTTCGGCGATTTTTCTATTCGGGGTGAGTCTCCTTTACCTGGCAGTGGGACGTACCAATTATCTGCAGATCCGGTTACAATTGCAGGATCTGGGGAACAACCCATTAGTGCTGGTGAGCGGTTTGTTTGTGATTGGAGGCTTAGGGTTTCGTCTTGCGGCGGTGCCTTTCCATTTTTATGCCCCGGAGGTGTTTGCGGGTACGCATCCGATAGGGGCGGCATTATTAGCGGTGATGCCTAAGGTGGTCGGCTTCCTGGCTATTTATCAGGTGCTTACGGAGATTTATGCTGCTGCCGTGGCTACGGTCGCACTAAACATTCAGGTGTCGTCTTTATTGTTACTAACAATATCGGTGCTGGCGGGGGCCAGTATGTTGTTAGGTAATTTGGGTGCCTTACAACAGGATAACATTTATAGACTGTTAGCATATTCGAGCATAGCGCATACGGGGTATATGCTGGTGGGATTGGCCGCGGGCGCCAAGGGGCAGTTAGTGGCGGGGGAGCAGGCACTCGTGTTTTATTTAGGGGCTTACGTGCTGATGAGTGTAGGGGTCTTTGTAGGGTTATTGTGTGTACGTCAGGGGGAGAAGTTGGCCGAATATATAGATGAATTATCAGGGCTGGCGCGGAGCCGACCTATGTTAGCGTTGTGCCTTGCGGTGGGATTGTTGAGCTTGACAGGATTGCCGCCGACGTTGGGTTTTTGGGGAAAGGTCCTGCTGTTCTTGGCTGCCTGGAATGCTCCGGAGGGGCAACCGACGCTGCGTTATTTGGCAGTGTTCCTGGCGGTGAATGCGGCGATAGGAGCGTGGTACTATTTGCGAGTTATCGGGGTGATGTATTTGCGACAGCCGGTCAGGTCTTACGATCGCGCGGTAGATATTCCTGCGTGGCTAGCGTGTGGGATTGGCACGGTGGCGACGTTGGTGTTATTTTTCGTGCCGGGTTTATGGTGGGGGACGGTGGCGCGAGCGTTTTCAGGCACGGTGGGCCCTTAGATCAGAAATAATGCGGAACAGGGGATTTAGTACGTTCCTGATAAGACCTGCGGAATAGTATTGGCAGTTTTAGGAAGTTAGCAAAGGTCTGGGCAATCGTAACCGCAGGTTGCCATTGCTAACGAGAAGTAAAGAGGGGATAATATATCGAATTTTAGCGGAAACTAAGCCGTTTTGCGTTGGGCGAGAAGGCTCTTGTCGAATAAAGGTTCTTCGCCGCGAACGACTTTCTCCGTAACAACGAAGCGGCCTTTATGTTCTAAGTCGGGGAGGTGGAACATAATGTCCATCATAAGTTCGTCGACGATGGCTCGCAGGCCACGAGCCCCGGTGTCTTTTTCTTTCGCGCGGCGGGCGATTTCGTGTAGGGCGCCTTCAGTGAAAACTAACTCCGCGCCTTCCATTTCGAAGAATTTTTGATACTGGCGGATCAGGGCATTCTTAGGTTCGGTAAGGATGCGTACCAGGGCCTGGTGGTCGAGTGGTTCGAGGGGTGCGATAATGGGTAGGCGTCCAACAAATTCGGGAATCATGCCGAATTCGATAAGGTCGTCGCTGGTGACTTTGGAGAGGAGTTCGCCCAGACTATGTTCGCGGGCGAGGGGGTCGGAGCCGAAGCCAATGGTTTTCTTGCCGATACGTCGGGCGATGATATTTTCCAGGCCGACAAACGTGCCGCCGCAGATGAACAGGATATGAGTGGTGTCCACTTGGATATACTGCTGTTCCGGGTGCTTGCGACCGCCCTGAGGAGGAACGTTGCTGATAGTTCCTTCGAGCATTTTGAGAAGGGCTTGCTGCACGCCCTCGCCGGACACGTCGCGTGTAATACTAATGTTGTGATGGGTCTTGGCGATTTTGTCGATTTCGTCAATATAAACGATGCCGCGTTGGGCTGCTTCGATGTCAAAATCGGCCGCGTGGAGAAGTTTGAGGAGTAAGTTTTCAACGTCTTCGCCGACATAGCCCGCTTCGGTCAGTGTCGTGGCATCGCCGATGGCGAAGGGAACGTCGAGGATACGGGCCAGGGTGCGGGCGAGAAGGGTCTTCCCGCTACCCGTAGGGCCAATGAGGAGGATGTTACTTTTATCCAACTCGACGTCGGTATGGCCGCCCATTTCGTAGAGGTTGATGCGTTTATAGTGATTGTGCACGGCGACGGAGAGAACTTTTTTAGCGTACTCTTGGCCGATAACGTATTCGTCCAACTTTTGCTTGATTTGTCGAGGCGTGGGGATGTTGCGGGTGAGGTCGCGGGTTTGTCCGCGGCGTCGTTTTTCCTTTTCGATGATGGCTTGGCACAAGTCAACGCACTCGCCACAGATAAACACGTCGCCTGGGCCTTCGACCAGGGGGCCGACGTCGCGGTAACTTTTTCGGCAAAACGAACAAAAGGCGTTGCGGTGGCGTGGCCCGCCCGCGTTACGCCGCCCGCCATTGCCTGCGTCCCGGCCCGACATGAATTCTCCTTCATCCCTCATGGCGTTCGATTCTCGGTCCCGGCCCGAGGAATTGCGACAATATGACTCAAATAGAAGGGAAGGCTTTACTGGCTCGAGAGTTTCACTCGATTCTACAGCGAAAATCAGCGGGGTGCAAGTAAGTTTCAGGGGTGGGCTGAAGTTTCAGGCGAGGACGAATCGGTATCGCTTTTGTATTCGGAAGTCGGTGGCGCCGGGTTCGATTCAGGGGCGGGAGACGCAGAAGTATCCTGCTCTAACAGGGGTAATTCTTCCTCGGGTAATTTTTGCTGAAGCGCTGATGGGGGTTGCGGAGCGGCGGTGGCGTCTCTGGTCATGCGACCTACGAGCAACCGCCGTACGCGGGCGAATTCCTCGGGGCTCATTTCGCCGCGCTCGACGGCCTCTTGGAATTCGGTGAGCAGCTCACGCTCGATTTCCTTTTGCTCCTGCATGCGTTGGTACCAAGTTCTGGCGATCGAAATGATCACGGCAAAGACCAAGACGGCGCCGCCCAGAATAATCCAGAGCCAGAGCAATTGCTGGGCGGTTCCCGTTTGCGGCGCTTGAGCCGCGTCTTGTACGGCGCAGAACACCAGAGCGTGCAATGGGGCGAGGATCTCGGCCATACTTACTGGCGATTATAGCAAACCGAAATTAGTTTCGCTACGAGGTCGGGATTCACTCAATTCACGTTATTCTGAACGGAATCGGGCTGCTGGGCACGCCACAGCCAGATTTCGCCGAAGGGTCTTTCTTGTTCGGCGAGAACCTGGCGCATTTTCAGGAGTTCGAGAAGTGCCAGGAAAAAGCCGACTAATCGGCCACGGGTGTAGGGAGGCTCGAAAATGTCGCGGAAAGATAGGCGCGGCGTTTGAGCTAAGCGTTCGAGAATGCGGGCGATGAATACCTGCGTGGGTGTTTCATCGTACACGATCCGCTGCGGTTGCAAGGCCAGGGTTTCCCGCAATAAGCGACAAAACGCACTCACTAAGTCCCAGATTTCCACTGGGCGAATAGCTTCCTGCGAGGGATCGCTGGGGCGCGATGGTTTCTCGCATACTCGTCGGGCAAAACGTGCCGCTTGTCGATGGGCCAGTTCTTCAAGAAGTTGGGCCGCTTCCTTGTATTTGCGATATTCCACCAGCTGGCGCACCAGGCCCAGACGGGGATCCTCCTCAACCGCACCTTCGGGAGAATCGTGGGGCAACAGCATACGGCTCTTAATTTCCATCAACGTGCTGGCCAGGACCACGAATTCTCCGACGCGCTCAGGGTCAATGATGTGCAACACTTCTAAGTAACGCAAATATTGCTCGGTAATGCGAGCTATGGGAATATCGAAAATATCCACCTCGTTGCGTTCGACGAGATAAAGGAGCAAATCGAGCGGGCCCCGGAAAATTTCCAGATCTACCGTGTAGTCCATGTCGCAAGATTTTATCGCCGCTCCTGAAGAACGCGTTGGACGGTCTTGCCAATGTCGGCGGGGCTTTCGGCAATGACGACGCCCGCGGCCTGGAGAGAGGCGATTTTACTGGCGGCGGTTCCCGTGCCTCCCGAAATGATGGCGCCTGCGTGGCCCATGCGTTTCCCCGGGGGTGCCGTTCGGCCTGCAATAAATGCCACCACGGGCTTGGTAACATACTCACGAATGAAAGCTGCTGCTTCCTCCTCTTGACTGCCCCCGATTTCCCCGATGAGCACAATGGCCTCGGTCTGCGGATCGTTCTGAAACATGCGAAGCACGTCAATAAAGCTGGTGCCGTTGACGGGATCGCCGCCCAGACCGACGCACGTGGATTGACCCAGCCCTAACTGCGTAAGTTGCCAAACCGCTTCGTACGTCAGTGTGCCGCTACGGCTGACGATACCGACATTTCCCGGACGGTGAATGTAACCCGGCATGATGCCAATTTTGCACTCCCCGGGCGTGATCACGCCAGGACAGTTCGGCCCCACCAACCGCACTTCAGGCCGCTGACGTAAATGTTCCACAACCCGTACCATATCTAAAACAGGAATGCCCTCGGTGATCGCGACGATCAGTCGAATGCCGGCGTCCGCAGCCTCGAGAATGGCATCCGCAGCTGCGGCCGGTGGCACAAAGACCATGCTGGCATCGGCCCCGGTTTTTCGCACCGCCTCGTGAACCGTATGGAAAATCGGGAAGCCGTCCTTCATGGTGCCGCCTTTGCCCGGCGTAACCCCGCCGACGAGCTGCGTACCGTAATCGCGACACTGCTGCGAATGAAACAGGCCCGCCTTGCCCATGCCTTGGGTGATCACTCGCGTATGTCTGTCAACTAAGATGCCCATGGCTCACCTCATCGCTTCGCTGGCAGCGTTAGCTACGCTGGCCCACGATCAGTTCGGCCCTTTCAGAATGTGTGGCATTGGCTGCGGCGACCGCCTTACGCGCGGCATCAGCCAAATCCGTCGCAGGAATGATGTTCAATCCACTCTCGGCCAACAGCTTTCGACCCAATTCGACATTAGTCCCTTCCAAGCGAACCACTAAAGGCACGCGAAAACCAACTTCCTTGGCCGCCGCGATTATCGCCGCAGCGATCACATCGCACTTCATAATCCCGCCGAAAATATTGACCAACACCGCCCGCACATTGGGATCGCTCAGTAAAATTCGGAAACCTTCCGTCACCTGTTCCTGACTCGCCCCGCCACCGACATCTAAGAAATTCGCCGGTTCGCCTCCGTGCAATTTGATAATGTCCATCGTAGCCATAGCCAACCCGGCTCCATTGACCAAGCAGCCGATGTTACCCGTCATGCTCACGTAACTCAGCCCCGCCTGCTTAGCCCGCCATTCGCGAGGATCCTCCTCCCCGACATCGCGCAACGCTTCGATCTCCGGATGGCGGAATAACGCATTATCGTCAAAATTCACCTTCGCATCCAGGGCAAGCACGCGACCATCTGTAGTTACTACCACGGGATTGATTTCTGCCAAACTGCAATCCTTCTCGATAAACAGCCGCGCCAAGGCACGGATCAATTGCTCCGCCTGGCTCACCTGCTCGCCCAAAAAACCAAGTTCAAACGCCAAACGCCGCGCTTGGAACAACGGTAATCCTTGATCCGGCCAGAAGGGCACGCGCAAAATGCTCTCCGGACTTCGCGCCGCCACCTCTTCAATTTCTACGCCGCCCTCGGCACAAGCCATCAAGACGGGACAACCCCGACCGCGATCGACAACCGCGCCTAGATAAACTTCTCGCGCTATATCTACCGCTTCTTGCACTAAAACCTTCCGCACGGGCTGACCTGCAGGTCCCGTTTGCCGCGTTACCAAGGGATAGCGAAACATTGTCGCCGCCACATCCCGACATTCCTCGCGACTCTGCACAAGCTGCACGCCACCATAAGGCCTATCGCTGCCGGCAAACCGTCCCTTACCACGCCCGCCCGCATGAATCTGGGCCTTCAGCACCGCCCTATGGCCCCCCAAACGGTCGAACGCCGATACCGCTTCCTCCACGTTCGACGCCACTATCCCCGGTACCACTGGAGCACCAGCCTGTGCCAAAAGTTCCTTCGCCTGGTATTCATGGATTTTCATGGATTTTCCCCAAGGCCGAGTTACCAGCCCAAAAGCCGGCCCTGCGCGAGCAGCCTTGTTCCAAGGCATTCCAGCTCACCTGGGCAGCGATCGGCTACGCGAAACTTGGAAACAATTGTGCGACTCGCCCGAGGTAGCGTCAAGCAAGATAACGCTTTTGCCGATAATAACGATATGGCGAATTGTATCGAGTCGAGCGTCCGTTGTTCGCGACACGCATGGCTAGTCTGCGCGCTACTGCTGGCCGTCGGCTGCGCAACATCGGATTATACCCGCGTCCACACGGCGCTGTCTCGCGGCGAGGACATTGGCCCTCCCTTCGGAGAACATCCCACCGATTACCGCGTAGGCCCCGGCGACGTGTTAGCACTACGTTTCCGCCAATGTCCCGATTGGAATGGCACCTACCGAGTATTGCCTCACGGCTGCATTGTCTTGCCGAAGCTAGGCGCTTTTCCTGTGAGTGGCCGCACGCCCGACGAAATCGCGACATTGCTCCGCGAAGCTTACGGCGATGCGGTCGGCTCAGTCCTCGTCCAGGTGCACCAATACGACAGCCAGCATGTTTATCTTCTGGGTGAGGTGCAAGGCGGGCCACGCGCCGTGCCCTATCAAGGGCCGGAAACCATCGTGCAACTGATCCAACGCATCGGCGGACTGACCCCCGATGCAGACCCGAGCGCCATCCGTGTGCATCGCCCCTTCGGCCGACAAGGAGAAGAGGAAATTCTCCATGTCAACTTAGTCACCCTAATCCTTGAAAAAGACCGCCGACAAAACATCTATATCCAGCCTTATGACCGAGTTGTCGTACCTCGCCACGCCTGGGCCCGCCTTCGCGACTGCCTACCTAAATCTTGGGCCCAATTCCTCAATCCCGCCACTAAGCCCGATCGTTAGTCTTAGAAAGCCTCCAAATTGCTACATATATAACTAATGACAACTCATTAGGGCATTGCCATATTTATACTTCTCATTTCATAAGCCGGCTCATGCTTCCATCTAAATATTTCAAAACGGAAGGGGGGCGTATTCCAGGCCATAAGTACTAGCAACCGCCTCATTAGTCACACGCCCGCGGTAAACGTTCACCCCAGCCCGCAAGGCCAAATTCTCTTTCACCGCTTTTTCTAAACCTTTATTAGCCAATTGCAGGACATAGGGTAGGGTTACGTTACATAAAGCATAACTGCTGGTCCGGCCCACGGCCCCCGGCATATTAGTTACGCAATAATGCACAATTTCGTCCACGATATAAATCGGTTGACTATGAGTCGTCGGACGTGAAGTTTCCGTGCACCCCCCTTGATCGATAGCCACGTCCACAATCACCGCGCCCGATTTCATCAATTTCAAATCCTCCCGCCGGATGAGCACAGGCGCCCGCGCACCAGGCCTCAGCACCGCACCGATCACCAAATCTGCCAACGGCAACGTCTCTAATAACGTGTGCCGATCACTATATAGCGTAGTCACATTTTTAGGCATCACGTCATCCAAGTACCGAAGACGATCTAAGTTAATATCCATAATGGTGACGTTAGCTCCCAGACCGGCCGCTACCTTCGCCGCGTTCGAACCAACCACGCCCCCGCCCAAAATTAGTACGTGCGCAGGCAATACACCTGGCACCCCACCTAATAAAATGCCTCGTCCCTCATAAGGCCGTTCTAAGTATTTCGCACCCTCCTGAATACTCATGCGTCCCGCCACTTCACTCATCGGCGTCAGTAACGGCAAGCGACCATGTTGATCTTGAATCGTCTCATAAGCAATGGCGGTAGCTCCCGATTGTAAAATAGCGTGAAGCAGCGGTTCATCGGCAGCAAAGTGAAAATAACAGAAAATCATCTGGCCCGGTCTAATCCAAGGCCATTCGCTGGGGAGCGGTTCCTTGACTTTCACAATCAAGTCAGCGCGGCGCCAAATCTCTTCGGGCCGATCGACAATTTCCGCACCATGTTGGGCATATTGACTATCACTAATCCCCGAACCGAGTCCCGCACCTGCCTGGATTAACACTTTATGTCCTGCTCGCACTAATTCCTCGACTCCCACAGGTAACATCGCCACTCGATATTCATCCGCCTTAATCTCTTTGAGCACCCCAACGAGCATGTTATTTTCCTCCGCAGGTGGGAATAGATCGCCGCATCAAGTTCTCCGTTAGCGGGCTTGGTGACGCTCAGTTCGCAGGTGTCCGCACTAAGAGCATGCCCTAGCGCTGCCAGAAAGTGGACACTATTGTACGGAAGCAAGAGATCCATTCCACCTCACTGCAAAGTACGTTGCTGGGATGGCACGCCACCAGAACGAGATGCCAGTCCAGGTTGCAAATGTCAAAAAGGTATCAGCTCCCTCGGAAAATGACTTGTTTCTGGAGACCACCTGAGTAAGCTAATAAAGGGGTCTCCGATCTTCTTATTTCAACTCTCAAGGAGGCCAAGTCATGCGCAGAATGAATGCACTTGCCAGAGCGGTTTCGAGGCGTCTGGGAGTATGCGTACTGCATGCTATGGAGCGTCGTATAATTTGTGCTCCAACATGCTGGCTTGCGGTGTTGACAGGCTTACTAAGCCTTACCCTTATTAGCGAGAAATACGCGCCGGCTCGGGAGCAGCCGGAACATCCTGCCTGGCGTGAATTCGTTTCTCAGTGTAAGACCCAAGGTATTCAAGTAGGCTGGATATTAGAAAGCGTGATGGGTTGGAGCTTTTTTAGCGACGAACTTCCGCCCGACTACGTACCTTCTATGCTTGCTATTCGGGTTTCGGACACCGCGTTGAACGCCCTGTCCAAACTGCCCGCGCCGCCCGTACCCATTGCCCTTTTCATAACAGAGGCCAAGCTCGAGAAGCACCACTTCGAGCGTTTCCCCCACTGGCCCACGTTACAAGCTGTTTCACTGGCATCAACGACCTTTGACTCAGAGGCTTTTCTAACATGGGTATCGAAAACGAAAATTAGACAGCTCAGCCTGCTCCATTGCGCTATCCCTGACGACTTCGTAGGGAGACTATCGTCCTTGCCAAGCTTAGAATCGTTGGACCTAAGTGGCATGGTGCTGAGCGATAGGGGACTCGCTGACCTGGCGAAGCTATCTGGCCTAAAGCGTCTAGGCTTAGGCGGAACGCGGATGAATGATGCCGGCCTGCGATCCCTCCGGGAGTTGAAATTCCTGGAGTCGTTGAATTTGTATTTCACTGGAGTGGGGAATGAAGCACTGGGTCATGTGGGTAATTTGAAACATTTGCGCCGCCTTAATCTAGGTGGCGCTAAGATCAGCGATTCAGGCTTGGCGCAACTTAGCGAGTTGAAAAATCTCGAGGCTTTAGATTTATCGGCTACTGCTATCACCGACCGCGGTTTAGAATCCCTGCCGCCTTTGCCTCATCTTAGGAGATTGAATCTATCTAAGACTTGTGCTTCAGATAAGGGTGTAGAAACAATTCTGCGACATAGTTCACCACAAAGGATTCTGCTCGATGATACCAACGTTACTGGGACATGCCTTCAAGCCATTCCCAACCCCGAAAGGGCTCGGTATCTAGGGCTGAGTTACACCTTGATTTCTGATGCCACGCTTTCGGTGCTACGGCGTTTTAATAATCTGGAGAGTTTAGCATTAAATGGAAATCGGATCATCGACAAGGGACTGGAGCAACTGGCGTGTTTAACCCAACTACGAAGCCTGAATCTGCGCGCCACTCCGATTGACGGCCAAGGCTTCCGCTCCTTCGGGGGCTGGAATCGGCTAGAAGAGCTTAGCTTGGCCGACACGAATGTTACAGGAGATAATATTCGTTATCTGTTGCAATTTAGGGGGCTCAAATCGCTGGATCTGTCATCCACAGTGATCCATGACAAAGCATTGGAAACGCTAGGGCAACTCGAACACTTAGAACATCTTGATCTTTCGGACACCCCCGTTGGTGATGCGGGAGTGAAACACTTAGCGCAGTGTCGGCGGCTCCGTTCCTTAGACCTTAAAGACACACGGGTGCAAGGAAAGTGCCTGGCGGCGCTCGGTTCTCTGGCGGCCTTAGAATCCCTGCAGTTGGGTAACACACAAGTTGAAGATGAGGCGTTGGCGGCGCTGGCTCAGTGCCCGAGTCTCAGATTCCTGGGCTTAGCTGGCACAAAGATTAGCGACCGAGGTCTAGTCCATATAGGGAAACTTACCAAGTTGGAGGGCCTTGATCTAAGTCATACTAACGTTACGGATGCGGGTTTAGTGCATCTGGCCGAGTGTCGCCAACTAAAAATGCTCTCATTGATTGACACGGCCATAACTGGCGTAACGCTGGATCGGTTAGCTAAGTTGGCTCTCACCAGGCTGTATTTGGACGATACAAGTCTCAACGATCCAGGTCTGGAAAAGTTGAGTATGCTGCGTTCTCTCGAATCCTTGAGCCTCCAGAATACTCGAATAACGGACGAGGGTACAAAGCACGTGGCAGCGCTACAGAGTTTGGGACATCTTAATCTTTCGGATACCCCGATTTCTGATAAAGCGTTGGCCTATATTGGCAAGTGTAAAGCTCTGAGGAGTTTGATCATGCGAAATACCCAGGTGACTGGCGCGGGCTTGAAGGAGCTAGGCCAGCTCAAAGAGCTGTGGGATCTGGATCTTTCTGGGACGCAGCTTCGAGATGAAGGTATCAAGTGTTTAGCTGCGCTGAGCAATCTTCAGTATCTTTATGTCTATAACACGCAGATTACAGATGCAGCTTTGGAAGTCATAGGGACTCTGAGGGATTTGCGCTTTCTTGACCTGAGTGACTGTGACATCACTGACAAGGGGCTAGCATATCTTAGTGGTTTGCGCTGCTTGATTAGCTTGCGGTTATGCAATACGAAAATTACTGGTATCGGTCTAAAGGCACTTTCTAAGATGAGAGGGTTAGAAAATTTAGACCTGCGAGGTACTTTCGTTACCGACGAGGGACTAGCTGTGTTAGCGGGAATGAACTTGGTCGATCTTAGGTTACCTGAGCAGGCGGAGACCGATACCGGACTAATCAATCTATTAGCTGCTATCTCCCCGCCTAAGCGTCTGTTTCTTAGGAGGTACAATTTGACGCGTCAAGGTCTGCAGCGATTAGGGCAGCAGATACAGCTGAGAGAACTTCGGTTAGACGGGGTGGCCGTGAGAGATGAGGATCTGGCTTGCTTGAGTTCGTTGAGTAATCTTCGGCAACTGTCGCTGCGCAATACGGCCATCACGGACGCAGGCCTGGAGAAACTTTTGGCCCTGCGCCAGCTCACTGAATTAGATTTGGAGGGTACTTTTGTTACTGATCAGGGGGTGGCGAGGTTAGCGCGGTTTACGTCTTTGCGCTCTTTGAATCTCAGTAATCTTCCTATCTTTGGAACTACGTTATCGGAATTGAAAGGACTATCGCACCTTCACGCGCTGTATCTTTCGGGGACGCAAATCAATGACGATACTATTGAACAGATACTGAGTTCAGAATCCTTGCGCACTCTTGGCTTGGAAAGTACCTTTATCAGTGATGCCGGGGTAGTGAAGCTTGCGCAGATGAAGAACCTTGAGGAACTAAATCTATCACGTACTAATGTTTCGGATAGTTCGGTTGCCGCATTGGGAAAGATGAAGCAGCTGAGGTCCCTATACCTTTACGAAACCAAGATGAGTCGAAATAGTATGGAAATCTTGCGACAGATGTTACCGCAGTGTCGGATAGCTGGCTCAGAGGATTAGGTGCTTGATATGGGTCGCGCTCTTAGGGTTGGCGTTCCAAGGCGGGGATGTGAATCACGGTGAGGGCGCAGATGTTCCAGTCTGCTCTTGCTGGTAAGGGACGAAAGGTGAATGGGGTGGGCTTATCACTTTCGGGAGGTAAGCCGCCGTAATGGCCGTTCCACGTTATATAGACCTTGTCGCCTTCTGGGGACACAGCTAGGCCATAGCTACCCATCGGTATGTAGCCGTACTTATTCCAATAGAACGGATGAAGGAACGCGATAACTTTGGAGGTGCCTGTTTTCGTGTCGTATTGCACTAATGGAGAGCCGTCCCGTTCGGCGCCGCCGTGTGCCCCGGCGACGAAATATATATAGCGCCATGTCTTCGGGTCGAGCGCTAAGGATGTGATGTAATCGGCTTGGCCGATGGTGATTTTTCCAAGATGTCGAGCGGTTTCGCGACGGGTGTCGAATTCCCAAAGGTGACCTTGGTCAACGGTATAGACTTTTCCGTCGGGGCTTTCCTCAGTGGCAGCGCGTAAGCCGAGTTCTGCGGTGACAGGTGTGGGCTTACCGGGCTTGGCGGGGTCGAAGCAGACTAAACCGGTGCGGCGGCCGGCCTGATAGGGGCCGGGGTGGAAGTACACTTTGCCGGTGGAGCGGGCGAGGATCATGGCGCGGCCTGGCCCCGCTTCATCGCTATAAAGGACTTTGCGGTGGAGGACGTCGTAGGCCAGGAACATGACGCGGGAGATGGCGCGGTTGCCGTCTGCAGTGCCGGCGTAAAAGATCATGCGCTCGGGGTCGAGTAGGCCTGTGGGCATACATTGGTTGGGTAACGGGGCGTGAACGACGATTTCGGCGCGGTCAGTTTTGGGGTTATAGCGGATAATCCAGTCGCCCTTGTAGTGATATTGTGGGGTGGTAACATTGGTGGGGCCACGATGGGTCGAGAAGTAAATGCAGCCGTCTTTGCCTGCGGTGAGGTGGGAGTGAATCTTGCCGGGAGTATAATGGCCTTTGGGGAGGTTGAGGAGCGTGCGGACATCTACTACGATGCGAAATTGGCCGGTGCGGGAATCGTAGGCGAAGACGCGGGCCGTGCCTTCGGGACCGTGATGGTCGCCGATGGCCGAGTAGAAGACATCGCCGACGACGCAGCCCTGTCCCCAGTTCGACCAGGGCCGGCCTGGGTAAGTCTGACCGGGGTAGTAGGCGAAGTCCACGCGGGGCGCGGTCTGGGCTACGCGGACTGAAGCGGCTAGGGTCTCGGGCGGCTTGAGGAATAGGGGCGAGGTATCACTCACCAGAGACTTGTTCTCTGGCAAGCGCGGGGGAAAAAGGCTGGCGTCTTGAGCGCGCTGCGCAGTAAGGAAGCTGGCGTAGAGCAGGCAGACGGCGAAGCTGATGAGCGTCCGGGCCATGGGTAAGGCTCCTAAGGGGGTAAGGTACGTCGAATTGGTGGCTCGACAATTATTCCACAGCGCAAGGCAAGGATTGGCTAGCGTTAGCTTAGGGGGAGAAGTGGTGCGTCAGCAAGACGATGGAGACCATCCGATGAAGCGACAGATTTCTTGGGTGATTGCGGCGGCGTTGGGAGTGCTGGGGTGGCTGAGCACGGGCGTGGTGTCGCAAGAAATCAGGGAGGAACCTGACAGCGATCCCACGGCTTTTATTGCGCCGGAAGGTTGGGAAGGCACGGGGGAAGCGGTTCCGGAGGGAGCTAAGCCGGTGCTGCGTGGTCCGGTGCACGAAGCGTTTGCTCAGCCGGCGCGGGTGCGTCCGCAACCAGGGCCCATTGTGCCGCGCGAACCGCCTCGGCCGATTGAGGAGATTCCTCCTGATCAAAAGCCTGCGGGTGAGAATGTGCAGTGGATACCTGGTTACTGGTATTGGGACGATGAGAAAGAGGAGTTCCTCTGGGTGAGCGGCATTTGGCGCGCGATTCCGCCGGGAATGGAATGGGTGCCAGGGACGTGGGTGCGCGTCGAGGGCGGTTGGCAATGGGTGCCGGGTTATTGGAAGCCGGTGGCGCAGAAGGAAGTGGAAGTCGTGCCTGAACCGCCGGAGCCGCCACCGTTGGCCGATCCCCCGCCCGCTCCGGGGCCAGATTATTTTTACGTGCCGGGCAACTGGGTTTATGTGGATTTCCGCTGGTATTGGCGTCCTGGTGTGTGGGTGCTCTTTCGGCCGGGCTGGGTTTGGACGCCTGCTTGCTACTACTGGACGCCGTACGGCTACGTTTTCGTAGATGGATTCTGGGATTTCCCGTTTCGCTGGCGTGGCTGGCTATTTTGTCCGATTTGGGTGGATTTCGCGATTTGCTATCGTCCAGGTTGGTTTTGGCGACCGTGCTTTTGGGTGCCCGAGCCGTGCCTGACCAGTTTCCTGTTTGTGCACACGCGGAGGTTCTCATTCTTCTTTGGGGATTTTTACGACCCGTTTTATGCCCGTTCCGGGTTTGTGTCCATTTTTTACTATCGCGTGCATCCGGGTTGTTTCGATCCTTTGGTGAATTACTATGCGTTGGCCTATCGAGGTCAGGATCCGCAATGGTTGGCGCGGCAACGTTGGTTGACGCAAGCCCGCATGCAGGGCACTGCTCCGCGTCCGCCTCGGACTTTGGAGGAGCAACGGAAACTATTGGCGGCAGCGGCAGGCGATCCCGAACGGCAGAGGAAACTGCGGGAATTGGCTGTGGCCGGTTCGGTGAGTCGGATCAATCCCAAAACAGTTCCCACGCAAAAGCTCGACAATAAGCAGTTGGAAGTGGTGCGTAAAGCGGCTGAGGAAACGCGGCGCGTGCAACAGCAGCGCTCCGAACTGGAGCGGAAACTGGCCCAGGCCAAGCCCGAGCCCGGCAAAGCGCCTTTGCGGGTGCAACCCGTGGCGGTCAAGAACCTCGCCCAAGTTCCCGCGGCCAAGACGCCACCACCTCCGGTGCTTCCCAAGTCGGAACTGAAACCGCCGCCGACTACCGGAAAGCCGACCGACGATAAGACCAAACCCCTTGCGGGCAAGCCGGGCGAGGATAAGACCAAACCGACTCCTGGGAAACCGGGTGACGATAAATCGAAACCGACTCCTGTTCAACCCCGCGAGGACAAGACCAAACCGCCGCTTAGTAAACCGATTGAGGATAAGACGAAGCCACGGCCGAGCAAGCCTATCGAAGATCAAGCGAAACCCGGGCCGGGTAAGCCGATCGAAGACCAGACCAAGCCATTGCCCGGTAAACCAATCGAAGACAAGACAAAGCCAGCGCCGAGTAAGCCCATGGAAGATAAGGTGAGGCCTGGGCCCGCGAAACCGATCGAGGACAAGGCGAAACCGATTGCACCGCGACCTGCGGAGGAACCGATCAGACCGCCGGTGTCTCGGCCTGGTGCTGAAAAACCGCAGCCACCTGCCGGGCGACCTGCCGAGGAAAAACCGCGTCCTGGGCCAAGCCGACCGCCGGGCGAAGGGCGACCAACTCCAGGGCCAGGAAAGCCCAGCGAAGGGAATGTCCGTCCGACTCCCGTTCGTCCCTCGGAGGAGCCTGTCAGGCCTCCGGCGCGTCCCAGCGAACGGCCTGTGGTTCCTGCCCGAGCGCCTGAGGAGCGCACCGCACCGTCCGGAGTACCGAGTGCGCCACCTGGACGAGTGGTTCCCTCGGCTCCGCCGCCGCGCGTCGTTCCGCAGGAACGTCCCGTATCGCCCACCCGTCCCAACGAGAGGCCCGCGCCCGAGCGTCCTCGAGGAGCCATTCCTTGGGATGATTTGGACAGAGCGCACTCGGGCATCGTGCCTGCGAGGGGAACCATTTCGCGGGGTGCTGCCGGAGCGGATTTGGTGCTACCTGCGCGACGGGCTAGTGCGGCGGAGGTTCTTCCGCCATCTGTGGCACGCACTAACTCACCAGCGAGTCGTGCGGTGGTAACGCCGCCTCGTGCACCTGCTATGCCCCATCGAGCGACTTCGCCCCTGCCTTCCGTCAGGCCAGGGGAGCGCGGTTTTGTCCCGCGCGGGACCAATGTGGAACGGCCTTGGGCTGCGCCTGCGCCCCGTATAAGTTCGCCGCCTCGAATGAGCGCAAGTCCATTTCCGCGCGGGGTAGGGGCAGTGCCCATGCGTGGCCCGACTCCGGGAGCGCCCGCGCGACCTGTTCGTGGCCGTTGAGGTGTGTAACATGCCTCTATGCTCCGCTCGTGGGTCCGCTTTCTGGCCGAATGGTGGCGCGACTTTTATCACACGGGAGCGATTGCCCCCAGCAGCCCGTTCTTAGCACGGGCGATGACACAGGTTCTCAAGCCGCCACGACCCACATGGCGCATTCTGGAAGTTGGCCCCGGCACCGGAAGCGTTACCGCGGCGATTTTGCAACAGCTGCAACCCGGCGACCGATTCGATCTCGTCGAGATCAATCCGCGGTTCGTCGAATGGCTGCAAATACGGTTCGCCAGCGATCCGCGTTTCCAACCCTACGTACCCCAGGTTTATCTCTATCCCACCGCGGTGGAAGAATTTCACCCCACAGAGCGCTACGACTGCATCATTTCCGGCCTGCCTCTGAACAATTTTCGCTCGGAGCAGGTACGCACCATCCTGGAACTTTTTGAGCGTTGGCTGCAACCGCAAGGCTGGCTCGTTTACTTCGAATATGTGGGCATTCGCCGATTAAAGATGCCTTTTGTCGGAAAATCGGAGAAACGTCGCCTCTACCGTGTCGGTCGAATTACCCAACGCTTCCTCCAGAAGCATCAAACGCAACGCCGGTTGGTTTTGATCAATGTTCCCCCCGCCTTCGTTTACCAGGTTCGCATCAATTGTCCTTCGGACAATTTGCATAACCGATCCACGATTCCGTCTGCGGTCCACTGAAACTCTCAAGGGCTTAGTACAGTTTGACCATAGCGCTAAAATAACCTGAGTTTGTAGGAACATAGAGATCGGCTAAGAAAGGTGGTGTGCTAACGTAAAAAAACAAGTGGAAACTCGCACCGCTTTGCAGGAAGTCGGTTTAATTCCTGGGTGTGGCTAACCAGGTAGCTGATTGGGTTACAATAAAGAGAATACCGGCGCGTAGCAGCAAAGCGTCGGCCGCAGGAAACCATCATGCAGATTTCCGATAAGCTGCTTCTGGAACGCATCCGTCAAGGCGACAGCGAGGCCTGGACGCAACTGGTAGCGCGTTATCAGGGGCGCTTGCTTGCTTCGGCCCGCAGGCGCCTTCGCGATCCGAACCTGGCCCAGGACGTCGTGCAGGAAACGCTCCTGGCCCTGCACCAGGCCGCGCCGCATTTGCAGCATTCCTGGGACCTGCAGACCTTTTTGTTCAGCGTCTTGCGCAACAAAATCATTGACCAACTGCGCAAACAAGGGCGACATCCCCTGCAACAATGGGCCGACGATCCGCAGTTAGCTTCCGTGGCCAGTGGCGGCGCAGGGCCTTCCACCTGGTTTCGCCATCAGGAACGGCGCGACCTGGAAGCTCGTACCTTGGCCGAGGTGCTCCAGCAACTCGTCAGCGAATGGAAAGGCCACGGCGATTATGAACGGCTCAAGGTGGTGGAACTGATGTTCGTCAAAGGCTGGCCCAATCGCCAGGTCGCAGCTTTCCTCAAAATTGATCCGCAACGGGTCGCTAATATCCGCTTTGCCGTGCTCGAACGCATCCGCTCGCTCCTCCGCAAACGCCAGCTCTCTCCGGATGTTTTCCCCGAACTGCAATCTGCTGACACCTGACGGATCCTCCATGAGCGACACTGTGTCCAGCGTGCCCCTAATTACGCCGCAAGACCTGGAGGCCTTCCTCGACGAAACCTTGACGGAAGAGGAACTGGCCCGCATCGAATCGGCCTTGCGCGAACAGCCCACGCTCCGCCGCGAACTGGCCCGAATCTTGGAGCGACGCGATCAAGGCGAACACAGCGTCGCAGCGATTTGGCGCCGTTTTCAGGTCAGTTGTCCCAGCCGTGAAGAGCTGGCGCTCTTCCTCGCGAAAAAATTACCCCGTCCCCAGGCTGACTATATCCGCTTTCATCTGGAAGTGATAGCGTGCGCTATCTGTCAAGCTAATCTCGACGACTTGCAGAGTGCGCAAGCCCAATAATCGCGGTCGGAGCAAGGAGCTGACCATGCTGACCCGTGCCTGGGAGACGGTCCAGTTCATCTACACCGTAGCCCGATTGGCCAACCGACGCCGACGTCAACCGGAGCAACTCTTCGCCTACCAGCGAGGCCAACTGCGCAAGTTACTCCGCTTTGCCCTCGAAAATTCCCCGTTTTACCGCCGACGTTTCCGCCACATTGACCCTGACTCATGTCCCCTCGAGCGTTTGCCGATCACGAACAAGCAGGAAATTATGGAACATTTCGACGAAGTGGTTACTGACCGGCGGATTCGTCTAGCCGACGTGGAAGCCTTTGCGAGCGATCCAGCGAACCTCGGTCGGTTATTTCTCGATCGCTACGTCATCTGTCACACTTCGGGCAGCCAAGGCCGGCCCATTTTCATCGTGCAGGAGCAAAAAGACATTCAATTGGCGTTTGCGTTGCAATTGGCTCGAGGCCATCCTCTCGAAAAACGCTGGAAAACCTTGTTTCGCCGATTCGGTCGCCCCGCACGCTGGGCCAGTTTCTATGTCAAACCGGGGTTCTACCCCAGCTCTGTAGTCTTCACCTACATGCCGCGGGCCGTTCACCGCTTCGCGCAAACCTTGCGTCTTTCTTTGCAGGACTCACTGGAAAAAAACGTCCAGCAACTCAACGAATTCCAACCGAATTTCCTGACCGGTTATGCGAGCGTGTTGGAAGCCTTAGCGCGGGAACAATTAGCAGGCCGATTACGGCTGCGGGAGTCGGGCCAGTTACAGATGCTCACCAACATGAGCGAACCGCTGACGCCGCAAGCCCGCGAACTGATCGAAGGTGCCTTCGGCGTTCACGTTTCCGACCATTATGCCATGGGCGAGTGCATGACGCTCACCGTGGGTTGTCCTTATCACCAAGGCGCTCATGTCAATGTGGATTTGGCTATCTTAGAGGTCGTTGATGATCGTTATCGCCCCGTCCCGCCAGGCACCAAGGGCAGCCGCGTCCTGGTTACCTGTTTACATAATTACGTGATGCCCTTCATCCGTTATGAAATCGGGGACGTGATCACGATGAATCCGCAACGCTGTCCCTGTGGCAGCAACCTGCCCCACGTCGCCGCTATCGAAGGTCGCACCAAGGATCGCTTCTGGATTCGCCGCAACGACCATTACGAGGAGTTTTCGCCCTTTATTTTCCTGGAAGTGATGTATCGCTGTTTCGACGTCGCCGAGTTCCAATTTATCCAAACGGACTGGACGCGGTTCGACCTGCGCATAGCGCCGGTGCCCGGCCGGCAACTGAACGTGGCGGAAATCCAACGACGCCTTCAAGCCGCCTTATGCGAGGCGCAGCTGCATCCCCTGATTCAAGTGAACATAATTCCAGTTGATGAAATTCGCCCCGATCCCGTGTCCGGGAAGATGAAACGCATGCAGACCCTGCTGGCGCCCCCGCCGGGTGTTGCCTCCGCAAGCCCGTAATTCCTGCATTTTTACTTGCGTTCGTTCTTGTTCACTTACCGAGCCCATCTCAATACTCGGGTCTGCAGAGTCGTTGTAAAGTGAACAAAAGTACATTTTGCTCTTGACTTAGTTCCCGTCCGAATGCTAATAATAATGCTCAGAGGTAAGTGAACAAAAGTACACTATACCCGGGCGGCCTCAGAGGATCTGCCGATGCGCTGGCACCTTGTGAAAGCTTTACTCCTCGTATTCTCGGCGTTGATAAGCCCAACGGAGGGAGTGCTGGGGCGGGAACAGCCTGCGTATAAGGCGTCGGTCTGCGGGCAGACCGGGACAGAAGCGTCGCCCACCGGTTCCCGCCCCGCACCTCTTTGGGTTTTTCCGGACGACCCAAATCGCGCGAGCCACCATTACACGCATGACCAGCTGGGTATCGCGACGAATCTGTCGCGGTCATGCCATGACTATGCACCCAGCGACAGCGAAATAACAAACATCGACCAGCGCGATGCAGCGACGCTCCCTAACTGGGCCGACGCGGCGAAAGAACTCGCGGCCAGCTTACGCGCCGTCGCAGAGGCGGTGCGCCAGTTTCCCGACCAGGTCGAGCAACGCTGGCAACTCATACAACGAACCGGCGCCGTCGCCTTTGCCGCAGGACGAACGCGCGGCTGGCTCGAAGGCGCCGCGGTCACTGCCGTGGTTATTCTCGTGCTCCTGGTGTGCTTCCGGTGCACAACACGTGTCAACTCGGTCTAAGTTTTCGGTCGGAGGGACTAAGCTATGAAGCATGCGACTAACTTAGTCTTAGTTGTGCTGCTTATTACTCTGTTGAGCCCGAGTCGGGCCGAGGGACCTATCTTTCAAGCAACCATCGGCGGACTGCGCACTCCCGACGGGAAGGCTATTCGACTCGACTATCCCATCGAGCGGCATTTGCGCAATGCGGTCGGTCGCGATGGCGCGGGACTGTGTGTGTTCACCTCGCTGACCCATGCCGCGGACTGGCAGAATGTCGAGGCCTTACAGCAATTCCGCGACTGGATGAGGCAACATCCCGGCGGGGGTTGGCCCGAAAAGGTAGATGCGATGATCACGCGATTATGTCGGGAACGTGGGCTGCCGGTTCCGCAATATCTCCAGTATCAAGGCAACGATATCAGTATCCTGAAACTGGCGTGCAAGACAGGACGGATGCCTTGCGTTACTTACTGTTTTTCGCCCGCAGGCCGTTATCAGGGCCGACGCATCGCCCATATGGTCAACTTACTCCACGCGGACGAGCGCTGGTTTGCCGTGCTGGATAACAATTTTCCCGGCACTGTGGAATGGATGAACGAAGAGGAATTTCGGCGCACCTTTACGGGCTTAGGGGAAGGCTGGGCGATTATTCTGTTGGCCCCCAGTCCACCACCACGTTGCCCATAATCCGGGGGAGCCTGCCATGACGCTACAGCTCTTTTGGCTCGGATGGACGGCTTACGCTTATTTGGCCAGTGCCTCTCCCACTTGACTCGGCTCAAATTGTTCGGCCGGTCCTGGCCCAGCTTACGCCTACCGATACGCACCATGGCAAGAGAATCCCCTTGGTATTCCAGATAGTGTACATACAATCACTAGAACACAGTTGATCCTTTCTGTTGAGCCGGCCAATGCCATTGTGGAAATCGAAGGGCATCGAATCGAAACGACCGGAGCGCTTCGAGTGGTGCAAACGCCTCCTGTAATAAGTGGTCATATGTACACTTATCGAATTACTGCGGTTTGGCCGGATGGCTCCCGATACGAGCGCAATATAGTATTTCGCGGCGGCGAGCAGGTGCACTTAGTCGTGACGCCCTCGAAAGCCTCGAACGGCGAGGCCAACTCCAATTTATCCCGACGTTCGCCCAATAGTCATGACCAGTCCCAGGATGGCCGGGCGGTGCCTCCGCGGTCGGAGGAATTGCTTAACTTCGGCCTTGAAGTGCAACGTCTGCAGGAACGTAGCGGTCGTCCCTCTGGTCAGGAACGCTTTCTCTGGCAAGGGCGCGAGATCAGCCGGGCCGAGGCGTTGGCGTTACTCAGCGGCCAGGGACCAGACACTTCCCTGTCGGCCAGGCCCAACCTTCCCGACGACTCTCAGTTACCTCATCTGACCATTGTCAGTCGTGATACGTCCTTGCGTCAGCGGATTGTGCGCGACCTGGAGACGGCGCCCGAGTTAGTCGAATGGCGAAGACGGCTCCGCATTCAAAGTTATCCTGCCGATCACTGGATCGTGCCCCGCCTAGGTCTGGATAAAGATAGGGAATTCGCGGCCACGGGTTTGGCAATTGTGGTGCAGGAGCCCGCGGGGGAAGAAGGGACCAGTCCAGCCCGTATTTGTTACCGCTACGAAGGGCCTAGCGCGTTCGCGCGTTGGCTCCGGCAGGAACCCGCTCGCCGCTTAGAACCCATCTTCACGTCGAAATGGCTATATCTTGCATTATTCGTGGCAGCGCTTTGGCTCGTCTGGCGCACGCGAGCCCTCTAATAGCGGAAATATCTAATATCAGGAGCAAAACTATGGCTTGGCTGAACGGATATAAGACCTATTTAGCGGCATTGTTGGCGGCGTTCGTGGCCTTCAATCGCGTGGTGCCGATAGTGCCGACAGAAATCGAGCAAGCCATCTTAGCGGCGGCGACCGCGTTAGGCTTATACGGTTTACGCCATGCCTTAGAACGCCTCGAGCATCGGCATAGCAGTCCTTAGCCTGAGATATCTATAGATTAGCAAAATTCACCCCCTGGAATGTTGATCCTTAGATTAATGGTCGAGTCAATGCTTAGTAATCACGTTAGAATGACGTCTCGAAGAGCATCGACTGCTGCGAGTAAGACTTAGTCTGGAATGCCTTAGCTAAAGAGGTCGCCCATGTCTAAGCCTAAACGTCTCAAGTCTCATAATGTTCGCGTTTCGGGTCAAGAGTCGAGAAAACGTTCGGTAGGTCGGCTCGGGCGGTTACCCGCAGTACCGACTGCGGCGTTGCCTGGTACCCCGGGGAAGATCGAGGTAATGGCGCAGCGTGCCGCACGGGGTGAATCCTTGTTCCATCCCCAGGATGCCACGCTCGACGGAGAGTGGGCTTTGATCATCAAGCCGTCGCCAACGGGCAGACCTATCGTGATTGGTCAAGTGAATCAGCGTACCAAAGCAGTGCGTATTTGGCCCCGGAAACTGTGTTCCGCGGAGTAATGGGGCGTTGCTCGCGCCAGGGCGTAAACGATGCCGTCCCTGGGGAGTTGGTCTTGCAAGAGTTGGGTCTCAAGGCATAATCGCGCACCTGGCGCTCGCGAAGTGCCCCGAGGAAGTCTGTGAGCCAAGGAGCGAGATTGGAGCGCGCGCATATAAACCAAGGAGCCGACATGATTGAATGCGACACGCGTTTAGCAGCGCGAAATGGTGTACGTTTGACGGAGCCGGAAACGTCGGATCGTTCTGCCGAGGTCGAGGCTTTGGTGCTCGTGGCGCTGAGGCGGGGCTTGACTGCGAGCGAAGGCTTACCCTTGTTCGCGAGCGGTCGGCAACCTGGTTTGTTTCCGCGCCATCGCGTGGGCAAACAGGCGGCAGAGTTTTGTCTGCAACGCGGTTGGCTGGAAGTTGTGGGCGAGGCGACGGCCCTGGCTAAGGGGCAGGAACGATATTGGCCCAGCGAGGCAGGCGTTCGTTGGCTCGTGGAACAGGGATGCGCCCGACTGGTCTTGGAAGCCTTGAGCCGACAGATCGGGGAGTGTGAGCGCCACTGGCAGACTTGGGCCGAGCAAATCGGTCAAGTACAGCGCCAGCTGGAACAATTGCGGCGGCGCGTCGAAACTGCACTGGCAGTGTTGGCTCCCGAACAGCAGCAACCTGAGCGCTTCCCCATTTGGCAGGCGGAGGTTTGGCAGCATACGTTGCTACGATGTTTGCGACACTGGCAAGACACACATCCCCAGGAGGACTGCCCGTTGCCGGAGTTGTTTCGTCAAGTGCAGGCGCGGCATCCGTATCTGACCGTGGGGGCATTTCAGGACGGTTTGCGACGGGGACACGCTCAGGGGCGTATTTTGCTCCATCCATGGGCCGGGCCAATTCACGAGATACCCGAACCCGAATTCGCCTTGCTCATCGGTCATGCCCTGGTTTATTACGCGAGCCTCCGTCCTTGGTGACATCCCCTGAGCGACCAAACGGCTGGCGCAGCGCGAGGGGCGTGAACCTCTTTTCGGGTGGAATCTTCTAGGGAAGCCAGAAAGCAGGACGCGAATCCACGCATCGGCCAAGGAGCAGGCCATGACACTTACTGCTACGGCTGCGATTCACGAGCGGGCGTTGGAGGCTTTACGGCACCACGGCAATCCGTTTCGCAATTATTTTGCCCGTCATCCCGATGACGAGATTTGCGCTCGGTACCACGTTCCGGAGTTGTACGCCCAGGAACGGGAACTGGTGCTGGCCGCGATTGATCTTTACCGCCAGGATGCGACACGGCATTCCGAGGTGTTGCCCATTTTGGGCAGTAAGGGAGCGGGGAAGACGCACTTGCTCCACTCGATCAAGCATGGCTCATCCCGCGGTCGGCAATTGGTGGTTACACCGAGCACGTATCAGAAAGGTTGCGACTTTGTCGAATTCGTGTTGTTTCAGATCATCGACACTCTCTTAGGCGGGGGCACGCAGGGGGGCGTGCGACCGCTGGTTTATATCGGCGAGGAATTGACGCGCCGATTGGTGCGGAATTGGTTGCAAAGTTTGGATTCGGCCGGGCGTGCGGAGCTGTTTCCCGCGACCGCCTTAACTCGGTGGGCGCGGCGGTTGGGACTCGGCTCAGCGCAGGCCGAGGAGCGCTGTCAATGGTTGGTCCAGCTTCTATCGCGATCGGGCACCTTGCCTGTGCGGCAAGCCTTGCTTCAGGTGCAGTTGGAACCGGGGCTGGTTTACGAGCGGCTTTGCGAGTTTGTGGCTCGGAACGAAGTGCATAGCGTGGCGGGCCAGATGCGTCGCCGGATTTATCAGGGTTTTGCCCGTGCCATTTTGTTGGGTCAGGAGGACGAACTGGCGCATTTCCTGACCAGTGGCTTCACTGAATTAGATTTTCAGGTGCAGCCCAGTCGGCAGGAACTCGTGTTGGCGCTGCTGCGTGCACTAATGGACATCTGCTTGACGTTGCGGATTCCCGTCGTGGTGGCCTTTGACCAGTTGGAGGACTTGCTTTTGGTGCGGCGCACGGAAGATGGCCATCGAGTGAGCGAGTCGTTTTTTGCCGGGCTGGTGCAGGTGCTGCATCAGGTGGACGGCATTTGCTTTCTGATTTTTGCCGAGCGAGGATTGTGGAATCGCTTTGTCCCCAGCTTGGACGGTTACATTCAGGATCGGTTGAACCATCCGCTGCACTTGCCAGGTCATGGCAGTGTACAGGCGATTCGGCTCGATCCCCCGCCGCCGGATCTGGTGCGGAAAGTGGTGGTGGTGCGTTTGCGGCCCGCGCTAGAACCTTTTGGCAACGAGGTAGCGCCGATATTCCCATTTAGCGAAGAGCAAGTATTGCGCATTGCTCGCACGGAGCCAACGCTGAGGGACATGTTGCAGCAATTCCGTCGGCTGTTTGATCGGTTGGTGTACGGTCGCGAAACTGGTGACGACGCGGAAGCGGAGGGTGTGGTTCCCCAGAGTGTGACTTATGTGGAAGTGCCGCCGCCACAACCGATTCCCCCTGAGGTCAAGGAAGTGACGATCTTACGGGCAGTGTCGCCGCCCCATGTATCTGCCAGGGAGCGTTCTGCCGACTCGAGCGACGGGAACGCTTCGGCACAGCTAGCGCCGTTGGCGATTCTGGAGCGCCTTTGGCATCAGGCTTGTGACGATGCCCGGGAACGGTTGGCACCGGAAGGGGCTGTAACCGGTGCCACCCGGGAGTTGCAGGCCGGCTTGGGGGCGTTGATGCAGACGTGTCTGGAGCATGGTGTCAAAGTGGGCCCGTGGCGGTTGCAGCATGTGGTGCCGGAATTTACTTATGGCCAACATCCGACTTACGGCGTGCTGACGTTGGCGCATTGGGTGTGTCGGGATGGTCCGCCTTGGCGTGTAGGCGTCGGACTATTCCTCGGGCGCGGGCCGGGAAAATTCCGCGACTTGCAGGTCAAACTTACCGCTTTGGACATGGAGCCGCCCGTGGTGGACACGTTGGTGTTGCTGCGGCCGGCAGACGATTTGCAATTGTCGGGCAAGACCAAAGCGCTTTGGGAAGAGGTGCAAACACGTGGACGGCCTGTGCGTCTGGAGCCGCTTCGCTTCGACGAGTTGGTGCAACTGTATGCGTTTCCGCGGTGGCTGGCCTTGTTGACTGAAACCTGGCCGGAGGACAAACCGTTACCTAATCTTGCGGACTTTTTGCAGAGCCAATGTGAAGCGTTGTTGCGCTTGACGTGCCTCCACGCCGACTAGCAGAAGTTTGTTGAACGAAATTAGGGTAGATGCCGATGTTACAGGTAGATTCAACTTTGGCGCACGGAGCTACGGTGCGCGTTATACGTGCGAGGGAGGAGAATTTATGACTACGAAACAGGAAAAACGGCGTGAGCAATTATTGCGGCGTTTGCAGCAGGTGGAAGTGAAAATCGTGCGGCTCAAGAAAGTGCTGGCGCGTTTGCAGGCGCATTTGGCCGCGGTGAAACCGAAAAAGGCCGCAGCGGCCTAATGGATTGGGCGACGTCTGTCTTAGCGTGCTAAGACGAACCAGGTTCGTGTTGTTCCCCTGTTTCCGAAGTCGGCCGACCTCGCGTTCGGTCGCAATATTGACGCCAAGCCTCCGCTAGAATAGCCATTGCTTCCTCGTCGGCGAGCTGGGGGAAGTACTCGTAAAACTGTCCGACGGCCCAAAAATCTTCGGGGGCAAGTAGGCAAATCACTTCGTCGCAATGGCGTCCCACTTCTTGCAGACGGTCGGGAGAACCTACGGGAACGGCGACGACGAGTTGGGCGGGCCGTTGCCAGCGTGCCGCGTGCAATGCGGCAATCATAGTCGAACCCGTAGCGATGCCGTCGTCGGTCACAATTACCGATCGGCCCGTGAGTTTTGCCGCGGGGCGCACTTGGCGATATAGACTTTGCCGGCGGCGAATCTCGGCCAGTTGGCGCGATGTTTCTCGGGTGATGTAGTCGGGGTCAATCTCCAGGCGTTCAACCAAGAGCCGATTGAGAATCACCTCGCCGTCTTCGCTGACCGCACCGATGGCCAGTTCGGGTTGGCTTGGCGCGGGCAACTTGCGTGAGAGCACGACATCTAATTCGGCGGGCAAGATTCGAGCTAACGCAGCGCCGATGACCAGCCCGCCCCGGGGAATGGCTAAGACCACAGGGTCGCGCCACGAACGCTGCCGCAGGGCTTCCGCGAGTTGCCGACCTGCGTCTTCTCGGTCGCGGAACATGGATTAGTCCGTTATCGGTGCCGGTGCTGAAGCCCCTCGTCGCGGTGCGTTGACCCAACCGCGGGCGCCGTGGGCCTTGCGTTTCAGCCGCGTCGCATGATCGGCCAGGGCCTTCACCGCTTTCGGCAGATTAGACACCCGAAATATCCCAATCGCCTTGCCGTTCTTAGCACCAGCGCTGCAATAGGCGTATTCGATGTTGATGTGTTCCTCGGCCAGAGCTTCGCAGACTTGGGCTACTGCTCCAGGCTGGTTCCGCATCTCGACTAAGAGCACGTCATGCTCGTCGAAAGGCAAGTTCAGGTCTTTGAGCACTTGCCGCGTTTTCGTCGGGTCTTCGGTTACCAGTCGGAGCACGCTGCGTTCCTTGCGTTCTGCCACCGCCAGGGCGGTGATGTTGACTTTCTGCTGCGAAATGGCCGTGCAAACTTGTGCCATGCGCCCGGGCTTGTTCTCCAAGAACACCGAAAATTCGCGGACTGTCGTCGCCATGACTCCTCCTCACCGGTTCACCGATGTGACCGTGCAGCTGGCTCGCAGAAAAGAGCGATACCCACTGAGTCAAGACTCCCGCTGATCGCATTGTAGCAGACCGAGCCATGACTGTCTTGCCCTGAGTTTCGGGCGAACGAGGCCAACTTCATGGTAACGGTGGAATGTTCAGGACGATGATCTTGCCTTGTTGCGTGGTGATGGCAATCCGTTTGCCATCGGGCGCCCAGGCTCCCGCATAGCAAGGTTCGCCGAATCGCTGGCGATATACCACTTCTCGGCTCTCCAATTTCCAGATTTTTACCCATCCGCTACTGCCCACGCTCAGAAGGTACTTGCTATCGGGGGAGAGGCGAAGATTGCTGACGAAATCAGCGTGGGCTTTTCCCGGGGCGTTCGGTTTCGTGGAGACTTCGGGATCCACAAAGTCCTGAAGCACCTGACCATCGGTCAGGTTCCACAGTTTGATTTGTCCGTCGGCGCCCGCGCTCAGCAATTGGGAGCCCCCTGGCAATGCGGCCAAACTGAAGACACTGTCCCGATGGCCGCGGGGAAACTCTTTTTCATCGAAAGCCCGCAATTCGCGTATTATGTTGCCGCTGGGCACGTCCACGAGCCAGATTTTTCTCGGCAAACCCGTGGCTGCTACTTGTTTACCTTCGCCGAGCCAAACCACAGCGTATACCGGCTGCGGTTGCGGCTGCACGGCCAAATTTACCGTGCGAATCGGCTTGCCACTGGCTAACTCCCAAAACCGTAAGGTGCCGTCATGGCCGACGGTGGCTAGCTGATTGCCATCGGGACTAAACGCGACGGCATCTACCATTTGGCCGTGCCCGGTCAATGTGCGTACTGGCGATTCCGAGGCGACGCGCCAGACCCGCACGACCTTATCGCCGGCCACGCTGAACCAAATGGCGTTGTCGCTCGGATGCCAGGTGACTTTTCCTTCGTTGCTACCTGGCTGCTGATACTCTTGCACGGTGTTGCCAAATTGTTGGGGCAGTGGTTGGCCAGGCTGCCAGGCGCTGTGGATGACGTGCGCTAGCCCGTTTTCCAAGGCTGCGACCAAAAGCGCATTGTTCGGTGCGAGGGCTAGGCTTCGTGCCGGAGCGGGCACGGGAAGCGCTTTCAGCTCTTTCCCATCGGCAAAGTTCCAGAAGCGTATGGTCTTGTCGGTGCCCGCAGTAACGAAGAAGGCGGTGTTACGGGCCACGGCAATGGCAGTAACATTCCCGTGTGGCGTGGCGTGTTGGCGTTCCAGAGCGCCCGTGCCCAGGTTGACAAAGCGTACGGTGCCGTCGGCGCTGGCCGTCAGAGCATGGCTGATGTTAGGCGTCAGGGCGAAGTCAGAAATGGCCTGGCTGTGGGCGGGTACGACGCGCACGTTGGCCAGACCCAGGACGCCCAATGCGAGCTTTTCCGAACTGGTCAGGAGCGTTTGATTGTTGCCCGTGAACGCCAGGTGCCGGATCGCGCCGTCGAGTTGGAAGAATTGGGCCTCGCGCGCACTGACCAAGTCCCAAATAGCGCAGCGGCCATCGGCTCGGCCCACTGCCAGGCGGGTGTTGTCGCCCGAGAATTGTAGAGCTGTCACAGGTGCCGCCTGAGGTAAGGCCGGCATTTCCTTGCCATCGGGTAGGCTCCACCACCGCACCGCTTTCGCTAACCCGACGGCCAGGCGGTTGCCGTCGCGGTTGACCGCCAGTGACAACGGGTTGTCACCGACTTCGAGCTTCTGCTGGGGTTTTCCTTCCGGTGTCCAAACGATTATCAGTTTGTCGGCGCCTGCGCTGACCAGTTGACCATTGGGTAGATATTTCACCAGGAGGGTACCTCCCGCATGCGCCGGCCATTGGCGCAGCTCTTTCCCATCAGCGCATTGATGGACGCGCAGGGTGCCGTCCGCCAGCGCCATCACCCATTGGCCGCCGTCGGGAGACACGGCCAAGGCGTTGACATCCGCAGGCAATTTTTCCACCGTAGCAGTCTCTTTCTTCTGAGCCAGGTCGAGCACTCGACAACTGCGATCCGCCAAGGCGAACACGACATGGGTTCCTTTGGGACTCCAAGCGGCAGCGCGAACGGGCTGAGTCCAAGCAGGCAGCGCAAATTCGACTTGGCCCGATGCCGCGTTGAACAATCGGGTTACTCGATCCGGGCCGATTAGCAACATCCGACTGCCATCGGGCGAACTCTCGGCCCACTGAACGCCTTCGTTAGCAGGCACGAACCGCGACGCAGGCATGGGCAACGTCCACAATTTCATCACGCCCTCGCTGTCGGCCGTGTACACCGCCTGGTTGTTGACGTGAAAAGCCACGGCTGTCGGCCGACCTGCATGGGCACCGATCACGCTCATCACTTTTCCATCAGCGACATTCCAGATTCGCAAGGTGCCGTCTTCTGCCACGCTCGCCAACTGCTGATTGTTACCGCTGAAAGATAGTCCCGTGATTGTGCCCGTGTGTCCTTCAGCGTTAGCGACGACCTTGCCGTCGGCGAGGTTCCAGATCCGTATGATGCGGTCTTTTCCCGCGGCGGCCAAGCGATTGCCATCGGAGGAAATGGCTAGCGTCACCAGCGTGTCGGTAGCCCCTTCCAGAGTGCGAATAGCATTGTTCAAGGGAACGTCCCAAACACGCACCTGATTGTCGGAGAATGCGCCCGCAAGAAACTGTCCATTCGGACTGAAGGCCACGTGTAAGGCTAGGATGGTTTGTGCAGTGGTTGGCCCAGGGAATCGGCGTAGTTCCCGCCCGGATTCGACGTCCCATAGCCGCACGCTATTATCAAAACCCGCACTGGCCAGCAACCGTCCGTCAGGACTCCATGCCACATGATAAGCCAACTCTGAGTGCCCCACCAGTTCCCTCGCAACGGTTGCCTTCGCAGGTGCCTGAGCACTGACATACGCGACAAAACTAGCCGATACCGCGCTCACAACAAATAACATCCCACCCAACAACCAACTAACTCGAAAGCGGCCTGACTGGACACCAACACGGTCGTTTGCGGCTGACTTCGGCTTCATTTCCGCTGCAAAGGCATTGGCTCGGCTCATGTCGGTTCCTCGGCTATGGGGAGATTGATATGCGCACACGTCGGACTTCGGCCCAGAAAAAGACCCGGATTAGTCTGAGTATCATCTGGCCCATTGTCAATCGTCCCGTAACGATTAGCTCCCTGGCCATATAATCAGCATGATGACTAAGACCCTCCCGCCTTTATCAGGAGCTCTCCCTATGTGGCGTCGCGTCATGCCTTCCTGGATTGTCGTTGTAACGTGCGCAGCGGGACTGCTGCTGGAGGATGCGTCGGTTATCTCGAAGCAGAAGCCCACTTCTCCGGCCAAGGCGCAGACCGTACCGAGTCGAACGGTTTCGGCTCGGCCCGCCCCACCTCAGGCAGTCACGCCTGGAATCACGCCTGAGAAAATCTGGGATGAATTGAAGCGGCTTTATCCGCATAACCGTGTCCACGACCCGGCCGAGCAACTCAAACGTTTTCTCGTCCATCCTGACTTCGAGGTGAACCTGTTCGCCAGTTCGCCCTGGGTGGTCAATCCTGTGGCCATGTGTTGGGATAGTCAGAACCGCTTGTGGGTCATCAATTCGCCCATGTACCCGCAAGCTCTTCCGGGACAGCGCCACATGGACTTCATCAGCGTGCTTGAAGATACCGACGCCGACGGGGTCGCGGACAAGTGCACGATTTTCTACGACAAGCTCTACGTGCCCACGGGCCTCGCTCTGGGCGACGGTGGGGTATATGTCGCCAACCAGCCAGATTTGCTTTTCCTCCGCGATACCGACGGCGACCTTCGCGCTGACGAAATGCGGATCTTCCTGAGCGGTTTCGGCACCGAAGATAACCACCACGCCATCAGCGCCTTCCGATGGAGCCCGAATGGCCGATTACTCATGTTGTCGGGCATCTTCCTGCACACGCAAGTGGAAACGCCCTGGGGCATCGTCCGCATGGATGACGGCTGCACCTTCGAGCTCGAGCCCCGCAAGGTGCGGCTCGGTTTCTTCAACGTGGGCACGGCTACTAATCCCTGGGGCATCGCCTTCGACCAATGGGGACAATGTTTCCTCACCGAAGGCCCTCAAGGAGGCATTTGGCATCTCAACCCCGGCTGTGTCTCCAGTAAACCCCGCGAACGTACTCCTGGCACTGCCGCTCCGAAAGCCTGTGGCAACGAGTTTATCTATAGCACCCATTTCAGCGAAAAATATCGCGGCTTGATGGTGCTCAACGCGTTCAAGAATAAGACCGTTAATCTCTACGAGTTCAGCGACGACGGCGCAGGTTTCGCCACCCGTGAACTGCAACCGCTACTCATCAATTCAGACGAACCCTACTTCCGCCCCGTGGATGTGAAAATCGGTCCTGATGGAGCCATCTACATCGCCGACTTCTTCCAGGAAATCATCGGCCACATGCAATACGAATTCCGCGATCCCCGGCGCGACCATCTCAATGGCCGCATCTGGCGTATCACGCAAAAGGGTCGCCGACCTTTACCACGCCCCCGCCTCCACGATTTGCCCAATGACCAACTGATCGAGCAGCTCAAATCGCCCGAAGGCTATATCCGCGATATAACCCGACGGCTTCTGTATGACCGCGCGGCCGACCCCGACCAGCAGCGAAAAATCGCCGAGGGCCTGCGCCGGTTCGTCCAGCGGCTTGACCCTAAAGACCCCAACTTCGAGCATCACCGCCTGGAGGCGCTCTGGGCGTTCCAGACCATTGACGTAGTGGACTTGCCACTGCTGGATGCGGTGCTGCGTTCGCCTAAGCCGGAAGCCCGCGCGGCCGCCGTGATCGTGCTCCGCTACTGGCTCGAACAAATTCCCGACGCCTTAGATCGCCTCGCCCCCCTGGTCAGCGACCCCCATCCCCGCGTACGCATGGAAGCACTGGTCGCGCTAAGCTACATTCCCCAAGCGCGAGCTATGGAGCTCGCCGCACGCGCCGCTGATTTTCCCATGGACCGCACGCTCGAATATGCTTTTCGCCACACCGCCTTGGCCCTGCGGGATTATTGGTGGCCCGAATTTCAGGCAGGTCGGCTTACCTTCGACGGTAAACCGCACCGCATCCAAGCCGCGCTCACCGCCGTGCGGGCCCAAAGTGTCGGCGCGCTGTTGGCCCTGCTCAAAGCAGGCAAAATCCCCGCCGACCGACTCGAACCGACTCTCCTCCTCATCGCCGCCAGCGGCAACCCGGATGAACTGTTCGAGGTCTTCGAGTACGAACGACTGCTTCACATCTTCCAGCAAGCGGGTCGGCCGTACGACCCCCATCTGCACGCCCGCCTACTCGACGCCTTAGCCGACACCTGGCGTCGCCGCACAACCCAACCCCGCGAAGTCGCCACGCGTCTGGAAGCATTGCTCCAATCCCCGCATCCTCCTGTCGTAGCCGCCGCGGCTCGCCTCGCAGGGGTCTGGCAACAACGAAGCTCCGTCGAAACTTTGCGCCGACTAGCCCGACAAGAGGGCACGCCTCTCTACGTCCGTCAAGCCGCTTGGCAGGCCTTGCTCGCACTCCAAGACCCGCAAATTATCCCCTTGCTGACAGAGTATAGCCGCCCGGGCCACGACCTGGGGCTGCGCCTGGCCGCTATCGCTGTCCTGGCCGAAACGCGTACCGCCGAGGCAGCCCAAGCCCTCGCCGAGTTGCTCACTACAGATCCCGGTGCTCACGACCTGACCCCCGCGTTAGAGGCAGTCCTGACACGCCGAGGCGGGGCAGACACGTTGGTACAATCGCTGCACCAGCGCCAGCTGCACCCTGATGCCGCCAAGCTCGCTTTACGCTTCCTCCATAGCGCGGGCATTCCCCACGCCCCACTCCAAGAACTTTTAGCACGGTTCGCGGGATCAGGCGCGCTCAGCAAGGAACTAACCAAAATCGAATTGCGGCAACTGCTCGACGAGGTGCGAACCAAAGGCGATCCCTTCCGCGGCGAGCGCGTCTTTCGCCGCAAAGACCTGGGCTGCCAGTCGTGCCATGCACTGGCAGGAGCTGGCCCTCACGTTGGCCCCGACCTGGAAGGGATTGGCACCAGCTCGCCCCTCGACTACATCGTCGAGGCCGTTCTCTTGCCGCAAAAAGCAGTCCGCGAAGGCTACGCCTGCGTGACAGTCGCCACCCGCGATGGGAAAATCTATCACGGCGTGTTAGCCCACAAAACCCCGAAAGAAATTGTCATCCGCGACGGCGCCTCCCGACAAACTCTCAGCATCCCCATGAGCGCCGTCGAAGAGCTGGCTGATGCCCCATCCATTATGCCCCAAGGACTCGTCGACCAGATGACACGTCAGGAATTCCTCGACTTATGCCGTTTCCTCAGTGAGCTGGGCAAACCCGGCCCGTTCGCCACTCCCAACGTCGCTGTATTCCGTACTTGGCGGCACTTACAAGCTCCCCAACTCGACCTGAGCCAACTTACAGGCGAAGACATCCTCCGCCTCAGTCGCGATCCCGCCATCCCTTGGGCACCCGTTTATAGCCTAGTTTCCGGCGAACTGCCGCTGAGCGACCTCGGCTCGGCTCCGCTCAGCCTGGTACAAACTCGCCTCGACGTCGGTACTCCCGGACAACTTATGCTTGTCTTAAATTCCACAAAAGGACTCACTCTCTGGCTCGACGGTCAGGAAATTCCCCTGGCCGAACAGACACGCATCACCGTATCGCCCGGACTACACACCCTCACCTTCCGCATTGACAAACGCCAACGGGGTGACCTCGGCCTTCGCGTCATCCTGGAAAATGTCCCCGACTCTCCCGCCCGCGCTCAAATTGTCAAGGGCCCCTGATTCCGTCGCAATCCAATCTAGTAACATCTCAGCCGCGAACCGCTAACTAATAGGGATACTGCAACTAATCTATCTATACGCGTGCTTATGTTCGCCATATTTCAACGCGGCAATGCATCTCATAATGTCATAAGAAGTGCATAACACTAAACTGATGCCATTCAACTTGTAAGTGCGTGAAGGGAATGTATAACTAATGTTCTAAATACTTCCATATAATGCCGTTTACTACCAATTCTCCGCTTATCCTTGCAGCCGATTCTCCGCTTATCCTTCCAGCACTGTAGGTTCACGACAACGCTAAATTAGCGAGGATCATAAACGGCTCTTTATAAAGTCTGAGTGCCTGATAAAACGCTCGTCGCGCCAGTGCAACTATATTTAGAAATCAACTGATATACCACCTCGCCTGTCCCAGCTATTAGCATTCATTCCGCTCTTGCTTCCTTCGCCTACGCTAATCTGTGTAACCTGTAATAGAGTTATTACTCCCGTGAACGTGATACAGTGTGCCTAGCGTAATTCGCAGGCTCCGGGAGCTGCGGCGCGAGTGACGGCGGCGCCCATAAACTTATTAGGAACGCCTCCTATAATTCGCAGGATACTAAGCTCACATCCCACCGCTTGCCCTCAGCCTGAGGATTAACTGTCATCGCGCAAATTATCATCTTATCATCATCGAATTAAGATCGTTCTCGAGGATAAATTTAGTCACATAGCCAGTCGTCGCCGCTGCTAATCGGCTTCGAGACATAAAACGAGTTTTTGGATGTAGTATAAATCCGCGGCGCACCACGGGATATCTAGGTAGCTCTGTAACTGCCGTGACGACTCCCCTAATAACCAAGCCCGCGCGGTGAAAATTTCCTGGGCCATTGTCGGCAAGCTGAACGGACTCTCGTTGCGATTAGCCAACTCCACATTCCACGCCAGCCACCAGGTCGGTCGGTGATAATCGACGTAGCGCTCCATGAGCCGACGGGGAATGTCCCCCGCATAGGTCGCGAGTAAGCGAGCCACTTCCGGCGTCAGGTAACGCCAGCGTGCCACCACCTGCCGACCTACGGGCACATCGCTGAACACTGCCCCAGCCGGGTGCGCTAGCTCAAATTCCAACCGTTCGCGCATTGCCCGCCGAGCCAATTCCACGCCGCGCTTCACCGCTTCCTCGTCGCCCAGATGTCGGGCCATGCGACAATACGCGATCAGTCCCGCCACGTAGCCGTTCCGACAATCCTCCTCCACACGGTTAGGCGGCTGCTCGACGAGCCGTCGTAAATCCGGCCAGTGCCGCTTCACGTGCGACCAATCTCCCGTGACATGTGCCCAATACCATAGCGGATACAATCGCGCCAAAGGCGTGCGGTGAAAGTCATCCACTACGCGCCACAGCTTCT
The DNA here is from genome assembly GCA_025060195.1 of Gemmatales bacterium. GTDB lineage: Bacteria > Planctomycetota > Planctomycetia > Gemmatales > HRBIN36 > HRBIN36. The sequence goes on along the minus strand of JANXCQ010000002.1, from coordinate 73,493 downwards.
CAGGAGGTACGTCGTAGGCTGAGCGGACACGTCCCTGTCGTGGGTCGAGCGTTGCCCGTCCCGTTGGGCCATCGAGCGGACCGCCAGGTTTCGACCAACCAGCGACGAACTCCCGCACCTGTTCCTGCCAGCGCGTCGGCAAGTGCGGGTAAGCTAATGCCAACGTGTATAGCGTCTCCGTTGGCTCGGCGAAAAAGCGGTAGGCCTCAATCGGATGCTTACCTGCGGGGAAGATGAGCGGCTGCCAGGTGTCCTGAATCAACTCAGCGACCGCGTCCATGAGGCGCTGCCGCAATGGCGCCGCGCCCGCGTCCGTCTCGGCCGATGAACGCCGCGGTGGGATTTCCCAGATGAACCGCTCCAAATCGGCATCAGGAATCTTGGCCACCGCAGCGGCGGCACTCTCGTTCAGGGGCGTGCGTCGGGTGCCCGGCGGGGCGAGCGAGGCGTCGAAAAACTCCCGAATCCGCGGCGATTGCAGGATATCCCAATCCCAGGGCATCTGGCGCAACTTCTCCAACTCCGCGGGCGTCGGCTTATCCAACTTGGCCTCCAACGCAGGTGCTTTCTCGCCAGGACGCAGTCGGCGGTATGCGATCACCGCACAACTCGCATTCAACTCATGACTAGGCACGTAATAAAAACTATCTCCCGCTATCGAAACAGGCACATCCAGCGCCGAGCCGCCGCCGTACACTGCCGTGCCCCGAATCAGCCACTCCTTGCCCGGCGGCAACGGTTGGCCACGCACGATCTGCGCCCAAATCGCCAAGGCCTCGCCTGGTTTCGGCTCGTGGATATTCGTGGCCAAGGGCGCCTCGTAACCCCGTAGCGTGTCCAAGTCCATGGCGTTGACGTTATCCTGATGGGTATTCATCAACACCCGCCCCGCCACCACCAATTGCGATTGCTCATCGTGCACCAAGAGCAAACTGTCGTACCAACCGTAGGTGCGGGTCTGATCCATGATGGGCGTAATGTGCCCTGTCTTGGTATCCAAGTAGCCCACGTTAAGGAAGGGCGAATAATGCTCATAGCGGCTCCGCAGCAAGACCTGATATTTGACGATCACCTTGCCATCTGGGGTCACCACGGGCGGCGCACCCGTACCGTTCATACTCTCGGCATAAACAATCGGCGCCACGAACCGCGGCTTACCGTCCTGCGGATCCAGCACGAAAAACGTCTGGTACGCAGGTTCCTGGCTGAGCCGTCGCCGAAGATAATCCAACTGCCTTTGATAAGTTCCCGGCTGCGCCAGCAACTTGAAATTCTGCTCGCGCAACTGGGCGTTGCGCTCCTTGCTGTGCCGCCAACTTGCCATGTCGCCGAAAATCTCCTTTACCATGTCCCACAAAATCGGACTGATCGAATCCTGGGACATGACCGGCGCTACGGTGACCATCACCGCACCGTCCGGCGCCACTACGGGATGGTAGCCGCGAAAAGTGGCGCCCGGCAATTTGGGACTGCGCCATAAGATCCGCCCGCTCGCCCAATCCACGGCATAAACTCGCATATCCTCGCTGGCGACGTACACGCGCAGGTTCTTCACGTCCAGAGCCGGGCTGGCCAAAATCGGGCCCCCAGTCTGCGCGGTCCAACGCACTTGCCCCGACTCCGCCTCGACCGCATACAGTTTACCGTCCCGACTGCCTACCAATACTACGCCCCGATACACCAACGGCGCATTCCACACCGCCGCTCCTGTCTGGACCGTCCAGACTAGCCGACCGTCTTGCGTGCGCAGGGCATAAATTTTCCCATCGGCTGCCCCAAAAAACACCTTATCCCCCGCTACCGCAAACGAATGGAGGATCGCCCCGCCAGCGCGATAAGTCCACCGATCCTGGCCGGTCGCATCGTCAATGGCGTGCAGAATTCCCCGCAAGGTTCCTACGTACACCATGCCATTCGCGATGACCGGCTGCATCCCGGCCATCAGCCCCTCGTCAGCAAAGAGGCGATACCATTTGCGCACCATCGGCGGACGAATCTCCACCGGGGTCGCGCCGCTTCGCCCTGGATCGCGTGCTAGCATGGGCCAATCCGTATCCCGAACCACGGGCTCGCTACACCAGATGCTTGCCCACAGGCTGAGTCCCCACGCCATGCCTAATATCCAACTGGGCCGCATGATTAATCTCCACGGCGTCTTGTTGACCCGTTTTTGTGCTACGTAATTGACTCTACCGCCACCAGATTTCTATATTGCGTTCAGCCACATGGTTTATAATGGCCTGGGACATTATGTGCGTCCCACTCGACAGGCCGCGGTACCTTACAGCCTATTCAAATCGAGGTAATTCGCGAAGGGCCTGATAAGCATGGCGGCACGCTTTCAGTTAGTCAGTGAATTTCAGCCCGCGGGCGACCAACCGAAAGCCATCGCCCAGCTCGTCGAGGGTTTTCGTCAAGGGAAACGGTTCCAGACCTTGCTTGGGGTCACGGGCAGTGGCAAAACGTTTACCATGGCTCACGTCATTGCCGCTCTCAATAAACCCACCTTAGTAATGTCCCATAACAAAACCTTAGCCGCGCAACTCTATAGCGAGTTTAAGGAATTTTTCCCCCATAACGCGGTGCATTATTTCATTAGTTATTATGACTATTACCAGCCTGAGGCCTATATTCCGCAACGAGACATCTATATCGAGAAAGATGCCTCGATCAATGAAGAGATCGATCGCCTCCGTCTGGCCGCCACCAGCGCCCTCATGAGCCGCGAAGACGTGATCATTGTGGCCAGTGTGTCCTGTATTTACGGTCTAGGTTCCCCGGCCGATTATAAGCAAATGATGATCTATCTTCGGTTGGGGGACTTGTTAGATCGGGACGAATTTCTTCTCAAGCTGGTGGACATTCAGTATGAACGGAACGATACGACGCTTAGTCGCGGCAAGTTCCGGGTGCGGGGCGACATTATCGAAATTTGGCCCGCGTATGAAGAATATGCCCTGCGGATCGAAATGTTCGGCGACGAAATCGAATATATCTCGGCGATCCATCCCGTTAGCGGCGAAACTCTGAAGCCACTTCAGGAAGTTTATATTTATCCCGCGAAACATTTCGTTACTCCCGAGGAACGGATTCGGCAAGCGGTGGAAGGCATAGCGCAGGAACTGGAAGAGCGGGTGCGCTGGTTTAAGGAGCGTGGCAAATTATTAGAAGCACAACGGCTGCAAGCGCGCACGCGGTATGATATGGAAATGTTATTAGAGACCGGGCACTGTCCGGGCATTGAAAACTATAGTCGCTGGCTGAGTGGTCGAAAACCGGGAGAGCCTCCTTATACCCTGATTGATTTCTTCCCGAAAGATTTCCTCCTGATTGTGGATGAATCTCATGTCACCATTCCCCAAATTCGCGGGATGTTTGCCGGCGACCATAGCCGAAAGCTTACCTTAGTCGAACATGGTTTTCGTCTGCCCAGCGCTTTGGATAATCGCCCGCTGCGTTTCGACGAATGGGAAGCACGGATTCACCAGGCACTATTTGTCTCTGCCACACCCGGACCTTATGAATTGGAAAAGTGCGGCGGGGAGGTCGTCGAACAGATCATTCGTCCCACGGGCTTAGTTGACCCCCTGATCCATGTACGGCCTGCCCGCGGTCAGATTGCCGATCTAATTAAGGAGATCCATCGTCGGGTCGAACGCAAGGAACGCGTCTTAGTGACCACTTTGACGAAGCGGATGTCCGAGGATTTAGCAGCTTATCTCAAAAATGCTAATATTCGCTGCAAATATTTGCATTCGGAACTGGATGCCATCGAACGCTGGCATATTCTGAAGGAACTGCGCGAAGGGGCGTTTGACGTCTTAGTCGGCGTCAATTTGCTGCGGGAGGGCTTAGACTTGCCGGAAGTATCTCTAGTTGCCATCCTGGACGCCGATAAGGAGGGGTTCTTACGGAGCGAGACTTCCCTAATTCAGACCATGGGCCGCGCTGCGCGTAATGTGAATGCGGAAGTGATTCTCTATGCCGACGAAGTCACTGATTCGATGCGACGAGCCATTGAGGAAACGAATCGCCGACGGGAATTGCAACTGAAATATAACGCGGAGCACGGCATTACGCCCGAAACGATTCGCAAGGCCATCCGCGCGGGCATTGAATCGGAAATCGCCGCACGTCGTTTAGTCACCCGCCTGGCGGGTCGTGATGAGGACGAATACGTGACCCAGGAATACCTAGAAGATCTGCATCGGCAAATGTTAGAAGCAGCAGAGAACTTAGAGTTTGAACGGGCCGCTCAGTTGCGGGATATGATCTTTCGCCTACGCGGTCAGGCCGTGGCCACGCCCCAAGTCAAGAAGCCACGCCGAGGACGGTATCGTTCCCGACGCTAAACGGTGGCGGAGCTGAATGAGTGCGCTACGCTAAGCTAGTCCTGAAGTGGCTCATCACCAGCTTGGTGGTCGGTTTTGTCGCCTGGGAGTTTATGCGTCAGTGGTCACGTTTCCCCGAAGGTGCCTGGCGGCTTGAAATCGAATGGCTCATGCTGAGCGGGCTTATCTATATTGTCGCTTTCCTGCCGAGCTTTGGGTATTGGACTTGGTGCTTGCATCGCTTAGGGCAGCCGACCCCATTCGGGGCCATCCTCCGAGCTTATTTTGTCGGGCATCTCGGTAAATACGTTCCCGGGAAGGCCCTGGTACCAGTCCTTCGTGCGGCCTTACTTCAATCGGTGCGGGTGCATCCGGCCGCAGCGGTATTAGCGGTGTTTTGCGAGACACTGACCTGCATGGCGGCGGGCAGCTTTCTCGTGGCCGTTTTATTAGCTATATTCGAAGACGCAGGCGCTTGGTCTCGAGAACTGTTCGAACTTAGAGGGCAATCGTGGAATTCACCTCGTTGGTTCTTCTGGGCGACCATCGGCGGTTTTGCGCTCTTAGGGTGGGTCATGTTAGTGCCGCTCGTGCCGGCAGGGTTTAATCGCCTGGCCGACTGGTTACTGCGACCAACGGTACGCGATAACCGGGTATCTATGCAGGGTCTAAGTTTGCATATGTTCCTATGCGGATTATTAGTAGGCATAGCGACCTGGATGTTATTAGGACTCAGTCATCTAGCTGCGATAGAGGCCGTGGCGCCCGTGGCCTGGACCGGGAATCAGTTTTGGTTGGTGACACTTAGTGGGACAGCAGCCGTGGTGTTAGGATTTGTCAGTTTACTTCCTGGGGGAATTGGAGTACGGGAGGGAGTGTTAGCTTTCCTGCTGGCACGAACTGAGATTGTAGGAGCGCCGCAAGCGGCACTGGTGGCCGTACTGGTTCGGGTGGTGTGGCTTATAAGCGAAGTCGTCGTGGCTGCGGGTCTGTTGGCGCCACATGTGCTACAATGGTTATCGGGCAGTCGTGAGCGGAGAGAGGCTCCGTGATCTCGGTCGTAATTCCGGTCTATAACGAGCAGGCGAGCTTAGAAGCGTTAGCCCAGGAATTAGCTGCGGTGGCGACGAAACAGGAATGGGAGATGGAGTTTATATTTGTGGATGACGGTAGTAGCGACGGTTCCTGGCAGACCATTCGTCGGCTGGCAGAACAGGATGCTCGGGTGCACGGGATTCGTTTGCGGCGGAATTTCGGTAAGGCGGCGGCGTTAGCGGCCGGGTTTCGCGCAGCGCGCGGGGAGTGGATTGGTACGTTAGACGCCGATCTACAAGATGATCCTGCCGAAATCCCCCGTCTGTTTGAGCAATTGCAGCAAGGGTATGACTTAGTTACCGGTTGGAAGAAAGTACGTTATGATCCGTGGCATAAGGTAATTCCGAGCCGGATTTTCAATTGGTTAGTCAGTAAGCTCACAGGTGTACACTTGCATGACCATAATTGTGGCTTGAAGTTAGGTCGGGCTGAAGTTTTCCGTGAGATTCGGCTTTACGGGGAATTACACCGTTTTATCACGGTCTTAGCGGCAGCGCGGGGTTTTCGCGTAACGGAATTGCCGATCGCTCATCGTCCGCGGCCTTATGGCCGCTCGAAGTACGGAGCAAGCCGATTTATCAAGGGGTTCTTAGACTTGCTGACGGTGCAATTTCTGACCCGCTATGGTCGTCGGCCCCAGCATTTATTAGGTACCATAGGAATGTTGTTAGCTTTATTCGGTTTGGTGGGCATTATTTATCTTACTGTATTATGGGTGTTAACCCAATTTGCGGGCTATGCGTTTGCTCCGCTACATACGCGACCGCTGTTGATCTATTCCGTGGCGGCGGTCTTGTTAGGGGCGCAGATGATGTCTATAGGTTTCCTGGCGGAGCTTATCACCGCTTATCAGAGTCGCGAGGAAGACGCTTATAGCATTGCGGAAACGACCGAAAAACGGAATAGTTAGTGTGCATGCTTGACTAGTGTTGGACGTCAGGGGGGTGCATAGCTAGTTTAGTAGGCAGAGTGCGAATGTTACTCGCGGTGCCCAAAAGGAGTGTGCCATGCGGAGAACAGGTAAGCTCGCCATCGCGGCAGTCGTTTGGGGGATAGTATGGGTAGGCAATCATTGGCCGGTGCAGGGCCAAAGCCGCTTAGACATCGTGGAAGTCGAGGGGCAGCCTTTAGCCGCTAATGTGGAGCGCCTTATCAGGGCCTTGGATTTTCTGGGTTACCCCCTGCCCCCAGAGGTGAAGAAATCGTTGGAAGAGGCGATCTTGAAACGGGATGCGCGGCGAATTCAGGAGTTGCTCGATCCACACGTGTTGGTGGAAGTGAACATTAATCCGGAGTCGCGGGTGAAGGCTAAGCGCGGCCCAGCTGAGGCGATATTGCAGCAAGGCGGCTATGTGCCTGTGATCATCAAGGTGATCAACGAGAGCACGGTTACTAAGCCGTTGCGGATCACCAGTCCGCAGGCGGGGCCGATTTTTTCCGGGGGTGCGGCGGGTAAGGTTCAGGCCGACCGGAATCGTTTCCTGGACGTGGAAACGTTTACGCGGCAACCCATGACGCCGAGTTTGAGCGGGTTGAAGGTCGAGTATGTTCTGGGGTTGATTCACAGCAGTGAGTCGGGCAAACGCGAGGCTACGCTACGCTTTGATGTGGGACAGGGAACGGAGGATTTGGGGTTTCGAGGCGAAGTGCCGATTTTGTTTACCGTGCGGCCAGCGATTCCCGTGCGGTTACGGGTGCGGGATTGGGATGGTCAGCCGACGGTGGCGCGATTGACCTTCAAGGACCGTCTCGGTCGTGTCTATCCGCCCCAAGCGAAACGGTTGGCCCCGGATTTCTTTTTCCAGGAGCAGATTTATCGGTCCGACGGGGGCATGGTCTATTTGCCCCCAGGGCGCCTGGTCATGGAGTATTGTCGGGGTCCGGAGTACCGTCTGCGTCGGCAGGAGATTGTTGTACCTGAAAAGGGCGAACTGGAACTGGAGGTACGGCTGGAGCGTTGGATCAACATGATGGAGCACGGGTACTATTGCGGCGACCATCATATCCATGCCGCGGGCTGTGCCCATTACACGAATCCGACAGAGGGCGTGTTTGCCGAGGACATGTTCCTGCATGTTAAGGGCGAAGGTCTAAATGTCGGCTGCGTGCTGACCTGGGGGCCGTGCTTCGAGTTTCAGCGGCAGTTTTTCGAGCCACGCCCACACAAGATTAGCGAGCCATTCACCGTGCTCAAATACGATATCGAGGTCAGTGGCTTTGGCTCCCAGGCGTTGGGGCACGTATGTCTGCTGAATTTGCGGGATCAGACCTATCCAGGTTCGGAGGGCACTAAGGAGAAGGGTTGGCCAACTTATACCACGCCTGTGCTGCGTTGGGCTAAGGCACAGGGCGCGGTGACGGGTTATGCGCACTCGGCTAACGGGTTGCAGATTCAACCCGAAAATGCGGCGAAGCGGTTGTTGGCCGGCTTGGATCAGAACAAGGATGGTGCCATCAGTCGGCAGGAGGCCGCGGCGGGTTTGTTACCGGAGCCGTTTGCGAAAATGGATCGCGACGCGGACGGACAGATCACCGCGGACGAAGCCCTGCGTACCTTAGTGCGCCTGCGGGAGACGATTGAGGCTACGCTGCGGGGGGAAGCAGATTTCCATGAGGTTTTGCCGCACTACGCGGTGCCCGAACTTAACGGCATCGGCGCGCAGGAAATTTTTGTGACCACGGCATTGGGGCTGTGCGATTTTATCAGCGCGATGGACACGGCGCGGGTGTTGGAGTGGAATTGTTGGTATCACCTCATGAATTGCGGATTCCCTCTAAAGGTAAGCGGCGAGACTGATTTTCCATGCATCAGTGGCAGTCGCGTGGGCGAGGGCCGAGTTTACGTTTATCTGGGCCAGGTGGAGCGGATTGATTTCACGGCGTGGTGCGAGGGTCTGCGCCAGGGCCGGTCTTACGTCTCGGATGGTTACGCCCACGCGGTGCGTTTCACGGTGAACGGCAAGATGATGGGGGAGCGGGTCGAATTGGCTCAGCCGGGCGAGGTGTGGGTGCAGGCACGGGTGGCCTTTGCACGGGAGTTACCGTTGGGCACGGCCAAAGGCGGGGCGATTCTGGCTGCGGAGAAGCGGCTGGTAGAGATTGTCGTGAATGGTCAAGCGGTGGCTCGTGCGGAGGTGCCCGCTGACGATAAAATTCACGATCTAGAGTTTCGCCTGCCGATGGCGCGGAGCAGTTGGGTCGCGCTGCGAAGCTTTCCGCAATTGCACACCAATCCGGTCGAGGTGTTGGTGGCAGGCCGGCCGATTCGGGCTTCGCGCAAGAGTGCGCTGTGGTGTATGGAATGTATTGAACAGTTGTGGCGAGCGCGGCACCCAATGATCGCGCCGGCGGAGCGAGACGAAGCACGTCGGGCCTTCGATCGGGCGCTGGAAATCTATCGGCAGATCGCCGCGGAGTGTCCGCCCGATAGTTAGCGGTTGCTCCCGGAGTTGAGGAGGTCGTCGTCGGTTAGGGCAACGAGTATCAGACCGAAGCGATTGGCCAAGGCGACGGTCGCGACGCGATCCACGAGGATGGTTTTGTCGGCTTCGATGGCGATCACCGTGCCGCCCGCTTGGTGCATGGCTTGGATGGTGTTGGGGCCAACCGTGGGCAGATCAAACCGGAGGTCTTGCTGCGGTTTGGCAACCTTGACTAAGGTGAATCCTCCGGCACGACACAGTTCGCCGGCGCGAGCGATGGCGCGGTCCGTGCCTTCGAGGGCTTCGACGGCCAAGACGGCGCGCTCCTTGACGAGGATGCTTTGGCCGATGTCGAGCCGACCGATTTCGCGCGCCAGGCGCCAACCGAAGCGGATGTCGGCCCACTGCTCGGCGTTAGGGCGACGTCGCGTGAGCACGCCGCGCGGGGCCAACAATTCGGGGCACCAGGTTACCGCTGGTTCGAAGGTCATCCCTTCCCTCTCGAATTCGCGCAAGATTTGCAAGGTGAGAGCGTCGTCGCGGTGATCGCGTTTGTCCCGACGGAAGAGCCAGAACGTGATGCCACGCCAATCGGGCAAGAAGCGCCAGGCGCGCCAGGGCGTGAACATTTTCGCTTTGTGAACTTTACCCGCCAGAATAATGCGGCGGACTCCGGCCCGTTGAAAGCAGCGAATCATGTGGCCGAGCTTTGTCAGGCCCGTCCAGTGGAATTGCCCGCAGTACCGCTCCAGGTCGGGGTCGGCTTCATCGCGGATGGCGACACAAACCACCCGATGACCGCGTTGCTGCAGGGACGCGGCGATGAGCACGGGCAGGCGGCCTGCTCCAGCTAACAGACCAATCGGTTCCTGAGGGTCAGCCAGGTGCCTAGGCAGGGCCGGAGCAGTACTAGCAGAACCAGGTGCGGGCGACGGAGCGTTCATGCCAGGCCCAGATGTTTGCGAATCTGTTCGAGTTGTTGTCGCATTTCGGGTAGTTTCATGAACAACAATACCAGCCGCTTATATTCTCGCTCGGGCATCGCAGGTTCGCCGAGCACACGTTGGCCTGCGGGGATGTCTTCGATGATGCCGGCTCGCGCTCCTGCGACGACGCCGTCGCCGATGGTGCAGTGGTCGCGCACTGCCACTTGCCCGGCGAGGACGACGTAGTCCCCAGTGGTTACGGAACCGGCCAAGCCCACTTGACCGACAAGCAAATTGTGGCGACCGATGCGGCAATTATGGGCGATTTGCACCAGGTTATCTATTTTCGTCCCCGCGCCGATGCGAGTCGGTTGAAACGTGCCGCGGTCAATGGTCGTGCAGGCGCCGATTTCCACGTCGTCTTCGATGACGACGCCGCCCAGTTGGGGAATTTTTTCATGTCGGCCGTTTTGTTGGCGGTAACCGAAACCGTCTGCGCCGATGACCGAGTTAGCATGCACCGTGACCCGGTGGCCCAGGGTGCAGCCGTCGTAAATGACAACATTGGGATAGAGTGTCACGTCGTCGCCCAAAGTACAGAACCGACCGATGACCACGCCGGGATAAATGCGGCAACGCGCGCCCAGAACCGTACCTTCGCCGATGAACGCCCCCGGGCCGATTTCGACGTCTCGACCCAGACGCACCGTGGGATGAATCACAGCACGCGGATCGATCCCTTGCCGCGGCGCGGGCGGCAGTCCGTGTAGCCGTTGGTAAACTTGCACGAAGGCGGCCAAGGGATCGGCAGTTTCGATGATGGTGATGTTGGTCAGATCTGCGGAGAATTTGCTAGCGTTGCCGTTGGCGGACAGTAGGCCGGGTCGGGTCAAGATCGCCGCAGCTTGCAGGCGCATGGCGGGCTTGAGAACGCGTTCGTTGTCCAGGAAAGTTACATCATCCGGGCCCGCGTCTGATAAGGTGCGTGCGGCTTTGATGACACGGTGCGGGTCGCCGATCACCCGCCCTTGGATCCATGCCGCGATCTCACCGACCTGTACTGCCACAGCTCCCTCCTTGTTTGTACTAAGCCGACCAGGAACCGATGGAGTGGGTTGGCTGGCACGGGCCAGGTCGCAAGGTTGGCCTCGCCATGATACCGCGAGCTTACGGAAGACGCAACGGCGAATCCGTGCAACGCTTGACGAGCAGCTTTCATGGGCCGACAATTTGTACGGAAGATGTTTCCTACACGCGAAGCAACTTGTAAAGTGGATGCCGATGTTGGGGTTCGTCACCTTGCTTATCATCACCTTGGTGCTCGTGGCGGTTGCGTATGGCGTTTATGCCTGGTCGCCGGAGGGCCGGTGGCATCGCCGGGTCGTTCGCGCCCAAAAGCAGTTCCAGGCGCTTCGCCAAGCCGAGATGGAGCGATTAGAACAGGCCAAGCAACGCTGGCAGGCCACGATTACCCAACTGTGCAGCAAGGCGGCAGAGTGGCAGCTCGCAGGTTGCAACGTACAGATGCTGGATCGCTTTCCCGGCATTGGACCGAAAACAGTCGAGCAGTTGCGGCAGGCGGGCTTGCAGGACCTGGCGGCAGTTTACCGAGCACGCGACCAGTTACCTGCCGCATTACGCAGCCGCATGGGTTTAGTCCAAGCAGCCATCGCGCAGCTCTACGACGAAGCGCAGCGGCGTTTCTGGCAGCACCCCGAGGAATTGCCGGAGCACCTGCGGGGTAAGTATGCCTTGCAGGAAGCGCATTACCAACGGGAAGTGGAGCATATCGAGGCCCGGCTCGAGATTTTGTCCGAATCGCTGAGAGAGTTGAACAAACTGCGCCGGCAATACGCGCGTCAGGCGAGTTTCTGGGCGTTAGCCCAGCGGTGGTGGCGTAGGCAGCCGACTGCGTTGCCAGACCAGGTGCTCAGCCATCCCCTTCTGGACGTTGAATCCTACCTAGTGGAACGCGAGCGGAGAATCTGTGTGCCGAAAGAAGAGCAAAGGGGCCCGTTACCTCAAGATACACGCCGTCCGGTGCCCGTGAATCAAGAACCATCCAGGTCTGAGCCTGGAAGGATTAGGCCGGCCGATGCGCGGCACGCTAGCCCGGCACCCAAGCCCGGGAGCACTCCGGACTTAGTGGAGTTGGAGATTCGTATTCTCTACTTGTTAGCGCGAGCCGATGGCCGATTGCACCCACAGGAGCGCGACTGGATTAAATCCTACTGTCAGCGCGAATTCGCCCGGGATACCAACTTAGCCAACCGAGTGCGCCTGTTATGTGCCTCCTACGAAAACGCCAGCTTGAGCTTCGACGACGTTTTGCCTCTGCTGCAGCAAACTGCGAGCGACCCACGGTGGCGTACAGCTTGGCCTGCTTGGCTTGAGTTACTGGGCCTTGCCCAGCCTACGAATCCGCGTAAGCGGGAGTTGTGTCAACGGATAGCGCAGATCCTTCGACTACCGCTGCCTGAGCGCTTCGAGGAAGAGTCGCACATCGGGGGAACAACGTCGGCTCCGCCAGATGGGAAGCCGCAGCTGGCCACGGGAGGCGCAGAAACTGCTAGTCGCGCGCTCGAAAACCAAGATACGCCGCTAACCTTGGAACACGCGCGGCAGTTGTTAGGCTTATCTTCCCAGGGCTTGGTCTCACCCCAACAGATTCGGCAACAATACGAGAGCTTTTTGCAACTGTATGATCCGGAGAAGGAGAGAGTGAAGGGGCCAGAATTCGTCGCCTTAGCGGAGCGCAAACGGGTGCAGATCCGCCAGGCGGCGGTGCTGCTCTTACGCCAGGCAGCCGTCGAAGACCCAGAGCGCTATCTCGACGAGCCTCTACCCCCTCAAGCAGATATCAGCCGAGAGAATCGTGGCTTGGACCTGATTCTCGGAATGTAACCATTGCGGGCCGAGCGCCGTTGATTAAAGGGAAAGTGCTGAAGTCCTTCGATGGCGGAGGCATACGATGGCACTTTATGACGAGTTTCCTCTAACTCCCTTGGACGAGAAAGCGCGGCAAGTTTACGGCGAGCGGGTAGTGTTGAAATCGCTGGCAGAGCGAGCCTCGTTTCAACGCTTGCCCCGATATGTCACCGAATTTATCATCGCCAAGTACGTTAAGCCCCAAACGTGGCAGGAAGACCTGAAAAAGATTCAGGACAAGTTGCGCGACCACCTTCCCGAGGCCCATCGCCGGGAATGGCTGAAACACGAGCTATTGCGGCAACGACGTATCGTGTTACTCGACTTTATCGAGGTGCGGGTGAATTTGCGGAATGGCCAACGTTGGGCCACAGTTCAAGCCTTGGGCGATACCAAAGTCAACGTGCCCGAAAATTTGCTCCATGAACATCCCGGGTTGCTTTTGGGAGGCATGTGGGGAACGGCTACGATTGAATACCGCCCCGAACAAGACCAGGATGCGCCGAATCACCTAGTGGCCTTCTATCCGTTCCAGGTACAAGTGCATGATCGTCGGCCTTACGTGGAAGGTCGCCGTCATTTCACCACGGACGAATGGATCGAGTTGTTGCTGACCAGCTGCGGCTATCATCCCCAGGCGTTTCCTGAACGACGCACTCGTTTCCTGCTCCTATGTCGCCTGATTCCCCTGGTGGAGCGCAACGTGAATCTGATCGAACTGGGACCGCGACAGACAGGCAAGACGTTCCTGCTGCGCAATCTTTCACCTCGCGTCTTTACCGTATCGGGCGGGCGGAGTACGCCGGCGAATCTGTTTTACAACCTGACGCGCCGCAGCATGGGCATTTTGGGCACACGCAAAGTAGTCGTGTTCGACGAGATCGCCAACACCACCTTCGAGGAATCCGAGACCACCATTTCCATGCTCAAAGATTACATGGAAAGCGGGCAATATAGTCGGGGGGATCAATCTTTTACTTCCGATGCCAGCATCGTGCTGTGTGGCAACTTGGATGTCAGTGATGGGAAGCCTTCCAGTCGTTATGCTCATCTGTTTGAACCGCTGCCCGAGGAATTGATTGATACCGCGTTTCTCGATCGGATTCACGGTTACCTGCCTGGTTGGGAGATTCCTAAACTGACGCCGCAGTCGTTGGCCCAGGGTGTCGGCTTCGTGACCGATTATTTCGGCGAGATGCTAGTACAACTGAGGGAAGAGGATTTTCGCCCATATGTGCGGCAACTAGGTTGGACGCCGGGTATCACCCAGCGCGACCGCGTCGCCGTGGAACGCCTCGCCTCCGGATTACTCAAGCTGCTTTATCCTGATGGTCGCTTCACCGAGGACGAACTGAGGGAAGTCGTCGCGCTGGCCTCGGAATTACGCCAGCGCGTGCATGAGCAACTCCGCATCTTGGCGCCCGGAGAGTTTCGCCCGCGGCTCATCGGCTATCCGGGCCTGACGGCGCACCAAGCGCACGATCTGCGCGGCTCTGAGGAAGTCGTCCCCACGGAAGACCGGCTCAACCACGAAGCGGTGGTCGGGGCGATCACCGGTTTGGCGGTACGGCGGGATAGCAAGGGGAACATTCATGGCGGAGACTTAGTGGTGGTGCAGGTGTCGGCTAACGCCAGTGACAGTGCGGGCTTAGAAATCACCGGGCTGCACGGCGACGTGCTGCGGGACTCGGTGCGTACCGCCTACCACGTGATCAAAGCCAATCTATCACAGTTGGGAATCGAGCCAGGCAAGTTTCGCCAGGCGCGGGTCATCGTACACCTGGTTCGTATTGCCCAACCGCGCGAAGGACCATCAGCGGGACTGGCTTTTGTGCTGGGTATCATCTCGGCATTGACCCGCCGACCGGTCAAACCAGGGGTCGCGGTGACGGGTGAAGTGAGCTTACACGGCGAGGTGCTCGGTGTGGATGGCGTAGCCCATAAGGTGCGCGCCGCCGTAGATGCAGGGCGCAAACTCATCCTCCTCCCAGCCGAGAACGCTGCTGAATTGAAAGACCTGCCCCAGGAATTACTCAGCCGCGCTGAAATTCTTCCTGTCCGTAGCATTTTTGAAGCCGTGGACTTAGCTTTAGAAAGGGAAAAATCCACCGACCGCACCGAGACACCCATCGAGTCACTCCGTTGACGCTCGATGGAAAACATTTAGTATAAACACCAGGGTACCGATGATAGCACGGGAACGAAGGCTTGACATCTCGGCAAAGAGCGCTTCGGAGCGGTCTGGGGCGCTGTGACGCGACTCGACTCGGTTGGGTGGGGCTGGGGATACACAAGGTAGCATACTCATTGGGCAGCAGGTCTCATGGGATTAATTTCCATTGTAGTACAACGGCTGGGGAGGAGAAACACATGTCGGCGGGAGCGGCACCGAAACGTCGGCGGCTCGAAGTCGAAGACATCGGCGATGTCACTTTTGTGCGGTTCACTGATAGCAAAATTCTCGACGAAGCGAACGTGCAGGTGATCGGCGAGCAGTTGTTCAGTCTGGTGGACAACCATGGACGCAAAAATCTCCTTTTAGACTTCAGCCGCGTCGAGTACATGACCAGCGCTTTCCTGGGTAAACTGGTCACGCTCAATAAGAAGGTGCAACAAGCAGGCGGACGGTTGGCTTTGTGCAATATTGCCCACAAGGAAATCTTCGATATTTTTGTAATCACCGGTCTGAAACGTCTGTTCAACATTTACCGCGACGAGCAGGAAGCCTTACAATCTTTTTAACAGGGGACGGATCTAAAGTTATCCTATCTGAGGATAGGGCAGCAAGTGCTAGGGGAGTAGTCTGATATGTCAGCCTTGTCAAGCGAGGCGGCCCATTCGCTGTGTCAAATCTCCTGGCGATTACCGTCGGATTTATCCCAAATTCCCGGGCTGCAGCAGCAAATTATGGACTTGCTCCGGCAGAAAGGTTTTTCCGAGCGGGATATGTTTGCCATCCGCTTGGCGTTAGAAGAAGCGGTGGCGAACGCGATGAAACATGGCAATCGATTGTTGCCGCATAAATTCGTGGACGTGGCGCTGGGCCTGCAAGACGATTGCGTATGGATTCGCGTCTGTGATGAAGGGGACGGGTTCGATCCCGACCAGGTGCCGGATCCCACAGCAGAGGAGAACTTAGAACGACCTTGCGGGCGGGGTATCTTGTTGATGCGCCACTTCATGGATCACGTGGAATACCGCGATCAAGGGCGCACGGTGCTCATGGTGCGGCGCTGCGCTTGTGGCACCGAAGCGAAAAACCAGGCGTATTATGTTTCGCCTGTAGCTGAGTAAAGCAACGATTTCCCGCCGGTGGCGTTTCGCTCGCCCGAGATGTTTCTGGTGGTTGCGATGGACCAGGATGCTGACCACGAGATCAGGAGGCTTGCGTTATCTCATTCGGCTGTTTTTGGCAGGTGTTTTTCGGCGAAGGCGAGAAAGATTTCCCAGTCCTCGCGGGTCATGGAATGTTTACCGGGGCGAATGAAATAGCCGAGGCGACTGGCTAAGAGTTGGCCCACCGGAGGCATCTTTCGTTGCCCCACACCTTCGACGCCGAGCAAGCGGTACACGGGGTCGGCAGCGACGAGCATCTCGAATTGGCCTACGGGGTTGGCCCAGGTGTCTTCCACGGCGTTAGTCAGAAGCACGGGACGCGGTGCACACAGGGCAATCAGGCAGTGTTGATCAAACGGTAGCTTTTCCGGGGCGCGGTTGAATTGTTTGAAATGCCCGTTGAACCAATGGGGGAAGCGGTCGTTGATCGCCTGAACGGATTCGCCAATTTTGCCGCGGCTGGGTGCCGTCCCACCGCAGCCGGCTTGGTGGGGGATGACAAGCGCTAGCCGTTCGTCGAAGGCCGCGGCTAACAGGGCCGTCTTCCCCAATCGGGAATGGCCGACGACAATAATGCGTCGGCGGTCAAGTTCAGGCACAGTGACCAGGTAGTCCACGACGCGATGAATCCCCCAAGCCCAGGCAGCGATGGTGGCGGTGTCCGTGGGCGAGCGGGGACGATCCCGGAAAAGTTGACGCAGCAGACCTTCCTGGGCGTCGGGATGGTCGGGCTGAATCTCGCCGTTATAGAACGTCGCTACGGCGTAGCCGCGGGCCACGGCTAAGTCGAGGTTCCAGACGGTTTTTTCACGGCCCCGCCCTTGTTCTGTGGCACGATGGTTGACTACTCCAGGCCGATTCGGATACATCCAGGCCGTGGGCAGACGAATGTTCGGATCGTCCACGAGCGTATGGTTCCCGCCAAAGTTCATGCCGACGAACACGGGCACTTGACCGGAGCGTTGGTTGGGAATGGCCAACAACACGTGCACCGTAAGGCGGACTCCCTGGGAACCAATTTCCAAGGCCACTTCGCGAAGCGTTGCCCGACCATCGAAGGCCCGCGGATTCTGATAAAGCTCTTTCGCCGATACGGGCATCGCCGGCGGAATTTGGCCGTACATGTAGTATTGGAATAACGCCTTCAGTTCCGGCACCCGCTTGCTGAACCATTCTTCGGGCTTCGTGATCTTGGTGCCATCGAACATCACGAGCGGATCGGGATACTCGGGGCGGGCTGGCAATTGGTCGGGCGGCGGGAAGGTTGGTGAGTCTGCGGCGAACAAGGGCACGAGAAGGACAGGCAGCAAAGCGGCGCACAGGAAATTGCGGCCCATGGCGACGTCTCCTTGCGGGCTTAACGAGCGGGTCAACTGCCTTTATAGCCTTTCCACCAATCGGGGCCTTCTTTTTCGATGGCCTGGTGCAGAGGGCGAAGTTGGTCGAGCAATTCCCGCAATTTGTCGGGGTGCTTCGACGCCAGGTTAGTGGTTTCCTGAGGATCGTCGCGGAGATTGTAGAGTTCGAATTGGGTGAAATCGAGATTGGCGAGGATTTTCCAGTCGCCGTGACGCAGGGCCACCTTGAACGGCCCCGGCGCGGCATGGTAACGCCAGTACATCGGGATGGACCGAGTCAGCGCTTTGCCTTCAAAGAGCGGCAAGAGATTGACGCCATCGAACACGCGGTCGGAAGGAAGCGGCAGTCCCACGGCGGCCAACACCGTGGGGAAGAAATCGGAGCCGATTATGGGCGTGTCACAGACCGTGCCGGGGCGAATCCGTCCAGGCCAGCGCATCAGACAGGGCACGCGAATGCCGCCTTCATACAGAGAGCGTTTACGACCGCGCAGTCCGCCGGTCGAGCCGCGCGTACGTCCTTTGGTACCGTCTCCCTCGGGACCGTTATCGCTGGTGAAGATTACCAAGGTATGGTCGCGCAGGCCCAGCTCGTCCAAGGTGAACATCAAGTTGCCGAAGGCGTGGTCTAACTGCGACACATTGGCGTGATGCTGGGCACGGTCAGGATCGTTACGCCACAAGTCGGGGTAAAGTCCCAAAAATTCGGGGGCCGATTCGATGGGTAAGTGCGGCTCGTGTGTCCATACGGTGAGAAAGAACGGTTTCTTCGGGTCGCGATGCTTCTTCAGCCAGGTGATCGCTTCCTGGACGACCAGCGGTCCGGAATAACCCGGAAGTGGGCCAACAGGTTCACCGTTACGGACAAAGTTGTGCGGCTGGCGGTGGCTCGGTGCAGCGTTGTTCTGCGTGGCGAACCACCAGTCGTAGCCGTGGTCGGACGGTTGGGGCTGCTTGGGCGAGTTAAGTTGGCCGTTCAGGTGCCATTTACCGACATGACAAGTGGCGTAACCTGCGTCACGGAGTAAGCGGGGCAGAGTGATTTCCTTAGTGCTCAGGTGGATGAACGAACCTTCGGGAATCCATGTGAATACACCGGTGCGGTAGGGAGTACGTCCCGTGAGAATGGCGGCACGCGACGGGGAACAGACGGGAGAGGCGGCGTAGGCCTGGGTAAAGCGCATACCTTCCCGGGCGAAGCGATCCAGATGCGGGGTTTTGATTACAGGGTGGCCGTAGCAGCCCAAGTCACCGTAACCCAGGTCGTCGGCCAAGAAGATGATGATGTTCGGGCGAGATTCTGCCCAGGCTGGTCGCGCGCTAAGGAGGTTTAGTACGCTGACCACGGCCAACAAGCTGGGGGCTAACTTCTTGCTCATCATGGGTAGGCTCCTGATGCTCATTGGAGCGATTTGAGGAAAGCCAAGAGGTCGGCAAGTTCCTCAAGGGTCAGTTGCTGGTCGAGTCCGGAGGGCATGAGGGAAACCTTACTAGGCTGGATTTCTTCGATTTCACTGCGAGGAATACGCACCTGCTGGTCGGGGCCGAGAATGAGCAGGATGTCTTCAGGACGGTCTTCACGGAGCAGCCCATTGAAGACGCGGCCATCTCTGGTGGCCACGAGAATCGGTTCGTAGCTCTGCACGAAGCTGGCATTGGGGAAAACGATGGATTCGAGCAGATCGCGTTCACTTCGCAAAGCCCCGATCCGGGTGAGATCAGGGCCAATGCGTCCGCCGAGGTAGCCGATGGCGTGGCAGCTACTACAAGCGGCCTTGGCACTGTGAAAGACCTGCTGACCGCGGCGCACATCGCCGGGTTTGAGCGCTGCCAGCAACTTGTCTAGCTTCTCCTTCTGGTGTGCGGCACTGGCATCGAGTCGGGCAAGGAGTTGCTCAGCACGACGCTGAGTTTCCGGGCTACACTTCGCGAAAGCGCGGCGGATGGAACTTGGTCGCAGGCTGGCCCGATTCTCGGCTTGTTCCAATGCTTCCAGAAGCCGATGGGCCACGGCCTCGTTCGTGTTGGTCGCAAACGCTTCGAGGAGTCGGTCGGCTTCGAGGGGCGAGCACCGCGGGAGATGCTCGGCAAGTTGTTTCAGTTGTTCAGCATTCGGCTGGCTCCGCAGGACAGCCTCGACGGCAAGGGCACGCACGGTTACGGGCCGATCGCTTCGCAGGTGTGCCACAGCCAGGGACCAGGCATGATCCGGCAGCGGCATCTTGCTCGGCAGGGCGGCCAGGGCGCGTAACCGTAACTCAGCATCCAAGGACTTACGGTCGGCCCAGGCGGCTAATGCCTGGCTCACCGCAGCCAGGTCGGTTTTGCTCGGCGGCACTTGACGCAAGGCGTGTAACACGTCCGGCCAAAGCGGTCGGCAGTTGTCGTCCTGGAGCATCTGAAGCCAGACTTTCGTCCACGCACTCGGTGCCTCGCGGAGACCACTTTGGGCCATAGCCTGGGCCAAGGTTTGGCGAGTAGCGACGGACAACGAGGTGTCAGTCACCAGTTGGGCCAAGAGACGCTGCACGGCCTGGTTTCGGCTCAAACGTACCAGCAGGGTGCGCCAATCCTCATATTGGCGGGGCGTGGACGCCTGACGCAGTTGTTGGGTGATGTGCGAAAGGAGGCGGTCGCCCCATTCGGGATGACGAGCGGCTAGCCACCAGGCTGCTTCGCGCAACTCGACATCGGAGGAACTCAGAGCTGCCAGCACCGCCTCGATGGGGGCACTGCTGCCGCGGATGAATTCCAACGCTATCAAGGTCTGGCGCACAACCGTGCTGTGCCCGCTGGATAAGCCGGCGCGAATCGCCGAGGCATCGCCGATTTCGATGAGGGCATAGGTCAGCGAATGTTGCAACACGCGATCCGAGGCATCGGCAAGAGCGCGCAGTAGCGCTGGGACAGCCCGCGAGTCACCGATACGTCCTAACGCCTCGGCCGCGGCCCGACGCAGCGCAGGACTAGCTTGAGTAACGATACGGGCCAATTCATCCACAGCTTCGGGGTCGCGCCACAAACCGACGCTATGCAGTGCGGCATGGCGGACGGATTCATCGCTGTCCAACAGCGCTTGGCGCACAGCCTGGCGCGCTGCAGGGCCAGCTATCTGACATAGCGTCCAGACGGCGTGCAAGCGTTGCCGCGGCGAACGGCTCGATGCTAACACTTGCCGCAATGCGGGAACCGCCGCTTCGCCCGACTTGGCCAGCCATTCGGTAGCCCGTTGGCGCACCGCAGGACGCGGATCATCCAGCAACTGGGCGAGTTGCTCAACGGAGACTTGCGCCCAGGCGATGCGCTGACCCCGTGGATCCTCAGGCACACGCGCACCAACACGGCGAATGCGGTATATTGCCCCAAGAACGTCAGGTTTGGGGAGCTGCGACGTGGGACAACAAAGCTTATACCAACCTCCAGTATCCACTACTAGTAGGCTGCCATCGGCGTCCTCGAGCACGTCGGTCGGATGGAAGTCAATCTGGTCGGAAACCAGAAAATCTTCATCGCGGGTGGTGAACGTGGCGCCGCGAGGAAGCAAAACATGGCGAGTCACTTTGCGCAGATTGAAATGGCAGGCGAATAAATTACCGCGGTATTCCGGACCGAAGACCTCGGAATCGTAACAGGTCAGGCCGCAGCTGGCCGACGCACCCAGCTGGACGAGCACGGGCATGACCGTCGGGGCGGTCCACGGATGGGCGTAAATCGGCTCGTGTTCCTTGCCGTAAACTCCGCCATAAACCGCGTGCACCAGTCCGTCGCGCAGGCCCGCTTGGGGATGCACCAGGAAGGTGCTGGTCATGAACCGTTCGCCTTCCGGGCTAAAGGCTACGTCCACGGGATTATCCATCCCTCCGGTGAGCACAGCCTCGACGAAGCGATCCGGCACCTGCGGAAAGGCATGCAGTAACCGGTCGGGCGGTGTGCGGAAGATATGGGCCGCGCGGCTCTTTTGGGGCCGACCGCGCGCATCGTAATAAGGTTGCTCGGCCCAGGCGCCTTTACACCAGTAAATCCAGCCATCGCGTCCCAGGTAAGGCCCATGCAGGTCGTTAGCACAACCGGTCAGCGTCTGCCGATGGAGCCATTCCTCCCGACGATCAGCCACGCCATCCCCGTCCGTGTCGGTCAGACGCCAAATGATTGGCGGCGCCGCCACATAAAGCGAACCGTCCAGCCACATGGTTCCTTCGGGGAACATCATTTTGTCGGCAAAGACGGTGCGGCGATCGTAGCGGCCATCGCCATCGCTATCTTCCAACCGCAGGATACTGTGCGGCCTCGTCTTGACCTGTTCGGTGACGCGTTCGTTGGAACCGGATGACTCGGCGACGTAAAGCCGTCCGGCCTCATCCAAGGCGATAGTGATCGGTCGCAGCGTCAAAGGCGGACCCGCGACCAACTCGATGGTGAATCCCTCAGGAAGAGTAAACGCGTGGCCATTGAGTGTAATTTGCTGCTTTCCTTTTTGCGGCGATTTCTCCTGGGCCTGCGCGGGCATCTTCCCGATGCGGCCGAGGGGCAGCATCATCGTCAGAGCGACTAGGCCCGTAAAGCATAAGAGGAGTAAAGGGCGACGAGGCCAGCGTACAGCGTAGGGTGACGTCTTCGCTCGCGCCGGGGCTCGAGGGGTGTGGCTGGCACAACTATGATCATCAGGCCCGATTCGCCGGACACTTCCGCGCATGGCGCTAAACAAGCAACGGTCAGGGCGCATGTATGTCTCCTGAGCACGGGCCAAGGTGCCGGCTTGGAAATTTGGTACACTACTAAGTTATTGTCCGCGGTCGGCCCGCTGTGATTTTTTCGATTACCGTGCCTTTGCAGGGGTGTACGCCTAGGATATACGCCCGATCTGAAATTGCCAACAATGCGAAGTTACGCACAGCTAAAAGGGTTCCCAAGGACGGGCCTAACAAACCGGTAGAAAATAAAAAAGGGCGGGCGCATTTGCCCCACCCGTGATCATCACAAGACAAGCAATTCCGCAAATGGCGCAGGTGACTAACGTGCGGAACTAGACGTCCAGATCCTCTGCTTCCTTTTGCAGCATAGCGCGAAGCTTGGCCATACCGCGGCTTTCGAGCTGACGCACTCGTTCCTTGGTAATGCCCAGTTCTCGGCCGACCTCTTCCAGGGTCATCCCCTTGTTTTCTCCCAAACCAATGCGCAGTTGGATAATGCGCCGCTCGCGTTCATCGAGCCGATTGAGCAATTCTGCCACTCGCTCACGCACAAAGTTGACCCGATTCAGTTGCGTAAATTCGTCACTGCGTGTATCCTCAGCCGATTCGAACATCTCGTCCAGGCCCGTGATGAACCGATCGCGGTGGACCTGCTCCGCCGGGATACTGCGGGTGAAATTCTTGCGAATGGCCCAAGTAGCGTAGGTGCTGAACTTATTGCCGCGCATGTAATCGAATTTGTCCACCGCGCGAATCAGCGACATATTGCCATCACCATACAGGTCGAAAAAGGCGCCGCTGTGGCCCAGGCGTTCGGCGTAGCTCTTGGTGATGGAGGCAACCAAGCGCATATTGGCCGCAATGAGCAGCTCCCGAACTTTCTGGGCGCGCTGGAGCAGTTCTTCGAGACGGTCTAAGTCGGCCGTCTTAGCCTTGGCAGGGTCGATCCGCTCGGCCAGGCGAGCGGCCTTGTACTTAAGGTAGTTCATTTGGCGGAACAGATGGCGTTCCTGCTCTGGATCGAGTAAGGGCAATTGATAGAGCGAAGCCAATTCGGGGACAAGATTGCGCGGCACATTCCGCCGCATGGCGGCAGCCTGGCGCTCGTATTCTTCGGCCCTAGGCATCGGAGCCAGGATCTCCGCCTCCTTTTTCGGATCATCAAACTCGGGGCTATAGATGTAATCAATGGGCTTGGCCAGTAAAGCGCGGGCACGCTGCTCATTGAGCACACGTTGGATGGTCGAGCGTCCGCGATGGTATACTTTGGCCAGCCGGTCAATCGAAATGCCCTGAGTAAACGAGGTGTAGATGGCCCGCTTAGCGTGCTCATCGAGGGGACCGTGAAGGCCCGGGAAGATGGCCTGGTCAGGGTGCGCCTTATCGTGGGCACGAATTACCGCGCGAATAGTTTGCACGCGCCGACCGAAACGCCGCGCCAGACGTCGGAAAATCTCGTCAGGTCGGTCGGGTGCCACTTGAGCCATGCGGCGTGCCCAGCGCAGAATTCGTTCCCGCTCGGCAGGTTCGATCTGACCCACATGAAGGGTATCGGGCGTCGGCTTGCCGTGCTGCTGGAGGTAGTGCTCCAGCACCGACTGCCGCACTACCACTCGCTTCCGCCCGCCCGCCAGCACCTTACGGGACACCAGACCATGCTGACGTAACTGGCTCAGCGTGCGCGCCGAGACACGTAATCGTTTCCTCACCTGATCTAAGTTGAGTACAGGTTCCGGCATTTGTTCTATCGGGATTGGAGGTACACTCTCCGACAGTAAGGCGATAAACAGCGACAAATCATGCTCCAGGTCTTCGCCCGCAATCATGTCCTCAGCGTGAGTGTCGGGACGAAAACCTGTCAGGCGGTAACAGACATACTGGTAGGGATAGGTGCGCTCATGCTCAATTTCGGTAAGGAGCCGCTCCGCTCGACTGAGTTGTTCGAGCTTGCGCTCCACCGGGGCATAGCGCACCGTCTGATCAAAAAGCTCCTGCATCAACTGATTACGAAACTTCTCCCTCATTGCTACTCCTTTGCCGCTTTCCCCCTTCCTAGGGCGCGGCCATGCTGCCGGCCGAATCCGTCCCGCTTACTGCCTGGGGTTTTGGGCGTGCCGAGGACGAACCGGCACGGCTAGATCCTCTCCCCCGTTTCCTGACGCCCCGCCGCTAGTCCTCAGTGGGATCTCCAAGAAAGTTTTCTACTCCCTTGTCGCTTTGGCAATTTGCTACTGAGAAATTGTCCCAGTATGCACTAGTAATACGCCCTATAATCAATAATTGTTCTCCAAAATGTTTAGAGCAAATATTGTACCGCAATCGGCAAAATAATGTGACGGTTCGCGCGGAAAAAAGTTTCGCCCTCGGTGGTTTTTAGCATATCCTCTCTCAAAAGCTTACATCGGGCCCCTTAAAAAAGACGGCTAATCAGGGTAAATATTGCGCTGCGTCTCCCTGCCTAGCAAGTCTGGGAACAACTGAGCAAATTCAGCGCCAAATTATCGAATGCAAAATCGAAAGAAAATTGGAATCCTAAGTTATTGGAATGGAATACTTTATGAATTTTCTCGCGGACAATTATCGCCCGGTCCAAGGATGAACCTATGCCGGTGTTCTAATGCGATCGACTGTAGGATTTCCCAGGTAGTTGTAAATTGTACAAAAGTTCAGTTGTCGTGACAAGATCTCTCGCGGTTAGTTAGTCCGCTGGCGGCCCATGTTCGCGGTAAATCCCTAACGACTTATCCGGTAAAAACTTCCACTCTGGCCCTTCAGTCGCGGGATATCTCGTGGCTAAAATAGTCTATATGAGTGACAATGATTGGGAACGAGCGATTGTTCTAGACTTCGGCTCGCAATACGTGCAGCTGATCGCTCGGCGTGTGCGCGAACAGCAGGTTTTCTCCCAAATCCTCCGTTATGACACGCCCTTGGACCAGCTGGCGGCGATCCGACCGGTGGCTATCATCCTATCTGGCGGCCCGGCCAGCGTTTACGAACAAGGCGCTCCGCAAGTACCCACTGAACTTTTCGACTGGGGCGTGCCTGTACTAGGCATTTGCTACGGAATGCAGCTGATCTGTCAAGCCCTGGGCGGCAAAGTGGTTCGCGGAACGGTGCGCGAATTCGGCCGAACGCCCCTGACCCTTCTCCAATCCGATCCGATTTTCGACGGTTGGCCGCGGCAAAGTACCGTTTGGATGAGCCACGGCGACCAGGTGGTCGAAGTGAGCGACGAATTTGTTCCGTTAGCCAGTACGCCCAATTGCCCCATCGCCGCGGTACGCCATCGCGACCGCCCAATTTATGGCCTTCAATTTCATCCCGAGGTCAGCCACACGGAGTACGGTTCGCTCCTGATTCGCAACTTCCTGTACCGCATCGGCGGGTGCCGAGGCACGTGGCGCATGGAGTCGTTTATTGAACGTACCGTCGCGCAGTTGCGCCAACGGATCGGACCTCATCGCGTGATCTGTGGTCTTTCAGGCGGCGTGGATTCCTCGGTCACGGCCGCACTGTTGCTCAAGGCCGTAGGTTCCCAGGTCGCCTGCATCTTCGTAGATAACGGGCTACTCCGCAAAGGTGAAGTGGAAGCAGTTCGAGAGACATTCGGCCAATCGTTCCAAGCCGACCTTCACGTCGTAGATGCGCAAGCACGGTTCCTCCAGGCCTTGCAAGGGGTTACCGACCCCCAGGAAAAACGCCGCATCATCGGACATGTATTCATTGACGTGTTTCGCGAGGAGGCTCGGAAGATTCCCGGGGCCAAGTTTCTCGCCCAGGGCACGTTATATCCCGACGTCATCGAGAGTGGCGGGGCACGCAACGGCCCGACGGCTACCATCAAAACGCACCACAATGTTGGCGGTCTGCCTGCCGACCTGGGATTTGAACTGATTGAGCCGCTGCGCGATTTGTTCAAGGACGAAGTACGGCAGCTGGGACTACAGCTGGGGCTGCCCGAGCGAATCGTCTGGCGACACCCCTTCCCAGGACCCGGCTTGGCCGTGCGCTGCCTCGGCGCGGTTACTCCAGAACGCCTGGCCATCCTCCGCGAAGCTGACCACATTTTCCTCGAAGAACTCAAGAAAGCGGGACTGTACCGTCAAGTCGCCCAGGCGTTTGCGGTCTTGCTGCCTGTGCAAACCGTCGGGGTCATGGGCGACTACCGCACCTACGAAAACGTCATCGCCCTGCGGGCCGTGGTCACCGAAGATTTCATGACTGCCGATTGGGCCCGATTACCGTACGAGTTCCTGGCCCACGTAGCTACGCGAATTATCAACGAAGTCAAAGGCATCAACCGCGTAGTGTACGACATAAGTAGCAAACCTCCCGCCACCATCGAATGGGAGTAAACCCCATTTGGTTATCCCCTTGCCAGCCTTGCACGCTATCCTGACCCGCCTCGCCACGAAAGTACAAAGCTTAGCTTTCATGCTCCAATAATGCACCCACCGTCCCGCGACGGAAACACAACGCTACCTCGCCGCGGAAATACAACGGGGCCACGCTACCAAAGCATCATCCGGCCAGACTACGGGAGCATAACGTTCCTACATTATTTAGATACGACGCCCCCGGCCTTCGTGCTAACTTGGTCGCCAATCGCTATCACCGCTTGTCTAGGTGAGACCGAACATGGAAACTGCTTAGGGACGTGAAATCGAACGACAAAACCACTTGCCGACGTGCCATCGAGTTTTGAAACCGCAGATTAGCGCAGATTCACATAGACAGTCGCAGGGGGAATTCAGAAGTTATACGTGTTCGCCATCGGCGTCAGGTCCAACTGGGCGGGCGCGAGCTTTTGTGTGATTTGTACGAGGGGAAAAGTGTTAATTTTACGCGGGCGAGGCATGCACTGATGAGTGGATCATCTCACTAATGTACTCCGAAAAGTGGGGTAATTCGGGTCGGCGATCAAGTATTACTAGGTCGATAATGCTCTATCTAAGGTCGCCAATAGGGCAGAGGCAAACGGCCTGTCACGACCACCTGGAGATCGCGATTTTGCCGTGGGGGTCACCCGCAAAATTTTGAAAATGGCCGGCGCCCCCGCCCTGCATGATAGAAAATTTCGTAAGTGCTTGCCAAATAATAGCTTGCGAAAAAGACAACCGCAGAGCGCACGCCCTCTCCGCGGGCAAAACCAGCGGTTTTAAGAAAATGCGGTGCCCAGCGCTTTTGCCTAGGGGTGCCGTGCGCTCGCCAGATCGTGCTCTGAGTCGGCATCGCGATAGAGAGCTATAGAAGCATCGGAGGTTGCTGCTTGCGACAACGCATTGGCACCGCAGTCGGCTAGCTATCGACAATGCGTTGAGGTAGTTACAATAGTTCGGTTCTCCCGGGGATGGCCGAGCAGTGAGGAAGGACGCAGTGGCTGAGTGGATACTCCGAGCGCGGCGCTTTGATACATCGGGATTGGTCGAAGTGCTTCTGCGCGACGGTCACGTGCAGGCCGTGCGTTCGGCTGCAACCCCAGCGCAGGAGCAAGGAGCGACTTTCGAGAAGGGTCGCCACAACGTGCTGGAGGCGGAGTATTTGGCCCCTGGTTTCTGGGACATTCAGGTCAACGGGGCACTGGGACACAACTTTACGTCCCGTGAACTAACGCCAGATGCCGTGCGAGCAGTCTGTGAAGCATGTCTGCGGCATGGTACGACGCACTTTTGTCCGACGGTGATTACCAGTGATGCGGAGACCATAAGTTTCGCGTTGCGTGCGTTGACCCGTGCGATAGACGATGATGCCTTGGTGCGGGAAATGGTACTCGGCTTCCATCTGGAGGGGCCGTATATCTGCCCCGACCCAGGACCACGAGGCGCTCATCCTGCGGAACACGTGCGTCCGCCGGATTGGGAAGAGTTTAGCCGATGGCAGGAAGCAGCGCAGGGGCGAATTCGCGTGGTAACGCTGGCGCCCACTTGGCCGCAGGCCATACAGTTCATCGCACGGCTGAGCGAGCGGGGAGTCGTGGTGGCGTTGGGTCATCACAATGCCGGAAGTGATCAGATCAAGTCAGCCGTGCGTGCGGGAGCGCGCTTGTGCACTCATTTAGGGAACGGCTGCGATCTCTTCCTGCCTCGTCATCCCAACTATTTGTGGGACCAATTAGCCGAGGATGCGCTCTGGGCCAGCATCATTTGCGATGGCCATCATTTGCCGGGGAGCGTCATCAAATGTATCGTACGGTGTAAGACGCCAAGTCGCTGTTTGCTCATTAGCGATGCCAGTCCGTTGGCGGGTCTGCCGGCGGGTGAGTATTCGTTGTGGGGCAAAAGGGTTACCTTACATGAGAACGGGCGCACGGAGACGGTGGATGAGCGAGGGCAGCGATTGCTGGCTGGAGCAGCCTGTTTTCTCGATACCGGAGTAGCGCGGGCCTGGCGGGATACTGACCTAGCACTGGCACAAGCAGTCGAGTTAGCCAGCCTCCAGCCGCGACGGTTATTGAGCCAGGCGACGGACGATTTTCTTCAGCCAGGGGCACGGGCCGATTTCGTGCTTTTCGACGTAGGTGAAGATCGGCTGCGGATTCGTTACACGATTCTCGGTGAGCAGGTCGTGCGAGGCGAGATTTGAGGTCTGAACCAGGAGAGTGGATGCGATGCGGATCGGCATATTCGGCGGCACGTTCGACCCCGTCCATCTGGGGCACCTAATCATCGCAGAGCAAGCGCGGGAGCAGGCCCAACTGCATCAAGTATGGTTTGTGCCTGCGTGCCAGCCGCCCCATAAGCTCGACCTCAACCTCACACACTTTGAGCATCGGTATCAGATGCTCCGCATGGCTGTGGCAGGACACGACGCTTTCGTCGTCAGCGACGTGGAAAGACGGCTGCCTACCCCGAATTACACCGTTCAGACCTTGCGCCACTTGCACCAACAACATCCCGGGGAAGAATGGTTTTTACTGCTGGGCGGCGACAGCGTGGTAGAGTTTCCAAGTTGGTATCAGCCCGAGGTGATTGCCCAGTTGGCCCAACTTTTAGTAGTGGCTCGTCCGGGTTACCCGGTAGCGGAAGATTTGGTGCGGCAGTATCGTGCCCAACTGGTGGCAGCGCCGATGATCGAAATTTCCAGCACGGACATTCGCCAACGAGTTCGGCAAGGTCGCTCGATTCGTTACCTCGTCCCACGCGCCGTCGAATGTTACATCCTTGAGCATCGGCTCTATCGAGGTACGTGATTGACAAGATACTTATCGCTAACAATAATGCTTATTACCATGAATCGGCGTAAGTATCTCTTCCCCGAGTATCGTGTCTTGGAGCTCAATTATCAGGCAGGTCGTCGACTGGGGCCGAATATTTATCTCATAGATGGCGGTAAAGAGTATGTGTTGTTCGACATCGGATATCTAGACACCGTAGAGGAAGTGGCGGATTTATTGTTGCAGATGGGTTACAGCCTATCTGGGTGCAAAATGATCATTGCTAGCCATGCCGATGCAGATCACGCTCAGGGGTTGGCGCGGGCACGGGCACTATTTCGTACCAAAGTAGCGGCGCATCCGGCCAGTGTACCTGCATTGCAGACGGGCGACCCCGAGTTGACGTTCGCTCAGATCAAAGCGCAAAACATTCATCTGGATATGCCGCCCTGTCCCGTGGATTTGGCCATCAATGAAGGGGATGTTATTGAAGTCGGAGAGTTGCGTCTGACGGTGTGGCACACTCCGGGGCACACGCCGGGGCAGATCGCGCTCAAAATGGGAGCGCTGCTGTTCAGTGGCGATAACATTTTTGCCGATGGCTGTGTCGGTGTGATTGACGCGCATCACGGCTCGAGTATCCCTGATTTCATTCGTTCTTTGGAACGCATTCGCGACGACGATGCGGAATATTTATTGCCCAGCCACGGCCCGGCGTTCGTGCGCGATCCGGAGATGATTCAACGCACGATTGATCGGCTCAAGCAGTATCAATACATGGCGGATTTCGGCACGTGTGCGGTGGCCTGGCCCTTGCTCGATGAATGGGAACGGGATATCATTGCGGGGAAGCTACCGATCCGCAAGGTCTCCCGTGTATGACGTCTGCGAGTCTGCCCGCGGTTTATCGTCTCGTCCAGCAGTGGGATCAACCCGAGATTCCTGATGTTGCGGAAGCGGTGCGTCAAGCCATTCTGTCGTCGCGGTTACGCCAACGGTTACGTCCCCGCGCGCGGGTAGCAGTAGCAGTAGGCAGTCGGGGGATTTATCAGATTGCCGAGTTGGCACGCAGTACTGTGCAGACGTTGCGCGAATTGGGCGCCGAGCCGTTCGTCGTAGCCGCTATGGGCAGTCACGGCGGCGCCACCGCCGAAGGACAACGCGAATTGCTGGCCAGCTACGGCGTCACGGAGTCATTTCTCGGCGTGCCCGTGCGCACGGAAATGGAAGTCGTGGAAATTGGCCGCAACTCCTGGGGGGAACCGGTTTACTGGGACCGCCATGCCTACGAGGCGGATGCAGTGGTGACTTTGTCGCGGATCAAGCCCCATACGGATTTCCGCGGGCGCTATGAAAGTGGCGTGGTGAAAATGCTCGTGATCGGCTTGGGCAAACGCGCCGGGGCCGAGACCCATCACAAATACGGCGTCCGCGGCTTACGCGACATGATCCCGGAATCGGCTAAGGTGGTTCTAGCCCGCACCCGCTTCGCCTTGGGCTTGGCCATTCTGGAAAATGCCCGGGAACGCACGGCCCGGATCGTGCCCTTGGAGCCTGAGGAAGTACTCGAACGGGAGCCGGCCCTTTTGGAAGAAGCGCGACGACTCCTGCCCCGCATTCCGTTTAAGCAGTTAGACCTGTTAGTCGTGGGCGAATTGGGGAAGAACTATAGCGGCACAGGGATGGACGTCAACATCCTGGGACGCCAGTTGGTCGAAGGGGAACGCGACACACTCGACCCCTGCATTACTCGCATCTGCGTGCTCGATGTGAGCGAGGAAAGCCACGGCAACGCGGTCGGCGTTGGGTTAGCCGATTTAACCACACACCGCCTGCTCGCCAAAATGGACCGCCGGATTACCGACGTCAATGCCCTCACCAGTTGTTTTCTCTTACGGACGAAAATTCCACACGCCCTGCCCAATGACCGCGAATGCATTCTCATGGGGTTAAGAACCTGTTGGCAGCCACGGCTGGAGCGTGTACGCTTCGCCCTGATTCCCAACACGCTGCAGTTGGAAACCATATACATCACAGCTCCGCTCGTTGAGGAAATACGCCAACGTCAGCGGACAGGCGACCTGCCCGGCGACTTACGTATCCACGTGGACGACACACCCATCGCTCTGCCTTTCGACGAACAAGGAAACCTGATTCAGGAGAGGCTCTTCCCAGAAAGTGTGCGGGCATTACGGAACCGCGTCCACGTATCTGTGGTCTAAATCATAGCACGCTCCACATGTGCTGCCGCACGCCTGAGCCGTTTGCCAGAACGCTTCCCGCCCTAGAATAACCGCATGCCCCATGGCATCCTGACCACGAACCTGGAGGACCGACACATGCCGACCCGTCTGCACCGCACCGTCGTCCTAGCCCTCTTGGTAGTAGGAAATAATTGGCTGGCCGACCTGGGCTACGCCCAGACCAAGGGTGAACCGCCCTCCGTGGCCGCAGCGCGCAAACGCCTACAGACACGCATTACCGTCGACTTCAAGGAAACCCGGCTCGAAGAGTGCCTGAACGAGATCAAAAGCCAAGTAGATGGACTCAACTTCTATCGCGGCGCGGGGGTGTCCAACAATCTCACGATCACCTATCAGGGCAAGGATCAAACCGTGGACGAAGTGCTACGTGGTATGTTCAAAGGCAAAGGACTCGGCTACGTCATCCACCGCGCGACCAAGCCGGGTGATCGCTATGACGGTTGGATTCAGATCGTGCAAGGAGATGTATTCGGCGAAGTCGATCCGCCTTTAGAGGAAAAACCCAGCGTGAAACCAGGCGTCCAGCCCACAGAGAAACCGAAGCCCGAGCCGGCCGAAAAGCCCACAGGTAAAACCAAGCCCGAGGATAGCGACAAACTCGAACGCGCAGCACGCGGCACGCTTCTGTTCGCTAAGGAACTAATGGCGCAAAACGACCTGGCAGGAGCGCGGGAAAACCTCGAACTCATCCTAAAAAAGTATCCCAACACCAAAGCCGCGCAGGAAGCCAAATTACTCCTGGAAAAGTTGCAAAAGTAGCGACTTGCGAGCCTGGCCGGCATCAGCCCGCGAAAGCCAGTGCTCCTGGCATAACCTTCCGAACACAGCCGATTCCAAGACACGACGAAACCGAATCCGATTGCTTTGTTAGTGTACAAAAGACCACTATATAAAGGTCACTAACTTAGCGCGCGTTGCTTGCATCAGTACGACTGCGTAATTGGATAGCTTTCACGCGTTTGCCGGGGCCTGTACAAGTGGCCAACCAGTGCCCCCTGCAGGACTCGAACCTGCAACCCACTGATTAAGAGTCAGTTGCTCTACCAGTTGAGCTAAGGGGGCAGAAAATCAGCCATCAGCCTCACTGGCGTTGGCGAGTTAATAATAAGCCCCAGGCAAGGCGCTTGTCAATAAGTGTGGCTGGGGCACTGTGCACAGGTGCATGCCTCTGCTAACTCCATTCAACCAAACGCTGGCATAGCGCCGGACTGCTTTCCTTAAGCCAAGCCTATCGATTACCCTAGCATCCTTTTGTAGTTTGCCAATCGTCATAATGGTTTACGGGATTTTCCTCTTATTCGGTAACGGGCAGTGTGCCTGGCTCCCTCTGCGGTCGAACCTGTTATGGTCGTCGGCGAATCCTAGGCACACATGTTCCGAAATGAACGACACGGCAATTACTGCACATTGTGCACAACGTGTTTGCGGCCAGTATATTTGACACCTTTTGCAAGGTCGTCGCGTTTAACCAGTAGAGAAAAGCGGGGCTCTTCACAAGGACGTTTGCAAGCACCCTTGCCGCGGTAGAGCAAGGGCACCTGATCACATCTGCATGTGACCCCTGAGGGAGGCGCACCCATGACTAGGCGGAATGCACTACTAGGCCGTTGGGTTGCGGCGAGCACCACGACCGTAATAATGGTATTAGCTTGGCTGCTGGCCTATCCCGAGTTTGGCAGGGCTCAAAATGCTGAGGGCGTTTATAAGAAATCCGTTCACGGAGTAGTCTGGATCGTCCGCAAAGCCGGCTGGTTCCGTGAAGTTCAGGGCTCGGGCTTCTTGGCCGATAGAGAGCGCAAACTTGTCGTTACTAACCATCATGTGATCGAGGACAGTTGGTATGTGGACGTGTACTTCCCCAGCCGAGACGCTCAGGGACGCCTCATCACCGACCAGAATTTCTACAAAAACAACAAGGCCGCCCTCCAACAATTAGGTCATGCGACTGAAGGTTGCCTGGTCGCTTATGATGCCGAGAAAGACCTTGCAGTGCTGCGTGTAAGCAGCGTACCCAAAGATGCAGTGGTCCTGCGAACCGCGAGCGCCAATCCTGATCGAGAGCGCAAGTTACACGTCATCGGCCATCCCGTTGGTCGGCCCTTATGGAGTTATTGCCCAGGCATCGAACCTCGTCTGATCCAGTTCCGCGCGAACTTGGAAGGACAAAAGCTCAATTTCCAGGCGCTCGAATACAAATCTGGAGTGTTCAATGGCAATAGCGGGGGCCCCGTGCTCAACGATCGCGGCGAAGTGGTTGGTGTCAACTCCTGTCAAGGGGGTGAGGGAGGGATGAACACCATCGCCGTCCATTGGCAGGAAATAAATGCTCTGGTAAGCACGCTGGAATGCTACCACGTCGTTGGCATCGAAAACGCAACCTGGAGCAAGGTTTTCTATGAAATCCGCTGGGGTGACCAAGGCAAATGGGAGCGGATAGAAATCGGTGCGAAGTCCCGCAATGTACACTGGTGGAAAGGACCTGATGCACCGAAGCCCTACATTCGCTTCGACTGCTCTGCCGACGCTGGTTTTCAGGAGAAAGTTTACCAGCTGGGTACCTACGTCAGTTATCTGGGTAAGAATGTGAAACCCGACTTTGACCGCGACGCCCGGGAGTACGTGTTTCGTTGGAAAGATAACAAAAATCTCGAGCTCCAATTCCGTCGCTAACGTGGTGCATGGTGGTATCAATCGCCGCAACAGTCACGGCCAGGCTTGACTTTATTGTTTTCAGAAAAGTTTGAAAATTCCTAGCAGCTTTGTATAATGGCACCAACGCAGGAGCGCACCCCATGAAACTGCGCATTGGTGCCGTGGAATACCTCAATGCCAAGCCGCTGATTTGCGACTTGAGCCAATTACTCCCCGAGGCGGAACTCGTATTAGAAGTACCGAGCCGTCTCGCCGACGACTTAGCGGCCGGTCGCTTGGACGTAGGCCTGATCCCCGTCATCGAGTACTTTCGCGGCGACGGTTACTGGATCGTTCCTGAAATCGCCATCGCCTCGTATGGGCCAGTGCTTAGTGTCACGCTATTCGCCCGTAAGCCGTGGTTAGAACTCAATAGCGTGGCTCTCGATGAAGGCTCCCGCACCAGTGCAGCCCTAGCACGCGTTCTCATGGAACACCGGTATCAGAAAAACGTCGAATGGTTGCCGTTGCCGTTAGGCGCCAGTCCCGAATCGAGTGAAGCGGATGCAGTGCTGCTCATCGGCGACCGTGCCATGCGGGCTGCGCTGCCCGGCTTTCCTTTCAGCTATGACTTGGGTCGCGAATGGCACGAGTGGACGGGATTGCCCTTCGTCTATGCGGTTTGGGTAGCCCGCAGTGGCGTATCCAAAGAACGGCTCGTGCCTGCTTTATTAGAAGCGAAACGTCGCGGCATGCTCCGCCTGGCTCAGATCGCCTGGGATGAGTCGCGTCGCTTAGGTCTAGACGCCGCCTTTTGCCGTCGCTATCTCGATACCGTAATCCGCTACGACCTAGGGCCGCGAGAACTCGAAGGCTTGCGCTATTTTTACAGGCTTGCTTGTGCCACAGGCTTAGCACCGCCCGGCAAAACTATCCGCATCGGCGAGCCGAAAGTTGTGATGGACCTATCCATCCACTAAGCTCGACAAAACTAACCGACTTACGAAGGTGCTTATAACCTTGGGTAATCTCATGCCACACTCTTTGGACTATATACTGCAAAAATCCATCAACGGGGAACGCCTAACGCCCGAAGAGGGCCTGCAGTTACTGCAGTCCCACGACCTGTTAGCGCTAGGTCGCGCCGCTGACGCCGTATGCCGACGACTGCATCCCGAGCCATACCGCACTTATAACATTGACCGCAACATTAACTATACTAACATTTGTGCTGCTGTCTGTGATTTTTGCGCTTTTTATCGGAAAAGCACCGACCCGGACGCTTATGTTTTGCCACGAGAGGAGCTTTATAAGAAAATTGAAGAGACTATCGCTCTAGGGGGCGATCAAATTCTCTTACAAGGCGGTTTACATCCGTCGCTGAAATTAGAGTGGTACGAGGAACTACTTAGCGATATTAAGAGCCGCTATCCTCGAATTAACATCCATGCCTTCAGTGCTCCGGAAATCTGGCATTTTCATAAGATCAACAAACTACCCTTGCGGGAGGTTCTGCGACGCTTGAAAGAAGCGGGTATGGGGAGTCTACCCGGCGGGGGCGCAGAGATCCTAGTGGACCGAGTGCGTAAGGAGATTACTGTCAATAAGTGCCTGACCGAGGAATGGCTCGAAGTGCATCGCGTCTGGCATGAGTTAGGAGGGAAATCTACCTGCACCATGATGTTTGGACACGTAGAGACGTTGGCCGACCGGATAGAAACTCTAACAAGATTACGGCAACTTCAGGATGAAACGGGGGGATTTACTGCGTTCATTTGCTGGACTTTTCAGCCGGACAATACCGACTTAGCGCACATCCCGCCCGCAGGGGCTTTTGAATATCTCAAGACACAGGCTGTGAGTCGGCTTTACCTAGATAATATCAAGAATATTCAATCATCGTGGGTAACTCAGGGGCCTAAGATCGGGCAATTAGCTTTGTTTTTCGGTGCCAACGATATGGGGAGTCTGATGATCGAAGAAAATGTGGTAGCGGCCGCGGGTACGGTTTATTATCTGACCCTAGAAGAAATCCGTAACGCGATTCGCGAGGCGGGATATATACCCCGTCAACGGAATGTCTTTTATGAATATATAGACCCCGAACCACAGGAAACGCCTCCACCACGGCCAGAAATCAATCCCCTAATCAGCCTGCCAGTATTGTCAAACGCGGTCTAAGTATTCGCCATAGTAGCCTGACTTAGTTAAACTGACCAATCACGATTGATGTTGGCACCACCGCTCTTTTCAATTTAAGGTTCGTGAAAGACTCTACTGTCAGCATCGTCTCGATTTGGCCCAATTGTTATTCATCCGCGTCTAACTGTGTAATCTGGGATTGCTGTCTTAGCTATAAGATAGCAGATAACGCAGATTAATACAGAGATGCAACGGCGTATTATTAAGACGTTTGCCGATCGTGCGTCAAAACGAGACTTTTCCTAAGCGGCTCAGGTTAATAAGTAAGGCTGAAGGCGTTGGTAGGCCGTGCGGGCCGCGGAGTCGGGATTTTCGATGTAGGGGTACAACTCGACGGTGAGCCAGCCTTGGTAATTAATGTCGCGGAGTGCTTCAAATACTGCGGCGAAGTTGATGGCACCGTCGCCGGGGATCAAGTGCTGATGTCGGCGGTCTGCGGGAATGTCCTCAAGGTGCACATGACGAATATATCGAGCTAACCGGCGAATCACCT
Organism: Gemmatales bacterium; assembly: GCA_025060195.1. Lineage (GTDB taxonomy): Bacteria > Planctomycetota > Planctomycetia > Gemmatales > HRBIN36 > HRBIN36. The sequence continues at coordinate 36,660 of JANXCQ010000002.1, read as the reverse complement.
GGGCAGGTTCCTCGCCGACGCAATAGAAATGTCCGATGTCACAATTCAGACCAACTGCTGGGCATCGCACACGGTCGATAAATTCCTCAAACTGTGCTGCGTTTTCCAAGAGTAATCCTGGTTCCGGCTCGACGAGAAGATGAACACCCAGCTGCTCCGCCCGTTCGGCCACCGGGGCGAGACTTTCTAGGAACAATTCCAAAGCTTGATGCCAAGTCAGTCCCGGCGGGATCGGGCCGCCGGGTTCCGTGCTGATGCTGGGGCAGCCGAGTTCGTGGGCCAAGGCTAAGGCACGGAGTGTGTGATCGATCCGCACTTGACGATAATGCCGGTCTGGTTCGATCCAGGATGGATGCCAATAGGGCTGACGGGCGTCGGCCACTGCGTTCATCATGAACGCATTCATGTTGGAAATGGTCAGATGATTCTCGAGCAACGCATGGCGGATCGCTTGTTTTTGTTCGTCGAGTAAGAGGACGGGCCAAGCATGAGGCACGTCGGCGAGAATTTCGATGCCGTCATAACCCGCAGCCCGGATACGTCGTGCGGCTTCGGTAAAGCTGTATCGTAAAAAAGCGTTGGCGCTGAAAGCGAGCTTCCAGGGCATGGTTACTCGAAGGTTTTCCCCTGACGCAGGCCGAGGTAAGTTTCATAGCGCTGCATGGGGATTTGGCGCAAGCGTACCGCTTCCTTAACCGCGCAACCGTGCTCATGCGTGTGGGAGCAACCGGGGAACTGGCATAGCGCCACGAAGGGACGAAATTCGGGGAAGTACCCGTCGAGTTCTTCCGGGGGAATTTCCCAGAGAGCGAATTGCCGAATGCCAGGGGTGTCCACCACCCAGGCACCGAAATCGAGATAGATGAGTTCGGCAGTGGTTGTCGTATGACGGCCTTTTTGGGTGGCTTCGGAAACTTCTCGCACTTTGAGTTGTAACCCTGGCTGGATAGCATTGAGTAAGGAGCTTTTGCCGACACCGCTTTGTCCGGCGAAAACAGTTTCCCGTCCACGCAGGAGCTCCTTGAGCCGATCGATCCCCATACCTGTGCGAGCGCTGGTTGGTATGACCGGGATACCTAGCTGGCTATACATGCCAATGAGCCACTGGTAGTTGACGAGATCGACCAGGTCGGCCTTGTTGAAGCACACAATAGGCCGGAGTTGACCTTTTTCTGCGCTCACGAGATAGCGATCGACTAAATGGGGTTTGAGCACAGGCTCGGCTAATGAGGCAACGATAACTACCTGATCGACATTGGCCGCGATGATGTGTTCTTTTCCTTTAGCGCCTCGCGTGAGCAACCCGTGACGTGGCTCTACCCGTTCGATTGAGCCTTCGTTGGCTGTCGCGGGACGGATCCAAACACGGTCCCCTACGACCACGATGTTGCGCTCGTCAATGCTTAGGTCGCGCAGCAATTTTCGCACGACGCAGCGAAAAATCCGACCGTCCTCCGTCAGCACGGTGCTATACAGTCCCTGGACACGCAGAATTCGTCCTGGCAAACAGTGGCTGACATCGATGGCGGGTAGTACGGGAAAGTCTTCAGATGGTTTGTCTGCTTCGACCGTAACCGTGCGATGGCGTGTTAGGTTGCCTTTGCCACTGACGCGCTCTTGGCGGACATATGTGTCCTGCTCGGCGTCTTCTTCGCCGCCATAATAACGGGTCAGGTCTCGTTCCCGTGCTGGGTTTTGACGATTTTTGCGTAACTCAATGCGAATCTTACGCTTGTTATCTCCGGCCATGTTTTCACCTTTAATAACAATGGGCTGGTTACCGAGTGTGAAGGTTGACTTTTGACTCTCTTTACTTTATTCTCCGGGGCCTATCATATCAGTTTCAATTCTCGGAGCGTTCTCGACGAGATTAGGCGTACTTGCTGATGAGGAATTTCCAGTCTGCACGGGCTGGCCTCGATGCCGCGCTTTTCCACGGAATTGAATCGTGTTTACTGATCGGGAGCTTTTACCAAATCGAGTAATCATTCTGACAAAAGTCAGGAATCATAACGGGGCAGAATCTCGCTGAGCCGAATGTGGTCGGTTACCGAGAGCGCTTCGGCGCGGCCTAAGGGGTCAAAGCCGTGCTGCCGCAGAAGTTCGTCTAATTGCTCGCGGGTCAGTTGCCCCTTATAAAGCGGTTCCAGGGCCCCTCGGAGATTTTTGCGGCGATGCAGGTAGATGTCGCGCACCAGGCGATGAAACCAACCCAGGTCGCGAATCGCGGCCCGTTTTTCGGGCCTTGGGATTATCTTGACTAAGGCGGAGTCCACTTTCGGTCGGGGCCAGAACAATTGCGGGGGCATGCGTCGCAGCACTTCAACATCGGCTAGAGCCTGTACTATCACGCTCACGGCACTATAGTCCTTAGTGGCTGGCCGGGCCTCTAACCGCGCCGCCAGTTCCCATTGGATCGTTACGAGCAACAATTCCAGCGGTAAATCACTCAGCAGGAAGTTGACGATCACTGGCGTGGCGACTACGAAAGGCAGGTTGGAAACTAGTTTCATATGATGCCATTTGCCCGATTGCCAGAGCCGTTGTATGTGCTCCAACACCTCGGGGTTGATCTGACTTTTCTTTTCCAGAATGTCGGCCAAGAGTAGGGTTACGTTATCGAACTGCTCGGTGTTTTCCTGAGCTAACTCGAAGAAACCTGCATCAATCTCGACGCTGAGCACGTGTCCTGCCTGCGCGGCGATTTTGGCCGTTAGACTTCCCGTGCCGCTGCCTACTTCAATCACGAAATCCTCGCGGGATAGTTGCGCCTGGCGTACCATGAAATCCAGGAAATTCAGGTCAATCAAGAACGACTGACCAAGCTTGTTCTTGGGCCGTAAGCCGTGGGCTTCTAACAAGCCGCGCACGTAGGAGAGGGTCTGTCGCGGTGTGCGTGGTTGGTCCGTCATGGCACGGGCACCTCGCGTCCCAGTTGGTGGTGCCGAGCTAATTCATACACGCGAGTAGCCACCGCTACGTCTGCTAACGCGATGCCCACGGACTTGAACAAAGTAATGTCCTGCGACTTTTGGCGACCTGGATAACGGCCAATCACCACCTGGGCCAACTCATATACGTCGGACCAATGCAGGGCGCCCTCCTCCATCGCCAGGTGAAAATCACCAGCTTCACGCCGCGCTTGTTCTTTGCTATCCACGACGATCACATCCGCCCGCCGCACCGTCGCTACGTCAATCTCCGCTTTGGTCAGGAAATTGGAACCGATAACATTGAGGTGCGTGCCTTGTGCCAGCCAATCCCCGCGAAGCACAGGTTCTCGACTGGTAGTAGCGGTGATGACGATATCTTTATCCGTGGCGGCCAAATCTGGCCGATTTACAGGACGAACTTCCACTTGCAACAGTCGGCTCATTTCCTCTGCAAACAAGCGCCGATGTTCCTCCTTCGGACTATAGACGTGCACACAACGCACTGGCCGCACACAGCACACCGCCCAGAGTTGTGTGCGCGCTTGCTTGCCGCTGCCAAACAAGCCCACTTCGCTGGCGTCGGGCCGTGCCATCAATTCTGTTGCTATGCCGCTTACGGCCCCCGTGCGCACTTGGCCAAGATAATCGGCTTCCATCCAGGCCAACGGGGCCAGCGTGTTTTCCTGGTAAAGCACCACATGAAAATGGGCTCCGCGCCGGGAGGTTAGATAAGCCTTGAAACCCAGATAGCCGCCACGTTTCATCGCGGCCGACATGGTGTGGAGCATGGCGTGATCCGTCTGACAGCGCTGACGCACTGTGCACTCGGCTTCCTCCAAACCCCAAGCGCGAAACGCCTCACGCACTGCTTCCAACGCCAGCGGCATGGTCAGAATTTCGCGTACCTCTGCTTCCGTCAAGTACAGCATGCGAACCTCCCCTCGGGAAACTTGCAACTAGCTTTGACCACTCTTGAGGAAGCGTTCCAGCGCATCCAACCCTGCTTCTAGTTCGCTTCTCGGACATGCAAAGGACAACCGCACATATCCCTCTATACCGAATGCCGAACCAGGGACCAGATTTATATGTGCTAGCTCTAACGCTGCCGCACAGAACTCGGCTGAGTTATTCACCCTTTGGCCATTCCAACGACGACCCAAATATGCGGAAACGTCGAAGAAGGCGAAAAAAGCTCCCTGACACGGAATCAGCCGGATATCCGGCATCGTTTGCAATCGTCGGCAAACCAACTCACGCCGGGCTGCCAACTCCTGGCGCATCTCCTCCACACAACGCTGATCGCCCTCTAACGCAGCCAGAGCGGCGTACTGGCTAATCGAACAAGGATTGCCCGTCTGCTGACTCTGAATATTCGCCATGGCGCGAATCGCCTCGACGGGGCCGCAAGCCCAACCGATACGCCAACCCGTCATGGCATAAGTTTTACTCACGCCGCTCACCGTGAAGGTGCGCTGTCGTAACTCGGGCCCCAACGTCGCAAAACAAGTGGCATGATGGCCGTCATACGTCAAGCGTTCATAGATCTCGTCACTGAGCACTAACAATGCGGAATCGAGCACGACCTCGGCCAAGGCTTTCAGTTCGGCAGGCGTATAGACGCTGCCCGTCGGGTTATGGGGCGAATTGAGCAACAATAAACGTGAACGAGGTGTCAAAGCCGAACGGAGTTGTTGCGGCGTCAGTTTGAAACCATGCTCGGGGCTGGTCGGTACCCAGACTGGTTTCGCCCCCGTCATCTGCACAATGTCGTAATAACTCACCCAACCGGGCGCAGGGATCAATACCTCGTCGCCCGGGCCACAGAGGGCCGCCACCACGTTGTAAATGGCATGCTTGGCACCATTAGAAACTATGACCTCTTCGGGTTGATAACCCAGGCCGTAGTTTCGTTCATAGCTGCGGGCAATGGCGGCGCGTAATTCGGCAATGCCATTTGCGGGAGTGTAGCGTGTATAACCGCGATGCATCGCCTCAACGGCCGCTCGGCAAATATGCTCGGGAGTCGGGAAGTCGGGTTCTCCCAAGCTGAAATCGAACACGTGTATCCCCTGAGCACGGAGCTGCTTTGCCTTCGCCCCGGCCGCTAGAGTTGCCGAGGGCTGGATTTGCCGAGCGATAGCGGAAAGTTGCAAGGACATTTCCCCTCCCTCTGCCGTTCACAACAAACGCTGTGGTTATTTTATGCGGGCTCCACATATGCAGTGACCAGGCGTTTCCTATTTGCCCTTTGTCTGACATAATTTTCCTCTCATCGTTGCGATTAAACATATTGAACAGTGAGATTCACCCACGGAGTGTTGACATTGCGTAAAGAGACAGCAAGATTACCGTGGGGCTCAGGGCCTAATGTAACTATCAAGGTAAAAACGGTGAGGGCTAATAATGAGCACCAATGCAGCTAGCGCGCCTAAGGAGAAGGAAGCTATCTACATCTACGGCCACTCGATGCTCTTCTATTTTTGGCCGTTATGGGTGTTTGGTTATGCTATTGGCTTTTATACTTGGCTCACAGATACCTACTTACTGACGGTGAATCGTAAAGATTTAGAAAAGCACGGTACCATAACCGTCAAGCTTATCGGCGAGCAAGGCGAAGGGTCGCGTAACGTAATCAAGGCCGAGATTGGCGACCCGCGCAATCAACAAAATCCCGGGAAAGAAGTCACTGTAACTGAACGTGTCGCACCGAGTAAAAATCCCGGGGTCTTGTATGCGCTACTGATGTTACTGGTCATTTTCATCACCAATGTGCCGTTGCGCGGGCTGTTATGGATGATCGTCTTACTGACTATAATTTTAATTGGCCTGCTGTTTGCTTACCTCGATTGGTGGGATGCCATTTTCAACTGGTTCGGCCGACTTTCCATCCATATGAACATGGGTTTTTATATGTTCTTCTCCACGGTGCTCCTCATCCTATGGCTGATCTGCTTTTTCGGATATGACCGACTCAACTATTGGGAAATCGTGCCCGGTCAGGTGCGGCACATCTGGCCCATCACTGGCGCAGTCAAGTCGTATGACACCACAGGCATGCACTTTGAAAAGGTCCGCGACGATGCCTTTCGCCATTGGATTCTCGGACTGGGTAGCGGCGATCTGGTCATGACCCCCGGCGCTAAGTCCCCGGATGTCAGCCGGGATGAACTAATTATCCGCAATGTTCTGTTTGTGGGCAGGAAACTCAACCGTATCTTACGACTAATATCCGAACGACCGCAGTAAAAGCAACGACCAGGTTCGAACTAGGTTTGTGCCTGGCTCGAAGATTCTTCCACGATCGGTTCACGTACAGGCTGGACAAAGAAGAGCGACTTTTTCTCCGCTGTCAGCTTGGCCGCTAACGCTTCGGCTTCCTGCTTCTGCGGATAGGGAAATGTCTGGACACATTGCACGGAACTGCTAAAGACACCCCATACGATGCGCATCCGCGCGGCTTTGCCCTTGCGGGTGATCTTGGGCATCGCAGAGCGCTCTCGCCGCGCTTTTTTCGTCTTCTTGGGCTTTTTTCTCTTTGGTTCCAGTAAACTTTCGAATTCCTCTGCCCCTTCCAGTTCGGCCTCTTCCTCGAAATCCATTCCCATGTCATCCTCCGTCGTTGGAGCCACCTTCGATTGTCGTGTGGGCTTTCTTTGCGATCGTTTCGTCCTGCCCCTACCTGGGCGCCGCCCCAGGACCCACTCCTTTCCCGCCTATGCCTCACCCCATCATTAGGGTATGAAATTCGCCTAACCAAATCAAGAAGTCGCCACTTCCCTCTATGCCGTGTCAGATATTTCATCGCATCCGCGTCAGTCGAGAACTTTACGCGGCCCTTCGCTACAATGCTGAAAGTGAACGTGACTCATACCGCGAGTCCCCTTGGTTATGAGGGAGGAAGCTCTCATGCGGCCTTGGCTTTTGACCCTAACCAGCTTAGTGATCACTGCTCCAGCTTGGTCGTCCAATCAAGCGCGTCCCAACGTTTTGGTCATCATCACGGACGATCAACGGTGGGATGCCATGAGCTGTGCCGGCCATCCCTTCCTTCAAACGCCCCATATAGATCGCCTGGCTCAGGAAGGCGCTCGCTTCACGAATGCTTTTGTGACCACCTCCCTTTGTTCCCCCAGTCGCGCCTCAATGCTTAGTGGCCTATATGCGCATCGCCATGGCGTGCTCAATAATTTTACCGACTACCCTCAAGACTTACCCAGCTACCCCCGTCGGCTTCATCAACTGGGATATGAAACGGCTTATATAGGCAAATGGCATATGGGCGAAAATGAAGACCAACCCAGACCGGGTTTCGATTTCTGGATGAGCCATAAGGGCCAGGGCCATTACTTTGACAATGAGTTCAATATCAACGGTCAGCGTCGCGTGATCAAAGGTTATTACACCCATGTCGTTACCGACTATGCTATCCAGTGGCTACGGCAACCGCGAACGAGGCCGTTTCTTCTCATACTGGGACATAAAGCCCCTCATGGCGGCCCCATCGTGCCTGAACCTAAGTATGAGCAACTTTTCGAGAATCAAACCATCTCGCGACCTGTGACTGCCGATGATTATACAGGGAAACCCGATTGGCTGAAACAATGTCGCTTCACCTGGCACGGCATCGGTGGCCCTCTCTACGGTTTGAAAGAATATCCTAAGTTCGTCCGCTACTACTTAGCCACTATAGTATCCGTAGATGACAGCGTCGGGCGTATTTATCAGACCCTGCGGGCCATCGGTCAACTCGATAATACGTTGGTCATCTATACCAGCGATAACGGTTTTGCTCTCGGCGAACATGGCCGTGTGGACAAACGCACCATGTACGAGGAAAGCATTCGCGTGCCATTCATAGTACGCTATCCTAAGCTCGTACGGCCGGGGACTATAATTTCGCCCATGGTACTAAATATAGACCTAGCCCCTAGCATCCTCGATATCTGTGGAGCCCCGCCGCTGGAATACTGCCATGGCCGATCCTGGAAGCCCCTGCTCGAAGGAAAAAAGACGCCGTGGCGCTCAAGTTGGCTTTATGAATACAATTACGAAAAAGAGTTTCCTTATACTCCAAACGTCCGGGGCGTACGCACCGAGGAATGGAAATATATTCGCTATCCTCACGGCGATGGCAGACCTGACCGTCATAAGGCTGAGCTATATCATTTGAAAACTGATCCACTTGAGCGATATAATCTCGTGGATGATCCTAAGTACGCGCCAATGGTACGGCAACTGGAAGCCGAGTTAGAGCGCTTACTGAAAGAAACGGACGGCTGGCCCGATAAGATGCCCCTCGACGAAGGTATCAAAGACGTCCCGCCTAAATATTAGCGACTTCCGAGTCTCGCATGGCATTAGTTATAACCGCGTGATAGAACGAGATGAACGCCCTGCCCTTCTCTTTGCATAAATTTGTGTAATCTGCAGTTAGGTTTTTTACTTACCAACATCGCACCATGTTTAGATGTCTTGGGTATGACGATGTATTTCAACGGCTAGTGGGAACATTAATCTCATAATCGGGACAGAGGAGATGGAGCAGTAAGACTAGAGGGTCAGGACTAGCATCTACCGTTGCCGCTCCAATAGAAGAATATCCGCACTGCCTAGCGGCAGGGTAATTGAGTAGCAATCATTATTTCGGACCCACTTAATTTTCCGCCCGCTAACACTGGAGACACTTGTAACCGCAAATGGAAGTCGCACTTCTAGGGTCAAATCATGAATCGGCTCTCCCGTCCAATTTAGCAAGGTAAGGGCAGCACCTTTTTCAGAGATAAGTATAGGAGTTTCCACCAGGGGAGTGCTCGGGGCAACAAATGGCCTGATGCCGATCGAGAGCACGGGATAACAAATCCAGGTGCGTAACGTTTCGGAAAAGTCCACAGGTAAGCGGTCGCGGGTTCCCTTAGAGGAACGCCAGTAGCTGATACCTGGCAGGAACGCATAATGCACCAGCCGACCTTGTTCCACGGCCTTTTCTACAACTGCAGGCGTCTTATTTGTAAAGCGCAGTAGCACCTTATAATCGCCTGGCTCTAACTCTCCCCGCGCACCGTAGACGGCGATTTGTTCTTTATCTGTATCTAAGATACCTGCCTGAGGCAATTGGTTAGCATTGGCTATTAATAATCGGGTACGTGCTTTTTCCTTGACTCCTGTAGCATCGCCTAACAGGGAGCAAGGTTCGTCATAACGATCCGCGGTAGCAGCATTGGTGATAGTGACTAAAGTCCCACCATTGCGCATCCAGGAAATTAGTGCTTCTAAGCCCTCGCGAGGAACATTTGGCTCGGTCACATAGATTACTCGATAATTACTGAGGCCTTTCGTGGTCAGGTCATCTTCGTCTATGAAATCTACGGCGATATTAGCATGCTGGAGCGCCAGATAAATGTCGAATACTTCCGCCATGTAATCCACTGTGGCGCGATTGAGATTTGTGTTGGTGGCATCGCTAATGCCTTGGGCGATGGGCATGTCTTTACAATCCCAGACTTGTGCGGAGCGCGGCATGAGAATGGCGACCGGAGACGGTGGCATTTTCCCTGGATATAGATACTCTTCTGCTGCCACTAATAAGTTGTGGGTTTCGCGTAATTTGCTAAGTAAATGCGCCTTTTCGGAGTAACAATTTCCAGGGAAGTTATATTCGGGGCCGAAGACGAAGTATTTCACGGCCTTGCCGCCATGCCCGAAGATGCAGAGTATTTTTTGCATGAGCCCATCTGGTCTATCCCCCGCAGTGCGCGGGACGACGTAACCGCCGAAAAGAAGGTTCGACTTAGCTGCGGCGGAGCGAAGTTTCGAGCAATAAAACGACCATTGATAAGCTTGGGCATCGCTGAACCAATCTTCCGTCCATAAGATAGTACCGCCGCGTAGGCGTGCGAATTCAAACCAATCGTGGCCTCCCATGGCGGCGTCGGGATGGTTTTTATCGGGATTATTAGCTACAGGCCCAGGGACATAGAACCGACCTGCGAAGAAATTCCAGTTCGTAAAGACGGGAATATTCGGATAAAATGCGTTTTCTAGGGCACGGACACAGTCGCTGAAATGGCGTGCCGATTCCCACGAGTAAAAGCGCATCGTCCAGTAGAATAATTTTCGTGAGGCTAAGTCTTGAGCTTGGCTGCGACCGAGGGGATATATATCTTCCCAGGACTTAGCGTTGAAACTTTGTGGATCCAGGCCTTGATTTCGCAGATAGGCCCTAAATTTTTCTAGAGCTTGGGGGTTTTCCTTGACAACCTTGAACATGGATGGGTAATACCATCCTGGCTCATCGGACATGGCAAATAGAATCATGTCGGTGGGGGCGAAACCTGCCTTCGTGTAGCTGTCGGCCAACTGTCGCGCCCAGGCATCAATGCTTTCTGGTGTGATCTTCGGGTCGAAGGCAAAGGCGTATCCTGGCGGGTTATACACGGCCCAAGAGGTTTTTGTGGTGCCCGTCTTAGTTAGGATATTGCGAATGTGTTTTGAGGGTGGCACCATGATGGCCGTAAATCCGGCGCGGGCTAGTTCGCTTATTCCCTCTTGCCAAGCGCGATAATCGTCATCGCCGCCGATATAGCGGTCTACCACGATAAGGTGCTTAAGTTTCGGGCTGGATTGTTGGCGTGCGCCGGAAAATGCCTGCCAGTAGCGACGGTTATAGTCAGCTTCAGTAGCTACTTGAAACTCGCCGCGTTCATCTCTAAAGAGCAAGAGGCTGAGACGTGAACCGAATAGGTGTGCTTCCTGGCTCAGCAGATTTTTGCCTGCAGGGGAACGCACTTCGACGGCAACTTGGATGTCTTGGTCATGGGGATGATAGTTTATTTGGAACACTACGGGGTAGCGCCGATGATAGCTGTTGGGGTAGGACTTGAGTATCGCGTGCCAGCTTTCTTTATCTATAGTTATCCAGGGCGACCAATGATCGTCAGTGGCGATAGCGACCTGTTTGACCCCAGTAACATGGATAGTAAACTTCCTTTGCATGGGCTGGTTACCTTTCCATGCTAAAACGCGTGCGCGTAGTTGCAATGTGGGTAATGCCTCTGCTTGGGGTACTCCGAGCTTAGGGATAGGTAATTGAGCGACTACCGCGCCTAAGAGGCCAAGAGGCAGGCAGATAACTACCATCTTGTATGGGTACATAGCCGACTCCATTGAGTAAGGGGCTTGTCGCAGAGATTAGTACATTGTGTCCGTCAGAGCGAATGCTTTTTTAAGCGGGATATTATCTAGCCAAAACTAAGCTATTAACGTTCCGTACATATAGATACTAGGGCTATGTTTTGACTCACTTATAAGGTGTATTTGATAGGGCCTTGTAGCGGTTAGGAGAAAACGCAGCATGGTATCATAGGCATGTTATTGTGGACAAGCGTGTTATGGAGCGCGCAGGTGATTGAAAAGTTGGTTGGCGAGTTGACGGATTTGCGGGTCGGGGTCTTGGGCGAGTGTGGCGAGGTCTTCTGGAAAGGCGGCCAGCGCCTCGGGGAAACGTGCGGCCAATTGCAAGGCGGTCAGTCGGACGGTTCGATTGGATGAGCGAAATGCAGGTCGGAGGTGGGGAACGACGCTGGCGTCGGTGCAAATGCCGTCGAGGGCGCGTTGTACCGCCACAGCGTGGCGACCGCGAGCAAGCAGGTCGAGCAAGAACGGTAGAGCGGGAGCCGCGGGCGCCCCTGCTTCGCGTAGGCAGCCCAGGGCCAGAGTCTGTTCCGAGGCCTGGCCTGATTGGATACGTTCCATTAGTAGGGGTAAGCCGCGTTCCAAATCTTGAGGACCGATTTGCTGTAGAGCGGCCAGTGCTGCAGCGCGTACCAAGCCTGATGGGTCGCGAATGGCGTTGAGTAAAAGAGGCTCGGCCGGGCGTGCTTCGATAGGCCCCATTTTGCCGATGGCGGTGGCAGCGGCAGCGCGTGTAGCAGGGTCAGGGTCGCGCAGCAGTTCTTCTAACTTTGGCAGGGCGCGGCGACCGATATTAGCGACGGCCTCGATGGCCAGTTCGCGCAATTCGCGATGCTTGAGGCAAGCTACCACATCTCCTGTATACGGGCCGCAATCTTGCCCCATGACTAACAGGGCGTGCAGTGCGAGGCGTCGGCATTCAAGGTCTTTGTCCCGAAGGGTTCGGGCTAAGCGGTCAACGCAGTCAGGCGCGGCGGCGATACCGATGTCGGCGAGCAAGGCGAGCGCTTGCCTGCGCACGCGGACCTGGTCATCTTCGAGGACGCGGGCAATGGCGGGAACGAAGGGCTTAGCGTGCACGGCGATGGTGCGCAGCAAGATGAGAGCTTGTTCGCGAACGCCCGGTTCAGGATGTTGGAGAGCCTCGGCGAGTGATGCGGCAGCTTCGTCATGACGGGGTAAGATGTTTCGCAGTGCCTCGTACACTTGAGCTCGCAAAGAAGGATAAGCGGCCGCTATGACCAGTAAATCGGGAACGGCCTCGCGGGCAACCGGTCCTAAATCTTTTAGGGCGAGAGTCGCTGCCAGGCGCACGGGCGGATTAGGACGGAGCAGGGCTTGGCGGAGGGCGGGGATTACTATGTCGTAATCCTGAGGAGTGGTGAGTTGTCCCAAGGCCCATGTGGCGGCGGGACCTACGGGGACAGGTCGTTGGGTGTATTCGACGAGTTCTGGCACTAACCAGCGTGCAGCTCCCCCAACTTTAGCCAGGGCGACGATAGCCCCTGCACGGACCTCGGGGGATGGGTCTGAGCGCATCAAGCGGGCAAGCACGCTGGTGGCAAACTGGGCTTCGGAGCCCATTTGGGCAGCGTATTGCGTGGCCCACCAGCGAACGCGCCAGTCCGGATGAGCGAATGCTTGCTTTAGTTGTTCCGGAGTTATTTGAACCTTGGAGTAGGCCCCTTCCGATGGGCTGGGTTCAGATTGCCCCAGAAGAGTTGGGGCATTGTGCGCGGCATGGAAGGCGAGGCACGTCCACACCGCAAGAGTTGTGAGTCGCACAGAACTGACGGGAACACCGTGATATGGGCGGGAACGCATGGCCAGTTCCAATATTGGTAGCTGGGCGCGGACTTTGCGGCCCTAGACATTTTGCCTAGGCTTATTTTGATCTCAAGATACAGTTTCGTGGGCCAAGTTGCCAGCGTCTGTCAACTATTAGATTAGAATGGCATGACATGCCATTAGTCGCCCTGGGAAGACTGAGAGATGGCAACCGAAGTAGCGCAACCGGAAACGATACAGGCGACCTTACCACGGGACAAGCCGGTGGTGATTTATGATGGGGAATGCCCTTTGTGTGTCGGTACAGTGGCGTTATTGCGGCGCTTAGATGTGTTAGGTCGTTTGGCCTATCAGAATGCGCGGGAGCCTTTCGAGTTACCGTCCACCCGACCTGCGATTGAGCCTGATAGGTTGCTCAAAGAGATGCATGTGGTCACCCCAGGAACGGAACGGCGGCGTGTATATACGGGTTATTATGCCTTCCGCTGGCTTGCTTGGCAGTTGCCCGCCTTGTGGCCTATAGTGCCGTTGTTGTACTTACCAGGAGCGGCGTGGTTGGGCGAGCGGATTTATAGCTGGGTTGCCCGCAACCGCTTCCGTTTCTTGTCTTGTTCAACAGGGGTCTGTCAGCTGCCCCACCGGCGACCGACCACTGACGCGCGGAGGAGGGGGAAGCATGTCCAGTGAGGTCTTGGCGCCCGTTTTAGACCGTGAGGAATATGTGGAACAGGCATATTTTTTCCGCACTTTGGCGGAGCGCCTTCGTGAGGGCGTACCAACGCAAGTTGCTTTGAGCCAGATACGGGATGAGTTGTTGACCACGACGCGCTTGCCTTGGGCGGTGGATTTTTTGGCTACGGAGTTGAAGCATTCGGGCCTGTTAGGAACGGGCATGAAACGTTTGACCCATTATTTCACGCCGTTTCAGGCTTTTGTCATGAGTAAAGCCGAGGAAGAGGGCCTGCGTTTTAGCTTGGAGCATGCGCTCAAAGTGCTGGAAGGGGAGGCTCGGTACCGTGCGGAGAACCCAACACCGGCGGGCTTGTTTGTCTATGAGTTTGAAGTGTTGGCACATTGTCAGCTGGGATATCAGGAAGGTCTGGATTGCATGGAGCGGGATAGTTTTTTCGGTGAAGAATGGCGACGTTTCATTGAGACCGTTCGCCGCAGCTTGGGAGAGGTAGATTTTGCAGATCTGATATATCTCTATTCCGAGCAGTACATTCAGGACGAGCTACGAGCGGGAAAAGAGGTACCTCAGTTGCGCCCGTTGTTCGGCCTGAAGGAAGGCCGCATAGCTAAGGCGAGTCGCGGTCGCGATCCGCTCTATCTGTTTGCCGCGTTGCAGCGACAACTCGGCTACCCCGAAGTGCCACGCATGCGTCCGCGTGCGGAGGAGCGTGGCGTATTGCAGATGCTGGAAAACAAGGTGCGGGAATTAGAGATGCGTTTGCGCTTGCTGGAAGGCGAAGTCCGCGGCCAAATAGACGTGATCCAGGCCTTGGGCAAACCTGAGGTTGCAGAAGATTCTGTCGAAGTGCTGCGCAAATTAGACCGTGAAGACTGACGCTGCAGGTAAGTGAGCCAGAACATAGAGCTTGCGGAGCGAAGATCGAATGAGTCAGATATCTGAACGTGCTCCGCCGCAGACAAATTGGCAGCTGGCGGGGATAGTGTTGTGTGGCGGGGAAAGTCGTCGGATGGGACGCTCGAAGGCTTGGCTACCGTTCGGTTCGGAGACGGTCTTGGCACGGATTATCGGTTATGTCAAGCGCGTGGCACCGTCAGTAGTTGTGGTCCATCGGCCTGGTCAGGAGTTACCGCCTGTGCCGTATGCGGTACAGTGGGTAGCGGATAAGTTTGTCGGCCATGGGCCATTGGCAGGGCTTCACGCGGGTTTGCTTGCAGTTCGCGATCAGGCCACGCATGCCTTGGTAGTTTCTTGCGACGTGCCCCTAGTGCGTGCTGAATTCCTGCTGCGGCTGTGGGAGTGCATGAAGCAAGCAACTATGGAATCCTACGGCGGACAGGCCGTGCCGTTAGCTTGTGTCCCAGTTTATGAGGAACGCAAACACCCCTTAGTGGCAATTTATGCCGTGCGAGTTTGGCCCATAGTTGAGTCGCTGTTGCGAGCAGGTCGGCTTCGTCCCGCCTTTTTGTTGGAACAAATCCCCGTGCGATGGGTCTTCTCTGAAGAATGGGCTGACGTGGATGCACAGACGCTTTCGCTTTTTAACATCAATACGCCTGAAGAATATGAGGCGGCCTTGCAGCTGGCAGGTTTGGCCACGGACGGAGAGTCAGCCTGGGAGGCATCTGGCCGGTAGCACGGGCCGCGAGCAATTTGATGAATCAGTCTTGCAGCTGACTGTTGGCGCATTCAACAAGAGACAGGGCCAAAACAGGGAGAAAAGCAAGTCTACTAACACTATACCTCTAACCCCGCTGGCCAAGACGTACTAGATACGTTGCCGTTCCACCTCCGCCTTAGCGCGTCGCAGGGCTTCCTGCAAAAAATCGAGCAGCAAGTCGCTCAGGAGGATGGTCTCTTCGGCAGCTTCCGAGAATTTATCGAGGGAATTTTTCAAAGTCTGCACACTGGGGAAACGACTTTTCTTGCGAGTAGGGCGCGTTACTTCGTGAAAATCCGCCAAACTACTGAACACGCCCGCATGAAAATGCTCGGCCAGATCGCGGATGTATTTTTGCGCTTGCGTCAGCAGCTCCTGCAGGGTCATCCTCTGGACAGGTTTAGCAGGTCGAATCATGACCACTCCCCTTGTCAACTTGATTCGAGATAGGCGAACCACCTTCGCGGGCGACGTAATGGCTGACCTTGTATTTTGCTGCTATTATACTTTTCTTAGCGAAGGCAGCCAAGTTTAGAATTTCACCCTGGCTGGAAACTTTGCTGCTAGCTTCCGCAACTTGGCAACAATGGGCGGCAGCGCATGCGGATCCTGATTCTGGCTGATATTCATGCTAATTGGCCAGCCTTGCGAACCATAAAAGAGCCGCATGATCTTTGCGTTTGCCTGGGCGATCTGGTGGACTACGGAATGAATCCCGCTCCGTGTGTCGCTTGGGTGCAGCAATTTTGTCGCATTGTGGTGCGTGGCAATCACGACCATGCAGCGGCTCAGCGGGTGCACACCGACGGTGTTAGCGGATTGAAATATCTCAGCGGTCAAACCCGGAAAATCACTTGGGAAAAGCTCTCGCACGAACAGTTACGCTTTCTTGCTACCTTGCCGATCAGGCACTGGGCCACGCTCGACCACCGCAGGTTCCTCTTCGTGCATGCCACGCCTACCGATCCTTTAGACGAGTACTTGCATGCGAATCCGGAGGCCTGGGCACGCCGCTTGGAGCGAGTCGAAGCCGATGTCATTTGTGTCGGTCACACCCATATTCCGTTCGTTTTGCCTGTTGGTACGAAGCTCGTCATCAATCCAGGGAGTGTGGGTCAGCCACGCGATGGCGATCCGCGCCTTTCATATGCCGTCTGGCAGGACGGCCGTGTCGAAATTAAGCGCTTAGAGTATCCCATAGATGAGGTGATAGCCGAGATTGAGGCCAGCAGCTTACCCGAGCCGGCCAAACGCCTATCGATAGAAGTGTTTCGCACAGGCTCCGTGCCCAAGAACGGCCCTGGGCAGATAACTGCGGAGCAGCATGAGCAAAACCTCGGACAGGTTGGCGAGCTTGTGCCTTCTTCACCAAATGGTCCTGCTGTAGGGCACTGAGGCGCGAGCGATGTATGCCCATCTCGTTAGGTTACGCAAATATCGTCGAAGCTAAGCACCGAACTTGGCCAAGCGCCGCGCGTGCGCCAGGGCCAGCAGCATCAGGTACTTTGCGGGAAACAACCCGAGTCCCCCATGTAAGCAGGCCGATTCACCAAACGCACTCACTGCATCGGGTCGGCAAGTGTCTGCTACCAAGAGCGTGGGTACGGGATGCCAACTGTGGCTGCGCAGTTTGCTCGGCGTGCTATGATCGCCCGTTACGATGAGCACGTCGGGCTTCAGCGCTCGGATGCGGGGCACTGCCTGATCCAGGTTTTCGATCGCTTTCACCTTCGCCTCAAAATTACCATCCTCACCCGTACTATCCGTGTATTTGTAATGCAGGAAAAAGAAATCATACTGGCCCCAATGCTGCTCCAAAGCAGCCAGCTGGTCGTCGAGCGATTTCAGGCCGTCCACGACGTCCATGCCCACCAATCGAGCCAATCCTTTGTACATGGGATAAACGGCCAGTGCCACAGGTTTCAGGCCGTAGATTTCCTGCATGGTGGGAATCTTGGGATGCCGCGAGAAACCGCGCAGGGTAATCATGTTGGTCGGGGCTTCCGAGCGGAGTAGGGTGGCAGCGCGCTCAACGAATTGATTGACCAATTCCGCGGTACGTTCCGAACCCGGACGCCCCACCGCTCGCAGCGGCGGCACACCCTCCTGCTGGGGATCGGTATCGTTGACCTCGTCCCCCAGACCTTCGCCCCGCAACACCAAAACAAAGCGATGCTCGCGTACAGGCTCGACGAAAATCTCTACTCCGGGTATCCGAATCTGGCGTAATTTATTGACCAACTCAACGCAGCGTTCTGTCGAAGGTCGGCCCGCGCGTCGATCGATGATCCGTCCCTGTGCATCAACGGTGCAGAAGTTACCCCGCACGGCAATATCGTTCGGCCCGATGGCGAAGCCGATGCCCAGTGCCTCGAGGATACCGCGACCGATCTGATATTCCAACGGGTCATACCCGAACAAAGCCAAATGCCCTGGCCCGCTGCCCGGAGCTATGCCCGGCAGCACGGGAATGCTCAATCCACACACTCCCTCCCGCGCCGCCTGATCCAGGTGGGGCGTGTTCGCCGTTTCTAATTCGGTACGTCCGCCAGGTTGCAGCGGTAAACCTCCCAGACCATCCGCCACCACAAGGACAATTTTGGTTTCGTTCGGTTCATGCAGCGTCTTTACTAAGTCCAAATGTGTCATGGCCGACTCCGTTGACATCTCAGGGTGGACCCCCATAAACACTATTATCTTGCCTTCGCTTCGACTAACCGGAGCAAGTGCCCCGTCGTAACTGGAACACGACCATGCCCAGTCCTGACGAACCTATCTCTGCGGCCGTCGCTTGCACGACGCGCGATGCTGAACCTTTGCGCTTCGACTTTCGCAATGCCGTTTATGAGCATTGGCGTCTGCGCTTTCCTCAAACCCAGGGACAACCGCGGGAAGAACACTTTCTGAAAAGTCGCCAACTGGCCGAACTGTTTCCCACTTTGGCACAACTGCGTGAGCAGGTACTCCGAGAAATCACTTTTCCCGAAGAACGCGCACGCGCACCCCAACCTGTGGATCATGGGTTTATTACGTTGCCTCAGCAGTTATTAGAAGAAGACGCACAAGCGGCCAATTCCAGCTTACTGCACCGCATGCGTCATGCAGCGCTCCAGGTTCGCGAGCTAGCCGACCGTGTCGTTATTCTAGGAATCGGTGGTTCCTACCTCGGAGCGCGGGCCTTAGCGGAAGCCTTATTGCCGACTTATCACAATGAGCTCAGCGCAGAAATCCGACACGGTATCCCCCGCTACTATTTTGAGGGCAACGGCCTGGATAACGATGCCTTAGCCGATCTGCTCCACCTGCTCCAACCTTCCGCGGGACGAACTGATAGCCGCGAGATGCGTACGGCGCTGGTTGTGGTGAGCAAGTCGGGGACGACCTTAGAAACCTCCGCGGCCTTTCGCGTGTTGTGGCGGTACTGGTGCGACTGGTATTCCAAGCCGCTGGCCACGCAGTTGCTGACGGTGGTGACCGAGTGCCAGCCGCCCAGTCGGCTATATCAGGTGGCTCAAACTCTTGGTTTGCCTCGGACGGCGATTTTCCCGATACCTGACGACGTGGGGGGACGGTTTTCCGTGTTCAGCCCCGCAGGATTGTTGCCCGCCGCGATCCTCGGCCTCGACATTGGCCAACTTCTGCGCGGCGCTCACGACATGACTCAGCACTTCTTCCGCGAACCCGTCGAGCAGAATTTACCGCTGTTGTTTGCTGCGGTCAGTTATCTGTACTACGAGAAACTGCGCAAACCCATCCGCGTCCTCTCGGTCTGGTCGAAAAAACTGGAAGCGCTGGGGCTATGGTACGACCAACTCGTCTCCGAGAGCCTGGGCAAAGAGGAAAAAGGGCCGACGCCGATTACCGCCGTGCAAACACGCGACCTGCATTCGCGAGGCCAACAACATCAGGACGGCACTCGCGACCGCATCATCCATAACGTTTTCGTGAACAACATCCAGAAGCCTGCAATTCGTTTGGGAATCATGCCCGATAACGCGGATCAGCTCAATGACTTGTGCGAAAAAAGTATCCCCGATCTCCTGCGCGCAGCTTGGCAAGCTACCAATCAGGCTTACGGCGAAGACGCACGCGCCACCACCGACCTCATTCTTCCCATCTTGGATGAATACACCCTGGGGCAACTTTTACAAATGCTGATGTTGGCCACGGTGATTGAGGGCCGATTAATGGGCGTGAATCCCTATGGCCAACCAGGCGTCGAGGCCTATAAACGCAACATGCGTTGCCTGCTCGGCCTGGAGTAGTAGTCTTCGCCTCTGAAGGTTTCGAGTTTTGGACCGAAGTGCTGTGCTCGAACGGTTCATGACAAGCCAGGCTGTCGAACCTTGCCTCAAGTCTTTTGTTTTTGCTCTATAGCGGTTTTGCACCCTCTGTCGCGGCTGTCCGTTGCGCAGCCTTGCAATAGGGCCGGCACCCGCAAAATGGCTCACGCCTTTAGTTTCG
Source organism: Gemmatales bacterium (assembly GCA_025060195.1). Lineage (GTDB taxonomy): Bacteria > Planctomycetota > Planctomycetia > Gemmatales > HRBIN36 > HRBIN36. Next base: position 16,934 of record JANXCQ010000002.1, on the reverse strand, counting down.
CTGCTGTCATAACCCAGCCAGAGCCGACAACTTTTAGGGCCATCACGGGCGCTAGGCATTCCATTAGGCGCAACCAGAACTTCGCTGAGCAGCGCTGTAATCTCCTGGAGCATCCATCATGCGGTTTCGCGACGAGCAAATCTTGCAGCTACGGGAATTGTTGAAGCAACTCCTAGCGTCGCAAGAGCGCCTTTGGCGGTGTCAAGACGACGCCACCATTGACTACCTTGCCGAATGCATGTGGCGCGACCTCGAACGTTGTCGGCGCATCGTTCAATCCATGAAGACCCCCAGCCGCATCACTTTGCCCAGCCGATGTTAGCAGGCTAGTTTCGTTTGCGTCCAACCACTTGATCAATTTGCGTTAATTGCATTCATTTGACGCGTCGAAAGGCATGGGAGCCTATAATCGGACGCCGTGTAAAGGAGTTTATAGCGCGGCGTCTCGAGTCGGCGAAGCCCAAAGCACAGTGAGTCATTGTTGGGTAGGTGCCATGCGGCTGGCCAAGCGGCGCTATTGTCGGGTAACGACCTGGATGTCACGCATTTCGATAAAGGAAACCACGCGGTGCGGCTCGCCAAGCGCGCCCTTCGTCAGCCCACCTCGAAGCATGGTGAAACTACTGCACAAGATAAGAGACGCACTTTATCCGATGGAAAATCATTCACAGCAACGCTTGGGCTGAAGAACCGATTAGGCCATCCGTTATCATTTGGACTTCGTTGTAGCGCGTAAGTAACAAGAACCTGACCAGTTGTATAAGCAATGAGGGTGCTGGCAGAAAATATCAGAGTTTCAGGCGCGCCGTCCAGCAAGAGGGCAACGACACGAAGAAGCTTTACTGACCGTGTTACTGAGTACATCGCCAGCCTAACAAATAGTCCGCGCAATGCCAATATTCGCAATCTAATTATGTTTCTCTAAGGTCGCAGAAATGGTAGAGGCAAGGATCCTCCCGCATCCGTTTCGGAACGCTAGATGCCTGGGGCTTTATCTATCACGCGGATAAGTTTGCCCGCGTGGCTGTCCAAAGGGAAACAAAAATTTCGTGATTCTGGTTTGGATAGTTGGTTACGTTACGCTTGCTTCTGTACCCGGAGGTGCCCGTGTTGTGGCAAAAAGCAACAAGAACGCGTTGCCCGGCGCGTCTTGCCATAGGCAGCCCGATGCGTGCCGCGTGTCAAATTTGCGGAGCCTATTCTAAGGGGACGGGATGAGCAAAGAACCACGCCACATGACATGGGCTATGACATCACGCCTGGTAATCATTTGCGTTTGCTGAAAGAGCGACGGTCTCAACTCGGGCCGACAACTACATCCAACGACGGCGTAGTGCTCGGCACTGACCGACCACATCGCCCGAACACACGAGGCTCGGACGTATAAGGTGGGCGTCGGACTAAAAGCGGTGGTAACGGCCATCAAAGATTAGTCTCCCATGCGTAACGGTGTAGACGGTTGTAAGAAACCAGGCCAACCTAAGCGTAGGATCGTCAGGCTTACCGCAGTTTGTTCAAATTGGCTCATCGCTAGATCGGTTACATCAGCGTTATGCGGAAGGTAATCATAGCAAAGCATGTATACCTGGATTTTCGCTGATGATTCCAAGCTCTAAGGTACGCCGATAAACAGGCCAGCAAAGGGGGAAAAAGCCGTTGAGGGCCAAGACCGCCCCGGTAGCGGCGCCTCCTGGCGCCAGCTGCGTGGGGCTTCGAGCCGCTCATTGCCCGCACCAGCTTGGCCGTCGGCTCGCACAAGGAGGCTGAAGATGAGATTCCGTCTGCTCGCGACTTTCTTGTCTGCCCTGGTCGCTGCGCACTCGACTGGGGGAACCTTTGCCCAGGAGGTTGGCGCGGCGCAAGCCGTTCCTGTCGCAGCGTCCGCTGATGCATGCGCTGCGCCCTTTCTTAGTCATTGGCTCCATTTCCGAAAATGCTACAGGCTAGTCTATGATACCGTGCTTGAGAAGCGCTGGCACACCTGCTACCAGACGGTGGAAGAGACCGTTTTGCAGCCCGTGACACGCACCGTCTATAAGGAAGAAGTGCGCACCTGTTACAAGACGGTATATGAAACTCAATATAAACCCGTCGAAGTCATTTGTTGCAAGCCAGTTTACGAAACTCAATATCGGGAATGCCGTTACACTGTGTGTAAGCCCGTCTATACGACCACTTTGAAGACGGTTGTCGAGACTGTGTGCCGACCGGTTCAGGAAACGGTGTGGCGTGAATGCCGTTATACCGTGTGCAAGCCCGTGATGGAACAGCACTGCCACGACGTGACTTATCAAGTGTGCCATCAGGTCATGGAACAACACGTTCGTGAGTGCCAGCGGGTGATCTGCCGGCCCGTGCAAGAGACAGTGATGAAGGAGTGCGTCTATACCGTATGCAAGCCGGTGATGGAAACGGTCGAGCGACAAGTATGCGTTACCGTGTGTAAGCCCGTTGAGGAAACGCAAATGGTAGAGTGCGTCCGTCGAGTTTGCAAGCCCGTGTGCGAAATGAAGACGGTTACTCGCGTGGTCTATGAGGAAGAAGTCCGCACCATGTGCGTTCCTGGACGGAAACGCTTTCGCCTCATTTGGGAGCCGAGTCATTGCTGCGTAGATCCGTGCACCGGCCAAACCTGCTTCAAACTTGGCGGACCTCGCTGGGTCGTCTGTCAAGAACCAGACCAGATCGTCTGCTGCAAGGTGAAGGTGCCTAAGACGATTTGTGAACAGGTACCTTGCGTGCGCTATGTCGAAGAATGCGTCGTGGAGAAAATGCCAGTCAAGGTATGCCGCATGGTACCTGTGACCGAAGTGCGCAAAGTGCCGGTAACGGTGTGTCGCATGGTGCAGGAAGTGTGCAGGCGGCAAGTTCCCGTTACGATTTGCCGCATGGTGCAGGAAGTGATCACCGAAAAGGTTCCCTATGTCGTCTGCCGTCAAGCTAGGGGTGCTTGGGTGGATGAAAAAGGCGTGGGCCATCCTTGCCCCGTGCCGGGTGCTAAATTCGTCGAGGGTGCTCAGGTAAAACGGCAAGTCTGTCATGCAGTTTGCAAGATGGTCGCAGAAGAGCGCGTCGAGAAAGTACCCGTGACTGTCTGCCGCATGGTGCAGGAGCAGGTTACTCGTCAAGTGCCAGTAACTACATGCCAGATGGTGCAGCAGGAGTGTGTCAAGTTAGTGCCCGTAACCGTGTGTAAGATGGTGCAGGAGAAAGTGACTCGGCATGTGCCAGTCTGCGTGGCTAAACAAGTACCTTATCAAGTTGTTTGCCGCGTACCCGTGTGTGTTACCGAGCATGTGCCAGTGAAAGTGTGCAAGCGCGTGCCCGTTCAGGTGTGCCAAGAGGTGCCCGTCACCCGGTGCCGATGGGTACCCGTGGTGGCCGCCCCAGCAGCACCCTGCCCGCCTGCGGGAGCTATCTGCCCGCCTGCCGCTCCGGTATGCCCTGCTGTTTGCCCGCCCTACTGCGAACGGCCCAGCTTACTCCACCGCCTGCTTTACCATCGGTTCTGCTGCGTTCCTTGCCCCAGCGCCGCACCCAGTGTGTGCCCGCGTCCAGCTGTCAGCTGTCAGCCGGTGGTGCACCCCATTTCCACGCTGCATCATGCCTGTCTGAGCGTCGCTTGTGAACCGACCTGTGACCTCCGCTGTGGCTCTCTAACCCGATGGTTCGCCACGCTCCGCTGCCGCATGGATGCTTGTGATACCATTTGCACGGATGCTTGTCCGCCCCGCTGTGGTTTACTCAGCCGGCTACTGGCTCGGCTATGCTGCCACCATGTCTGCTGCGAGCTCACTTGCTCCCCCTTGCCGATAACTTCTCAACCGGAGACCACCCCAACTCCGCCTCATGAGAAGAAAGAAGAAAAACCCGCCCTGCCCGAGTAGCATTGCTTCTTCATTACGGCAAAACTTAGCGAGGAACCGCGAGTAGCCTAGACATCCACGAGTCAGTGCCTAAGCTCAGGGGGACCGATTCCGGTCCCCTGTCTGTTTCTTAAAGTGCATCGAGGAGAAAGACCGAAATTATGCGGCGACAACGGTGCCGCGCACGGTAAACTTCACTGTGCCAAGGCGCCAACTCGGTGCTCTGACCCGATCACCTTGAAGAATCGCTAGGGCTAATTCCGCTAAATTTTGCTCGCATAAGGCTCGTTGTCCGAGATAAGAAGTGGTCAGTCGCGGATTGATTTCAATGACGTAATCCTCGCTACCGTCTGGAGCGGCCCCGAGCACTAGGTCGATACCTATGTAGCCACGCAAACAAGGCACCGCGGCAAGAGTTAGGTATGCGAGCCGTTGCGCGCGCAATTCTAAAGGTTCTGGCAACGGCAAATAGCCACCTAAATAGCAAAAGTGCGTTCCCTGAAGCAGCAATTGTGCTGCGGCGCGGAGCACTAGTTGTCCCCGCGGTCCGCATAAACATGCGATACTTGCTGCTTGTCCAGGCATGTAACGCTGCCAAAAACAATAAGGCTCTAAGCCCAAACAGGTATCGTTGGCAACTTCTCGAATGTGCTCTTTCTCGGTAGACGTAGCTAACCTACCTGGCATTTCCACTTGAAAGCAGCCCGCACCGTAGCGGGGTTTCCGAACATAGGTGCCATGTGAGTCATGAGGTGGATGGAGAGTGCTTGCCGGCACGGGCACACCGTGTCGCTGCAGAAACAAATATTGTTGCCACTTATCTGTCAGCCAACTTAGCACCTCTGAATCTGTTCCCAGGAGCGGTATGCCTGCTGCTTCGACCCATTGACAACGGGTAACTAAGATGCAGTCGATTTCCGGAGCGATAATCCAAGCCGCGTCTGCTCTGCGCAAACATTGCTGAAAGTGATAATACTCCTCGGTGGCAGATATATCATCCAGCAGTATTACCTCGCAACCCGCGCGAGCTAAGTCTTCGGCGAGGGCATCGCGCATGGCACGGCCTTCAAACAGAAAAGACTCAGGCAGCCGACTGTCACGACCGACAGCGCAGGCGTACTCATAGAGAAAAATACACCTGTGATGCATTCGAGTCCCCCCATGATAAGATCACTGACATCAATAAAGGCTGAGATACATGGAATGCCTAACATCTTCATGACCACGCGAGAACGGTCAGTAGAACTGTGCGCGCTCCTACTAGGTGGTGTTGTTTATTAGTCTAAATAATTGCAATAGGACTTCATGAGGATATGCCGTTGCTTCCTGACAGATAATCAAGTTCATCTGAAGCGAAACGTATTGGAGCACGGGTCATTCGGGCACTTGGGCAATCACGGCATGAAAGATTTCGCGACTTTCCATGTCTTGGACCAAGGCTACTATTTTCAGTTTACGGAGTTCCAGTGGGTACTCATCATCCGGGAAAGGTTCCTCCCGGGCGTAATCATTCAGGTAATTGCGCAAACTTGTCTCTAAGTCGGCCAAATTGACGCGAACTTTGTGGTGGGTGCGCTCTTTGCCGAGCGAGATGCCCTCTAAACCACCTGGAAAGGCGCGCACCACATGATGATGGAAACGCACGCCATTAGGAGCGGCATAGCGCACCTCTCCCTCGACCAGCACTAAAATCAGTCGCGCTTTTTCAGGTAGGTTAGCATGATCACTTACAGTGGCCTCAATATCTAAGTTCTTCTCCTGCCGATGGACTTTCAGCTCGATACGACATAAGGGTTTGTTGTGCCGTTGGTCTTCGATAAACTTCATTAGGGACTTATATCTGGCTTCGGCGAGAGATAGTGGGCCACCCAAACCCGGCAAGGGCTTGCCATTGAGAAATGCCGTGGGAGTACCACGCACTTGATAAAATTCACTCCTATTGATGGCATCGGGGTTGGTCAACGGATCGGCGCGGGGAATGTGTAGGTGGTACTGCAAGAGAATCAACTCGCTTTCCGGATAAGTCTGTCCCAGAGCGTCGAAGGCCACGTCGGCGGCTACGCAAGGCGGACATTGGGTTCCCGTGAACAACTCCAGGACTAAGGGTCGAACGGGTTCTGGTCGCGGCGGAACGGGTTTCACCGAAAACGGGGGTATCTCCCGACGATATTCTTCGTCAGCACGGCGTTCTAATGCTTCAATCTTAGCGAAGAGGGCCTCGGCTTGAGCCGCTTGGTTACTGGCACGATAGGCCTTCGCTAAAGCCTTATAGAGGCGCACTTGAAAACTGGCAGGAGCTTCCTCGCTGAGGATTCTCGCGGCCCTTTCTAAGTAAGTATAGGCCAAGCCCTGGGCCTTGCTGGAGGCCAGGAGTATACTCCCGATGCGCCAAGCCACCTGTCCTGCGAGCGCGGGGCCATGCCGACTCGCCAGTTTCAGAGCAGCCTCTGCCAGAGTTTGAATTTCCTTAGTATGGCCTTCCAGGTCGCCGAGTCGATCGATAAGTTCGATTCCTGCGTAGATCGCCACGGGATGGTCACTGTGTTTTTTCAGTAGGTCACGAAGTAACTCAATTTGGCGGTCGAGGTTAGCGGTCTTGAGAACAGCAAGGAACGCTTCGTTAGCGGCAGACTGGAAAGCGCCCTTTTTGGGGTCGATGTTCTGTTCCTGGGTCTTTTGAAGAATGGCGGGAAATTGTACGTCAGGTCGGCGCCCAAAAGAACCGTAAAGCTCTGTCCTATTGGCGTCCCGGTCAGTGGGAATCAGAACGCTAAGTTTATATACATCGCTCCCCATCTTAATATCTATGGTCATTCGCTTATCTGTTTTAGATACTTTCTCCGCGACTAAGTCGAGTCCTCGGACTCCTTGAGCAATGACCGTGGCTCGATACTGCTGATTATCTTCTGCAACGATCCTAATCAGACACAACTCTAACTCGCTAGTAGGCTGACAGACGATTAACTTCCAAGTACCTGTGGGTGAATAGGCCGCGTAATTATAAGAGCAACTAGCGGTCGCAAGGATCCACGCAGTTATAAGGAGAAAACCTTGCCGGAAGTAGGAGGCTGGCATAGTGGAGCTCCTTATGGTATAGGGGTAAGCGTTTCTTGCCAGAGCTTGACAGAAATGCAGGTCCATGGTCGTCTGTTTTTTGTGCGGTCGGTCCGCCGATTATATAGGCTGTGACCATTCAGGTGCGCTTGCGGGACAGTCGGCGACGTAGGGCTTCTATACGTTCGCGGCTTTCGCGGAAAGCCTGGGCGTATCCTTGCGGATCGACGCGTCCTGACTTGACATAGTCTAGGACGATTTGCTCAGCGGCGACAAACTCGGGGCAGGCATCCGCGACTTCCGCAGCAATTTCCAGGGGGACCGTGGTTACGCCATTGCGGTCGCCGTGTAATAAGTCTCCGGGTCGGATTACTACACCACCGACCCGAACGGGCACGTTTAGTTGCACGATATGGCAGTAAGCATGCGAGCAGATCGTCCCGCTGGCAAAGCAGGGGAAGCGGAGGGCTTCGACTTGCTCTAAGTCGCGACCGGCCCCGCTGGTAATCAGACCTACGGCTCCGAATGCTTTATAGGTGGCGCACATCACTTCGCCGAATGTCGCACCCACGGGCGGGTCATCTAAGTCTTGGAATACGACCACTACAGGCTGAGGGACGTGCGCGAAACTGGCTACTTGTTCGACTAAGCTACTATAAACTTCACCATGTTGCGGGGGCGCTGCGGAACGAAAGGTGGCCGTGGCTGCGAAGCCGACCATCGGGGGCAGGTGGGGAAAGCAGGCACGAATGCGACCGTCTAGGTATCCTGAATGGCGCGGTCGTATGTCAAACAGTTCTATAACATTGCAGATCGTGGGCGTGTCATATTGAGCCAGTTTGGCCAGTACTTCGGCTGAAATAGCCGTGTTCATCAGCACGCTCCTTAGCTAAGCCTTGTCAAGGTGCGTGAACCCCTCCCAACGTATATAGGCTCTAAGGATGCGCAAACTGAAACTTTCAGTATCGTGAGATTTTCGAAATAACGTATCATCGTTGATATGGACAATATCGCTCAGCCAAAAATTACTTAGATGGGCGCCAGAATTGGAAGTCAACGGAAGCATGTCTAAGGCCTCTGGAGTCACTTTACGGGCGAGGCTCAGCGGCATTGGGAATGGGGATAGGCGCGGGTTTGCGTTTGCTTAAATAAGCCCGGACGTCCTGCTGTAAGACCTCTATGGCTTTCACGAGTTGGGCGTCGTGGCCGCGCATCAATTCATCCGGGTGAGGCTCGACGATTACATCGGGCACGACCCCAGCCTTTTCCATATTGACGCCCTGAAGTGTGTAGACGCCAAGGCGAGGCACGCGGAAAAAGGAACCGTCAATCAGTTGCTCATTGATCGTGCCGATGACCAAACCCCCCGTCGGTTGGCCGACTAGTTTTCCCAGGCCGAGTTCGCGTACCGCGCTGGGAAAGATTTCGGCATCGCTGAAGGAGCGATTGTTGCACAGCACCACGAGAGGTTTCGTCCATTTCCGGTCGTATGAACGAAGCACTGTGCCGTATTGCCCCTCGCGCGTCACGAAATAAGTGTGTTCCTTGGCGCCCAGGTAAGCTAAGACCTGGTCATGAGTAAAACCGCCGCCGTTAAAGCGCACGTCAATGATTAGCCCGTCCTTATCAAAGTTTTCCGTGTACAAAGCGCGGACGAATTCGTCGAGGCTCTCGAAATCCATGCCGCGGAGATGGATGTAACCGAGCCGACCTTGGGAAAGCTCTTCAACTTTCCGCCGATTTTGCTCGACCCAGCGACGATAATAAAGATTGACCAAGTCCTGGCGTCGGGCGGGGCGAAGTTCAATGGTGCGTGTGTTCCTGGGTTCGGGAGTGCGACTGACCAGCAGGCGCACCAGTTCTCCGACTTTGTCATTGAGTAGTTGGCTCAGGTTGGCCCGCTCCGTCAGTGGAGTGTCGTCAATGGCTAAGATGTACTCGCCAGCACGGAGTTCAATACCTTTACGGTCGGCCGGGCCACCTTTGAGAATCTCGCGGATGCGAAGTCCGGGGCCGGGGTAATTTTCATCCCAAAGGATGCCAAGGTCAGCGGTCTGCTCCTCGGCACCGCGCTGTTGGCCACCAATGCCTAAGTGAGAGGCGTTAAGTTCGCCCAACATCAGGCTGATCAGGTCATAAAAATCCTCGATGCAGGCCACGTGGGGTAAGATCGCGCTGTATTTAGCTCGTATCGCATCCCAGTCCGTACCGTGCAGTTTCGGGTCGTAGAAATGATGGCGAAGTTTGCGCCAGCTTTCGGCAAACATTTGGCGGAACAGTTCGCCACGCTCCACGCGGAGACGGGCTTGGAAATTGATTCGTCCTAATCCCGATTCGGCCGGATTGTTCGGGGATGCTGATACGCCAGGCCGGACCGTCCGTAGTGCACCGTCGCGGTCGAGGAAGAGCAATTGTCCGCTGCGCGTCCAGGTGATTTGTCGTGGTCGTAAATTGCCCGTAGTCAGGCGCAGCAATTGGCCGCCGGTCACCGTGGCTAACCATAAATCGTCGGCGCCGAGCGCATCGGAACGAAAGGCCACCAACCCACCGTCAGGACGGATGACCGCCTCATACTCGTCACTGCTCATGTTGGTTATCCGTTGCACGCGCAGGTGGATGTCTTCGAGGTCAATAACGAGCGGTTTCTGGGCGGGTTTTTCGGTCGGCTTGCTGGTGGGCTTATCCTCGGGCTTGCCTGAAGCTGCGGACGCCTTTGCTGGCTCGGCGCTACTAAGCTTGCTTTCGCTGGCCGGTTTTTGCAGGTGCATGAGGAACACGTCTAAATCATTGCGGCGCTGACTTACGAAACACAGGCGCGTGCCGTCTTGCGTCCAGGATATGCCGAAGTTGCGCGTGGTGTAGCGTGTGATATTCGTGGATGGGCCACCATCCGCGGGCACCAGATACAAATCGCTGGCGAAGTGGGCGTCCATGCGTGAGTAAACGATCCAACGTCCATCGGGCGACCAGCTATATTCGATGATCCGTCCTTGAGAAACGATAGGCTTGGCATCGCTGCCGTCGCGGTTCATCACCCAGAGTGCACCGCCGCGGAGTACGGCCAACTTGTTGCCAGTCGGCGAGAAGGATACGCCTGATTCTGGTCCCGGGTAGTTGGTAATGCGACGGATGCGGAATTGCCGGGCGTTGCCTAGTTCGGCGCCGGCGGGATCGGCAGATTCAGCCAAGTAAACGTTTTCTTCCCCGTCGCGGTCGGAGATGAAGGCCAAGGCCTTGTTATCGGGCGCCCAGGCCAGGTCGCGGTCGTGCGCAGGACTGTTGGACACGTTGCGGGCTTTGCCCCCTCCGCTCGGCACCAGGAAAATCTCCCCGTGCACGACGAATGCAATGTGCTGCTCGTTCGGTGCCAACGCGTATTCGGAAATGCCCTGTGTGAAGGTGCGTGGCACGTCGGGATTGCTGGCCCAATCCGCGCGGGCGGTAATGGGAATGAGTTGCGGTTGAGGCTCGGGCACGTTGACTTGCACGCGGAATAACTCGAAGCCGCATTCGTAAACGATCCACTCTCCGTTGCGCGCAATGCGAGCCCGTCGCACACCGTCCTGAGTATGACGCGTTACCTGAATGGGCGCTCCTTCGCCGCTGGCACTGCGTTTGAAAATATTGCTGACCCCGTTTTCTTCGGAAACATAGTAAATCCATTTCCCATCAGACGACCACATGGGACTGCCGTCCTGACCCTGAAAGCTGGTGAGGCGGCGATGATGCGTGCCATCGGCCCGGCAAATCCAGATGTCGTCGTTAGAGGAGCCGCGGTATCCTTTGCGGTACCAAATTCCTGGCCCGCGGATATACGCTAATTCCAGGCCATCGGGACGAAAGACACCGTCGCGGCCGTCGTCAAACGGGAAACGTCTTTCCCACCCTCCCTCGGCGGGTATCAAGTACATTTCGGGTAAGGGCGGAAATTGCGGACTTCGTCGCGTAGAAAAGAGAATAAACCGGCCATCGGGCGTCCAATCGTTGACCATTTCGTTCGCTGAGTCGTAAGTCAAGCGTCTTGGCGGCCCACCTTCAAACGGCACGACAAACACGTCGTAGCTGCCGTAGCGATTTGAGCTGAAAGCGAGCCAACGTCCGTCGGGACTGAACACCGGCTGAATGTCGTGGGCCTCGTGCGTGGTAACCTGCCGCGCCGTTCCGCCTTCCGCCGCAACGATCCAAATGTCGCCCAGGTAACTGAAGGCCACCCATTTGCCATCAGGCGAAATGTCCGGCGTGCGGGCAAATCGCACGGTGTGATCGATAGTGGTTCTTTCCTGAGCCAGGTTAGTCCGCGATCCTACTAACGCCAGACTGGACAGGCCGACGAGCGCAATCGCCACGAAGTACCAACCGCGAGGTCGCATCACGGGTCTACTCCTCTGGTGGGGGACACGCAAGATGCGTTGCTATTTTGAGACAGACATCTCCGCAGACTTCACTACAAGTGTTATGATAAGACCCATTCAATTGTGCCGCTAGCCTTAGTTAGAGCCTCAGGCCAGAGAGATAGTTTTTCGTTCGTTTCTTTTGCGTCTGCGATCTATAAACTGGAGTAGACTGGCACGCCGAAAGGCATAGCCCATCGCAGCAGAGCCTTAGCCGCAAAGGTAGAGGAGTCCAAGTATGAAATTTCAATTGATTGCTCCGGGCCCCTTCGTGATGCTGAAGGTGCAACTGGATTACGGCGAGTCGCTCAAGGCCGAATCGGGCGCCATGATCGCCATGTCCGACACCGTGGACGTTCAGGGGAAAGCGGAGGGCGGAATCCTGAAGGGTATCGCCCGTATGTTCGCGGGGGAGTCGTTTTTCTTCCAGACTTTGGTGGCGAGTCGTGGCCCGGGAGAAGTGTTGCTGGCCCATGCGATTCCCGGCGAGATTCACCCCATTCAGTTGGACGGTAAGCAGGACTATATTCTGCAGAAAGACGGTTTCTTCGCGGCGACCGCCGACGTGGACATCAGCACCAAGGTGCAAAACCTTTGGAAAGGCATGTTCTCCGGGGAAGGATTTTTCGTTCTGCGGGCTAGCGGCGTGGGCACGCTCTTTGTAAGTTCTTACGGGGCCATTCATCCGCTTGACCTGGCCGATGGTCAGGAGGTGATTGTTGATAATGGTCACCTGGTAGCCTGGCCCGCGAACATGAATTACAGCATCGAGAAGGCGTCCAGCGGCTGGATTTCCAGTTTCACTTCGGGGGAAGGCCTTGTGTGCCGTTTCCGTGGCCCGGGACGTATTCTCATTCAGACCCGTAACCCGACCGGCTTCGCCGCGTGGCTGACGCAATTTCTGCCGAAAAAGTGACCGCCCCTGAGGGTCGCCTCTGGTTTTCGTTCGCTGGCACTCAGGGCAAACATTCGAGGATGGTTCTAGCGCCAGTCCAGGACGCGGAAGATGCCTTGGCGCTGCCGTACCATTTCAGGCAAAGCCAGCAGGCGTTCACGGAAAACGCCTATGCCCAGGCCCGCGATAAACAGAACGCTGCCCACGACTAGCGCAAACCAGGCAATGGCATTGAGCCGACGCCAAGGCACGAAAATCAACATGGAACAAAAATACAAGGCAATAGATGCCGCTCCGACCAAGGTTGTGATTTTCAGTTTCAAGATATAGCCGCTGCCCAACAAGACTATCGAAGCCAGAAACTAGCCAAACTCATTCAGGGGCAGAAATTCGTTTCTGTATCGGTCCAAGAGAGTGGCGATAGCCAGGGGCACGACCAGGAGTAAACTGCCGAAAAACAAACCCACGGTTACCATATCATCGTAGCGGTCACCTTCGTAGTACCAGCCGATGTGCGCCGCGATGAGGAAAATCAGACCGACAATCACGCAGAACACCTCAAGTTGTTGAAGTGGCGTCAGCGTAGCGAGGATTGCTAGGACGAGAAAACCCAAGGCGGCCTGCCCCACGGTAGTAACGACATACCACCTGCGCCATCCCGGGTGCGCCACCAGGGCCACCGACAGCAAACTGATGCCGCTCAGCGCAGCCAGGAATGCCGCATACCAGCGTTCGACTTTGTCCTTGTCCCCAGCCAGGTCGCGGAGGGTCATGAGCGAAGCGGCTACAAACGCCAAGGAGAGCAAGAGGTTGGCAACTTGGAAAGAGGCCTCCGCAAAGCGGCGCAATCCGAGCTGTTCGGGCCAAGCTAAGCGATAGCTGACAAGAAAAACCAAACCCGCCGAGGCTAAGGCCAGCGCGTAGTTCAGGTCGGTGACCTTCCAATACTTCGTTAACTGCCAGACACTCAACGAAGCCGCTGCTGCGGCACAATACACAAAAATGCTCGGTCCGTAAAAGGCCGCAGCCAGCATGTAAAAAATCATCGCTTCGGCAAAGAAAGCGGCCAGGGAGAGGTTCAAGAGTTTTCCTGATGCTGGCTCAAATCCCTCGAAAGCCGACGTCACGCTCGAAACCAGCATAATCACGGCAGCAAGATGGCTGGCGATGAGGGTGGGCTTTTCCCGAACCGTGCCCAGATGAAATCGCGCTGCTACGATCTACCCGATGGGCAACAACATGAGTATAGGGGCGTGCTGCTCCCAATCCTGTAAACCCAAGGCGGCCAGCAAAGCAGTTGCTCCCAGTAAGGTCGAACTGACGTAGCCGAGGTAATGCAGGGTACTCAGATCGCGGTTGACGGACTCGACGGCCCAAGCGCCGACACGAAAAGCCGCTGCCGTGAGGGCTATTGCCAGCACATAGTTTCAGGAGGGCGGTTCACCCAGGTTCCAGACACTTCGCAAATCAGGACTCAAGGCGTGGAAATAGGCGACTAAACCAAGAAAGAGCGCGAAAGCGGGTAACAACCAACCAACCCTGCCAAGGTGGACAGGCGTTCTTCTTTGAGACCCAGTAGTCGTTGCGAGAGATGCAAACCAATGCTTACGAGGGCCAACACGCTGATGATCAACTCCCGCCTCAGCTCGATGTTGAGCAAGTCCAAAATCAGAATGATACTCCAAACCAGGCAGGCCGCCGATGCGCTGACATATCTCATGCCTTGGCCAATAATGAGCCCGGTGTAGGCATAGGCATAAGCTCCAATCAGCACCAGGGTCAGCGCCCACCAGCGCAATTCATTCACGATGGGGGAAGGTTTTGCTTTCAGATGTTCATACAAGGGAGCAAAGAACGGGTCATACAGCCACTTTCCCGCAAGCTGCGCACCCAGAATGAGCAGCAGCGCCGCGAGTAACTGAAGATGTCCGCAGAGCAGGAAAGCCTTGCCAAACCGTCGGCGTCCAAAGGGGCTTTCAATGTCGGGAAACAACCGCTCCACATGAATGGCCAGCAGGCCCAGCACGGTCAGCATCGAAGCGGGCAACGCGATCTCCCAGAATCTCTGCGGAGAAGGCGGCAGATCGGCCAAAAACAATAAGCCCGTCAGGGTGATACCCGCGCACAGAATGTACACAAACCACTCATCCGCCACGATGATGGCAGAAATCGCATACAAACCACACATCACCCAAGCAGGCACCCACCAGTGCTGGTCGAGCGTAATCAACCCATTGGTGTGGTAATACCATAAATTCAAGGGCATGACCAGGCAGGCGAGCAGGGTTAATGCCCGCCCGGCCAGGCGATAGATGGTAAACCGCAAAAGTAACCAACCTGCCAACAACACCCCGCCGTTGATCACCCCCAATCCAATGGCCACTATCGGAGGCGTGAGCACCTCATTCACCTACAGGAGCAAAACAATTGCCCCGGCGATGAGTGCTCCCCCTAAGCCCAACAACGCCTGAATCGTTCGCGGATCCAGCAGCAAGCTTACCAGGTCGCGCGTGCTTCGAGTGGGACGATCCTCGACTGGCTCCGCGGCCACGGTCTCTGCCAAGGGAATCGCTTCCACCACGGGAATGGATTCCAGACTGCCAGGCTGCGACCTCGCTTTCTGAGCCATTTGATGCCCAATCGCTGCCAACAGCTCCTTCGCGACCCTGGTCAGATTGTGCAACTGGGCCAGGGATAAGTACCCCGCCTCATGCAGGCGTTCGACCTCTCGGCGCACAAAGGCGAGGTACCGACCTTTGCGCACTCACTCGGATTCGCCTGGTCTCGGCGGAGCCAGACCGAAATCGCCTGGGAAAGCTTGACCCTGCGCGCGCAGGTGCTTAACCTTTTCTCGCCAAATGCGATAGTGTTCCGCAATACGCTCTTGCTGAGGAGCAATGATTAATTCCGTCTGTTTCCGCTGGGCAAACTGGTTGTGGGCAAAGTCTAGCGCGGAGAGTAAATCCTGCTAACGGTGATCCTCGGTGAAAGGTGCAACTATAGCTAGCTCCTTTACGTGAGTTCTTGGTAGCCGGGGTGCCCTCGCAATTACCGACAATTTCCCGCCCAGGATGTAACCTGAGGCCCCCGCTCATGGGTCAATCAGAGCAAATAAAACACTCCGGACTCTGCCCACTATTTATGAGTGATTTCCCGCCGAGGATATCACGCGGGCGCGCTCTGGGAAAAACGTGGAACACACTCTCCCAGGGTGTGTCCGATACCCAGGGCGGTTAAGCCTTCCATGCCGCCCAGAAGTTACCCTGACGATGACCTCGGCGACAACTCCGGACCCTCCCGACTAACTGTGTTTTTGATCACTAGCGCGAAGACTTACCTTAAGGAGCCAGACACAAGGCAATGCGAGGTCAACCGCTCCGCCGGCTTCGGAAGGGTGCCTGACCCGAAAGCTATCCATCACTGACCACACCGCCGATTACGCCAGGCCCCTTGTCGCTGCCGGATTACAGTTCTGACAACAAATCAACCCAAAACTGACCACATCGGCTGGACTCGCCACCGCCGCCGCTCATGGTTGAGTCGCCCTTCCCCCGGCGCTGAACAATTTCCACGACGGCGCATACCGTGGGCTCGGCGACGGATTCTCGCAACTGCGAACGTTATAATCACGTCGCGGATCAAGGTGCTAACCGTGACGCCTTAGGCGACCCGTTCTCGCAACCGTAGGCGTCATGCCAGTCGATTCGCTCACACGCACGGATACCCTCGGTATCTTTCGCTGCCACTTACTGCCGCATGAGAAAGAAGACCGCACCCCGTATGTTCGCGGGTCAGGAATCCATTCAAGCGTGGGAAACACTTCACTGCTAGGTCGGAAAGTGCGGCGGGGCTTCCGATAGGGAGCGGCTCAACGGTGCACGCGTTCTGTCGGCGTTTCGCTCACTAACGCCGTGATCGCACAAGTTCGTTGATTCGCAAAGACAACCGGCAGACGTTGTATTTGTCGAGATATGTTTAGTAATATAGCATGCCTTTGTTATCACATAACCAAGCCCATATTGTAAGACGCGAATTGCCCAGCCATGCAGCCCCGCCTAATCGAAGTGGATTTTCCGCTGCGGAAGGTGTCGGAAGAGTCGGTGCGGGAGAAGAATATCCGTCATGGGCATATCTCCACGTTGCATATCTGGTGGGCCCGCCGACCCTTGGCCGCAAGTCGCGCCACGACCTTGGCCGCACTGCTACCCGATGACCCCAACCAGCGACAGAAATGGCTCCGCTTGGTTGCGGAGATTTCCCCCTGGGAAGTGGTTTCAACCACGAGTCGGGCGGCTCGGTTACTTATAGACGAGGCGCGGTCGGCGATTCGAGCGGCGTATGGCGGGCGGGCTCCACGCGTACTCGACCCGTTCGCCGGCGGCGGCGCGATCCCGCTCGAGGCGTTGCGCTTGGGCTGCGAAACGTACGCGTTGGATTACAACCCCGTGGCGGTGCTTTTGAACAAGGCCGTGCTCGAATATCCGCAACGGTACGGGGAGCAGTTGCTCGAGGCGGTCAAAAAATGGGGTGGCTGGGTGCTCGAACAAGCCCGTGGCGAACTGGCACGCTTTTATCCAAACGACCCGGATGGCGCGATTCCCGTGGGCTATATTTGGGCGCGGACGGTGCCGTGCCAGAACCCGACCTGTGGCGTGGAAATTCCGCTGATGCATCATACCTGGTTGGCCAAAAAGGACAAGCGAAAAGTGGCGTTGCGTTTGGCGCCCA
>JANXCQ010000029.1 GCA_025060195.1 Gemmatales bacterium | reverse complement strand
AGATAATAATCAAGGTCAGTTTAATTTCGCCCTGCATTTGAAATACCTTTATCAACTGCTGGACGAGGTTCCATGACTGGTTTAGGTTTATAAGGTAAATTCGTTGCCTTATATAGAAAGATGTGGCCATCTAGTAAACCGTCTGTCTCGCCCGTCTTATGCACTAAACTAAATAGCTAAGAAAAATGTGGATTAATTTCAGGGGCGCTTGAATGTTGTCGATCCACGCAGTGCTAATTTTCTTAGCGCTTTCTCGCGGGATAAGCCGCTAAGCCACGCCGTGAATGCGGCGATAGAGATTGTCCACGACCCAATGAAAGATGGTCAAATGGATGGACTCGACAATACCCATGTCATGGACGGGAACGTGCAGGTTGTACTGGGCTAATGTTTTAAGTCTGCCGCCATCGAATCCTGTGCAGCCGAAAGTGGTCAGGCCGTGTTGATTCGCCCATTCCACGGCCCGCAAGACATTAGGACTGTTGCCCGAGCCGCTGATAGCGATCAGTAAGTCCCCTGGACTGGCGAGGTTTTTCAGTTGTTCGACAAAAATCCGTTCATATCCTTCGTCGTTGGCCCAGGCCAGGATGTAGGGGGTATTGTCCGTGAGGCTGAGAACTTTCAACCGTTTGCAAGCATCTTGGTCCAGGTCTTCGCGCCGTAACGTACCTTTGCCGAGATCTTCGCAGAAATGGGACGCATTGGCACCGCTTCCACCGTTGCCACAGAGAAACACGAAGCGGCCGTGTTGGTAACAATCATAAATGAGATCGGCAAGCTGTTGGATTTGTCCTTCGTTTACATTCAGCATTTCCTCGCCGACCCGTTTGAGAAAATCGCGTGCTCCGAGCTTCCAGCCGAGCATGGTCTGCTTCTCCTTGAGCGATTCGTTTTCGCCCGTAACTGCTCTGGCAAGAAATTTTCCTGGTTGCAACTGGCCGAGGCACTTTTACGCTCTCTCCACGATTGTAACGGCCTAAGCCGTTGCGCTCCAGCCCAACCAGGGCCACCTGAGAGCGGGAAGTGGCGGTTACTAAGCAAATTCTACTCGCAGGGTTAGGAGTTCGTGGGCTCCTAGGAATATTTGAACCGCATCTTGGTTGACGGTTAGCTCATGTTGGGGCTGGTTCCACTCATCCACCACGTAGGCCCGCACGGGATTGCGAGGACAACGGAGCGAACATTCGGTGGACACGCCGCGAGTTTCCTGTAATTGCACGAGCCAGGCTGCACTATCATCCTCGGGCACGCGTAAGGAGAAGAGGGCGACGTTCTCGGCGTCAAGCCAAGCTAACCAGCCGGTGGTTCCGACATGCGGCGGTCCTGTAGAAACGGGAATGCTCAAGCTGGGCGTCAGCCACTCGAGGGCCAGTTGTCCGGGTTCACTCAGTTCCAGCCCTAAGGCTAACTCGAAGGTGCGGGTTCTTTCCCCGGGACAAAGGAGAATCACGTCGAGCATACGTTGACTGTGCCGCTGGAGAAAAGGTAACCCACCCGTAAATAAGGTAGTCCGACTGAAAGGGGTGCATACTTCCACATATTCGGCTGTCTCGGGTCGGGTATGCTGGGTAGGAAATCGGATGCCTGCAACGGCGCGAAATAAGCGTGTTTGTGGATCACGCCAGGCCCAACGTGCCACGTAAGCGGCATGCCAAGCGGAGGTCGCACCGTAGGGAGTTTCGCCTTCTGCAGGCATCTCCACGGGACTTTCAGGTTCTAAGGTGATTTCGATGACTAATAAGGGGTAGCCGCGCCAGATGCGGAATCGCTGTTGGAAGCGGGCTAAGCGCTGCTGCCCGTTTAGCAGCACGCCTCGAGTAACGATTTCGCCGCGGCTGGGTCCACTGGAGGTCACTTCCACCTGTTCGGCGCGCATGTCGCTGCCTGGGCCAAAGGCAAGTATCTCGCCGATGCGATTGTTGCGCCACTTATAATCGCGAAAGGCGCGTAGTCCGCCTGTTTGTTCGTCAACTTCTGCCTCGAAATACTCGTTGCGCAGCGTCAAGCCTTCAGCGAGTTTCGTCTTTGGCAGAGCGACCAAGGTGCCTGGCGCGACGCGGTTAGGCAACCAGGCAAATCCCAAGCCTGGGACTTGCACTACCACTTCCGCCTTGCCACCGCCCAGAGGCTGTGTGGCTTTGGCGGGACTTGGTAGTGGCGTCGCGATGTTATCGAGAGTAGTAACCATTTTTCGCTCTCTGGGGCAAACGTTGAACAACAGGTGCCCAGGTTGATCGCTTTGTGCACGACTCAGCAGGCGTTCGGCCAGGCGCTGGAGAAGCTCGTGCGTCACGGCGGCTAAATCCGATTCGATGTCTCCGCCTGATTCCAGTTTCGCTTCCAGTTCGCGCAGTCGGGCGAATCCATGGGTTTCCGCACCGCTGGGCATCAGGACACGCCAAAGGGCCGCTAACGTCCACGCCGCTTCCAAAGCGCGCCTCTGCCGATGGTGTCGCATAAACAGGCCGACAGGGTCAACCGCACGTGCGGCCACGAGGTCGTCCAGATAGCAGGAATGAAAATCGTCTGCACCAGGAGGCGTCGGATACTCGCCTATGGGAATTTCATTCATCCAACGTGTCGCGGTTACTAACTCTCCAAGCACCGAGGCTAAGCTATGCAATTCCAGCCAGTCGTGAGCAGGCGGTCTGGGGGACGACTGGTAGAAAGTTAACACTAAGTTGGGCGTCGTATCCTCCCGGATAGTCCTAATCACGTGGTAGGCCCAATGGAAATAAGTCAACGGGTCGTCGCCAGGTAAGGGCTTACGCGTGATCGCCTCGACCCGATGACCATCGGGAGACGTCCACTCAATGCTTGCCGCGCGATATTCAGGAATGACTCCTTGCTCGGAAGGTAAAAAAAGCATGCGGCTTAGTCCGAACCGATGCAGGAAGGCGGGAAAGCTCGGCGTATAACCAAACTTTTTACGCGCGAAGACGCGTGGCTCTCCGCCAACTAGTTCCTTATATACGGCCATGCCCTTACGCAGATTCCATAGTTGCGAGCCAATGGGCAACAGTGCGTCGGGGCGCTCATGGTAAGGCCCAGCGCAAAGTTCTACGCGCTCCTGTATCACGCGCTGACGCAGTTTTTCCCAAGTTTCAGGATTTTGTTTTGCCCAACATTCCAAATGTTCACCACTAGCTACGACGTTCCACGGCAGGTCGAGCTGTAGCAAATCGTGGACAAAGTTGTTATGGGTCAGGTCTTCGGCAAACACGACGGCTAATACGTAGATGGTGCCACTATACAACGTTTCGCGGGCTTGGCGTAAGCGCTGTGCGGCCGATTGTAACAAGCTGTGTCGGGTGTTCTCATCTTGGGTCGCCGCCGCGGTCTTGACATCGTTCCAAAACTCGGACGTGGATAGCGTCCAAGGGTGTTGCATACCCTCGAAAAATGCCTGCAAGAGTGCGTAACCTAGACCCAAAGCGTAAAAGGGTTCTGGGCGGTCATAGGGGGTTGGTTCGATACCCAAGGCGGCCAAGGCCTCTCGTACGACTACTTGCCGATCCACTCCTGCTGTAACGCTGACTCCCCCCGCTTGGCGCACGCGCTCCGACCAGTCATCGGGCAAGTAGAGGGGCGGAGTTTCAGGGAGCGTATAAATATGGGGAGCATTTGGTTGCTCGTGATCATAGGGCGAAGCCAACTGAGGCGGTTCCGAACAGAGGCGCACTATTGCGGGGTGCCATAACACCAGGTAACCGTTCCAGAGTGCGGCAACGTCGTCTGCGGTCAGCATCATCGTATGCAGACCAGGCAAGCGGTAGGGCGTTAGGCAATAAGCTAGTCGGCTCATGGCAAAGGGTTTATTAGTTTCCGGCTCCTTAGGCAAATTGCTCAAGAATCATTGTGATTTGCTTTATGTTCTAAGCCCAGGCTAGGAAATTTCGTAGGAGTGGGCGGCGTCGCACTGCTTATCAGGATGGCATGGCGGCCCCCAAGGTAAAATGCATGTGACAACGCATGTTTTGATCTTGCTTATTCGCCTTGAATAGACATGTCATATCGACTGGAGCATATTTTTGCGTAGGCCAATACTCAACAATGGCTTGTCCAGTTGCGCCTTCGCAGACAGTGATGGCTGGGCAAAATGAGGGACAGAACGGGCTGAACCTCGAGGGAAATCGCGGTCTTGAGGATCAGGAACTAGGCCGTTTACCCTTCCTACATTAGCCACTCTTCTCAGAACATTGTCAAACCGTTACCGTTAGTAATGGTTGCCTTTGGTGGGGGCGGGTTTGCGACTCAGGTGATATGTTTTTTGTAATGCAACTATCTCGGAGATATTTGCACAATATTTTTTGGCTGAGGCCCTGTTATGGTCGTGGTGAGGTGCTCGTCGCAGAATCCCCCATGCTAAAGGGTATGATGCTCGACTAATCCATGCGGCTGGTATTCAGGTGTTTCAGTTGTGATGGTCACGACGGGTTGAGTGGCCCTGTTGGCAGGAGGAGGAAAGGTGATTCAGCGCAGCCAAGCGCTCATGCCATTGGTTAGGCGAAAAACAGTCAGCGGACGGCGCTTATGTGCGGGGAAATAACCTACATCGCCAGTACGACTAGCAGTTGCACAAAAAAACCTGGCAGGAAGACCTTTACTGCCAGGTTTACGTGACGCCGCACATTTATATGCGCATGAAGGCGCATTGAGCGCGCAGGCATATATTACGCGTGCATACCGAACACGCTATTACGCATGCCTACGCCATGGGAGCATCCAACGACGGATATGTGCAGTTCAGCAGCTTCTTAGTACCGTCGGCAGCTTAGTAGCTTGCGGAAAGCCGTCTATGCAGCAGGCTTATGTTCTTTGTGGCAGCCGGCACAGTTGAGAGCCTTCTTATACTTGGCAATCGCGTCTGGCTCGTTGGCGACGAGCGCTTTGGCTGCCTCCACTAAGGCGGAGGTGCGTTGTTTCCAATCGTCCACACTGCCTCGAGGTGGTTTATTCGCAGCCAGGGCTTCATAAAGTTCCACGAGCATCTTGAGTTCTTCAGGCGTGGCTTTCCCTTGCTGAGCTTTGGCGCATAAGGCAGGCTTACCCGAGTGAGCCATTTTCATGACTTCCTTGATGGTGTACTTCGGCTCTTGGGACAAAGCACTGCCACAGCACCACATGACCGCTAGAGTGGCCGTGAGCCCCAGACTCATCCACAGCCTTTGCATGGTGCCTCCCTCCTTCTGCAGAATCCGTTGATGATGGTGAACCGACCCACTGTCGGTTCCTCAGCCTATATTGGTTGAAGAAGCAAGCAAGATGTTTTACGCCTCGCGGACCAGTTCAACGTTTAGGAACGACCGCCCTGAGTTCAGCTACTCAGGTAAATGGGTCGGGCCACATGTAGCGCTGGGGCACAACCACCAGGTGAGTTTGCTTGCTACGCATAGTGGCGCGTTTCCAAAGGCCTGACCAATACAGGTACGTCTTGGAGTTCGTTTATTATGGCTCAGATCAGCCAAGCGTCAAGAAAAATTTTTGAAAAAACTTTAGGCGCTCTGCGGTTGACCTATTCCTCGGCAGGAATGAATTGGAACATTTCCATAAGCGACTTAGCGTGAGCGATCTCCTCCACCTGCCAAAGACTGGCTAACAGATGGGCCGTGCGGTCGGCGCCGTATAATGGCGTTACTAGAGAGCGAAACTTCTGCTCCAGTTCGGAGTCTGTCATGCGATTGCAGGCATGGCCGCGTGGGAATTCGACTTCTGCGGTAAGCGAAGTCCCTCCGCGTAGATGTATCACAATCCGATTTGGGATGCTCTTGGGATAGCGTGCGGACAACGTAGCATCGCGGTGGACACGAACCTTGGCGACAAGCTCGAGTAAAGCGGAGTCGTGAAGATGGCGTTCATCGAAGCTGTCGAGGGTAACCTGGCCGTCGTACAGAGCGACGGCGATGCAATAGGGCAAACTATGATCAGCGGTCTCCCGCGTACGTGGGCGCCATTTTTCTGGGTCTTTGCCGATGATGTCCACTGCGGCGTCAAAGGTGAATACGTCAATGTGTTCTATGTCCTCCAGGCGGGAGATCTGGGGGCGCAACTGTAAGGCCGCTTCTACGGCACTTTGGGCATGGTATTCCACGGGCCAATATTTGATGTAGGTGCGTCGGATCATGAAATCGTCAGGACTGGCGGGGCCATTCTCGGCGGCCAGGGGCGCTAAGCGAAACGGCCCGGTGATAAGCTTCATAAAGCCAAGTTCGCCCTCGAAGATCGGCGCAGGACCAGTCAAGCCTTCGGCAGCCAACAGCGCGGCGAAAACGCCGTTACGCGCCGCGTGGGCAAACGCACACCCTTTCCACATACTGAGTTCGCCCGCGCGGGTTTGTCGTAAGGCAACGTTGGAAACGCCCGCGATGCCCAGCGCGTGCACCGTACGTTTCTCGTCGAGCTGGAGCAATTTGCATGCGGCCAGACAGGAGGAAAACGCTCCGTAGACCACATGGTCGAAACCATGTTTGCGTAGTGAAGCGGCATCGCACAGGCGACATTGGACTTCGTAAGCCAATGCGGCGGCCGTGATCAGGTCCCGACCACAAGCGCCGACCCACTCACCTACGGCCCAGATAGCGCTGAGATTGTCGCTGGGATGGGCAGGTTCCAGAGACAAGTAGGTGTCATTGAAATCGAGAAAGCGGACGAGCAGGCCGTTGACAAAAGTGGCCCATTCGGGACTAGTCTGGCCGCCGCCGAGTAACGTACAGGGAGGAAGGCTGCGGATGCGTAAAGCGCAGCGTCGCGCAATCTGGTGGGCCTCTGCATGCCAAGCGCCCAGTGCCGTGGCGAACGAGTCAATGAAGCGCCGCTTGACTTCATGCACCACTTGTGGTGGCAGATCCTCGTAGCGTAAGCGCGAGGCATAGCAGGCAAGGCGTTCCGCCAAAGTCCTTTCGGACATAGATTAGCCTCCCTCCAGGGCCAGTAATAGCCACCCACCTTGGTGTTGCATAAGCTGGCATGGTTCATAAATCATGCTAGGGCAATAAAAAACCGTCAGCATGTAGCTGACGGCTGCGCTTGGTACTTCGACGAGCAAGCCCGTCGTGTCGCTTTCTGAATGGAAAGCAGGGATATCTGATTTTAGATGGCGAGAAGCCTGGAATGGTTTCGGCGCCAGGGATAATGAGGCCTGCTCACTTCAGCTTGGCCAAGTCGGCGATAATGGCATCCACGGTCTCAGCTTTCAGCCCGCCTTTGGCCACGGCATGATTAGCCACGACTTTGTTCTTCACATAGAAGACCGCGGTGAGCTCGGCGTCCTTAGCAATGTTCCAACCTTTGGGCCCGGCGGGGTTGTCAATACCAAAGTTTACATGCTTCACATTCTCTTTCTCAATGAACGCTTGCAGCCGCTTTTCCAGATCAGGGTCATCCGAGAGGAAGACAACACAGGCCTTGAGGGACTTATCACTGGCAGCCGCACTATCCAGCTTCTTGACCAGACTGGTCAAGCCGTCGCTCATCTCACGGGCGAAAATCAGAGCGACGGGAGCAGGGCCGAACTGTCAAACAAAGCAGTTTTTCTGGCCGTTACGGCTAGGTTGGTCCACATTGAAGACGTTGAGCGGGTGAAAGGCCCCTGGCCGACTTTGCCCGACTTGCGGGCCTGATTTCAGGCTTTGGGCAACTGCCAGGCTAGTTACTAGCAGTGCCGCCAGCCCGACGCCGATAATGCGTGTCCTCATGGGCTGACCTCCTTTGACTCGAGGTTCCTAGGTACCATCTCAGGCAGGTGAGCTCCACACCTACCCGGGTGCCGCACACAGCCCCGATGCTGTGGCGGATTCTTCTTGGAGCGAAGCTGGTACGCCGACGCGAAAGCTGGGATAGAGCCAAGCTAAGCCCAGCTCGCGCTTGATCTTACCGTTACTGATACGGCGATTCGCAGCAGCGTCAATAGGGGAGGCTTGGATCGGTGGGAGACGGCAGGCGAGCCAAGTGGTGAGTGCTTGCCAATAATCACGCCGGCGCACTGGCTCGTCATCTGTAATGTTATACACCGAATCGGGTCGTTGGGTATCGGCCAATGCGAGAATGGCTCGGGCCGCGTCCGCTACATGGATCAAATTGAGCCAACCGTCGGGGTTTGCCGAAATAGGTAGTCCCTCGCGTAAGTGACGCGCGTAAACAATTCGCCCCGGTCCATAGATACCACTCAGCCGAACGACGACCACTTCTCCTGCCCAATCGGTGGCCTGGCGCGCGAGACGTTCGCCTTCCAAACAGAGTTGGCCCGCTGCCGTGTCAGGTTTCGTGGCATCGGATTCCGTTACCCAAGATTCATCCTTTTGACCGTAAACACTGGTGCTACTTACCAAGATGATACGGCGCCAGTGTCCAGGCTTTTTCCTCCAGTGATGAAGTATGTGTTGTAAGCCTGTCCACCAGGCCGAAGATCCAGGGACGTCAGCGGGAGCGCTGAGATTTACTGAGTAAATCAAGACGTCCGCAGCTGGCAATTGGGCGACCTCAACAGCTCGGGTGACTTCACAAGGTATGATCTGGGCACCTAACTGATGCAGCAACTGTCCCTGTTCAGGATTCCGATACGTGGCGAACACTTGTCTGCGGCACTGCGTTAGGCGGAGTATGTATTTGCCCAGATAGCCGCAGCCGACTATCAGTAGGCTTCTGCTCATCTTGGTCCACGTTTGAGTGGCGACCCGCGGCTATAATAATGCCTTGATCGGCTGTCCTTGCGCTAGGTGGTAGGGTCGGCCTTGCTGGTCGTAAAGGAGAGTTTCGGGGTCCAGGCCCAGGAGGTGGTAAATGGTGGCAAACAAATCCTGGGGAGTTACTGGTTGGGCCGTAGGAAAGGCTCCGATGCGGTCAGAGGCACCGTAAACTATGCCGCCGGGTAGGCCGCCTCCTGCCAGAACTACACTGAAGCAATGGGGCCAATGGTCGCGTCCGGCATGGCTGTTGAAACGTGGCGTACGCCCGAACTC
Source organism: Gemmatales bacterium (assembly GCA_025060195.1). GTDB lineage: Bacteria > Planctomycetota > Planctomycetia > Gemmatales > HRBIN36 > HRBIN36. Next base: position 43,777 of record JANXCQ010000029.1, on the reverse strand, counting down.
CCCCATCAAGATTACGAGAGTCTCGCGGAGTAGGCCTCGTGCTTCCAAATCTTCTAACAACGAGGCAAACGCCGCGTCGGTCGGCGGGAAGAGTTCCTTTTCGCACCAAGCCAAGTGATCACGATGACTGTCGTAGCCTTGGCCACCTTCGCCATTATCGTGGCGCACCCAGTTGACCTGCACCAGCCGCACGCCTGCCTCAATGAGGCGCCGCGCTAACAGTACCGATTGACCGAAGGTGTGGCGACCATAACGCTCGCGCACCGCAGGCGGTTCCCGCTCGATATCGAAGGCCGACTGCGCTGCGGCTGAGCTAACCAGGTCAAAGGCCTGCGCTACGTACGGATCCAGCGTGGCCACATTGTCGGCATCGGTGAACGCTTGTGCCTGACGGTTAATCGCCTCGAGCAAACTGCGTCGCGCCTGCAAGCGATCGCCGTCTAAGTCAGCGCGGAGGCGCAATTCGCCTGGGGAGTAATCCTCCAGATTGGGATCACTGTCCACGCGATACGGATCATAAGCGGCACCGAGAAATCCAGCATGTTGACCCGGGCGAGGTGGTCCGACGGGCGAGATCAGCTCTGGTACGGTTACGTAAGCGGGCAAGCCGCGTCGCTTCGGCCCGAGAAACTTGGCCAAGACTGAACCGAGGTGCGGACGATCCTCACGACTGAGGGTGACCGATTGCGGCGCAGGACGTGCTATCGGGCTGCCCGTCATCATCCAGTAGGAAGCGGCAGGGTGATTGCCCGACGTATGATGCAGGGAGCGGAGCACCACCAGTTTGTCGGCCAGCCGTGCGGTCCGCGGGAAATGTTCGCAAATATGCAGACCAGCGACTTTGGTTCGCACTGGGCGAAACGTGCCGCGAATTTCTTCGGGAGCCTCGGGCTTCATGTCGAATGTGTCCAAGTGAGAAGGTCCGCCCGATAAGAACAAAATAATCACCGAACGCGCTGAGGTACGGCGGGGGGCGGCTAAGGATTGCTGACGAAGTAACTTCGGAAGGGTCAAGCCCATGACTCCGACGGCACCAACTTGTAAGACTTCACGCCGCGTATAGCCATCACAAAAACGCACTCCACGACTCACGCACAACCGCAGCATGGCAGGCTCCTTTCGGGCAGGTCTCTCTGGGATAAGGTAAGACTAACTTAGGAAGCTTCTTAGTGCGAGGCAAGGAGTGCTCTGAGGCTATCCTTTTTGGCTAAACTAGACACGCTCTCGACGGTCTCCAATTGTGCCAAACGGCGTACCTGTGCTAAGTGCCCGATAAGCGCGATCGGGGGATTGTTTCAACCGCGGTGATGGTGATATCGCGACTGTTCGGGGGCGATGTGCCAGCCGCATTCGCGACATGTCGGAGAAGCGGCGTAACAATTATGACAATAGAAGGGGCCACCGAAGAAAAATTGTTCCAGACGTGGCCGATCCGCTTCGGGGATTTCCGAAGTCGAGACAGGTAGGGGTTCGGTACGGCCACAGCGCTCGCAATTCCGCTGGGCGATTTCCCGCAGGTGTTGCGCATAATGATCATGCAAACCCCGAGGCAGCACACCCGTCCCAGCGCACAACGGACAAGCCATGTTCAGTTGCGAAATGATGGCCCGGCGAATGAAATCGCTCTTATTGGGCAACTGGTCGAGGATGTTGGCTAGCTCGGGCTCAATTTTGAAAGCGACTAAGACTGCTTTTCGCGGTCGGGTCCGTGCGCGCCTGCGCCGAGGCTTGGACTCGGATGAACCCGAAGTCTCGGCCGATGGCGGGGACGGCGACTCAGGAGAAGGCTCGTTCGACATGGCTATTTCTCGGGGGATTCGGATGAAGGTTAGTGCCTATTCCCAATAACTGCCTAATACGTCGCTCCAGGCGGCGAAGGACTTCCTCATCGCTGGGATAGGGCGAAGGAAGAGCGGGACGGAGCCGGATCGGCACGTCGTCCATGCGATACACAGTCCCCGCGACGTTGATGCCGTACACCGCCGTAGTGAAAGCTACCGTAGCGTGCCGCGTCGTCGGTGTCTCTTTGGGATCGAGGGCAATGTACGGAATGCGAAGTAAATGCTCGCGGGCGGGCTGGGAAAAATTCGCTAACGGGTCCGATGCAATAATGAGAGCGGCATCAGCTTCCCCCCGGGCGAGCAAATCGGCAGTGGTGTATTCCCCCGGGTTGAAGCGCGGATAACCTCGGGCCAGGTTGACCCCGAAGGGATAGCCGGTCTGCCAGGCCACAACATTATCAGCGCCGGTAACGTTACCGTGTCCCCGCATGGGTTTGATATAGAACTTGGTGAACTGGTTCAGGTCACGGGCTAAAGCCAAGGCCGCTTCGACGTTCAGATGTTTGCCACGTGTCATGGACAACCCCATGCCGAAAAACAGCACGCCGAACTTGCACGATTTCATTCGCTCGGCCAGATCGCGCCATTGGCGCAGGGAGACCCCTGTGTCCTCCTCGATGCGGGGATCCACCTCCACGCCTTTGACGAGCGCTCGCAGTGCCCACAAGGCCTCGAAATCTCTCCGGGGCTTGATTTGGAGGAAAATGTCGGCGGCGGGGGCCGTCTTAGTTCGCCGTACGTCCACCAACACCACCGTGCGATCCTTCCGACCGCGCGGCACGAATAGACCCCGCGGCATGGTCGAATAGCGCGTCATATGACGCGGATGCGACTCCGCAGGGTTGCAGCCCCAAAATATGACCAAGTCGGCACGGTTCTTCACTTCCCCCAGCGAACACGTGACCTCGCCCACCCCTTGAAATGCCATGCCCGAAGGGCCATGACACACCGAAGTCGTCGTATCTACGCAACCGCCAATCCAATCGGCAATGGCCACGGCAATACGCTGGGCCTCGCACGTTGTATCCGACAAACCATACACCACAGGGTACCGCGCATTGACCAGAATCTGTGCCGCTCGTTCTACCGCTTCGTCCAAGCTCGCGGGCTGGCCTTCGATTAACGCCACGGGCCGGGATTCGATTTGGTGATTCAAAAACCATGCTTTGCCCAGCACACAAGCGTTTTTCGCCTCTACGATGCGGTCGCCCTGCACTTTCAGAATCATGTCATCGCACACGCAACCGCAAAAGGTGCAGGTCGCGTTTTCGACCACCCGAAAACCGTCATTCGCACTCATGTAGCTGCTCCCGACCTTTCATGGATTGCGCCAGGCGGGCTGCCAATGTTCAATGGCTCAACCACTACCTCTATGCCTTTACTATCGGGCATACCAGTCCCGTGAGTGTCGGCCCCCATGAGTCGGCTCGAGGCGTCGCCATATGCCAGGAACACCACACCCCGAGGCAATTCGCCCCGCTTGTCGGGCTGAACACGCACCTCGGCAGCGCCCCACACACTGCGAAGCCTCACCAATTGTCCCGGCTGAAGCCCCAATTGAGCTAAATCCTCGACGTTCATATAAAGTGTCTGCGTCTCATCCAGGTATTCCGAGCCGAACTTGCTTTCGTTGAGACTCGTCCCCTGCCGCGTGGTTCGGCCTGCTATGAGAATCCAAGTGGGTTGCATCGCGCGAAAGATTTTCCCAACTCGCGGGGCCTCCGCATGGCATTAGTTGGCTCGCTACCATATTTTACAACCAAACGCCAAACCTGGGCATCAGCAGCCCGAGCATGGAGCATCTTGCATGAGCCGGGAAGTGCTAGCCGAGTATCAAAAGCACATGTCGTTGCTCTACAGTGCCGTGCTGGCCGATGCTCTCGACCACCTAGGCCATAGGACCAGCACGCTACCTCACTATATCCGTCCGTTGGCCCCTCACTGGCGCATTGTCGGCCGAGCCGTTACGCTCGCCATGGGACCTGCTTTGCAAATGCCGGAGACACCTTACGCCCTAGAGATGGAGTGCGTGGACCAATTGCAGCCCGGCGACGTCTTGGTGGCGAGCACCCGTAATGACACCAGCTGCGCTCTGTGGGGCGAACTACTTTCAACGGCTTGTCGCGCGCGCGGTGCTGCAGGCGTGGTAACTGATGGCCTGACCCGCGACGTGGAGAAAATACTCCGCCTCGACTTTCCTGTCTTTGCCGCGGGATGCACGCCCCTGGACTCAAAAGGCCGCTTAGAAGGGCTATTTATCAACGGTCCTATTCTCATCGGTGATTGCATGATTGATCCCGGCGATATCGTCTTCGGCGACTTCGACGGCGTGGTCGTCATTCCCGCCGAGTTGGCCGCGCCAGCCCTTCAATGGGCCCTCGCCAAGGTGGCGGGCGAAAACCAGGTTCGCGACGAATTGGCCGCGGGAAAAAGCGTACGGCAAACGTTTGCCCGCTACGGCATCTTATGACGCACGCACGAGAATTTCTCCCTTACCTAGCTCGGCAAAATCGCCACAGTAACGCCAATATCGTTGCTCTCCCCAGGAAGCGGACAAAATTGGTTCGCCAGTTTCCTGCTCAGTCGGCGTTCCTTGAGTCATACTCGACAGCGCCCGTGGAACGAAACCCCACTGACACAACTGGCGCGCTAGTAGCCGCAACCATACCAACTCGACCAGACTATCCTTGCGATATGTCGGCAACGGCTGAAAGCCACTTTCAGAATGCACCAATACCACACTCCCTCGCTTCATCGCCGCACCGACCCGCCAACCCACGCGACCAAAAACACAAATGGTACCTGCGATGACATTGACCCCGCAAAAGTCTCCCACATCCCCACCGATGACAATCAACCCCCGCCGCAGGCCGTGTCCCACTTCAAAGCCCGCACTGCCTTCGACCAAAATCACACCGCCACGCATACCCGCGCGGCTTCCCCGATATGCCGAACCCACGAGGTGTCCTGCATTCCCATGCACATGAATCTTGCCCCCCCGCATCTCTGCACCCAGCCAATCCCCCACATCTCCATAAACCTCAATGCTACCTCCCCGCATTTGGGCGCCCACATGCATGCCCGCAGAACCATGAATTACCAACCGTCCCCCGCTCATCTGGGCGCCTAACCATTTCACCTTCGACAAAACCCCCTCTACATGCACCTCCCCACTGTCCCCCGAACCCTGTACCGCAAAAAACTCTCCCAGCTTTTCCTCGCGATTCCCATGCCAAACGGTTAGTGTTTCAATCTGCGCAACACTTAGCGGGCAAAGCACGTCGGGGCGTACGCACTCTGCCTCGAGCGGCACCACCGGTTCGCGACGCATGCTCAGCCGCAACATCTTCTCCCTAACGCACCGTCTCAATCAACGACTGGGTCTTGATCACAGTGTATTCATCCGGAAACGTGTGAAACGCATACACTAATAACGAACCGGGGCGAGCCTGCGGACATAAGTAACTCACAGGCATCACCTTCGTTCTGCCGCCCTCTCCCAACGGTACAAAAAACCCCTCGCGCTGACCGTCCTCCACAATCTCATCATGAACGTGCAAAAAAATTTCCGGAACCAGACGCTCCTCCTGAAATCCTGCCTGGTAACGCACTCCAGCGATTCCCAGGACATCCGCGACACGTTCTCCCCGTAAATGTAAGCGGAGGAGCCAGCCGTCTGGCAACAAGTCCTGCTGCGACGCCACCACCTCCGTCAATTGCCGTTTACCATCAGTCCAAGTCAACACATGGCCACTTCGGGTGACGTACATATGGAGCAAGAAGTCGCCCCGCTCCACACGATGACTGGCCAACACCTCGAACAACTCGGGATGCAACGCCCGTTTATAAACGCAAAATAGCAGCTCAGCCACACGCGGACGACACAGCAACACTGCTCGAATCCCATTCGCTTGCAAGATTCCTCGTTGTTTGTTCACTCCAATTATAGCGAGAACTTCCCTTGGCTCAATTGCAATTGCCGAGTTTCGACGCGCTCCGCATCACCAAAGCCTGATGCCACGACTAACGAGACCAAAGGCGCAAGCTGCAGCACCGGCCGCGTTTAAGGAATGGAGGGTCATTCGAGGGAGAACTCCTACCATGAGGCTCATACGCGACTCGCTAGTCTTGATACTTTTCCTTTGCTCTACCTGGGCCCTGCCGGCTCAGGTCGTCAACCTGCCCGTTCGCGCAGGCTTCCGCAATGAACTGACTGTGCCGGTCTTGATTCGTGACCTGACCCAACCCCTAACGCAGCCGATTCGCTTAGGGCCGAAAGAAACTGTATGGGACCGGCTCCCTGCAGGTGCACGTATCCCAGTCGCCGTAACCGACGCCTTGACCGGCCAAGTCCTCGCTAAAACAATCCTCATTATCCCGCCCAAAGGCACTGTCTTATTCTGCATCCAAATGGGTCCAACCGGCAACGTCACCATCATGCCCCAACCTCTCCCCTAGCTATTAGTTTTCCCCTGTCGCCAAGGCGTTACCTGGAACCAGTTCGGTCCGTAGGCCAAATCTACCTTCAGCGGCACGCGCAACGGCAGCGCCTGCGTCATGGCCCGTTCTGTCGCGGAAGCGACCTCGTCCAATTCGGCCCTCGGCACCTCCAACACTAATTCATCGTGAATCTGTAACACCAGGCGTGCCTGGCTCCGCTTCGCCCGTAACTCCTGCCACAACCGCACCATGGCCACCTTAATTAGGTCGGCCGCTGATCCCTGAATGACGGTATTCAACGCCTCCCGTTCCGCCGCATTTCTCTGACGAGAGCTGGATTGCTGTCGCACACCGCTAATCTTGCGCCGCCGACCTAAGAGCGTCTGCACATAACCCTTCTCCCGACACTCCGCCAAGACACGCTCTTGAAACGCGAGCACTCCGGGATACCGCTGAAAATAATTATCAATAAACTGAGCCGCTTCCTCCTGACTTATACCCAGTCGTTGCGCCAAACCATAAGCACTCACCCCGTACACAATGCCGAAGTTAATCATTTTCGCCGCACGCCGTTGCTCCTTAGTAACAGCATCCTTAGGCACGCGAAACACCTCCGCGGCCACCGCAGCATGAATATCTAAGTCCTGCTCAAACGCCCTTACTAAGGCGTCGTCCTGGCTCCAATGCGCCAACACCCGCAGCTCAATCTGCGAATAGTCAGCCGTCAACAACACCCAATCGGACGAGCCTGGAACAAACGCCTGACGTATTTGCTCCCCTAAATCACTCCGCACCGGTATATTCTGCAAATTCGGCCGACTGCTACTTAGTCGCCCCGTGGCCGTGACCGTTTGATTGAATGACGCATGCACGCGGCCGGTCTTGGGATGCACCATTCTCGGCAAGGCATCGACATAGGTGCTTTTCAATTTGGCTATTTGACGATATTCCAGCACCTTCCGAGGCAACTCGAAGCCTGCATTCGCTAATGCCTCCAGGACATCCTGCGCTGTACTCTCCTCTCCCGTGATTGCCGTCTTACGCAACGATGGCATCCCTAACTCCTCAAACAACACTTCTCGCAACTGTTCTAATGACTGAATAGCAAAGGGCCGACCTGCTAAACGATAGATTTCTTCCTCTAACTTTTGTAGCCGTTGTGTATAGTCGCGGCTTAGCTGTCGTAGTAAATCCACATCGATTCTCACGCCCCAATATTCCATATCTGCTAATACGGCGATCAATGGCACCTCAACTTCTCGATAGAGCCGCTCTAAGCCTTCCTCCCTCAGTTTGGACTCCAGGATTTCACACAACCGCCATGCTAAGTCCGCATCTTCCCCCGCATACTCCGCCACACGCCCTATATCTACCTCCGACATGCGTTTCTGGCCTCGGCCTCGCTCTCCTATTAACTGAGTGATCGCTATCGGTCTGTGACTCAAATAACGTTGAGCTAAATCTTCTAAGTTATGGCGGCGCCGTCCCGGCTCTAATAAATAATCAGCCACCATCGGATCGCCCACGATACCCTCCACGGGGTATCCCGCCTGCCTCAGCACTACAGTGTCGTACTTAATATTTTGGTTTACTTTGCCAATCGCGGGATCACTTAAAATCGGGGCCAGGCGCTCGAAAACCTTTTCCCTCGGCAAAACTGTCTGGCCCAGGGGCCCTTGTATGGGTAAATAGTAGGCCTTACCAGACTGCCAACAAAATGCTAAACCCACTATCTCGGCACGCATCGCGTCTAAGCCCGTCGTTTCCACATCCAACGCAAACTTGTTTTGTTGACTCAGCTCGCGATAAAACGTCTCAAACTTCTCCTCTGTATCTAATAATTCATAATCCGCCCGCCAAGCGCATTGCTCTAGCTTCTCAAACAATAACCCCGTACTACTCGGCGGATCAGCCAAAGACTTCAAATCCTCATCATATCGTCGAATGTTAAGGCTATGCAATATTTGCCGCAACCGCGACACCTCGGGCTGCATTAAACGCCAATCTCGCCAAGATATCTTCAAAGGCACCTCTCGACACAACGTTACCAAACGACGCGCTAGGCGCACACTGTCAGCGTGCTGTCGCAAGGCCTCACGAAGCCTTACAGGTTTCACCTCCTCTATCCGTGCTAGCAGATTGTCTAGATCGCCAAACTCCTGCAACCATTTCGTCGCCGTTTTCGGTCCTACCCCAGGCACGCCGGGAACATTGTCCACACTGTCCCCAATTAATGCAAGGAAATCTACTACCTGCTCAGGCTTGATTCCCCATTCCTTGTATAACTCCTCGCGACCTATCAGCATATCCTTGCGAACCAGATAAATATACACATGATCACTTATCAACTGCCGACAGTCCTTATCATTAGTGCACAGAATCACTTGATAACCTTTTTTCTCTCCCTCAGCGGCTATAGTAGCCATCACGTCGTCAGCTTCATAACCAGGGATCTCTAATAAAGGTATTTTCAATGCACCGATAATTTCCCGAATAATAGGCAATTGCTTATTCAATTCCTCTGGAATGGGGGGCCGTTGCGCTTTATATGCAGGATAAATATCATCTCGAAAAGTCTTGCCTGGCGCATCAAAAACGGCAACTAAATAATCGGGCTTCTTACGACGTAGCCGCAGCAAGTCCCCTGTAAAACCAAAGATCGCATTGGTCGGAGTGCCCTCCGGGCCAGTCATCCGCGGCAAGGCATAAAACACCTGAAAGATTAACGAATATGCATCTATGACATAAACTGTAGGGCTGGACGCACCGTTTTTCCGCATCATAATTTCTCCCTTGCCGCCAGATGAGCCGATTTCAAAATCATTCTATTCCCGCGCCAGACAAAGACTAATTGATGAACTGCTTGAAGCAATAACACTTGGTATTAGGAACCCTTGACGCAAGGATTTGGAAAACTACGATAGCCGCCGTAATGCCTTCGCTCCAAACTGCAACCGAGGAACGAAAAAATGGCGTTAAGGCACAATCCCCGCTCCTTGGTCTTCTATCTTGCCTATCCCGGACCAGGTAACTTGGATGGCGCGTCGCGCAGTCTCATTGATCCTGATTATCTGCTCCGCCACTTAGACAATGTCATTGCAGACAAACGATTTCACTATTTAGAAGTTACTTCTCTAAAATCTCATTCCCTAAGACAAGAGGTAGCTCAGCGCCTAAAGAAAAGCGATAAGAAAGTTGTCTTCCATTGCCAGCCCGTACAGTGGGTCAATGAAGAAAACTTAGTGGATCCTGCGGATCTGAGTAGCTTAAGTCAGGTTCACCGCCAGCGAGCAATAGAGCGAATTATTCGACTTATGGATGAAGCAGTTACTTACGGTGCGGAAGCCGTCTTCATAGCCAGCGGACGCAATCCTGCCTCAGGACAACCATATGACGCTGCCAGTGCCACGGTGGAACTGCAAGCTGAGCAGGCGCTACTTCTTTCCTTGCGACGACTAGCCCTAGAAGCTCGTCAACGCCAACTCAAGCTCATACTAAGTGTTGGCGACAGAGGTTGCCCCGATCCCGGGACCTGGCGGCATCAACTTGTCGGCCCGGTGCGACGCGCCATGGCCCTGGCCGAAACTTTACGCGGGGAAGGACACGAGAATTTCGGTCTGGCTCTGGACAGTGCCGTGTTGCGACTAAATAACGAAGATGCCCAGGCCATTGCGCACGCCGCACCTTTCCTAATGTGGTTTCATATTGCGAATGTTGTCGGAGCCAACGGAGAGGCTCAACGACTTGGTACCACTTACCCGAGTTTCCATGCTCCGGGAAGTCTTATAGGTCTAGCTGAACTGGTTAGTTATCTTCGCGCTTTAGCAGAAATTAGTTATCAAGGTCCACTGAGCATTGCCGTGCGACCTATAGGTGCAGAGATATCTAAGCACGTTGTGAACGTGGCTTACGAACTCTTAGAGGAAGCCGCAAACAGTTTAGACGTTGTTAGTGCGTTGCCTCTGGGCTTCGCCTTCCGCGCTCGAGATTTCCTCACGGAAGAGACCTTTGCAGAAATCACCAAGCTTCGGGTGGAAAAGCCCGAGCTCATCCGAGAGGAACTGCATAATCGGAAGAAACGTGCAGTATTGGCACCCGACGGGAGATTAGTTATCCTCGCTGCGGATCATCCTGCACGGGCGGTTACCCGCGTCGGTCAACATCCGACGGCTATGGGGCACCGACTCGATTATCTCAGTCGCATCGTGCGTTGCCTGTTGGTCAGCGATATAGACGGTCTCATGGCCACCAGCGACGTGATAGATGATGTGGTGCTGGCGAACTATATTGTGCGACAACGAACGGGAAGAAGTTTTCTCGATAATAAAGTTCTAATAGGAAGTATGAACCGTACCGGCTTAGCGGGGACGGAACATGAAATGATGGACCGACCTTCCAGTTACATGACGGGCAAACGCATCAAAGACATGAATCTGGACGGCGGCAAACTTCTCTGGCGCTGGGTACCGGGGGGTGAAAAAAACGATCGCTATGCGCTCGAAACGTTAGAGCGCGTGGCTCGGGCCGTCGAAGAGCTAGCCGACTTAGGCCTACCTGCTTTCCTCGAGCCTCTGCCGGTTCAGAAAACTGAAAGCGGGTACCGCACCGATTTGACTCCTGATAATATTATCAAGGCCGTCGGTATCGCGAGCGCTCTCGGTTATTACTCCGGACGAATTTGGCTCAAAATCCCTTATTGCGATGATTTCGCCCGCGTAGCTAAGGCCACCACTCTCCCTGTGCTTTTGTTAGGAGGGGAGGCTACTGGCAAACCTGCTCTTACAGTACTAGATATGGAACGCGGTTTGGGTGCGGGACCTAATATTCGAGGTTGCCTCATTGGGCGCAACGTATTATTTTGCGGAGAAGATGACCCCGCAGTCATCGCCCAAGCGATTTACTTGATTGTGCATCGGCGCCTGAGCACCCATGAGGCCCTTCAGGAAGCCTCCGCTTTACGATATAAACTTCCCACCGCGTTATCCCGTGTTAGTGACTAACAAATCACCACTGAGACTAGGGTATGCTGATAGTTATGGGCGTTCCAAACACTCCAGAGGTATTTAAGGTGTCAGCACCATTCCCGCCATCGATAATTCCTGGTTGACCAAAGAAACAGTTAGTTAACGTAATATCATCATCGCCGTTACCCAGTAGAGCGAGAAAACTGCTGTCAAAATTGCTGCCAGTCATATCCACCGTATCAGCACCGTTGCCAGTATTCAGCAAGAAGGAACCCCGAAAATGCGATTGGACTATGTCTATATTATCATCCTGGCCAGCAGTTTGAATGGCCGTCGATTGTTGAATCGTAGTAACAGTAATAGCAATTTCAGTAACTCCCAAGGGATCAGTGATCCTTAATTTGCCATTAAGGTGAGTATATCCGAGGACGACGCGGTCAGAGCCTTGACCTAGCTCCATGCCGACACCCCCGGCAAGACGGCCACCCCAAACCACAACTAAATCGTTACCGCCCTGCATGTTCAACTGAATGTCCCGCACACCATTGGCAAAGTTGACACCGGCAATTACGGTATTATCTAATCCGATAACGCTGACCGTACGACCGGTACTGCCAAATTGTAACCGAACACTATTGTCTAGGTTGTCGCCGGTTAGCGTTAGTAAGCCAGCACGGAACGTAACTCGTACCACGCCAGCAGGAACGCATCTATCTTCCAAAGATTCCACACTGAGATAAGTAGTCAGTTGCTCCCTCATGATGCCGGCTCCTTGGTCATGGCGAACCAAACACAGATTTAGGTCTATCCTCGCAGCTACGCAGCCAAGTACTCTCTAGTCGATTGTGGCCGATACCATGCTAATTGTCAAGGCAGTCGCTGAACTTTTCTGATCGGAACCACAACTTTATCCCCGTAAGCGAGCAAGGTGACGGCTAATAACGTAGGCAAGCATAATAGTTATAGGGTTCGGGGGAATACTAACGCATTTTTTCGCGATGAAGCGCTTGCAAGAAAAGTTGACGAATTCGAGCCGCACGGTGTTCCATTTCGTGGAGAAAGGCCTCCCGTGCAGACTGTCCCTCTTTAGGGGCATATCCTAAGCGACGGGCCAATTTTTCTAAATCCTCGGGCCGCTGAGGTAACTCATCTTGAGACACATCATGCACGATGCGGAGCCGACTCTCCACCTTCCTGAGAAAGTCATAATTCTCTCGTAACTCGATCACCTCGCCTACGGGCACTAAGCCTGTAGTCTCCAATCCCGCTAAGGCATGGCGAACGTTCGCGGACTGTAAGGCGGGATAGTGCCGACCATAGCGGATTTGATAAAGTTGCACATAAAACTCGACATCCACGATCCCGCCAAAACCTCGCTTCAGGTCGCGCTCCCCTCGGCTTTCCTGAAGCCGCCGACGCATGGAAGCAATTTCATCTACATATTCATGTTTCCACGGAATAGCATAAACTGCCTGGTGCACGGTCCGCATGACTTCGTTGGCCAGTTCGGTATCGCCGTAAACTACGCGAGCTCGCGTCAAAGCCTGCCGCTCCCATAGTTGCGCCCCACCTTGCTCATAATACCGGCGAAATTCCTCTAGAGGCACTACTAAGCTTCCGGAACGGCCGGTGGGGCGGAGACGCATATCTACGGCGTAAAGACGGCCATAGGGACCGTGCTGGTCCAGAATTCGGATCAACCTTTGCGCTAATTCGCTAAAGAAGTGGAAATTGCTAGTCCTTTCGTTCTGATGTCGTACAGTGCCGGGGCGCATGCGTCCTAAACAATGTCGGCTGGCTAATTCTTCTAATTCTTGTTGAGAAACTGGACGCGTCGAGCCATCTGCCTCGTAAATGAGAATTATGTCTAAGTCGCTATGATAACTCATTTCCCGTCCGCCCAATTTTCCTAAACCGAGTATCACGTAGCGGGCAGGTTGTCCCGCCCGAGGTCCGTCCGCCACAATAGGCATGCCAAACCTCTGTAAACGATCGTGCCATGCTAATTCCGTCGCTTTCTGTAAAATCACCTCCGCTAACACAGTCAAAGCTTCCAAAGTAACGGGCACGGGTTCCTTGCCTAAGATGTCCCACACGCCTATGCGCAACAGTTCCTTATCCCGAAAGCTATGAAGAATCAGTTCTGGGTCTTCAGCATTATAGCAAAGCTGGTCTAATTCCTCTTTTAGCTGGTCATAGGTACGCGGCTGGTTGAGCACTAAAGTATCTAATAATTCGTCAATCATGCCTGGGTTATTGATCAAAATGTTTGAAAGAAACTGGCTCCAGGAACAAAGCTCGACATAAAGGCGTAGGGAAGGGGGATTGTAACTGAAAAGCTCCCAAAGAACGCCTTTGGCTCCGAGAGAGGCAGTGACTTTTTCCAAGTTGACTAAGGCCATATCCGGGTCGGGTGCTTCGGAGATGGCCTCTAATAAGGGCGCGGCGATGCGAGCCAGGAAGTAACGGCACCGTCGCGAGGAGATGAAGGGCACGGGCTCTTGAGCGAGTTGCTGCAGATGCCTATACACTGCTTGGCAGTCACGGAAGGGATACTTGCTGAGGACTTCCCGAATGGTTTCTGGATCCGGTTCCGGATCCAGAATCAGGTCGACTTCAGGCCCAGATATACCTTCTTCGCTCCGGAAGGCTTCTTGTAGCAGGTGATTTAGTATCGTGCGATTGAGTTCAGTTTTTTCACGGTAATCCTTAGTAAATGCCTCTAGCGCCGAACGGACAGGATTATCTTCATAGCCCATGCGCAGGGCCAGCTTAGAGAGTTCATCTTGGTCTTGAGGCAAGCGATGAGTTTGTAGATCCAACATCAGCTGCAGGCGATGCTCTAACTTGCGTAGGAACCGATAAGTGTCGGCGAGAAACCGACTCTCCTGATCGGTCAGGCAGCCCGCCCGTTCTAAGGCCTCGATGGCTTTCAAGGTGTTTCGCTGACGCACCTCAGGAAGATCACCCCCATTAGCTAGTTGGAGAAACTGAATGACAAATTCTATATCGCGGATCCCACCACGCCCAGTTTTAACGTCACAATCTTCGGCCCCTGCAAGGCGGGTCCGTCGGTCGCGGGCACGTTTGATGGCCTTAATCTCGTTAATTTCGGAGAAGGAAAGATATTTGCGATACACAAATGGTTCTATACTGCGAAGAAACTCATATCCCAGTTCAAGGTCGCCGGCGATGGGCCGCACCTTAATGAGAGCCTGCCTTTCCCAGGTGCGGCCTAGAGTGTCGTAATACGAGAGTGTAGAAGCTAGCGAACGGGCCAACGGACCTGTTCTTCCCTCCGGGCGCAAGCGTAAATCGACACGATAAGCTGGAGGCGAACTGCTAAGAAGACGTACTAACTCTGTTACTACCCGGGCATAGAACTCATCGAGAGTGATGGGCGCTCGGCTTCGAGTTTGACCTTCTTCCGCATAAATGAGCATAATGTCAATATCGCTGCTATAATTTAGCTCTTCGCCTCCGAGCTTGCCGAAGGCTAAGATCACGCAACGTCCTGGTCGTCCGTGAATATCCACGGGTTCACCAAAGCGTTCGGCCAACTTGCGCAATGATAAGCGCAAGGCAACCTCCACTGCAGCCTCGGCAACGGTGGAAATGTCTAAGGTTATCTCCTCTAAAGGTCGTTCGCGGATGATGTCGTTGGTACCGATGCGTAAGAGCTGGCGCTCCCGGTAGCGTCGGAAAACGCGCAACAGAGCGCTATCCTCGAAAGCTGCATCGGCTTGCGCTTGTAACTGTTGGACTAATTCCTGCCGTTGCGGCGTCTTTTGTAAGGGTAACCATAATAGTTCCAAGTCCTCGGGATGAGCGATGAGAAGTTCACTGAAATATTGACTGGTGCTGAAAATTTGGAGTATCGTTTCCAGACGTTTCCCGTGGTTATCTAACAAAGTTGCTAGGTAAGTTCTGGCCCGTTCCTGCGCGAAAAACCGCTCTAAGTTGTTGAGAGCCATGTCGGGGTCTGCACATCGCGGAAGAAAACGCGACAGAAGTCCCCTTACTTCCTCGAAACGCTCGTCGCCTAGATATTGGCGTAGTCGGAGGATATTCTGGTGGCCACGCGTCAGATTCCTGATTCGGCACTCTTGAAGCCAGCTACTAATTTCCTCGGCAAGCGAGTTTATCTTATCGACCATAAGGCTAACGGTTTATCTGTTGGATCTTCTCAGTCCTAGAAAATGGTACATACCAGATTTCGAATATGTCGGCTTGTAGAGCTCGACCTGAAATTTCTGCATTAGCGCTATCACCTAAGTTGGAGTGACTACCAATTCGCCGAATGCATCATAATGGCTGGTTGTTTTCTTAGCTAAGCTTAGTGGAAGCAAGGTAGCGAGCGAGAAATTGTTGCAGGGCAGCGATGAAGAGGTGAGGTTGCTCGAGCATAGTCCAGTGGCCCGTATTAGGGATGATGCAGATTTGCGCTTGTGGCACGAGTTGGAGGATCTCCAGGCAATTGGTGAGAGGGGTAACTGTGTCTTGGTCGCCCTCCAAAATAAATACGGGACACCGAATTTTACTAAGCGCGGCCCGGGCGGAACCTTCGATCAAGGCCCGACATTGTGCGGCGTAGTGAGCGGGATCATTAGCCAGGAGCATTTCGCGCACGAGTCCAGGCAAGGGAGACGAACTTTCGCGCGTGGCCGGAGTCAAGGCACCGGACACCACACTGTCGACGATGGGTAGCATTCCCTCTTTGAGAACTGTCTCGATCCGTTGTTGAAATAAGTTTTTTCGTGTCTCAGAAAGTTCGACGATTGGGCCACATAATACTAAACCTGATACTCGGTCGGGGTACAAACCGGCATAGAGTTGCACTAAGATCGTGCCCATGGAATGTCCCACGAGGACAAACTGTGCCAGTTGCCAGTACTCAACCAATTCGTGCAACAGTGCTGTCCAAGTTGCGAAATCATAGCGAGGTTCGTGTTTCTCTGAACGTCCGGAGCCGGGTAAGTCGAACGCAATAACGCGGAATTGCTTTTTTAGGATCGTGCGCACACCGTGCCAGACGTTACTAGTTGCTCCTAGTCCATGCACAAATATTATCGGAGGTCCCTCACCATCAATCTCGTAATAGATGCGACCCAGAGAAGTGGCAGCATACATGGTGACCTCTTGCTTACCCTGCTTTTCACGGAAGCTTGGATTGAGCCTAATGAGTGCAGTCCGCGGGAAAAATTGTATTGCGGTTTGGCAGCGGTTTGTTATGAAAATTGTCCCAGGAAATCAATAGAAGCATATTCTTCGGCCCGTGGGGGCAATGTCGAAGAATTCGGTGTACCTTGAGCTCAGCTGGTGGAAATTCATCGCCTGAATAATGGTAGGCAGTGGGAGAGCAAGCTTCTCAACACGGTGGCTAGGATGCGAGAAACAATGGCTCAGTATCGATATCGATTTATACTGACTCGGCTGCTTAGCTCCACGTTAGGAGCGCTTATAAGTTTGAGCCATGCTGTGGCCGAGCTTAGACCTGCACAAGCTAGGGTGGATTTCGGTCGGGTCTCGACGTTGAGTTTCCCGCAACGGGAGGTGATGCTCCAAGCCATGGGCCTAGGGCCTATAGAGATTTTGGAGGCCCGAGGCAGCTGTGGTTGCCTGCAGGTTGAGGTGCTGACACCACGTTTAGAGCCGGGGCAATCCGGATGTTTGCGGTTGAGCTTATATCCGCTGCGGGCGCCCGCAGGAGAGAACATTTGGGAGGTACGCGTGCGGTATCGTCAAGGTGAGGTACACGGCGAGACGCGGATGGCCGTAACTGCCCAGATCGTTCGTGAGGTGACCGTGCAGCCGCCGCAGATTGAATTAGCCGTTTCGTCGGAAATAGAGCAGGACATCGTGGTGACGGACCACCGCGAACGGCCTCTAGAGGTTGTTCGTCTAGAGGCGACATCGTCGGCCGTGTCGGCCCAACTGGTTGACAAGAGCAATGATGTACGTTTCCCACGACAGTTTCGTATTCGCCTTAAGATTGATGGCTCGCAACTCCAAGATACTCAGGAAAGCCTTCTAGTTATCCACACGAACGATCCGCAATGTCCTCAATTACTAGTACCAGTTCGTTTGCGTCGTTTAGCTCAGGCACCTATATTAGTCGCACCAAGTGAAGTTAGCCTTGCCATTACAGGGAACGAGCCTGTTAGTCGGTTAATCACGCTGCGAGACAGAAAAGGTCGGCCGAGCCGGATTGTCCGGGTGGAGTGCGAACTTCGCGGACTACAGTGCTCCTGGTCGCAAGGCAGTTATCCCGTCAGCACGGTGAGGCTAACCGTGCAGCCTGACGCTTTACCTCAGGAACGCGTAAGGGGCGAACTGCGAGTGCATTTTGTTGAGCCAGAAGAGTGTGTGGTGCGGATTCCGTTGCATATTCAGCGACGTTGACAACGGCCATTGCGTCTTTGGGGGTGTTGTCGCCGGCTAGTGCGTTACAATACCATGACACTAGGGCAAGTTCTGCCCTAGAGCCTTGACTAGGAGGTAGAAGCATGCAATTAGGGCGGTGGCTAGGAATATGTGTGATGGTCATGCTGGTACTCGGCCTGGCTCCTTTAGGAGCCCGAGCTGAACTTAAGAAGATTACTATGGTCGAGGGGATCACGGAATACCAACTGCACAACGGTCTGAAGGTGTTACTCTTCCCAGACCCTTCGAGGCCGACGGTAACTGTGAACTTGACGGTCTTTGTTGGTTCGCGACATGAAGGATACGGAGAAACCGGCATGGCGCACCTATTAGAGCATATGCTGTTCAAAGGTACGCCCACGCATCCAAATATCCCCAAGGCGCTAGCTGATCGTGGCGCTCGTTTCAATGGCACCACTTGGGTGGATCGAACGAATTATTGGGAAACTTTGCCTGCTTCGGATGAGAACCTGGAGTTTGCTATTCGATTAGAGGCCGACCGACTTGTGAATAGCCTAATTCGTCGGGAAGACTTAGCATCGGAGATGACCGTTGTGCGTAACGAGTTCGAAATGGGGGAAAACGATCCAGCGAACATTTTATCGCAGCGGATGATCGCCGTCGCCTATGAATGGCACAATTATGGTAAGGCTACAATTGGGAATCGCAGTGATATAGAGCGCGTGCCCGTCGAAAATCTGCGAGAGTTTTATCGCAAGTATTATCAACCTGACAATGCGATGTTAATAGTGGCTGGGCAGTTCGACGAGAAAAAGGCCTTGCAATGGATAGAGAAGTATTTTGGGGTTATACCTAGGCCTATGCGAAAGTTGCCCGACACTTATACCGAGGAACCTCCCCAAGATGGCGAGCGGAGTGTGGTGCTCCGACGAGTAGGAGATGTTCAGCTAGTTGGTTTAGTATATCACATTTGCGCTGGGCCTCATCCTGATTTCGTGGCTATAGATGTCCTAAATCAAATTTTAACTGAGGCACCTTCGGGACGGCTTTATAAGGCATTAGTAGAAACTAAAAAAGCAGCCAGCGTCTCAGGGAATGCTTATGCCTTTCGTGAACCAGGTATTTTGGAAATTATGGTGACGGTACCTAAGAGCGGAAACTTAGACGAAGTTAGGGATATTTTGCTACAGGAAGTGGAAGGTTTCGTTAATAAGCCCCCTACTGATGAGGAGGTGGAACGAGCTAAGCAGCAATTATTACGCGATTGGGAGTTGTCCTGGACGAACAGTCAGCGGATCGCCATTCAGTTGAGTGAATGGGCGGCTCAAGGGGATTGGCGTTTGTTCTTCCTCTATCGTGACCGCGTGGAAAAAGTGACGCCCAAGGACGTTCGGGAGGTAGCGCAGAGGTATTTACGACGTAATAATCGCACCTTGGGAATGTTTCTACCGACATCTCAGCCTGAACGGGTCACGATTCCGCCCACGCCTGACGTGGACGCGCTAGTAAAGGACTATAGAGGGCGCGATAGCCTGAGCGCGGGCGAGGCTTTCGATGTTAGTCCGGAGAATATCGAAAAGCGTGTGCAGCGAACACAATGGGAGGGCGTTAACGCAGTGTTGCTACCTAAAAAGACGCGTGGTCAAACAGTGCATCTTACTTTGCGTTTACGGTTCGGGACCGCAGATAGCTTGAAGCCGTATGTTACAGCTAGCGAGTTCTTGGGGCCCTTGATGCGACGAGGCACGCGCACTCTGAGCTATCAGCAGCTTCAGGACGAGTTGGACAAGGCGCGGACGCGCCTAGGCATTACGAGTGAGGGAGGACAACTCACCGTCAATCTGCAGACGACTCGGCCTAATTTGCCTCGGGCCTTAGAGCTATTGAGGCTAGTGTTGCGGGAACCTGCCTTAGCAGACCGAGAATTAGAGATTCTTAAACAGCAGTATTTGGCGGCATTAGAGGAGCAGTTGAAAGACCCCCAGGCCTTGGCATATCGCACGCTTCGTCGGCAGCTCAATCCTTATCCACCGGAGGACGTTCGCTATATTCCTACCCTGGAGGAGGAAATGGCTCGAGTGCGCGCACTGGACGGCGAGCAGGTTCGACGGTTATACCAGGAGTTTATTGGTGGGCAGGCGGGCGAATTAGCCATGGTAGGCGATTTCGATGTCGAGGCAGTAACTTCGCAACTGGCGGGCCTATTCACGGGTTGGAAAGCGCCCCAGCCGTATCTGCGAATTGCCCGACCGGCATTAGAGGTTCGTCCTGGTCGGCAAGTTATTCGGACCCCTGACAAGGCTAATGCGGTCTATTTCGCGGGCTTGGTGTTCGCGTTGAGTGATAGTGATCCTGACTATCCAGCTTTAGTGTTAGGTGATTACATTTTGGGAAATAACACCTTAGCCTCGCGCTTAGGGGATCGCCTACGCGAAAAAGAAGGTCTCTCTTATGGTGTGGGTTCGCGGTTTAGTGCTTCGGCCTTTGATAAGCGGGCGAGTTTCCTCTTCTATGCTATCTATAACCCGCAGAATCGAGAGCGAGTAGAGTCCTTGATTCGCGAGGAAATTGAGAAGGTTCGCAAGGACGGAGTTACTCCGGAGGAGGTAAAGCGGGCGAAGCAGGGCTGGTTGCAACAGCAACGAGTCACACGAACTAATGATGCGAATCTGGCGAATCTTCTGGCGGAGCTGGCTTATGAAAAACGAACTATGCACTATTATGGCGACTTGGAGAATCAAATTGCCCAGTTAACGCCCGAGCAAATTCATCAAGCACTGCAAAAATACTTAGATCCCGATAAACTTTACGTGGTAGTGGCTGGCGACTTTCCAGCCGAGCAAAAGCCTGGGAAGCCATGAATCGGGCTATAGATCCCGCGCGAAGTGTACTCATCGTCGTGGATGCGCAGTGTGGTTTTAGTGAACTTTGCCCGGAAGAATTACCTGTGCCGGGAGCTCTAAGTATAGTATCGGCGATCAATCGTCTGTTAACTCTTTCCTGGGCCCGCATCGATGCGACGCAAGATTGGCATCCCGTGGACCATTGCAGTTTCTTCGGGCAACGGGATAATCTTTATCCGCCGCATTGTGTTCAGGGGACTCGCGGGGCGGAGTTTTTGCCAGGCTTAGATACGAAGTGCTTTCATACCGTTTGGCGTAAAGGTTATTATCGGGATCGTGATGCTTATGCACTCACGGCTCAGCATCCCAGTTACCCCGCCTTATTAAAGGGAATGGGCATCGATACTGCGGTGGTCTGCGGCTTAGCGAAAAATATATGTGTTTTTTATACTGCGCGTGATCTCCGACGCAGCGGTTTGCAGGTCATTATTGCGGACGATGCCAGTGCAGGGATAGATGTACCCGCGGCGGGACTTTTTCAGGATCATGCACGTCGAGAGGCGGAAGAACTGGGCATCGTTTATCTAAATACTCGCGACATTCTTGCTGCTTGTAGTTCGGAGGCTTAGCGAAGAAGTTAACGCCGAGCGGGCTCGCCGGAGATTTGCAATTTGAGTTTTGCTGACCAAGTATCCCCCTCGGACATAGTCAGGTTCCAATGGGGGATGACCGCGGAGCTTTGGTACACTAGCTCGAAGCCGCTTTCAGATTGGCTCACGGTTTGAATCGGGAGCGCCCAAAGCGCCGCAGGCGGGTCACAAGTGAGGCTCAAGCGCAGGCCTAACCATTCGTCGGCGAGGCCGAAGGTGCTCGTAGGGCCTACGTCTAAGGTTTCCTTCAGCCGGCCTAGACGTTGGCCAGGTTCGTACCAATAATAGCGGTCGTCGGCGTCGGGAGCTAAGCCAGCGAAGTTCCATTCGGAGGCAAATAAATAAGTCCCTGCAGGTAGATTTTCGCACTTATATACAACCTCTAGTTCACGGCGATCATGCAAAAGAATTAGGGTCTTAGTTAAGTGGATAGTTCGATTGAAAAGCGTGCATTCGCGTTCTAGGGTGACTTCTAAGCGTGATCTAGTACCAGAGCTACGCCAGCTCCAGGGGGACTGTGCTAAATCGGTCAGCGCTTGCTCCTCCAGGCGAATGAGATGCTCTAAGCTCGTTTCGGCGGGATAGAAATGTTCGAGCAGGCTTTTTCGGAGATAACGGTCATAATGTAATAATCTATGCAATTCAGGATGCTTGAATTTCACTTGTTCATGAAGTGCGCCCCAGGAAGTGGGTTGAGAGATACCTGCGGCCTCGAGAATCGTATAGTGGTAACTTTCAGGACGGCGGGAAAGTGTCGCCAGTAGATTCAGGCGCCACGGAATAAGGTCCCACTCATAAATCATGCCGCCTTGGGCGGGGGCCAGGTAAAGACGCATTTGCGAATTAGCTAAGCAAAGTTCTTCTTGGCCGTCTAGGTTGAAGTCCCCTGTAGTTAGCTGCACACCTTTCAGGGAGCGTAACTGGGCATCAGCGCGGAGAAGATGATAATAGACAGCTTGTCGGAGATGTGGCAGGTAAAGACCACCGAAAGCACCGTGCCAATAGGGGCAGTTCACCTGGGCGCGGTACAAATCGAGGCGAGCTTGAGGCAGTTGAGGAGGCTTGCGTTTTTCGGCGCGCGCAACCAGGTCGCTGACTTCCCGCATGCGGGCGTACATTTCGCGGACTTCGGGATACCGGGTCAGGAAATTGCGCCAGAATCCGCCGCGGAGAAAAGAACGTAGTAACGGCCAGCGAGCATCCTGTTCGAGTTGACGGCGGAGCTCTAGTAGGCTCCGTTGGCTGGTGGGGGGCAAAGCCCATTCGGTCATTTCGCGGTAGCTACAGTCGGGAAGATAGACGATACCTCGCGCAGGTTGGGATTTGAGAACGTATGCGAAACTGGTTAGGTGCAGCCAGTCGCGATTGTGGCGGAGTAGCTCAAACCAGCGGCGCAGCCAGCCGCGGGTGTAACAGTGCTGGTGCGTTTCGGGCCAGACACCGAATTTTTCCCCGTCGTCGGCACATACGAGCACGGCGTCGGGTTGGCGGTGATGAAGTTGCCGCAAGTATTCGATGCTCTCTTCGGGGTCTTTCCAGGGAACGAGGTAGCGGAGGGGCTCGCTAATAGGGAAAACGCGCAGGAGTTGACCTTGGTCCTCGGTTAGGAAGTAGCCGCAAAGTTGCTCCTCTGCAAGGCCAGCTTGGCGAAAATGAAAATCGTCCAAGAGTGTGAAAGTGGCGCCCGCTTGCGCGAGATCAGAAGCGAGTTCCTGTTCCCAGACCCGTTCGGCGAGCCAGACACCCGTTACTTCTGTGGCAAACTCTTGACGCAGCAGATCGAGGTAGTGGCGCAGTTGGCCGAGACGGTCTCGGCGAGGCAGCATGGCTAGGATAGGTTCGTAGTACGCGCCGCCTAAAATCTCGAGTTGTCCCCGACTTACTAATCCCTTCAGGCGCTGCAAATAGTCGGGGTGATGATCGACTAACCATTCGTAGAGCGAACCGCTTAGATGGAGCGAGAAAGGGATTTCCGGGTAGGCTTCGATCAGATCCAAAAACGGCAGATAGCCGTCACGATAGGCTTGTTCGAAGACGAAGCCGAAGTTGCCGACAGGTTGATGGTTGTGCAAGGCGAAGATTAGGTACATAGGCTCCATCCTGGCATGACTTCTTCCAGTTTGCGGGGACGCATCTTAGCATTGTCGCGTTTTACGGGCTATGAGGAAAGGGTTCCGACACGCATTGACGCAGGTTGCCCCTAACTGCGCGGTTTCGCAAGTGTCGTCGTAGAAATCTGATGACCTCGGAAAAGACCTCACATGAACCCGGCGGCTGTAATTTGGATGGGACTCCTACCCATACTGTTCGCGGCAACGTTACCACGGACAGATGCGGAATCCGTCGCCTTCGGTTTTAAGTCCGTCTCGAATAAGAAATGGTTAGAACGCATTTCTGGTAGCTTCCAAGAGGCAACAGGTCCAATTACGGCCAATAGGAGGCATGGGCAGTTGGTCTAAAACCATGGGGAACTGAATGGGACAACACTGGGGACAACTTTCTGAATCAACGAATTAGTGATCCCTTGCCGACAATATGCCCGGAGCAAGTCGGGATGAGCCAGATTTTGTCGGTAAGCACTTCGCTCAATTTATTCCGTTGGACGCACAAGGAGGTAGCCGCGAAGGAATCGGTGAACGGTGGGTGCGTACATTGACGTCGGCCCTGCGACGCTACGACGAGCTTACATTAATCCGGCGGGATCAATGCACAATAAGGTCGAACGGCGGAAATTTGACTCAGGTAGCGAGCCGCGCCATTTGGCGCGTGATTTTAGTTTTTAGCTTGCAGACTAAGCCGAGAAGCGGTGATTACTGCCCCCAACGGCGTGTCCTTAATAATCTAACTTGAGCAAGCCCCAGGTTCTTAAGAAGCTATAGCGGCATTTGTTTTATACTGGCAAAGGAGCCGGCAGAGTTGAGGCGTTTTGACGAATTAAGTTGACTAATTTTGTTCAGTGTGGCTGGGGTTTATCCCGAAGTTAGGGTTCGAAGTCCACGGAAAGGAATCGTGAGCTTTTGCGACGATGCTACATTTGGGCCCCTCGCGCTGGACAACGGCCTATTTCGTGGTATATGCGTGGTTGCCTGGATCGCGGGTGTAACAGAGAAAATCAGGTAGGCCACAGGCTCCACAATGGAACAATAGCCCGATGGCAAATTGGAACCTCTATGGAATAGGGCAAAGTTTTCTAAGGAAGCGAAGGAGCGAATTTATGGCGGAGACGATCCGTGAGCGGATAGAGGCATTGGTAGCGGAAGTGGAGCGTGCGTTGCAGCAATATCTAAGTGAATTGGAAGCAAGGGAATCAGCCTTCGTGGCGCAATGCATTGGGCAAGAGGTTCGGTTTGAACCGAATTATGTCCTGCCTGATTTTCCCAAGTTGTCCGACGACTATTACCGCCAGTTGGAGGGGGAATGTCGGTTGTTAGAGAAGGCTCTCACTGCGTGGCTGCGTAAGGCGGACGAACTGGAGCGGCTACTATCTGGCAGCGGTTGACGTCTATATCCCCCAGGGGAAATTATGTTTGTGCACCTGGGCGGAAAGGCATCATTAGCGGAAGATTTCGTGGCAGCGGGTGCAGGCAGCGTCCATGCTTTTGAACGCCTTGCGGTAGGCGGAGTAATCTTTTTTTCGCGCGGCAGCGGCCAGTTCTAAAGCGTATTTAGCTGAAGTTTCGCAAGTTTCGTTCCACTCTTTTTTCGGCTTATCGGGCAGATCTTTTTCAGGGGCGAATTTCGTTGTCTGCTTCATCAGTTCGGCCATGCGGGTGGCGTGTTGGGCCAATTCTTCGTGCTTTGCTTGCGTTTCAAATTTAGCCTTACTGAAACGGGCGGCGTCCTGGAGGGGCTTAAAGCGTTCCTGCACTTCTTCCATGAGCTTGACCAATTCTTCAGGAAATTGCGGCTTTTGTTGTGCACTGGCTATCCGCAGGAGCAGAATTCCGAGGGACATCGCCAGGAGCCACGTTAGTTTTCGCCTCATTGCATCATCTCCGTCGCGCCGTAGCCCGGCTAATGCTCCGCAAGTAATGTTGCCTATTGTCCTGGAATGTCGCGACAAGTCAAGCGGTAGGGCACCACTCTAGTCGGTTAACAATCACCAGTGGTCATCGGGCTTCCAGCGGTAAGAAAGGCGATTTACGGGCGGAGCACCTCGGCGAGTGCATCAGCAAGTGCAAGGACGTCATCTTCTGTGTGCCCAGCGGTCAGGCTGATCCGCAGACGAGAACTGCCGGGTGGAACTGATGGCGGACGGATCGCGGGCACGAGAAAGCCACGTTGTTTCAAAGCCTGGGCCACTTGAACGGCACGCGTCGCCTCGCCAAGGATCACGGGCACGATCGGCGTAACCGCATCTAGCGAAGGCCCGCTTGATGAGCGCGGTGATTCGGGCAGAAAACCTCGTTGCCGCAGTGCTTGGCGCAGTAAACGGGCCAGATGATGGAGACGCTCGCGGCGTTGCGGTTCTTGGCGGACGATGCGAAGGGCGGCCCGCGCAGCTGCTGCAGCGGGAATGCTGAGTGCTGTGGAAAAGATGTAGCTGCGGGCGCGATTGATCAGGTACCGAATCAACACTCTCTCACCGCTGACGAATCCTCCTTGCGCGCCGAGGGCTTTGCTGAGCGTGCCAATCTTGACCAGGCCTGCGTTGGGCCGACGTGCCAGTTGCGCCACTAAGCCCCGCCCTTCGGGGCCAAGTATGCCCGTAGCGTGGGCTTCGTCCACGATGAGCGTGGCCTGAAAACGCTCAGCTAGTTCGACTAATTGTTCAAGCGGCGCTGTGTCGCCGTCCATGCTGAACACGCTATCGGTCACAATGAAACGGCGGCGTATGGGGCCAGTACACTCGGGGCAATTCGCAGGCCGGGTGTGTTGCGACAATTGCGAGCGTAAATGGTCGAGATCGGCGTGGCGGTAGATGTGAATTCGGGCCTTAGTGAGTCGGCAACCGTCAATGAGGCTGGCATGGTTCAGTTCGTCGCTGAACACGATGTCTTCCGGGCCGACCAGCGCTGTAAGCACGCCGAGATTTGCTGCGAATCCGCTCGAAAAGACAAGGGCCGACTCGGTTCCCTGCCATCGGGCTAAGTCGCGTTCCAAGGCGCGAAGCGGTGCTGACCAGCCGACTATTAGGGGAGAAGCGCCTGCTCCGCAACCGTAGTGGCGTAGTGCCCGTATGGCGGCATGGATCACGCGCGGGTCGGCGGCCAGATTGAGGTAATCGTTGGACGCGAAGTTGATGAACACCCGCCGTCCGATGCGCACGCGCGGTCCCATGGCGCTGGCCAGTTTTCGCCGACGACGATAAAGGCCAGCCTGGTGCAGTTGGTTCAGGATGTCGTTTAACCAAGGCCACGAGCTCATCGCACTAAACCTTCCTTCCACAACGGGTGCATTGACTAGCGCTCCGCATGGACGCCGACGATGCCCACGCTTTTCAGAATGGTATGCACGCTCTCCATGTGCGTGGTGACACGGTGTACGTCGTCCACAGTCAGGTAGGCCATCGCCTTATTGAGCCGATGGTCTTCGAGGGTTTCAATCTCGCTTCGGAAGCGGTCGATTTCCTGCGGCAGGGAAACCAGGATCACCTTTTGCACGCGCGGTTCACGACTGATGCGTTGCAAGTTCAGGATGGCCGAGTCCAGGCTGCCGCGCCGATGTACCTCAAACGCGTAAATAACTTCGCCAAGGCGGGCTACTTGCACCGTCCAGATAACATCGATGCGGCAGCCTCGGGAGGTCATTTGCTCCTTCCGCGCATCGAAACCCAGGAGTTGCCCCAAGCGGACGAGCTTGGCCACAATCTCATCATGAGCGAAATCTTCCGACTCAGGCCTTCGCTTGTCGCTCGCGGCTCGGTCAGGTCTGGCCCCTTGCGTTTCGTCCCTGGGCTGCCTCAACTTGAGACATATGAACCATAACAGGAGATTCAGGTCAAGCAGGTCGCGGATTTCAGGCATTTGACCACGGACCACCGCTAAAAGACTGCGGGCGATTTCACAGTAACGAAGGTAGTGGCGGCCCGTGACCACCGACTTCGGAAAGTCTTCGAGGTGCTGCGCTAGTTCGAGTATCGCCTTGACCACCTTATTGTTGTAAAGGGCGAACTGTTGAGGGTCGTAGTGGACTAAGATTTCCGAAATGGCCGCGGGCCCGAAGAGGGGGATGGTTTTCCTCACCAAATCGAATCGCTCGGCAAGGGATTGGGGACCATACAAAAGTGTCCGCAGACCCTCGCGGATCGGCGCCATCCCTGGACTGGAAATCTTCGCCAGAAGCACTTCTTTCTTTCGCCAAACCTTGAACGCCCAAAACAGTTTCAACATTTCCGATAAAGCATCCTCCGCGAAACTATCGAGCGCTGCTGGAGATAATTGTCGGCTGACAAACGCATCTTTAGCCGCCCGCTCGGCGACCCAGGAATTCCACTGCTTTGCTAATGCGCCATTTTTAGCCCGCGCAAACTGATTCAGGTACTTCTGTAATTTGGCGGTGTTCCAGGTGACTAACCCAGGAGCCGATTTCTCTACCCGCGTCATCACGGCGTCCTTCCGCAGAAAACGTTTAGTCGCCCAATTGCAAATAACCTTTGTTAATGAGAATCACCAGTGTGGCGGTAACTAGAATAATCAGCAGGGCTAGAGCAATGAAAGTGCGGACCCAATACATCGTTGAGGAAGAAGACGATTTTTTGTTTTTTCTCTTCGCTGTGATGGGTTTCTTAGCAGGGGCTAATTGCGTTGGTTCCTCCTCGGGCTCAGGACGTGCCGCGGTGCTTGTTCGAACTGGTGCGTCGCGGACAATTAGGCCTGCAGTCACCGTGAACAAGGAATTGCATTTGGCACAACGTACCCGTTTGCCTTGAATCTGAGGATTGTTACTTTGCAACTTGGCCTCACAATGCGGACAGAGGAAAGTCGTGGGCACGGCTGGCCTCCCGGCACGAAGTGCCTCTGTAATAGGCTACGCGGACGACGCACCGGCATGGCGCGATCGGGATTCGCCTTGGCAAGGAACCCGGCGCTGTTAGGAATTTATAGCTCACGCCATGCCCGAAGGTCAGGATGGATCAGGTGCCTGGTGGAAATGGTTAGCTCACCAGTTGTAAATGCCAGCGTCCCCGCTGGGGCGGGGCAGCGGGAGGATCAAAGGAAAACTCCAGCGGTCGGTTTGGGTCCACGTCGCCCACGCGGTCATGATGCCATTCCAATTCGAGATCGCGGATCATCTGCAGATCCACCTCATGCGGTCGGCCATAGGTGGCCAAATAGTTGCCAATGATCGCACTGGTGGCTCCTGCATAGAAAATCCAACTTTGCAGGTCGCGTAAGTTCTTTTCCCGACCGCCGCCGATCTTGATGTCCGGATGGGGCAGCGCCAAGCGCACCGTGGCGATTATCTTGAGTATTTCCAGGGGCTTGAGCGGCTCCGTGTGCTCCAACGGTGTGCCAGGAATCGGATAAAGGAAGTTCAGCGGAACCACTTGCGGGTTGATGCGTCGCAACGCCAGTACGATGCTCACGCGGTCTTGAATGCTTTCCCCCATACCGAAGATACAGCCACAACACAGTTCCAATCCCTCCTCGCGGGCAATCTGTAAGGTGCGAATACGATCTTCCCAGGTGTGCGTAGTGACGATGTTGGGGTAGAACTCGCGGGAGGTTTCGATGTTGTGGTTAATGCGACGGATGCCCAGCGCTTTGAGTTCGCGGGCTTGTTCTCGGGTTAGTTCGCCGAGCGTGGCGCAATGGCAGATGCCGTCCACTTCCTTGATGGCTTTGATGGCAGCGACGACCTGAGGCCAATCATGTTTCGTCGGACCACGACCCGAATTGACCAACCCAAAAGCGCTCGCCCCATTCTTCTTGGCGTCGAGGCAGGCTTTCTTGACCGTCTCGGCATCCATCATGGGATGGGGCTGAATGCCCGTGTTCCAGTGAATGCTTTGAGCACAGAACTTACAATCCTCGCTGCACTTGCCGAATTTACTGGGAATGATGCTACAGAACGTTACGCGGTTGCCGTGAAAATGCACCCGCACTTTATGAGCGGCATACATCAAGTCGTAGATGGCCTCGCCTTCGACGCGGAATAGTTGCTCTATCTCCTCAGCGGTGATTTCGCCCCCGCCGATGACACGTCGCGCTAAAGCAAGGAAATCCAGTTCCTGCATGAGTTTCTCCTGGTAAGGCCAATCTTACCCAGGGGCACGAGTATCAGGCCATGGACTGGTGCCGATGAGTAGGCACTGCCTTGGACAGTGCGTGGCCGTCAGCCCGACGGTGGCTCGTCGCGCTCCCGGCGAGCGGGCCAGAAGACCACGGTCAATACCGCCGCGGCGAGGAGGACTGCCACCAACCAGCCTAGCCAGAGCAAAGCGGACACCCTCGACTGAGGCACCCCTGTCAATTAGCCTGATTTCAGAATAGATTGTAGAGGGGAGCACTTGCGCACCAAGGGGTGCGCCCTGAGGAAATACTAAACTCAGTCGTTGGGCAAAAGGACCGCAGGCTGGAACCAGAGCCGTGCAGGAAAATAACTTCACCGTCCGAGTCGGCGTGGCGGCGCTGGCATTGTTGGGGCTGGTGACGGGGCTCTACTTTGGACGTGCCCTGTTTTTGCCTCTAGTCATTTCTCTCATGTTGGCCAGTGTTTTTTGGCCCATCGTCCAGCATTTACACCAGCGCTGGCATTTGCCGCGAGTCTTGGCAGGTGCTTTGGTCATCGTCGGTTTCGTCGCGCTAATCATTAGCTTCGCCTTGTGGGCGCTGACTGCGATCCAGCAGCTGGTTCAGGACTTGCCCCAAACTTATGAACAGCAGGTTCGCGTTTACGAAGTCATCCGCAAGAATGTCCAGGCGATAAGTCCCGAGTTTGCTGAGCACATTTTGCCTCCCCGCGTAGAGGACTCAGTTTTCTTTCAACACTTCGACGAGTTAGTCAGAACGGAAACGAGAAACTTGCCTGTGTATTTGCGCCTGGCGACGGAAAATATCATATTGGTGCTGTTCCTGGTGTTTTTCCTGCTGTTAGAAGGCGATATGCTGATTCGACGCTTCGGGGAGATTTTTGGTCCGATCACGGAGCCCAACGCGCGGGCCGCCATTGAGGCGTTACAGGAAATGGCCTTGGCAGTGCGATCGTATATCGTTTGGCGCACGCTGATCAACGTTGCGATGGCCATTTTCCTGGGCATCTTCTTCACCCACCTGGGACTGAAGCAGGGGTGGACCTGGGCGATTCTGGCAGGCATCCTTACCTTCGTGCCTTACATAGGTCCGATTATCGCGGGGGTTCCCCCTCTGGTCGAGGCGTTTGTCGCCCAGGGTTTTGGACCAGCTGTTACAGTGGCTGTGGTGTACACCCTGGTATCCGTCGTCGAAGGTTACGTCATCTTTCCGCTGGTCATCGGTCGCAATGTGCAACTCAATGCGACCACGGTTCTCTTGGCGTGCCTGTTCTGGTATGTAGTGTGGGGCGAGGTCGGCTTATTCCTGGCAGTGCCACTAATGGCCGGGGTTCGCGCCATCTGCCTGCATGTGCCTGGGTGGGAAGCCTGGGGCAATCTCATGGGCATGGAACCGTCCACGCCGGGATGGATTCGGCGACTAGTCGCGCGATGGTTCCCTTCTTGGCAGGCGCTGCACGGCTTGACGCCGAACCCCAGCGAGGCGTCCGTTCACTTGGCTGGCCCGGGCGGTGAAGATTCCCCCAGTTCTGTTCCCACCACTGAACAAAATCCCATCGCAGTAACGTCCGCTTCCTGGGCGAAGTCTGGTAAGTTGGCCGATTCTGCCTGAGGCTCGATTTGCGACGATTTTTATTGATTGTGCTGGGCTTCTTTCCTGATGCCCCGAAAAACGAAGCAATCATCGCTGGAGTTACACCCAGCTTCTCGGATGCCGAGAGCCGCACCTTCACGTGCATCGTCGCGGCGCTGGGTGTGGCTTTTGTTGATTGTTATCGGGCTCGCCGCAGTCTCATTGCCCCTGCTATTAGTCCGTCCTGGAGACGAACCGGACGGGCCTAGGATCAACTCTTATGCGCCGCCAGGCCCAGCACCCGAGGGCATGGTGTGGATTCCCGGCGGTTGGTTCTGGATGGGGACGGATCGCCAAGACCTGTTTCCCGATGCCTATCCGCCCAAGTTGGTTTACGTGGACGGCTTCTGGATGGATAAGACGGAAGTAACCAACGCGCAGTTCGCCCGATTTGTCGAGGCTACGGGCTACGTCACTACCGCGGAGCGGGCGCCGAGTCGCGAAGAATTTCCCGACGTCCCGTCCGATAAGTTAGTCGCAGGCTCGATCTGTTTTCGTCCGCCACAGCAAGTCGCCGGTCTGGAGGATGTCCGACAGTGGTGGCAATACGTCCCTGGGGCAAATTGGCGTCATCCAGAAGGCCCGGGCAGTAGCATTGCCGGGCGAGAAAATCATCCCGTAGTCCATGTCTCGTGGGAGGACGCCGTCGCTTATGCGCAATGGGCGGGGAAACGACTTCCCACGGAAGCGGAATGGGAATTCGCGGCCCGCGGCGGCTTGGATCGAAAACCTTACGTTTGGGGCGACGAACTCAAACCTGGTGGCCGCTGGCTCGCTAATATCTGGCAAGGGCGTTTTCCTGTCGTCAACACCGCCGAAGATGGATTTACGACCACGGCGCCCGTCGCGTCTTATCCGCCGAACGGGTTCGGTTTGTACGACATGGCGGGTAATGTCTGGGAGTGGTGCCAGGACTGGTACCGCCCCGACGCCTACCAGATAACGCCGCGACGCAATCCCCAAGGTCCTGCCGATAGCTTTGATCCTTTAGAACCTGGGGTACCTAAGCGAGTGCAGCGGGGCGGTTCTTTCTTGTGCAGCGACCAATACTGCATTCGGTACATGCCCGCAGGTCGTGGCAAAGGGGAACCGCGCAGCAGCCATCAGCATGTCGGTTTTCGTTGTGTTCTTTCACCAGCGAAATAAATACCGCATGCTGTTGACGCGGGTGCCTCACGCGAAATCTGCTAGGCTGACACAGAGCTAAGGTATTGGGCCTGGAAATGGCCAGAACGCAGAAACGCTAGCTCCTGTTTCCATCGCCTGCAAGGTTGAATCACGGGTGTGGCAAAGGGGATACTGAGCGGATTAGTCGTGCCGTTCGCTTTCGCAGGTATGGTCAAAAGAACAGCATGTCAGAATTATGCGATGGGTTTGGATTACGATGCGACGGAACTCTTTTGGTACAATGAGAGCATGGCTTTAGACTTAGCGACTAAAGATCCCGAGGACACATCGGCGGAGCGTGCTCATCACTAAGGCGGAGTAACAGGCGGACCAAACTGTGGGGCGAGGCAAGCAGGTGCCAGATGCGGAAGTCGGCCAGGCGTTAGCAAAGGAGCCGAGAGCCGTGGCCCAGGCAGTCGTCGAGGTATGCGTCGCTTTAGGGGAGGCCGACGCAGCAAGGAGGCTGATGAAGTTCGTGTCTGAGAATAAGTGGCCTGTCACAGTTCGGATTAGTGCTCAACTCACCGCGGAGGCAGATGTCAGCCTGTGCTTGTTGGACTACGCGGAGTTACTCCGCCAGGGTCAAGAGGGTTTGCGAGAGTTCCTGACGAGGGTAGCAGAGTTGACGCGTGAGTGGGGCAAGTGGTTATGGCCCGCCGAGCGGAGCGTGTTTGTTGTGCTCTACAATTGGGAGAAATGTGCCGGAGAGATGGCGTTTCCTGAGCTATTGGAATGGCTAGAAGAACGAAAATCGGAATGGCTGGTCCGATTACAGGCGATTTGGGCCAGGTGCACTGCGAGGTTCTACGTCAACCCTGACCGGGCTGGCTCGCAAGCACAACGCGAGAACGCCACCGAAACGTCAGCTCCCGTTGGTCAGGACGTTGTTGCTACCCCTGGAGGCTTTGGACAGGTGAAATGGCGTATTTGGGCCGTCAGTTTGCGCGAAAAGGACGATCCACGTCTAAGCGACTTGCCTTTGGGCTTCGGTGTCGGTCAACTGTTTCGGCAGGTATGCGTGGCGGCGTTAGAATATGCGAGTCGGCGGCGGAGACAGACTTATTTGGCCTGGTGTTACTTGCTGTTAGGCCTGGTGGCGCTAGTGGGCTTCTTGACTGGCATAATCCTATTGGCGGGGCGTTATCATCGGCCTGTGGCAACGGTGACGACGGAAGAGGACCCGACCCGGCATTTGCCGAGTGTCGAACGTTATGCGTGGTGGGTCGATCGGGGCAGACGGTTGCTCCGCTGGGAGGAATGGCATCAGGGCGGAGCGTTCAGCCTCGATTGGCCGAGTTGGCTCGAGGCGGTGCAAAAGTTTCAGCGGATGACGACCTGGTTGCCCAAGCTGGAAAGTGAGGAAGAGCGAGTTTGGGAGCGGGCTTTGCACGACGTGCGTGCTCAATTGGGCTGGGTGTATGCGCGGGCTTGTGTGTTAGGCGTGGAGGGGGCTGGGCAGCTCTCCTTACAAGAAGGCAGACCGGGCAAAGCTTCATTTGCGTTTCCCCTGGGGCTTCCGCCCGTCGGGGAGCAGAGCGGATTGTTCCAGACCAGACAGCCCAATGCTTTGGAGGCGTTTTTACGGGAAGTGTCAGAGCGGCGGAAGCAGGTGCATGAACATTTCCCAGAAGCAGACTTACGTCTTTTACCTGGAGATTTGCCTAACGAAGTAGCGGAGGACTTGCGTCAATTGGCGGAGCAACGATATTTGGCCGTGCTCGAGCCGGTGCGTGCGGAGATTCGCCGACAGGTGTTGCGTTTAGGCGAAGGTCGAGAGACCTTGGCCGCCTGGCGGGAGCTGGTACAGCGGGGCTGGTTGGGCGGAGCAGCGCGGCGGGAATTAGCCGAGTGGCTCAGCGTGGTTCAGATGCTTCAAGCTTGGTCGGGGCGCGAAATGCGTGACCCTCTGGACGAGTTGGTACAGTTTGTTTTACAAGAGACCGTGCCACTGCCCCTGGGCAGGTTATGGTTGAGTTGGCCTGAAATGACGGTGGAACCGCTGCCTGGTCAAACTGCTCGGCTGCAGGAACCGCCGAGTCAGTTATTACTCACGTTTTCGTCGCCCGGAGAGCGTGCGACCACCCTCTCGTATCAACGGTTTGATGCCAGCACTGGTCAGTTTGGCCGATCGCGGCGATGGGAATATCGCCTGGCTACACAGGTCAGTTGGCCGGGAGAATGCTACCTCTACCGTCCTGGGGTAAGCTTGCGTATCGAGGCCCGAGTGAAGGACGCAATGGGAAAAACGTGGCAGATCAGGTGGTCAGAGCGAGAAGCGCGGTCCCAGGTATTTGGCTTCACCGTCTTAGAATTGACACCTCGGTGTCACGTGCCAGAAGAGCCTGTCGAAGCTGGAGTTTTCCTGCACGGAGTTCGCCTACACTTGAGCGTGCCGTTACCGATTCCCGATTTGCTTCCTTAGATGGCTTCGCGCGGGAACCGCTGTTACGGCAGGAAGATATCGAGTATGTTGAGGAAAATGCCCATCAGGGAACCCCCCGCAATGAGGCCAGCGCAGATCGGTTCCTGGTTCTGCACGAGCCAACGGTCGCACCAATTTTCAGGCCGACGCAGACGCTCAGCGAGCCAAAAGACGAAAGCTCCCAAGAACATAATGGCGCAGGTATAGAACGGAATTACGAAGCCAAGGGCAAAGCCGATGGGCGAAAGTGGGGACTTGTCTCGCAGGCGGAGCCATTCTAGTCCCAACCCCGCAACCAACGCAACCAAGACCGCCCATCGGGCCGATACGGGTAGCGAGTCAATTCCCTCGGCGAGGATGTCGGCCACTGCACGCCATACGGTTGCCGAGGGCATGGGATGGCTACCGAAATGAACTTCCTGCACATTTGGCTCAGGCCACAAGGCTTGGCTCCAATTCAAGCGTTCCTGGCCGCTGTGGAGAAAGACCAGATAAAAGACCGGTGTGGCTACTAATGCCCCCGCTATGGCGCCGAGGACGTGGCCGAACGCTTGTTGTCGTGGCTTAGCGCCGAGCATATATCCCGGTTTGATGTCCATGAGGAGGTTCGCCGAGTTACTAGCCACTTCTCCAGTAATCCCAGCGGTCATGAGATTCACGCCTTTGTCGCCTGGAGCCAGGATAGCAAAGGTCAACTGTGTAAGTTTCGCCAGGGCACCGATGGGAGTAATGGAGGTTAGTCCCGTGGAGTTGATCGCGATGAGACAAAAGAAGAAGGTCAGGACGATGGCGACAGCGCTATACAGAGGTGAAATATCAAAAAAGGCCCAACCCATGAGACAAATCAAGGTACCAATGATAGGGACGCCGACAAGCGAAAGTTGGATCGGTAATTCGATATGCGCGAGCACATCGCGAGCGCCGACATCCTGTCGCACCAGGAGCCGTCGCATCGGACCCCAGATGATTTCTGGCTTAGAAAAGAAGGCCAGTAGCGAGGCCACGGTCATCATCGCGACTCCGCTCCAAAGCGACCACAATGTAATCTCTCGAAAGCCAATCACACCGCTCGGCCCAGGCGTGATGTCACCGCGCTGAATGAGCCAGGGGGCTAGGATGACGAAGTTGACGAAAGCGCCTAAAAGCATGGAGGTTGTCACGCGAATACCGATCAGGCCGCCCGCTCCGAACATTGCAAGATCAAGCTCCAGACCCACTGTCAGCCGATCCAGGCGGTTGCCGAACCACTGGGGGATGTCTGCGGTGCGGCGATAGAACCATTCCCAAAGCGACTCAGGAACACGCCAGGGCAAACCGAGCAAGTGCACCACTTTTTCATTTTGCAGGAGCCTGACGCAGGCCGCCAGAGCGGCGCAACCGGTGAGAAGTTTCGCCTTCACCACCCCCTGCTCAGCCTGACCGTGATGCAGAGCGTCCATGACGATACCTGCGGCGCGGCCTTCGGGAAAGGGCTGTTGCTCGTCGTTGATAAAGCGGCGTTTGAACGGGAAGGCGAACAACACGCCCAACAACGCCAAGGCCACCATCCACAAGACCACCTGCCACAGCGGAAGAATGCGTTGCTGCACCATCATGTAAGCGGCCAAGCTCGAAATCAATGGCGCGGTCATGTACCCGGCGGCCGTGGCCACGGATTGCATGGCGTTGTTTTCCAGGATAGTCAGCTCGCGGGCCAACCCCAGCCGCGCCAGAATACGAAACGCCGCGAACGCAAGAATCACCGAAGTCATGCCCACGCCCAAAGTCCAGCCCGTCTTGGCCCCGACGTAGAGGTTGGTCAAGGACAATAAACCGCCTAAGAGCATGCCCGTCAGTGCGGCACGCAGGGTCAGTTGCGGCATGTCGCCTCGGAATACATTCTCTAACCACCATCGGTCTTTCTGCTCCAGCGTCCAGGTACGAATCTGCTCCTGGGTCAACTCGTGAATCGCCATAGGGATCTCCGTGAGCCTGGGCTTGGAAAGATCAGTGTGCTCGACCGCGTGGCAGAATGGCGCTCGAGGCAGGCAGAATCACGCCGCGCCAAATGATTAGCCGAACAGTTGACCTTGGGGCATGCTGGAAGCTGTGCCCGGGATGGGCCGACCGAGGTGCTCGTAAGCTTTAGGAGTGGCCACACGACCGCGCGGAGTGCGGACGATGAACTGAGCCCGTAATAGATACGGCTCGATTTCATCGGCAAGCGTATCTTGGGGGAGGTTGAGGGTAGCGCTGAGGGCTTCCACGC
This sequence comes from Gemmatales bacterium, assembly GCA_025060195.1. GTDB lineage: Bacteria > Planctomycetota > Planctomycetia > Gemmatales > HRBIN36 > HRBIN36. The sequence continues at coordinate 6,991 of JANXCQ010000029.1, read as the reverse complement.
CAACGGGACCGCCACCAAACACATCCAACAACACCTCCAAATATCGTCGATCCTGGCGGTCGAGCCCCGCGACATCAATCTCGGCCATTTGCAAGGCTGCGCGGGCAATTTCCAAAGTGATGACGCCTTCATGTTCGCTGGCGGCGAAGTTACGCGCCCACCAGAGCCGAGTGTTAGCCAACCGCGGTGTGCCCCGGCTACGCTGCGCAATTTCCCAGGCAGCTTCTTCTTCGATCGGGGTTTTGAGTTTACGTGCGTTGATTTTGACGATCTCGGCCAATTCTTCGGTACTGTAAAACTCCAGGTGTTCGTGCATTTTGAAGCGGTCGCGTAGGGGGCCGCTGAGCATGCCGCTGCGGGTCGTCGCACCGATCAGAGTAAAGCGCTTAAGCGGCAACGAAACAGTTCGTGCATGCAAACCTTCGCCTAGCACCAAATCCACTCGGAAATCTTCCATGGCCGTGTATAAAAACTCTTCCACCACTCGCGGCAGGCGGTGAATTTCGTCAATAAATAGAATCGAGCCTTCCTGGGCGTTGGTCAGATAGGGCATCAGATCGGCAGGCTTCGTCAGGGCTGGCCCCGAGGTCATCTGGATGGTCGTTTCTAATTCGTTCGGAATGACCGTGGCGAAAGTAGTCTTGCCCAAGCCAGGAGGGCCATCGAACAAGATGTGCGAGAGCGGCTCCCCTAGCTTTTTGCAGGCATTAATGGCAATGCGCAGCCGTTCCACCACACCTTTCTGACCAATCACCTCCGACAAGCGCTTTGGTCGCAAGGCGTCGTCCCGTGCTCGCGTCTCGGGATCGAGCGTGCCTCTCAATAACGGTTCCCGGGCCATGGCTTTATCTCCGTACTCCCTTATTCTACCTGCAACGATCCCATGGCGGTGAGAGCACTTATCGGTGAGTAGCGTGTTTAGATGAGATGGCCTCGCGGGGAGGCAAATTGAGGGACCATTTACCGAGGGCCTATATGCTAATGGGCTAAGTGAACATGTTTTCACTTGATAGAGAAACCATCGCAGATACGCCATAGGATCCGCACGGTGCCTAAGCATAAGGACAGTAATCGTGTCGAACTGATGTATTCTGAAACTTCAGCCTGTTGAGAGTGGGCTATCAAGCGGGCTGTTGGCAGTAGACTTGATTAGCCGCGGCGATACTGGCGCCTTCGGGGATTTTTAACCCTTGCCTCAGTAAACATTGCTCCAGGGCCGAAAGGAATAACAAAACGTTATTGGCTCGACAGGAATATCCCATCAGTCCGATCCGCCACACTTTTCCTTTGAAGTCGCCGAGTCCGCCGCCAATTTCGATGCCGAATTGTTCTAACAACATCCGCCTGGTGGTAAGATCATCGGCACCCGCAGGAATCCATACGGCATTCAGCTGCGGCAATTGATGTCCTTCGACGGCGGCGTAGCGAATGCCGAGCGCGCTGAGGCCCGCCTTCAGCGCCTGATGGTGCAGCCGATGTCGGGCAAACCGCCTTTCTAAACCTTCCTCTTGTACCAAGCGTAACGCTTCCCGCAGGGCGTAAATCATCGTGATGGGGGCGGTGTGATGGTAGAATCGTTCTTGTCCCCAATAACGTTGTACCATGGTGACGTCCAGGTACCAGCTTTGCACCTTGGTTTTGCGCCGCTGGATGGTCTCGACCGCACGAGAGCTAAAAGTTACAGGGGCCAGACCAGGCGGGGCACTGAGGCATTTTTGCGTACCGGAGTATACAGCATCGGCCTGCCAGCGATCCACTTCTACAGGGATTCCACCGAGCGAGGTTACCGTGTCCACAAGCAGGAGCGTGTCAAATTCGTGGCAGAGTTCCCCAAGACCGTCCATGGGTTGACAGGCCCCAGTCGAGGTTTCGGCATGCACGATGCCCAGTACTTTGGGTCGGACTTTCCTGAGCGTGTCGCGGATTAGATCAAGGGGAAAAACGTCGCCCCAAGGCCGCTCGAGCACGGTGACCTCGGCTCCTGCTCGCTGGGCCACGTCCACCATACGTTGTCCGAACACGCCGTTGACGCAAACCACCATCCGATCCCCCGGCTCGATGAGGTTGACCACACACGTCTCCATTCCCGCGCTTCCCGTGCCTGAGACGGGAAAGGTAAGCGAGTTCTGGGTCTGGAAGACGTAGCGTAACAGGGCCTGCGTTTCGTTCATGATCGTGAGAAACTCAGGGTCGAGGTGCCCCACTAAAGGCGTGGCCATAGCTCGGAGCACACGTGGGTGCACGTCGCTGGGGCCTGGTCCCATGAGGATTCGCGATGAGGGGTTCAATTCACCTGCCAGTTGGTTCATCTATCGGCTCCTTCAGGGATAATCGGCCGTTCGGCCATACTGCACCTAAGCCCTGCTTATCGCACACCGTCAAGTCATTTGTAATAGCCTAGTCAACGCGTTCTTAGCTGTTTAGATCGCACCGTGATACACGGCAATCGGTAACGGACGGAGTTATTAGCCTGCGCGCCTCTTTTAGGCAGAGGGATAAGCATTCGCCAGAATCTTGTTAGAGCCGCTAAGGGGGATTTATTCGGAGGATAAGTCGCGGGCGCGTTCTTGAACCAGTCGGCTAAACTCTTTGAACTGGGGAGAACCTGCGCGCTGCAACCATTCAAAACCCACTGACTCCACACTGGTTAGGATCGCGCCCGCATGCTGCATGCGCCCCAGGGCAGTTTCATGATCCAACTGAAAACGTGCGGCCACGGCGTCCACAGGTACGTGCACCTGAAAACCGTGGGCAAGCAGGTCGAGCACAGTTTGCAGCACGCACACATGCGTTTCGATGCCGACCACAACGATTTGCCGACGCTCCCAGCGACGAAATTGCTCCACAACTTCCGGTAAGCCGCAGCAACTGAAATCAAGTTTTTCTAGCCGTGATGGCAGGAGCCGAATCAATTCGGGCGTCGTCGGACCCAAGCCTTTCGGGTATTGTTCAGTAGCCTGGATGGGAATCTCTAACAAGCGTGCCACATCCAGCAAGAAGCGAATATTACGAATCAGCTTGGGGGTTTCCGCGATCAACGGTAGCAGCTTCTCCTGGACGTCCACCACCAGTACAGCGCTTTGGCGTCGGTCGAGCAAGGTCGGATGACGCATGGAGGTGGTTCCTTTGTTGGACGGCGCTTAGCAGGGAGCGGTTCGTTATTTCGCCAAGGTGTCCAAGACTAAACTCAGTTCGTGAAATTGCCGTTGCATTTGCTCTAAATCTGCATGTGTCGGCGGTAGGCCTGCGAAACGATAGCGGTAGTAGGCTTCGGTCATGCGAACCGGCAGGCTGCACAATTCGACAGAGCTTACGCCTTTTTCCAGAAGCCAACTTTGGGCTAAGTAAGCGTATTCGAGCAAGGACTGATTTGGCTTGCGTGCTGGGAAAATTCGCTGCAGCCGCTCAAGCAGCGTCTGCTCCCAATCAGCAAGGGGCACGAAACGGTGGCCGTTCTTCCTGATAGACTGGCGTGCGCGGCGGAGCCGCCACCAGAGCACCAGCGCAACATTGGCTAAAATTAGCGCTCCGCCCGCTCGTGCTAATGTCGTAACGAATTCGCGGCTTCCCAATCCTGCCAAGTGCCATTTTTCGAGCAAGTGGTTGACCGTAGCAAAGGAGCGAAAGCCTTGGCCTGTAGTGCCGTCGAGAAGGATGATTTCCCAAAAGAAGCGTAGGTCGTCGGCCAACATGCGCCACCAGCTGGAGGAGCGCGTCGGAATTGCAGAGAGCGCTGCAGCGGGGGTGGGATCGAAACTTAGCCAACGGCCCTGAGAGATGCGTCCATCCAAACCCCGAGGGCCAATGAAAGCCTCGACCCAGGCGTGGGCATGATAGGCCCGAATCTCGTGGGTGCGCCACGTGGGGTTCCAGTCCCCGCCACGAAAGCCCAGCACGATTCGAGCGGGAATCTGATGTGCACGTAGCAGCAGCGCCAAAGCCGAGGCGTAGTGCTGACACCAACCGGCTTTCCTGCCGTCGGGCGTAACAGCAACCAATAAGAACTCCTCGGTCGGATCCAAGTCATGACGCAGGCGCGAACGACTGAGAGAATAAACAAACTCTCCAGGATTATTAGCCAAGTAATTTTCTAAGACTTTGACCTTGCTCAGAACCTGCTCGGCACTTTCGCCAGGGATGGGACGAGGCGGCAATCGATGGCGCATGAGAATTTGCCGGGTCAACTCTTCGAGTCGACCGCTCTCGCGTAATGGTTGGGGTAGGCGATCGAGGGGTTCATAACCCCAATCGCGTCTGGGAGCGGTAGACGACCACGGTGGAACCAATGGTAGGAGCCCCGTAAAGTCAGGCTTGCGACCTGGGAGTAGGGAAATTTCCGGAACGTTGAGGGTGCGGTCATAAAGTTGTGTGTAGCGAAGCAAACGTGCTGAGGTCGCTAAGGCCACCCACGCTGCAGGTTCCCGATAACACAGACCTACGCCCAAAAGCTCCGCCTCGGCATGAAACCAGTTAGCAACACGGGGACGTGCTAAACCAGGGTGTGGCTCAGCCAAGGGTAGGGGGTAAGCATTTGTCAACCGATACTCCTCAAGGCCTGCCAAGTCAAGACCCATGACCGTGGGCAGTTTCGTGAGGTCGACCTGGAACTGAAGACGATAATGGTTGGCACTCACCTGGAGGGGAAAGCGATAGGGAATAAACGTCAGGTCCTCATGGCCGCTGGGACGCCATTTCCCCATCTCATAGGTGCTGCAAGTAAGGACACGTAAGCGCAGGTCGTCGCCGAGCCAGATTTTGTTTCCCGCCGCGTCCCATGCGTCGAGGCGGATCACGAGTTCGTCGCTTAGGCGCAACGAATTGCTGCTTGTCAGGTCAAGTCCGCCCGACACGCCGCTAATGCTCTGCCCTAACGTGGTCACTTGCCACCAAGCTGGTCCTGAGGAACTGCCCAAGCGAGGGATAGTCAGGAAGAAGATGAGGGCCAGCACTACGCCCACCATGCACCAGGATACTGCCGAAGAAACGGCCAAACGCCACCACCGACGCACACCTGCGGCCGCTGCCATCCCAGGGTCGCCATGAGCCGACTCGCGGGCCAATTGTAATACGATAACTGCCCATACCCCGCTCGTTAAATACCCAAGGAGCAATAAGGGAAACCATCGGTAGCTAGGATCCTCGGGGCGAGCTACCAAGGTGGCACAGGCCAACACCACTTGCACTAGGGCCAACGCATGCATCATCCAATAATCGCCTACATTCCGCGGTCGCAGCCACTTCGCCAACAACAATAACGCCAGCAGTGTTCCGCCACGGATGAAAGCCACCCGGAGCCGATCGTCCCCTGCTAAAGAGTCCCCGAGAGCTGCGGTTGAGTATTCCAAATACATCCAGGTAACCCAACCAAGAATCAGAAACAAGCCAAGCAAGTTCGCGGCCAACGCACCGAGCTGCCAGCGGCCAGGAAAAGCCATCGCTACGGTCAGCGCCGTGCCGACCAGCGGGTATAACCACACGGGTGCGGTGTCATCTACCACCGCCAGGCAACACAACGCTAGCACGAAGGTGAGCCAATGGCTCGCATAAAACAGCCAATTACGGCGCGTCGCTTCGTTTTGTGGAGGCGTGACTAAAAAATTCGGTTCCTCAAGCTTAGCCAATTGGCGACTCCTTGGGATAGCATACCAAGGGTTGTAGCGCCCAGTCTAAGCACCTGGACTTCCACGTAGTGAGCTGATCTATCTTAGTCACGGCCGACAGGCAGCAACTGGTGGTTGGGAGATTTGTACCACGGTAACGCCGCAAGATCCTGGGCGTTTACCACCAAAGCCACTGGCAGGGGGATGTCGTAAAGCTCTGCCGAATGAGGCCGAGATGTGATCCAAACGATGGGGGCTGATCCAGATAAGCGCCCTAAGAGTTGGCCCCAAGAAACGACAGATAATCCCTGGTGCCCCTGGACCAGGGCCAACGCTTCGAGCAGCGACCAGACCTGCGGCGTCCCCGTCACCGCTGTGAGCCGACGTGATTCCATATCCAAAATAACTAAGCTAACTTCGCGGCCTGGATCGCGTTGTAGCGCCATGACCAAGCTCGCCGCTAAACTGATTGCATCCTCGAGCGGAGGATACGACCCCTTCGTTTGAGAGGAAGGGGAGGGAGAAGATGGTCTCCAGGCGTCCAGTATGAGCATGACCTCTTCGGTAGCAGGCGGTTCCATCTCGCGCACCAGGAGTTTTCCCGCGCGGGCAGAGCTACGCCAGTGGATGTAACGCGGGCTGTCTCCGCTGCGGTAATCCCGCAACCCGTGAAACTCAAATTCCGCACCAGGGACGGGCCGTCGAGAAGCCCGCCAGGCCAATTGGCGTACACTGCTAACTTGTAGTAGCCACTCCAAATGCGCCAGATTGATTTGGCCCACTGCGGGGTAAACGATCCGCTCGGCCTTTTGGGTGTAGATGACGGTCCTGCGAAGCAGCCCGAGAGGAAATCCCGTGCTCAGCCGCACCTGCGACCAGTTATGACGCCCTCTTTTTTCGAGCCAGGTGGCCTGACGTAAGACACGCCTCTCTCCACGCCGCAACACGGGAACGTGCCAACGCAATACTCCTTCCACGCTGCAATCCTCAACTCGCACCGCCACCTGCCGAGTTCGTGGGTTTTCCAATTCGATTTCCACGTCGAAAGGCCTGCCCGCGAACATGATTTGTGGCAGTCGCCGCACTATCCTCACGTGCCGCAAACCTCGCCGCCACCACAAGAGGTAGCCAGCCTGGAGCAAAAACAAGCCAAATAAGAAGAACGCCAGAAACGCTAGTAACCCGATGTTTCGGTACCAACCTTGCGTCAATAGCACCGCTGCCAAGAGCAACCAAAATATCCCCTCCCAAGTGATACGGATCCGGGCGCGTGGCCGTTGCGAAGTTTCCATGGAATTCCACCTGTCTCTACATGCTACTCATCAACTTCGTCGTTCCACGGGCACGGCGGCGAATAGTTCGGCCAGCTGGAGGCGAAAGCCAGGTAACAC
>JANXCQ010000028.1 GCA_025060195.1 Gemmatales bacterium | reverse complement strand
GCACCATGGCCTTGCGCAGACGCTACCCTATCTTTTCTAACTCACGGCGGGCTTCCTGTCGTCGCGCGGTTTGAAGATAGTCGACAGCCATTTGCACAAGGGGCGGAGGCACCGGGGCGCGCCAACGCGGATCCGTCAGCTCCGTATAAAGAGACATGACCGCTTCAGTGTTGTTTTGTTGGATAGCCCGCTGTAATTCGGCGCCCAAGGTTTTCAGCCGCTCCGCCTCCAGTTCGCGAATTTGTTTATCTATAGCGGGATAGACTTGACCTAACCGTGTCTCAATGTCACGCAGAACTTGTAGGCGCTCCGCTATGGGACCATTGGTCAGGGTTAACTGTCTGTAGCGCTTAAAAAGAGGCTCCACATTCGGATAAACGCCAAAGGCTAAATTGAGTTGCGCGGCCTGCTCTAAACTGATGCGGGGTGCGGCGGGCCAGTTATACATCAGGAGGACATCGTGCCAGCCCTGTGCTTCGGGAAAGTTAAGCTTACCGATAAGCTCTAATAAGGGGGGAGGTTGCGAGGCTAAATGTATCGCCTCGGGAAAACGCCCTTGAAAGAGGTATTCATCGCAGCGCTGCAATCGGCGTAAAGCCGACTCACAAATTTCCTTATATTGCGAGGCCAGATTCATTAACTCGTCCGTGGCCCGCAAGTCTCCCGATTGCAGCACTCCGCGAATCTTGCCTATGACTTCATCTACTCGCGCCATAGCGTTTCTTCCCACATATAAGCTAGGGGGCAGCGTAAGGATTACATAGCAGGTTATTTGCCCCCAGAGGCAGAGTCTGGAATACTTGCTGGATTACTAAAGCGGATGACTCTTATCTCTTTATTGGTAAAAATGATTAGCAACATCTGGTTCAAGCAACTATTCAGCCGTTGCACCGAAGCTTTGTCTTTGTCCCAAGAGAGTTCTAACTTCGACTTTCCATCTTTACTCTGTAAGCTCAGTCGCAAGTTATTTGTTGTGTCTATCACATAAGTCGACGGTGGGTTGGGACCTAAAGTCTCATTCTTTTTCTGGACACTCGCGTTTGGGGCGAAGACCATCACCGCTTGAATGTCTCCTGCTGCTAGCTCCACAGTTGGCGACTCCGGCAGTTTTCCGTTGTCAAACGGGATCAGTCGGACCTCTGCTTTTTGGAAAGCCTGGCCAAAATCCTGCCTTAGTTGCTCTTGGAGTTTTGTCCTCGTCTCCTCAACGAACTTCTTACTCACACCTAATTGTTCAAGGAAGCCGGCGACTTTCGATGCCACTATCCCAGCATATTCATCCATCGCAATTTTTGTGGCTTTCTCCACGAACTTGCTGGCATCATCAATAGTGCGTCGCAAATTATCTAATTCTTTTTTCAAAGGTCCTAATTCCTTAGCTATACTAGGGGCTAAATGCTTGTTCATGTCTTTAAGACTTTTCTTAATTTCGTCTATTTGCTTTTGTATTTGAGAATTAGAATTTTGAACGTCAGTGATTTGTTTCTCTAATTCCTTCCTTAATGATTGCATATCAGCCTTTGCATCATTTCCTTCCGGTTTGTTCTTACTGAGTTCATTATGGAGCGATTCATACCGGCGCGTCATCTGATAATAGGTAATCCCTAAAGCTAGTGCTAACGCCATGGTGAGAAGAAAATGGAAAACCGTTAAGATAGTCCAACCGATTCCGCGACGAGACGGTGCACTGGTAGGCGGCGGCGGTGGTGCGGGTGTGACAGGTACCTGAGGCACGCTCAGGCCTGGATTGTGTCGTATAGGGCCTGCGACTTGGACTTGCGAGAAGGCTTGGAGGTTCACCGGTAAAACGGGTTCATCCTCGGCACGCAAGAATTGTTGAGGAATTTGAACATGCTGTCCCGTACGAGCCGCTTCGCTGTAAGGGTCATCGGGCGGATGCTTGCCCCGCAGCGCTGTCAGGTCAAGGTAGCGCGAGCTAGCCTTAGCCTCGCTGATTTTTTCATTGCCCAAGGGCACGAATCGCGCGGCACAAGTTACGCCGCTGGGAAGGTGAAGATAACGCGTGGTAAAGGTGGCCGACCAGCGCTTGTCGGGCGGCAACAGGGCCACGAGTTCATCTAACAACTCGAGCACGGGCGTTTTTTCCTCGACGATGATATAAAAGGGCATGGTAGGATTTTCGGTGAGGTACCTCAGCGCGACGCCCGCCCAGCCGGCGTCGCCGGTCACCAGTTCCCAGGTGGTACAACGACGTGGTTCTTGCTCGCCTCGGGGAACGACGCGGCCCGTAGGAAGTTCTGCCACTTGGCCATCCCAACGGGATTCGAAAAAGTTTTGCTGTTTGAGCAACCAGGCGGGACCGGCCTGCGGTAGCTCGGAGGCGCTTAAGACCACATGGTGGGCGAAGTAGTTGCTGCGACCCGAATAATCGGGCGGTGCTGCACACACGCGGGAGAGGATCGAGACCATTTGACCATCCACGGAGGCCCGGCAGTGCATGAACACGATCGGGTTTTCTGCAAAACGTGCATCATGTGGCGGATAGAGCGCTCGATAAACGCTGAGTTCGTGCAATAAGCGTTCGAGACGCTTGGACATGCCACGCGTGCGTTTGACGGTGCAAAAGCCACTCCTGCCGAGGTCGAGACCCCTTTCTGCCGAGGTGAACAACAACTCCTGAGTCATGTTTCGCTCCTGTTACTTCCTATGCTGTGGTTCCGCAGCTGCCTGGCGTCCGGGCTAAGATTTTTGCGTTTAGTTAAGCCCGTGGCTAGGCCGAGCTGCCAGCACCTGCTAGTTTTTCCACGCGGCGCAGCGACAGTACGCTATTGGGCAAGGCGTGCATCAAGCCCAACAGAAACGGCACGAGGACGCCCCAGGGCTGAACTTCTAACGGTCGAACTGCGGGCACAATGTGACCGGAGGGGTTACGCACCGGCGTCGGCAGTTTACCCAGGGCGCTGACCGCCACGAAGGCCACGCGTTCAAAGTTGGCGCGCGCCGCCCCGACCAATTCGGGACAATATGCCGTGAGCAGTTTCTCAATCAGCGCAGAACGCCGCACGACACGGTCGGAGTCTAAGCCGGCCAGTCCCCGGATCACGACCCAAGGTTCCTCTTGTAACCGATCCTCGCGGATGAGCGGATACCAGATATCTGCTTTGCTGACCGCCACAACCAGGAGTTTGTCTAACTGTTGAGTAGCGGGCAGGCGGGTTAATCGTCGCACTCGCGAGATCGCTTCCAGTAAGACCGTATCCTGTCGCTCGGGCCGCGGCGACAAGGCATATTGAATTTGCCCGTTACTCCGTTGGTATAGCTGCTGTAACAGGACACGAAAACGGGGATCGGCGGTAGGGTCGAAGATGTAAATCCACACTAACGATCGAGCCAAGTGCCAGGTGACCGGAGCTTGGGGATCATCTTGGCCAGGTAGAAAATGTTCGCCCGCGTTGTCGTACATACAAATCAAACGCTGTAGTTCTTCGGCTTGTTTTTGGTACGGATGCCGCGGATTAAGCCGCAGAACAAAAAGAAACGGCTTGGAATAGCGTACACTGTGGTCGCCGTAGTTGACCGATTCGTACATAGCGCCCGTCGTTTCAGTTTTGCGAATGAGGTCGGCCAGGGGGGTGTAACGGTCGCCTTGGGGGTGAATGAACAGGTTACGTTCGTATTCGGTCAGGGTCAGGTTCAGGAAAGGATCGGCGTCGGAAAAGTCGAGGGCGAATTGAGCAGGCAACACGCGGCGTAGTTGCCAACTCAGCGCCGCCAAATAGTAAGACTTCCCCGAAGCAGGCGTGCCCAACACCGAAAAATACAGCGGTGCCATTTCCAAAGCTGCACGCGGGAGGATGAGGTGGCACCTGGGGCAGGCGAGTTGTCGGCAGGTCATACCCATCAAATCCACCGCCTCGCCACTCAGGGTGAACACGCTGGGCAGAAAGCGCATCGGTTTATCTGGGCCTAATAACTCATCGCCGATGAGCGACTCGTGCGCTGCCACCCACAGGACGTCCGCAGTATCGAACTCTTCCCAGCAATACGGACAACAGGTTTTTGCAAGCACGGCCGCTCCCTCCTGCCTGCGCCATTCATCTTACACCATACCAGGCGATTTGCCGAGATCCAACTAACTTAGCCAGTTGAGAATCTTGAGATACGGACATGTTCCGTGCTACCTTCATTCGAGCCATGGATGCCTGACACAATAAGGTCTGTAGCGCGGGCCTGCGATCAGGCAGCCCCGCTTCAGGCCCACCGTGCTAAACTGCCTTGACAAGCTTTTCTAATCCGCTTACAGTTTCGCCCCGATTTTGGCTAACGGAACAGAGGAGAGGAAGGGCATGTCTTGCTTAGATCTGGATGCCTTTCGCGCCACCCCCTTAGTGACTCAACCCTTTCCCTACGTCATCGTGCCGAAATTTGTCCACCCGGAAGCATTACCTGCCATTCTCCGCGATTTTCCTCAGATTGACCAACCCGGGAGCTTTCCCCTGGCAGAACTCACTTTTGGGCCCGCCTTTGGTCAACTGATTCGAGAAATGACCAGTCCCGCTTTCTGCGAAGCCTTTGAAGAAAAATTCGGCCTGACATTGCACGACCGACCGATTATGATAACCGTGCGGGGCCAGTGTCGCCGCTCAGACGGTCAAATTCACACCGACGCACCTTCTAAGTTAGTTACAGTCCTCATTTACCTGAATGGCTCTTGGGAAAACGAGGGCGGCCGCTTGCGTTTGCTCCGTAGCTCTGAAGATCTGGAGGCGGTCGTTGCGGAAGTGCCACCGATCGAGGGCACCTTGCTGGCATTCCGTCGCACGGACAATTCGTGGCATGGGCACAAACCCTACGAAGGACCGCGGCGCGTCGTGCAAATGAATTGGGTGACCAATCGCTGGGTGGCGCGAAAAGAAATTTGGCGTCATCGGGTCTCTGCCTTGGTTAAACGCCTCTGCGGTGTTCGGAGCAACTCCGCACCAACAGCCATGTGAAACACTTCGGGACATGATCTAGACCCCGATTAGCGCTCGAGCTGTGCTTTCGAGAAAGATGCGGCAACCGAGCATTTGGATAGCGGCTTTCTCAACCGCGTTGGTGGGCTGTTGGAGTATAGAGCCTTGGTTACCAGGGCATTTTCCCCGCGACCGGGTCGGGAGGCGCTGGAGTCTACCCCTGCCTTCGGACATGGCACAGTTTTCCTGTTGCGAATTGCCCGTGGCCGACAGTTCTCGGCAAGCTCTTGAGGAGCTTTGGCGGCAAACCGACGAACAGATCGTGGATGCCGAGCTACGTCCACTTTTGCGCGCGAACGGCCTGCGTTGCGGCATTTTAGCAGGAACTATCCCACCGGCCTTGCGCTCTCGCCTGCTGTCCGCTCCTACTGCTCCGCAGCTTTTCCATTTTTTCTTAGCTCGGGGACAGGCTCATTTTCATCCTTGCGGAGGCCCATGGCGTTATTTAGCTTGTCCGATTTATTATGCGGGAGAATCTACGATTGCCGAGTTCAGCGACGCTCAGTTAGGACTATCTTTCCAATGGACGAATAACAAGTCCAACGACGAAGAATTTGTCGTCATTCCCGCAGTACGTCATCGCCTAACAAACCCCGCACCTTTCCTTTGGAGCGAGAAAAATTGTTGGCCGTTAGCCACGGGAGAAAGCGAAACTCAACTCGCTTTTTTGAAAATTCCTTTAGCACTAACAACTCAACAGACCTTAGTCCTCGGGGCTTATTTGGACAAGGAGCCCAGCTTAGGTTCTTATCTCTTTCAGGACCCCCAAACTCAGCAAACCCGCGTTCTCCTGGTGCGACTTCGTGCCGATGGTGATAAGGCAACCCCTGGAAACGACTCTAGCTCCCTTTTCCCAAATCCCGCGAATCGTTATCAAGCCGATGACCGTGAAGGGGCCAACTAGTGCGAGGTCTGGCCTTGATAATCCAGCGCCAGGTCCAGGGCAGGTGCGGAGTGCGTCAAGGCCCCAATGCTGATGCGATCCACGCCCGTTTCTGCAATGGTGCGCACGTTTTCTAAGCTGATGCCACCCGAGGCTTCTAACAGGACTGTCGGCGCGATTTGATTACGCAGTTGCACCGCGTGTCTTATTTGCTCCACTGGCATGTTATCCAACAAGATAATATCTGCTCCGCTATGCAAGGCTTGACGCACTTGATCTAAATTTTCTGCCTCGACCTCTATGGGATACTGAGAACCGAAATGACGGCGCACCTGCGCCACCGCGTAAGTTAGGTCTTTGCCAAGCTCCTGAAGGGCAGCTAAGTGATTATCCTTAATCAATATGCCATCGAACAGCCCGAGCCGATGATTGTGTCCCCCGCCGCAACGCACGGCGTATTTCTCTAAAATGCGCCAAGCGGGCGTGGTTTTGCGCGTATCGAGGATGATACAGGGCAGGCCTCGAACCGCACTAACGAATTGGTGAGTAAGCGTAGCGATGCCACTAAGTCTTTGCAGGAAGTTCAGCATAGTCCGTTCGGCACTAAGTATTGCTCGTAAGCGTGCGTGAACTTGGCCGAATGCCAAGCCCGCGATGACAGCTGCACCGTCAGAAACCTGCCATCTAAATTGGGCCTGATTATCTAATTGGGTCAACACCATTTCCGCAATTTTTTCTCCACAGACAACTCCTGGCCGACGTGCTACAAAAGAGGCTGTTCCAGTTTTTTCTGCGGGAATTAATGTTTCAGTGGTAATATCTCCTCGCGAGCCAAGATCTTCCTCTAAAGCTAAGTTCACTAGAAGTCGCGCCGCTTGTTCCTCCAGGGGTGTCCAGGAGGGCATGATCATCCCCGAACACTTCATCTAATTGCCCAGCTCATATAGGTGGGGCAATGCCGCGATCTAAATATAGCTACAGCATCCCATTACGGTTACTATATTTCCCAGCCAGGTTAGCGTTCGAAACTGCGCGATGTTGGCGATGGCGGGCGAAACGGTGCCAATTGGTGTGGAGAAATGCCCAGGGCATAAGCAGCGGCGAGTAACCAATTCGTAGCGGCCACGACCCAGAAATTGCGGCGGTGCCAACGACGCGGCGAAGCCCCAACCCTGGCGGGGAGCAGAACAATGCGACCAAAGCGCCGCAGTTGGCGACAGAGAGCGACGTCTTCAAATATCGGCAGGTCAGGAAATCCTCCCACTTGCACAAAGAGTTGTTTGCGAACGACCAACCCCTGGTCGCCGTAGGCCCAGCCCCAGAGGCGTACTCGGGCACAGGCCCCGGCGTCGAGCAGGCGAAAACGCCAATCGGCACTGAGATGGCAGATGCGAAAACACGCGGCGGCAATGTTGGGGCGAAGAAGATAATGTACAGCTTGTCGTAATGCTCCCGGGGAAAGAATACAATCTGCGTGTAAAAAGCAGAGGATTTCGCCGCGGGCTTGGAAAGCACCAAGGTTCATCTGAGCCGCCCGGCCGCGCCGCGTGTGAAGCACACAGTCGGCCCACTGCGCGGCCAGCGCGGCTGTACCATCGGAACTGCCTCCATCCACAACAATGACTTCTCCGGCTCCATTGCGGCGGGCAGACCAAATAGCCGACTCTAGGTAACCCACTTCGTTCCAGGTGGGAATGATCACGGAAACTGTCGAAGGAACATCAGGAACGGCGCTCGGGGGCACCGCCCAGGCGGTCTCAGGCGGCGTCAGACCAGCTGGTGCGCACGCCACAGATGCCCCGCTTCGATGCGCGGACGAAACGGACGAATTCGCGCACCACATCCACGTGTCCCAATTCGGCTTCGATGCGTGCTAAAGCGGTGGGCACGCTCAAATTTTGCAAATACATGACATGATACAAGCGCCGAATCGCGTCAATCTGTTCCGCGGTGAGACCGGCACGGCGCATGCCCACCACATTGATGCCACGCACCGTGTTGTGCCCTTGCTGAATAATAAAGGGAGGCACGTCTTTACTTACCGCCGAACATCCGGACAGTAAACTCAGCCGACCCATGCGGCAATGCTGATGAACTGCAGAATTGCCTGAAATATAAGCGTAATCCTCGACAATGCAGTGCCCACCCAGCAGGGCGTTGTTGGCGAGCGTGCAATCGTTGCCCACCTGACAATCATGGGCCACATGACAGCCGACCATGAGAAAATTCCTGTGCCCGATTCGCGTCACGCCCCCGCGCGTCGTCGCCCGATGGATGGTGACATTTTCGCGGATGACATTGTCGTCGCCGATCTCCACGCGAGTGGGTTCGCCACGATACTTGTGATCCTGGGGCTTAGCCCCAATGACCACGTTATGCCCAATAAGATTATTTTTGCCGATGACACAGGGGCCCACGATATGGCAATGCGGCCCGATCACGCTTCCCTCGCCGATGGTCACCGGGCCTTCGATGACCGTATAAGGACCGATGCGCACCCCAGGTCCTAATTCGGCATCGGTAACCAGAGCGGTCGGATGGACAAAAATTGTCGTGTCGCGCATGGCCGTGGCCTCGTGACACCGCGGGCAATTGCTTTGCCAAGTTTATACCTCTTTCCCACAAACCTGCAAAGTCGAATTGACTAACGCGAGGATGCCATGAGGGATGGCTTGAAACGATCCCAATAGGCCGTGAGAGTCAGCCGCCCGGATTATCTTTTCGCTGAGGAATGCCAGGGGACATGCAGCACATTTATTGGGTCATCCCGGATTGTCTTGGCGGACGGTGTGGCCCGGCAGTGGCACCATGGGACTTGGCGCAATGGAAACACGCGGGCATCCGAGCCATTGTTTCCTTAGATGACACCAAAGTCTCCAGCGGTCAGATTCAAGAAGCAGGCCTGGCCCATCTGCCGATGTATTGGCCGATGATCGAACTGACCAGCAAATCCTTACAACGTGCCTTCGTGGACCGTTTACCCACGATTTTTCGCTTCATACAGCAACATACTCAGCAAGGTGGTAAGGTGGTGGTGCACTGTTATCATGGCATGGACCGCACCGGAGCGGTGTTAGCCTGCTATCTAGTGCATCGATGCGGTCTTACGGCTAGCGACGCGATCTCGGTCCTTCGCAAACATCGCCCCCAAGCCTTGAGTGCCTTCGGCTATGCCCAAGCAGTGCGATTATTCGCCGAGGAACAGGCGAACTTGTTCGCCGAACTGCGGCCTAGGCATGACTTCACTTGACCTAGTATGCATCTTGGGTCTTGGTGAACCGTATTGTTCGCCAGTTGCAATCCCAGGGAAAATTTCCAAAATAGAATTTGGCACATACAACGCAGTGAGCAGCTCGAAGTGTAGCTTTCTAGCGCTATCCCACACGGGACGGGAGGTGAAAGCATGAGCGGCGGGTTGAGGAAGTCAGCGACACCGTTGGGGGCTTGGGGCATCACGCGTACGGTGTGGTTAGGCGCAATGGTCGCCTGGTTGGTATCCTGGGGCGATCAATTATGGGCCGATTACTTGGTTTTCCGGATCAACGTGAGCGAACAATCTCCGGGGAGCGGGACAGCAGGAGCTCCAGGAGTGGCACAACCGGGCGCACCGCCGGGCGGTGTCGGGGTGGGGATAGGCAAGCCCCTGCCTGGTGGCGGCCTCGGAGCTCCAGGCTTCGGTCCTGGCATACCTCCGGGCGGCCTGGGAATTCCCCCAGGAGGCGTACCGGGTCAGCCGGGCCAACCAGGCAATAATCTGCCGCAAGACCAGGCAACAGCAGACTGGTTTTTGGCTGTTTTGCAAGGCGAGGTGCGCCCCTCCGCAACTGCTCGCGGGATGTACGTCTTCCGCTACGATGGTGGTCAGTTTGACTTTCAACCCACCATTGGGGTCGCTAATTGGGCGGAAATTCACTGGCTGCCAATGCCTTCCTTGAGCCAGGAATTTGACCTCTTGACAAAGAAGAAAAACCTCGCCACGAAAGCGCCGGCCGAGTTAGCGCTGTGGATGCTTCAGCATTGGACCTACCACAGCGGGAGTAGCGGCTTTGACATGCTAAGTAAATTTGAGGAACAACTACTAGCCTGGCAGAAATCTTTGGACAAACTCCCAGAAGCCGATCGGCCCGCAATCCAAAGGTTATTAGAGACGCGCCAGCTGCTCAAGCAAGATTTGCCCGAAAACGAGGAAGTGTTGACGCGGATCGCCCCGTTGGCGCGCGGTATGGTTCGCACCAGCGGTCGAGGGCCCCATTACACCGCCATTCACCTGCAACAAGACCAGAAACAGGCGGAGGACCTGTTAGACCGTATGGAGCGAGTGTTCCATGGACTTTATTATTGGTTCGCGTACCATAATCGGCCGCTACCCTTACCGCGGGCGCGTCTGGTAGTCTGGTTGGCTCCTAGTGCCGACAGTTTCCAGAAGCTGCGCCAGTCTTTAGCCGAGACGCGCCCGCTGGCCACCGATGGCTTTTATTCACGTTTGGAACAGGTTCTGGTTATTTCCCCGCAACGGCTAGATGGGGCATTTCAGCGCCTGCAGTCGCGGGTGGGTGATGTGGATGTACTTTTAGCCGAGATAAGCACCAAAGTGCTGAGCCAGCTTTTTGGAAATCAGCCCGTCCCCGCGGAGTACACGCTGAGCTTGCAGAAATTGGCCAAGCCTGATCCCGCGATAAAAAAAATCCTACCCCTGGTTCTACAACACGCGGCCCAAGATCCGAATGCCGCGGCGACCCTGAGTCTGGCCAACATTCTGCTAAATTCTTCCCCAGCTATTTATCAGGAAGGGATTGTCGCGACCATCACCCATGAGGGCGTGCGGCAGATCCTGGATGTGGTGGGCTATTTGCCCGCACGCGCGGGCTTTCCCGATAGTTGGCGCGACGGACTGCTGGCTCTATTGGAGACGCCTAAGAGCAACGGCGAGTTTCGCGCTCCCGCCTTCCACAGCGGCATGGGGAACATTCACTGGGTCTATCTTCCCGTCTACAACTTCTTCAATAATGAAGACCGCGTCAAGAAAGGCGAGGTGGTGTTTTACGAGAAAACGCCTCGTGAGGTGACCATACCCGTAAAGCAGGTCTCGATTCGAGGGATTATCCGCGGTGAGAATTATCGCGACGCCTCGAACGCCAAGCCCGAGCAACGGGAGCTGCTCTTACTCAAGGCACGCGCTGAAAGCTGGGCCTTGGTTTATTTCCTGGCCCAAAAGTATCCGCAACAATTGGCGCAATTTTACGAGGACTTAGCCCGGCTGCCCCGCGATATGGAAGTGAGTGCTGAGGTTATCGAAGGTTTATTCGCACAGCAGTTCGGCTTAGCTGATCCGAAGCAACCCGATCAGCTCGACCTGGATAAGCTGCAGCAACTGGAAGAACAGTGGCGCAAATTCATGTCGCGGCAATCGCTCCCCTTACGTTTGCCCGCCTATGTGGATGCAAAACCTGCTAACCCGCCCAACGTCCCAGGAGTACCCGGAGTCAATCCGGGCGGCAATCCCATGCCATGATGATCTTTACGTCTGCTCCAGGTCACCCGCATAATCGTTACCTTCGACACACTCAGCGGCGCACCGAATCTCAAACTTCCCCACAAAACCGTTTTCTCGTGAATCCCGTTCTGCCTGTGGACGAAAGATAGCAAAAACTCGCGGAGATATTGCTACGGACGGGACAGTTGTCCTCTCCGCTCATGTAGGCACAACCTCTAAAGCCAGGAACGGCGATATTTTGCCAAACAGACAGAACGGGAGGGACTCATGGCCAACAAAACTTTCGCCACAGGCAAATCTGCTTTAGTAGCCCTGGCAAGCCTGCTATTATTCACAGTGCTCGGCTGCCATCATTACGTGTGCGACGGTTGCGGTGGTTGTGGCAGCAGCTGTGCAGGAGCTCAGGTGTACGTGGTACCCACGGCTGAAAATCCTCTAATGGCGCCGACCGCGGAACCCGTCCGTAAACTGCCATCGCCCGCACCGTAGCGTCTTTGATACAAGGATTGGTTCTTATCGGGCCTGGCATCGCCTTTTCAAGGGTTCTACGGAGATTGGTACACGAAGTTCACCGTCCTCGCACTTAGCCGATGGCCTTCTCTGTTATGCATCCGTGTTTGCCGCTGGCCTCGCCTTTATCTAGCCGGAACCAAAGTCAAAGGTGAGCCAAACATGGGGCGTGCTTAGCTTCAGGGGAGGCGATGATTAGAAGCACGGCCAGCATCGTAATTCCGATTCAGGTTTATCTCATAGCTTGAGTAGCGCTCGGACATGGTTCGCGTGTGCCGCAGCTGGCTCTGTCAGGGGCTACACAGCCCGTTAAGTTTGTTGTTTGGCTTTTGTGCTCGCCCGGAAGAAGTATCCATCGCATGAAATTCTTGCAGGCTAGATCTAAAATTCAAACAAACTCGGTAAAACTAAGTATTGACGATTCGAGCGTGTTTTATATATTGTTTTACGGAATGGTAATCTCTTTCCTACATCACCAAGTGCGATTACGTCTTTTTTCCGGAGCCTTTCGCAGGTCTGGCAGCGTGATGAGACATCGAGGCAGGTTCCAGTTGATTTTAGATAAAGTGCGGCAATGGGCCTATCGCCCATGGGTGATCTTGGCGCTCAGCGCTGCAATTGCCGCCGTGTTGGGATGGACCGTGTTCGATCGTTTGTTAATTTTCAGTGCGCTATTGGCTATTGTGCTGGTTTTGGGAATCGCTTGGCCGCGAATCACACTTTTGGGATTGACCGGAGCCTGTCAGTTTTCGTCCCAGCGCACGACTGAGGGCGAGAGTGCACTTCTTCAAGTGCGCCTGACGAATTGGTTTCCCTGGCCGGCCTTCGACTTGCAACTGCAGTTAGGTTCGGGGGACGCTCGGGCCGACAGTTTACGTATCTCTCGGGTGGCGCCTTGGAGTCAGTCCGAGCATCACTGGGAATATCGGCCTAAGCGACGGGGTGTGCATCCGTTGGCGCGGGTCGAAGTGTGCACGGCGTTTCCCTTCGGCCTTTGGCACGCCCGTAAAGCCGTCGTAGTAAGCTTCCCGCTGCTAGTTTGGCCTAAAACTTTTCCCGTTGCACCGCCACCCTGGGAATATCAACGGGAAAGCTGGATGGGCCAACGCAATCCTCACCTCGCAGGTTACGGCGGCGATTTCCTGGGACTCAGGCCGTTTCGTCCAGGTGATACCATTCGCCGCGTGCATTGGCCCCAATCCCTGCGGCTTCAGCAACTGGTGGTGTGCGAGCAGGAAGCGGAATCACGGATGCCGATCCTGCTTGTGCTCGATACCAGCGGCTTTTCGGAGCAAGACAGTGCGTTGCAATCCGCAGGAGAATGGGCCGTTCGTGCTACTGCCAGTTTAGCCCGCGGTTGGCTCGAAATGGGGTATACGGTCGGTCTGGTTTGTAGTAGCGGTCTCACGCCACCCCGAGGGGGAACTCATCAGTTACACCTCCTGATGGACACTTTGGCCCAAGTGCCTTTGGGTTCAGATACCACGCTAGCGCAGCTGCTCTACGAAGCACGGCCGTGGATCTTAGACGGCTCATTGGTTGTTGTGATTACTTCGGAAAGCGCCTTATTGGCCACGCCCATCGGTTACGAACACAACGTCCATTACATCGTGTTCCCTGTCGAGGGTCAGAATCGGAATCGCCGACCGACAGGACGTGCGAGCGGGTGTTGTTTGTTCTTAGATACGCCCGAGGACTGCGTCCGGTACCTAGCCGTCGGTTGGGAGAAAACGTGCCATGGCTAAGATGCTCAGCCACCAGGCATCGCTTCCCCTCTACGCCCCGAGTATGGCTTTAAGTTTCGTCGCTTTATTCGGGGCAGAATTGGTCGTGCACGCGGACGAAAGTTTCTGGCTACCGCTGGTCTACAGCGTGGGCGGGTTCGCTGTGGCGTTGGTAGGCAGCGTCTTCATTTGGCGGCGTTGGCATCAACTTTCGCAACCGCCTAATGTCGTCCTGATGAGTTTTGTGTTGCTTGCACTGGGGCCGATAGCCGCTTCCTATTTGGCCCCGTATCTGTCGCTTGAGCCTCAGCCGGTAGAGATCCAATTGCTGCAGTGTTTGGAAATCATCATGCTCGGATTGGTCGCGTCAGGTCGTTGGCGTCGTGCCTGCTACTTGTTAGGGGTGGTCAGCTTATTCCTGATGGTCGCGAGCCTCGCCCTGGCTTTCGATGCTCGGATCATGTATGTTCTCATCGCCTATGCCGTGGTCGGACTTGCCTGGTTGGTAGTTTACCAAGGGTTTCAATTGCGTGAGCAAACGCAGGGCTTGGCCCAACTGGTTCGCTCGGAGCGAATCCAGGCGCGTCGGCTACCTGTTTTGGCAATAAGCCTCACGCTCCTTGCGGTCTTAGCCATCTTTGTCGGCGCGGCTCTGCTGAGCAGCAATCGTTGGTCTGGATCCTGGCTCGAACTGCTGGGCTCTTCCGGGGGCACGAGCTTATTGCGCTGGGAAGCACGCGGGGGCTTGGGCGATGGCCCGGATGAAGTGGCGGGGCAAAACGCACGCTCCGCCGGTATGGTTGAAAGCGACTGGATGATTGAAGACTACCGCGACAGCCTGATTGATGTGATTACTGAGACCTACGGTGAGCCGCTGCGGATACGCCAACCCCATGAAAAAATGTTGCCGGGACAGTATGCGAGGATCATCCAACATCACGGGCACTTGCCGGAAAATCTCAGTCCGAACCGTGAATTTGCACTGCACCGCAAACGCCCGAAGAATCCCCCCCAGCCATTCACCGGACGAGCGGCCCGTGCGCTGCTGGAAATCCAGGGACGGACGCCGTTACACCTTCGTCGGGTCGTTTATGACGAATATGACGAGCAGGCGCATAGTTGGCAGCCCGCCCATTATGTCGCCCCGCGCGTGATAGAACCGGTGGGCGGATCGTGGTTAGAAGTACGTTCGGCCATGGAGGCGGGTTCCTGGTACTGGGCCGACGATTACCACACGATCAAGATCGCCCGCTTGGAAGAGAATTTCGTGCCTGCCCCGCCGTTGTTGAAAGGATTGCAGTTGCGACATGCCTTACTCGCTGAACATCATTTCCAGTGGAATTACGACGATGTGCTGGCGCTGCGCGACCGGAAGCGCTGGCCCAGCGGTGTGGTACTGACTACCTGGTGTCGCACCGTGTCTTACGAAGCTATTCCTGCCGCCGCCTGGCTACCTATCGAGCAATCTTTACCCCCGACGGTCAGTAAGCGCCGCTATACAGGGGTACCGCAAAGTTTAGAGCCGCGCCTGAAGCAACTTGCCCAGAAGTGGGCCGGCGCCGCTGAGCCAGGCTGGCCCCAAATCTCCGCTATCCTGACGCATCTACGTGAACATTACACCTTAGACCGCACCTTGACCGCTCCTGCGGAACATCCACAGCCGATTTTGTGGTTCTTGGAAGAGTCGCACTGTGGCCCGGACTACTTTTTTGCCAGTAGCGCGGTGCTCCTGCTGCGAGCATTAGGTTATCCAGCGCGTTTGTGCTTGGGATATTACGCCGCGCCTGAGGCTTACGATCCCATCACGCGATACACTCCCGTCACAACTCACGATATTCACTTTTGGGCCGAGGTACGCTTGCGGGATGGCAATTGGGTCGTGCTAGAGGCCACGCCCGGTTATAGCACGCTACCCCCGAAAATTCCGTGGCGTCAGCTCTTGCTGGACACCGTCAGGGGAGTGGCAGCCTGGGTGCAGAAGCACGCGGTAGCGTTAGCGTTGAGCGCAGGCCTCATTCTGTTCCTGTGGTGGCAACGTCGCCGCTGGTTGGAGTGGCTTTGGCGCTGTCGCTGGGCCTGGGCGAGGCGTTTCGCACCCTTGGACCTATTAGTGCGTCTGACCTGGCAAATTGTGGAATGGCGTGCCCGGGCCGCCGGACTCATTCGACCGCCTTGGCAGACACCCTCCGCCTGGTTGAAGGAAATGGAACTACCCCTGGGCCTGCCTGCCGAATTCGTTCATCACTTTGGCTCGTGCCTGAATCATGCTTATTATGCACCTCATTTATCCGCCCAGCAGGATCGCGGCGACGGGCTGGATTTATGTCATCGGGCGTTGGGTCTTCTTACGTACGAACGCTGGCGTCGTGCTAATCATTCACGGAGCATCCTGCATGGTGCGCCAACGACGAGAACCACACGCCGAGGCTCTCGCTCTCGACCAAGAGTTCGGGCATTGGCTCATTGAGCTGCAACAGGCCTTAGCCCGGGCCATCCGCGGCAAAGACGAAGTTATCCGTCTAGTGCTGGCTGGTCTGTTGGCCCGTGGCCACTTACTGTTGGAGGACCTTCCAGGTGTCGGCAAGACCACGCTGGCCAAGGCGTTGGCGCATTCCATCGGGGGTCGTTTCGCCCGGATTCAATGTACCCCTGATTTACTGCCGACCGACATCACCGGCTTTTCCTGGTTCAATCAGAAGACGCGGGAATTTGAGTTTCAACCGGGGCCAGTGTTCGCGGACGTTTTGTTAGTGGACGAACTCAACCGCGCGACGCCACGCACGCAATCGGCACTCCTGGAGGCAATGGCCGAGCGTCAGGTGACTGTGGATAACCAGCGCTATCCGCTGTCGAGCACCTTTTTCGTCATCGCGACCCAAAATCCCCTGGAGCATCATGGCACCTACCCGCTGCCCGAGGCCCAACTCGACCGCTTCGCGATGAAGTTGTCCATCGGGTATCCTGCGCGGGAAGACGAAATCGACATCCTGACCCACGCGGAACTTTACGAAGGCTTCCAGGCGCTGCCCACCGAAGCGGTCATCAGCCGCGAGCAATTGCAGCAACTGCAACAACTCACCGCCAGCATCGCTGTGCATCCTTCGGTGCGGGCTTACCTGGTGGACCTCGGTCGGGCCACACGGCAACATAAACAGATCCGACTCGGCATCAGCCCGCGCGGCTTGCTGATTTGGCAACGGGTAGCCCAAGCTTGGGCCCTGCTTCACCACCGCACCTTCGTCACTCCCGATGACATCCAAGCCGTGGCCATCCCAGTGCTTTCCGTGCGCTTGGGAGTGGATGCGGGGAAAGACGTAACTCCGGTCATTCGCGACCTCTTCTGCCAAGTTCCCGTACCTACTTGAACCGAAGGGCGTCAGAGGATGAGCCACTTTTGTCGTCCGAAAAACGCCTGATCGCCGCACGCCAGGCGATTCACTCATCGGAGTGGCGGCTTGGTCGGAGGAACTAGCGCTGATGCTTGAAGGTTTTCTCATCCGCTTCGGGCAGACGATCGTCGAAGCCAGTATTACGCTCTCCATCGGTTTCATCGTAGCCGCCCTATGTCGGCGTGCTCTTGGAGCAGAGGGAGTGCGTCAAGTCTTCGGCGGCGGTCAATGGTCGAGCTTGCTCCGCGCTTGGCTGATCGGGACGTTACTGCCTGTGTGCTCGCTTGGACTGATTCCGGTGATACGAGAGCTAAGGCGTTGCGGGGTGCCGAACCGTACGTTGTTGGCCTTCGTGTTGGCCACGCCGCAGCTTAATCCGTTGTCGCTGCTCTACGGCCTGACGCTGGCGGAGCCGATCGTCCTTGGTGTTTTCATCGTCTGTAACCTGAGTTTAGCGGTGTTGGGAGGCTGGCTATGGTCGCGATTCTATGACCGTCTCGAGGATTTGCCGGTACCCGAAACGGAGCCGTTGCCTGAACCAGGGGAGCGTCGGCTGGCCGCGATTGTGCTGGCCAGTTGTCGCGCAGCGGTTGGTCCAGCGCTGGGATACGTGTTATTAGGCGTACTCTGCACAGCCTGCGTGGCGATGCTTTTGCCTTTCGGCAGCTTGAGTTGGACGATGCGGCACGACCAATGGTGGGCTCCCGAACTGATGTTGGCCGTGGGCACGTTGGTTTACAGCGGCGTGCTGCCGGGCATGATGCGGATCACGTCCATGTTCGACCATGGCAACAGTGTCGGCGCAGCATTCCTGTTATTCCAGGTTGGCATCGGTTGGAATGTGGGTCTGGCGGCTTGGTTGATACGTGAATTTGGCCCGCGACGGATGGGCTTGTGGATGGCGACGCTCTTCGCCCTCATGCTCGTGCTGGCCCACGCTATGGAATTTACACTTTACTTCGCCCATACCGAGGCGGATCACACTCATGCCTTTGACGATTGGACACGTCCTCAGGGAGCGAGTTTCTGGCCTGAGTGGAGCATAGTGCAACGTGCCTGGTTTGATCGCGTCGGTGTCTTGGAACCTGTGGGGATTGTGGCCCTGGGACTGCTTCTAGTTGGCGGGGTGATAGTCCGCGTGATCAACCCCAATCAAACCTGGGATGAAGCGCTATGCACGTGGCGTCGTCCACCAGGATCGCGACAATTTTTCTGGCACCGGCCTTTGCCCGGCTGGGTAACGGGGAGCATAGCGCTGGTCATCCTCATCGCGCTGAGCATTATGGGTCTATACATCTACTATCCCGACAGCCAGCAAGGCTTTCGGGAAATCGCACGGATTCGCGCGGATGCTTACTCGGCCATTCACACGGGAAATGTGGACGAGGCCGTACGGCAACTGGAGTTTTATGATTTATGGCTCCGCAAAACTCAAATCGGCATCTTGTTGCGTAACTGGCAGTGGAACCAGGAACTCGCACAAGCGACCCAGGAGTTGAGACAACATATCGAGCGTTTGCGGGACTTGCTCCTGGCCGGGGAGATGGACCAGGCGAAGGCCTACGTGGCCACGGTCGAGAAAGTGCATCGGCGTTGTCGGGAGGCTTACCGTCAAGTCGAGGCCGCAGGCCAATAATCAGCCCCACGACAACCCCTGGCCGGGTTATTTGGCAGGTTGGCTGGCCAGTTGCTCCGGAGGACGAAGTTCCTTGATGAGTTGGCCGTTCTGACCATTGAAAATACGAATAATCGAATCCTGCCCGCCGACGGCTACTAAAGCGCCGTCGGGACTGACCGCCACCGCGTAAAGAAAATCGTTGCCCGCGGCAAAAGTGCGTATTTGCCCGCCGTTGTCCATATTCCACATCTTGGCTTGGCCTTCGCCGCTGATGGTGATGAATTGGGTGCCGTTACCCCAGAAGGCCATGCGCGTGGCCTGTTTGCCATGGGCGTTGATGGTGCGGACTTGTTCGCCTTTTTCGTAGTCCCAGATTTTCACAGTATTATCGGCACCACAACTGGCTAATAACTTGCCGTCGCCTTTCCAGCCCACGTCCATGACGTGATGGGTATGCCCTTCGAAGGACTTGACGAATTTGCCCGCCGGTACCTCCCAAACCTTGACAAACTTATCAGCGCCGCCGCTGGCGAGTAATTTGCCGTCGGGACTGAAGCGCACGCCGAAGATAGTGTCGCTGTGCGCGTCGCGTTTCTCGAAGACGACCTTACCCGAGGGCAATTCGAGGATGCGCAGTTCGCCTTCTTCGGTCGGCGCTCCGCCACCGGTGGCCAGATATTTGCCATCGCGCGAAAAATCCAGAGCGGTAACGCGGTCGCTGAATCCTGTGAAGCGTTGACGCATCTGACCCGTTTGTACGTCCCAGAGGATCACTTCCTGGAAACCGCCACTGGCCACGAATCGGCCATCGGGGCTGTAAGCCAGGGCTTGCACCAGGTCGAGATGGGCGATGTTCATCGGCTGCCCTTTATCGTCCTTGAGTTCCGGGTTGACCAAGGCGCGAATAAACTGCCCCGTGGCCGCATCGTAAACGTGAATTTCACTGCCCCGACTGGCCACCAGCGTGGACTTATCCGGACTGATCGCCAGAGCGCCGATGGGACGAACGCCCGCAGGAATGGGTCCGAGCTTGAATTCGCGTTTACGAGTGATGGCCACACTCGGGCCACGGGCGCCCTGCTCGATCCACAGCCTGATAAGTGCCAGTTGTTCGGGAGTCAGGGGGTCATCTTTGCCCCCTTTCTTGACGGGAGGCATGACGGGCTGCTTAGTTCGTCCCGCCAACTGCACCAGTAAACTGTCGTTGGGCCGACCAGGTTGTACCGCCGGGCCACGCTTACCCCCCTTGATCAGGCCTTCATACGTGCTCATGTCGTAGCCGCCCGATTTTACCGGCCCTGCATGGCAACTGAGACACTTGTCCTCCAAAATGGGGTAAATGTCCTTCTCGAAACTGATGGGCTCCTTGCGATTCAGGGTAATCACTTTGATCGGCTCGACATTGGCTTCCTGACCTGCCAGCGGACCGAGTTGCCAAGCCAGGAACACAAACGCGAGCAGCACCGGACGCCCTTGTCCCGGTAAGGCGGCCGAAGCTAGGTGGCGATAGCGTATCATGGTTTGTCTCCCAGCCCCGTCGATCAGGGTTGTGGTCGTGCGTGGTCAGCTCACTGGGCGATTTTCACCTCGAATTTGGCTTCGTGATTCAGGTTGACGTTGTTGGGGAAGGCGGCAGTAGCGCGCACGATGGCCGGCAGGGTCATGCCCGGCTTCAGGTTCCCCGCGACCTGCACGAGGAGTTGCGCCTCGTTAGCGTTGGCAGGGATTTGAACGGGCTGAGCCGTCAGACCTTGCACCCCTGGCGGAAGGACCAACTGCACGTTGAATGGCCCGGTGTAACCATAGAGCCGTTTGACCCGCACGGTGATCGGCACCTTGTCGTTGGGCTTAGCCGTGAGCGACGTTTGGGCGAGCGCCAGTTCGGCCACGGTTCCATACACGACCAGCCGAACAGGTGGGGCTTCCTGAGCAAGCACGACGTTCTGCCGATTGGCCCCTTTGGGATCCCTCGTGAAGGGTACCTGAGCGGTACCTCGGAGCACGAGGTTGTAAACGCCCGGCGTCGTCTGCGGTGGCACTTGGAGTTTGACTTCGCCTTCAGCGCCCGCATTGATAGTGGCCACGGGCTGATTCTGCGGATTGGGCTGCTGATTGGCCGCCAATATGAACGACTGCACGGTGATCTGTACGCCCGCTTTGAAGTCGGGTTGCAAAGAGGCGACTTTCAGCTTGAGTGCAATCTGTCCGCCTGGGGGAACGGCAATTTCCTGAACCGCCGGTTGTACGGCAAAGGGTGGCCTGTCGCGCACGGCCAGCACGAGGAACCGTCCCAGTCGCGTGTAAGGTGGAACCGCGGACTGCACAGTGAAGGCCACGCTTGTGGGACGCGCCTCCCGCGCCACCGTTTGATCACCGATTTGCGCGGTGCCGCGAATTCGGATCACCGCTTCGCCACTGGGTGCGTCGGGCGCCGCTTCCAGAACCAGGTAAGTAAATCGCTGATTGGGGCCAATGCTCTGTGGGGTACACTTCACACCCGCGGGCAGATTCTCTGCGGTGACCACGACCTCACCCGTGAATCCGTCGCGCCGCTCGCATAGTACCATGATTCCCCGGGCGCTGCCCTGACGCAGCACGAAGCCGCCGATGTTAGTGATGTTCTGCTGTTGCTGGCTATCATCGGCCAGCAGCGCAAAGAGGCGAAAATCAGGTTGCTCGCGACGAATGCTGACGCGGTAAACCTGTCGTGGCCCGCCAAATAAGTCGGCCTCGCGACTGCGTACGTGCAGCAGAAACCTGCCGTCTTGCGGAGCCACGAATCGCATTCGTGGGTCGTTGCTTCGGGTCAGAAAACGAAACACGTGCAGGCTATCGGGAATGTCGTCGCCTTCTTGAACCAACTGCACCTTATTGTCCTTCGGCTCGAGGCGGTAGATCTCCAGGTACAAGTCCATAGGTGAACCGAGACGTTCAGCAAATCCTTCCAGCCAGAGCACCTCTCCCTGCTTGACCGTGAAGGCAAACCAATCGCGGTCGCCGGGCCGATCCATCCGACCCACGAGTTCGCACGGCGTGGCAATCTCCTGGGCCTTCTCAGGTGCATCGTTGCCCTCTTGTTCCACGACCACAGGCAGGTTACTGATGGCCACGAACACGGGATTGGAATTCCCCTGCGGCGTGATGAGCCGATAGGTGAAACCGTCGAGCACGGCATCGGCAGCGAGCAGAGTACCCGCATAGTCGAGGCGATGGAGCGCTTGCGGATCGCTGGGCGGCGTAATCGTCACCTGAAGGCGTTCTAATATCGCGCCGCTCCAACCGGGCACACTTTCCGCTTGGCCACCAGGCAGACCGCGTCCATAGAGCGTTACCTGACTGGCCTTGCCTAGCTCCAGCACCGGCGGATAAACGACATCAATCCATGGGCCTGTGCTGATGGTCAAGCGATATACGTGCTCCGGACCGCCCGTTTGATAGGTGAACTCGACCAGACGAACGTAATACACGCCGTCGTTAGGCAGCACGGCATCGGCCACGGCCTCACGGTCGCGATAGCGGCGATTTATCGCCAACTGCCGACCTTCAGGCGAAAAAATCTGCACCTGCGGATCGAGCCGACTGTCCACGCTCCACGCCTGACAAACGACAACGACCCGCTGGCCCTTCTTGCCCTCGAAGGCAAAGTAGTCCACGTCCACGTTCGGATTAATCACGCCGTTGACGGTAACCGGCAGGGGCACCTTCTGAGCCTGATCGACATCGCTATTCGGCTCCTGTTCGAGGACTTCGGGCAAGTCGCCGACCCAGAAAAGCCGCGGATTACTTACGCCGAACCTGCCCACAACGCACACTTCATGAAGTCCCAACGGCACATCCGCGGCGATTTGCACTCGAAAGCGCGGCGGCCCCGGCGGCGTCGGCTTCTTGGGATCAGGCGGAGGCGGGGGCGGAATTAATTCCGCCTTGATTCCGGGATGGCTGAACATCAGCGTTTGCACGTCATCTAAATCTGAACCAGTGAGCGTAACCTCGACTGTCGTCCCCGCTTTTCCTCCTGCAGGAAGCAGCGCCTGCAATCGCGGCTGGGGATAGGCGTTTTGTGCCTGCACACGTGGCCCTACCATTACCATCACGGCCACCGATAACACCCAGGGCATAGCCCGTAGCACGGCACGAGGAGCCTTCATGGTCTTACTCCATTGGTTGGGTAAATTCGCCTGACCTCTTCATATCCGACAGGTGTTAACTCAACGAGACATATTCGGCCGGCAGGTCATGCAGGCGGGTCAATCGTTCCGGGACGACCGTCCCGTCGCCCGGAGGTTTGCTAAGTTTTCCTGCGCTATCTTACTTGCCCAAAGAGAACGCGGCAAGCGGCGACAGCCGACCTGCTTACATACGTCCCGTAGCCCAGCTTCGTCTTTCCCGTCTTCAATCGAGCAAATAGAACAATCGTATAGTCCCAATCAACTAATTTGTTTACCTGGGGAGGACTGCCATGCACCCACTTCGAATCAACTCTACCGCGTTGCTGGCCTGCTTTCTCCTGCTGACGGGGTGTTCGCGCTCGCAACCCGACGGGCAGAACAACTCAAGCCAAGCCACTTCGCAAGCGACGACCGTCGAGATTCAGTCTGCGCAATATCGTGTCACCGGCCCTTACGTGCACAAAAACCTGGCCGTGTTCTTCCTGCATACGGCGCAGCAAGATCCGCGGGAGTTTCTTACGCTCGATGAAGGTCTGAACCGAGGCTTGGTCAAAGTGTCAGAACGCCCCGATGCCCGAGTCAACGAACTGATTATCGAAAATAACAGCGACCTGCCTCTGTTCCTGCAAGAAGTCGACCGGCTTTACGGTGGCCAACAGGATCGCATTCTCTATGCGAGTCTCATCATACCACCCAAGAGTGGGCCTACGCCAATACCCGCATATTGCATCGAACCAGGCCGGTGGTCTCCGGGCGCTCACGGCATGGAATTCCGCGCGACGAAAAATCCTGCCTTGGCCCCATTAGCTGTTCGCAACGCCGCTAAGTTGAACAAAAGCCAAGCCCAAGTCTGGGCCGAAGTGCAGGGCGCTCGGACATTCTTCTTTGGTCTCGCTGGCGAGAGCAAATTGCAGAGCACTAGCCTCAACGAAGTGTTGGAATCGCCTGAAGTTACAAAACTGTGTCAGCAATATGCCGATCAATTGGTACCAATCCTGTCGGAACATCCCGACGCGGTGGGCGTAGTCATCGCTATCAATGGTGAAATCGTCGAAGCGAATATTTATCCCAACCATCGTCTGCTGAGTCGCATGTATGCGCGGCTTATTCAATCCCATGTGCTGGACGCAGTAGCCCGAAAAGATCAGGCCCAGGATGCCGAAACGCTGACAGCAGATGACGTTATCACCTTCCTCACGACGGGCACAGCGCAGCATCGCCGCAGTGAGCGTATCAACAACGACAATCGCATCGAAGTAGTCGAACTACAAACCGCAAACAAACCCGTGAACATGGCGGAATGTGCCACTTTCTATCGGGGGCAACAGGTACATCTGCAGCGGGTTACCGTAACTAACCCGCCCCGTCCATCGGCGACACGGGCCCAATTATCGCGTGAGCAAACTCCGGACTTGGTTCCCGATCCGCTTGGCCAACTTTTCCCAGGGCAGACGGAAAAACCGCCTGAGAAACCGCGCTAACCCGGGAAGCCCGCAGATCACCGAGCCAAGTGCCGCCGCACCTGCGACTATCATGTAAATCGCCGAGCAGATGCTTCATGGCTACCCTCGCCGACAACGTGCTCGAAGACGAACAACGCGGTTTGCACCATGCTTGTCCCAGCAAGTGTCAGCATCAGCCGACCACTCAACGGCTGCTGTGGCAGGGGAATTATGGCAAGTCCTTAAAACGAAACTGGCGTCGCACCCGCGTGGCTTCTATGGGTTGACCCTCCACCTCCACGTAGGGATAGATGAAATAATTCAACGGCGGGCCGGATTGTTCAGGCACCAGGTCGAGATCGCGACCGACCGTGAAAGCCACGCGATCCTCGGTCAAATTACCGAAATAATATTCCACCATATCGGGGCGAGTTTCCTTGACCTTGTTCGCTTCGGAAATGTCCACAGGAATCCAGCCTCGTCCGCGCGGCTGAAACCATGCCCAGCAATGATAGCCGGCCACTTCGCCCTCACCCCGCTGCTCCGGCAAAGGAAAACCGATCTCGAAATAAGCGGGAATCCCCTGTGCCCGGGCCAAGGCAATAAACACGCTATGGAAATCCGTGCAGTTGCCATATCCGCTCTGACAAGCCCAATCGGCATCGCCTTGACCCCAGCCTTCGCCTTTCTTGCTATATACCAGGTGCTCGTTGACCACGTCGTAAAGCAGTCGGGCTAGGTGCCAGTGATGCGTGGGTAATGGTCGTCCCTCAATCAGTTGCAAAGCTTGGCCCCCTATCGGCACTCGCCGATCGGCACGCAAATAAGGCTGGATTAACGTTTCGCTTTCCTGCAGTCCCCGAGCATCTTCCAGCACCTCCCAGCGGCGGATTCGATAAATGACACTTACGGGGATTTCCCCTCGCTCGTCACCCGACGCTTCCACGTACATGACGAGATTACCATATTTTGGCTCAGTCGAAGTTTTCACCGACGCGTCTGTCGGCAGCCTTTGGCTCACTAGTTGCACTTCCTGATGCCGTGTGGAGCGGGGCACTGGTAACCACAATCGTGCGCGCTGATTTGGCTTGAGTCCTGTAACAGTGGCTGCATAGGTGAACAGAAACTCCCGCCGACGCGGACTTCGTGTCCCCAAGCGCGGCGGCTGGAGCTGCACCAACAGATCTTCGCCAGCGCGGAACGCCACCTCACGCTCCACAACGATTGTCTGGCCTTTTTCCGACCACGTGCCGCGGATTACGTAGGTATAAGTTTTCCCACCCTCGAGGGGAGCCGTGACAAATTCACGCTGCCGACCAATTTGGCGCGTAGTGTGTCCATTGATGGTCAGTGTAGCATCACTGGGGAGATGCACCACAATCCGCGTCGTTGGCATGGGCGCCGCTGCTGAGCCGTGGAGGGCAAGCGTCGCCAAAAGGATAAACAAGCTGATGGCGCTCAGGCCGCATCGCATGAAGTTTTCCTCCTGTGCGTGGGTATGCTTGCTTGTAATGCGGAACAGATGCTGCTGAGGGGCGATTAATCCTGGTTGGTTGGAGCTGGCGTATTCTCGGCGGTAGTCGTTGCCTCAGACTTGGCATACTTCACAGGCGTACAAATGGCCAGCTGGTATGCGGCACGTTTTTCGAGAAGCTTCTCCAGGGAATCCCCGCCTTGAGGCGGCGGGCCAGTGCGAATCATACCAAAAGCGATGGCCAGGCCGAGCACGGCCAAGATCACGACGGCCGGCACGCCTCGCGTCAACCAGACTCGACGCCCCGCTCCGCTTAGTATGCTGACCACTAACGATACTGTGATGAGCGTGAAGAGTGTTGCACTTTGCTGCGGCGCGGTGCCCCAGCCGAACAACCCCAGCGGACAGACCATGGCATGCTGCCATTCCTTGCTGACATGGAACAAAGCGACGGTCAGCCCACCGACACTCAACGGCAAGGCGAGCACGGCTAAGCCGCGCCCCGGACCTTGCACGAAAAGCCAACCGCTTAGAATCACCGCTACGACCCCCATCGCCAACAGACGCTGATACAAACACAAAGGACACGCCACCAGTTTCATGCCCAGCGTCAGATAAAGACTTCCTGCCACGGCGACGCAGGCCAGTACCCACCCAGCTATCTCCGTCCACCTGGCCAACTCGGGACAGCAGGCGACCTGCTCTTCAATCGTCGGCGTTTCCGCCATAGGGGGGCTCCTTTGCTATCAGTTTTTTTATCCTACGCCATCCACGCCACCACAGTTTACAATAGCACCATGACCACTTTCCAGCACGCTGCGGCACAAACTTTGCCCTATACAGATGCACCTCCTTTGGCGGGCCTGCGCGTATTGGATTTATCGCGGGTGCTGGCTGGACCATTCTGTTCCATGATTCTCGGCGACTTGGGGGCGGAAGTCATCAAGGTGGAAAAGCCTGGCGTCGGCGATGACACACGCGCTTGGGGACCGCCTTTCTGGCACCATCTCAGTGCGTATTTTCTTGCGTGCAATCGCAATAAGTATTCCCTGACCCTCAACCTCGCCGTGCCCACCGGCCGCGAAATTTTCTTCCGCCTCCTGGAACGCGCCGATGTTTTATTAGACAATTTCCTCCCTGCCAGCTTAGAACGACTCGGGCTAAATCGGGAGAAAATCTTTCACGTCAATCCGCGGATTATCTGGTGTTCCATCACGGGTTATGGCAAGACGGGCCCTCTGGCCAACACTCCCGGCTATGATTTTGCCTTACAGGCGATGGGCGGGCTTATGAGCATTACTGGCCCGCCTGAAGGACCACCTTACAAAGTCGGTGTCGCCATTACGGACGTCGTCGGTGGACTTTACGCCGCGATTGCCATCTTAGCCTGTTTACATGCCCGTAAATCAAGTGATCATGGATACACTATAGATGTGAGCCTCCTGGATTGCGTTGTCGCCGCTCAAGTCAATGTGGCCCAGGCTTACTTAGTCACGGGGCAGGTTCCTCCGCGACAAGGCAATGCGCACCTTCAGATCGTGCCTTATCAGTTATTCAATACGGCGGACGGTTATTTAGTCCTCGCTGTGGGCAACGACGAGCAATGGCAGCGCTTTTGTCGGGCCTGTGGCCGCACGGATCTGGCCGAAGACCCGCGCTTTCGCACCAATCCCGACCGAGTACGCCACCGGCAGGAATTGTTGGCCGAGTTAGAGCCGCTTTTACGTTCGCGCACCACCTCGCAATGGCAACAATTGCTTAGTGCGGCGGAAGTGCCTCATAGTCCCGTTCTGGATTACGAGCAGCTGTTCCGTCATCCCCAGGCGCAGGCCCGCGGTCTCAAGGTGACAGTGCACGACCCTTCCGGTCGCCCCGTGGACTTGCTGAATTGTCCTTGGCGCATCGAAGGAGCAGCGCTTCCGCCTTTTCGCTTCCCTCCCGACTTGGGGCAAGATACTGAACACGTGCTGAAAACCTGGCTCGGCTGCGACGACCAACTCCTCCACCAATGGCGCCGCGACGGAGCGATCTAAATCATTGAGTCCCCCTAGCTGCTATATGCCCTCTAAGGTCTAAGTGTCTAAGCCTCGATTCAAGATTATTCAGGAGATCATGACCATGGTTTACCAGGACACTATTGAGCTGAGCACGGCCGGACACGGCGATATGCACGACCTGACGAAAACCGTCGCGGAAATTGTCCGACGGTCAGGCGTGAATAATGGTATCGTGAATGTATTCTGCGTGGGCAGCACCTTCGCGGTAGGCACAATCGAATTTGAACCAGGACTAAGAAAAGATTTGCCCGAGATTTTGGATAAGCTGATTCCCCCAGGTCGGCATTATGGGCACGAGCAAACCTGGCATGACGGCAATGCCCATGCTCATTTGCAGGCGACTTTACTAGGCCCGTCCCTGACTGTGCCGATCCGCGACGGCCAATTGCAGTTGGGTACCTGGCAACAGATTATTTGCTTAGAGTGCGACATCCGTCCGCGTCGTCGCAACTTAGTGGTGACGGTTCTGGGCTGAAGGCGATTAGTTTTGATAAACGTTCGAGCTTGTGCGTTCCGAGGATGCAGGTGTTTGGAAGCTGCGCCAGAAACGTAGCGGCAACAGGCCGACCCCGATCAAAGCCAACTGCGAGAGCCAGAAGACGCTGAGCCAAAGGGTAGCACCTTCCATGCGACCGTAGGAATGCAGGCCGATACCCATCTGGTTGGTGCCGAACCAACTCCAGGCCGTTACGATGTTCCCCAGGATACACAGCAAAGCGAAGCCGCGTGCTTTGACAATTCCGCCCCAGCGGGCATGAAGGGCTAGCGCGTTGGTCAGTACGATCATCAGCGCACCGTTTTCTTTCGGGTCCCATCCCCAGAATCGTCCCCAGGAAACGTCGGCCCACAGTCCGCCCAGGACAGTGCCTGTGAAGCTAAACAAAATCGCGAAGCAGATGACGCCGTACATCATGCCGTAGAACGTGCGTAGAACCGTCGGCTGCGCCAGGGCCCTCGTGGCCAGGCCCACGATCACAAACGCAATGGCAATCGCCCCAGCAAGGAATGTGGCCGTGTAACCCAGAGTGATGCAGGTCACATGGGTCGCCAGCCAGAAATTCGTGTCCAGCACTGCTTGCAAAACGCCGAGCGTGTCGTCGGTAGCCAAGTGGTGGGCGATGATGAGTGTGACGCCGCCCAGCGCCGCCGCGGTCGCGTTTCCCAATCCTAGGCGATAAATCCGCTCCAGGATGAGTCCCAGAACGACGCCGGCCCAGCCGATGAAAATCGCCGAGGAATACAAGTTGGTCACTGGCGGTCGGCCTTGGAGATACATCCGCACCAGCAAGCCGACCGTGTGCATCACCGCGGCGACCACCAGCATGCCGAACGCCAGTTTTTGGAAACGCATGGGCCAGATAAGACTGCCATAATAGGTCAGGAAGCCCAGACAGGCCAGCACGAAGGCCACTCCGTACACCGCGGCCGTGTGATAAAACACGCCCGAGCGGTTGAAGGCTGACTCGATACTCGTTTTCCGCAACACCCAGGCTGGCTGTGTCTCTTGCAGATAGGCGCGATACTCGTACACCGCTTCGTTGAAGCGGCGGGCGTCCTGGTCGCGCCAGGCGTCGAGAATATCCCGCAGATGGCGATAGCTCGGCGAGGTATGTTGCTCGAGGAACTCCTGCAGAGACTGGGAATATTTGCGCGCCAACAATTCGAGGAGGCGCGCGTCTTTCTGGGCCGCTGCCACTTCCTCGGACGGTAGCGTTCGCAAGAAGCGTTGCAAGGCTGCGGCACGCTCCGTATCGCCCGCATGATAGTTTTGCCAATCCTCGAGCCGCCCGGAGCGTGGCGCCAACGGACGCAGCTCATCCTGAATATCGTTGAAGATGCGTCGCAGCTGCGGATCATCGAGCTGAGCCAGGCGTTGATAGAGCAAGAACTGGTTCGCCAGTTTGAGCACTTGCCGATCGTAAACGGTCTGGGCTTCCTTCTCTTTGCGGCCAGCCTCATGGGCTTGGTGGAGTAGCTCCTCTAAGCGAGTTCGGAACTCGGCTAACGCGTAGCGATTGCCCGGTCGGCGTTCCAGACCGAGCAGGCTCAGCACCTCGTCGTTATCAATGCGAAACACGCGATATTGCTCCGCTTGCGGACGCTGGGTTATGACGTCGAGGAGCCAGACGATCGCGGGAATCGTGCGGCCCTTGTTGTCGGTGACGGTTTGCCTGCCGGAGATCGCTAACAAACTGGTGCGGGCGACACTGTCCCAGGGCTTGATGCGGGCCTGCAGGACAGGTAACGCCCCGAATTCGTGCACGTCAAAGTTTTGCACCGCGCCGGAAGGTAACCACGGGAGCACCAGGTACACAGCCACGAGACCTCCCGCGATCCAGGGTAACCAGTGCAGCAACTGGACCTCCGTCTTCGAGGCAACATCCTGAGCCTCGGTATCGTTCAGAGCCGGCTTACTTCTCCGTAACTTGCTGGCACGCCTGTGCGTGGCCTGCAACGTCGTATCGCCGAGTGAGGATTGTGGTCTCGCTGGCAATTGCTGAGTGCGACGCAAAAAGCCCGCCAAGTGCAGTAGGAAATGCGCTAACATCCCCGCGGCGACAATCAGGCATCCGAGGTACGGCAACCATCGGCCTGGGTTACGCACCACTTGCAGGATGGTTCCGCTATCGTCAGGCAAATAACCCGATTGATAAAACGTCAGCCCCTCCAGGCTCAGCGGCTGGTTCATAGTGATGACCACGTCGCGTCCATCCGTGGTGTTCGGTTCATACAGGCGTATGTCACTGCGAAACTCCTTGGGAATCGAAGTGCCAGGATAGGTCGTGTGAACGAAGTTTTTCAATTCGAACGTGAACGGCAGGTAGATGCGTTGTCGGCGTAGGGTTAACTGATATAGGTGGTCCCCGATCGGCACTAAGATTGGCGGAAAGGACAGAAGGCGACGATTGCCGTTACGGTCCATCCAAAGCGATAAGACATATTCGCCCAGAATCCGTTGGCTCTCCTTTTCCCGCAGCCGAAGATGTACTGCGGGCATGTCCTCGCCGGGATTGATCCCCGGCGCTTCGGGCACCTCCACGATGCGCCACATTCCTTCGCGGCTCGACACAAGGAACGGATCGCGTCCTTGTGAGGATTCGTTTTCGCCCACCGGCTGCACGGTACTGTTCTTCCACGCGGCGAGAATCTCGACATCGGCAGGCAACTCGGGATGGCTGATCAGGATGGGCGTTTTGCGTTCGGGAATGAGCCAGAACCGATGCGGAATAACAACGGCGTCTTCCACATCGGTGCGGTCGGCGCGAATCAGGGCAATTTCGTAACGCAGTGAGTCCTCGATGAAGTTACAACGTTCTCCGATTTGCAGGACCATGTTGGCTTCCACCGCGGCCAAACCCGTGATCAACTCCCCGAACATCAGGACAATCACGCCCACGTGCAGCGCCCATACGCCTAACCACTTCCAACCCAGACGAAACTGCATGACCAGCGCCGCCAGCAAGTTGATGAGCAAAGCCCAGCCGAGCAACCAGCCCCCGGGAAACGGAATACTCCAGGGAAGGTCCCGTAACGTCCGTATGCTGTCCAGTCCGGGGACATGGCCGAGCAGACGCAACGGCAACCAGACGATCCCCGAAGAGCGGAAGTAGTTATGCACCACTGTCCAGATGCCCATCTCCACTTGCGCCAACGTGCCGAAGAACACCAACACCAGCGCCAGGCTGAACAAGGTTACCGTTACCCACAAAGAGCCCGCGATCCGCAAAGCCAGCCCCAACAACTGACGAATTTCTGACCATAAGCCCGGCGGCGGTGCCGTCGCTGAGCCGTTTCCTGCACTGTGATTATGTTCGGGCGCCATCGCCATCTTAGTTGCTCCTTCGGTAAGGCTCCCCAGTAATCCTATCGGGGTTTGCCTGGTCCGGTGAGTTCTACGACAAGAAACTCGTGCTGGGGGGTCTTTAGTCGGCTCACGAGTTTTTCCGCCTCTTCCGCTGACACCTTCGGTAAACCGACTAATTCGCGCCAACGATTGACGTTGCCTGCCACGTCGCCTCCTTGCCCCGCGGGAAAACGCACCACGACCAGTTCGGGCGCGTTAGCGTCTTTGCCGAGCCGTAAGGTCGCATATCGGGTTGGGACCGTTCGTGCCTCCGCGTGCCAATCCTGAGGCAGTTGCCAGCGGACTTGCTCTTCGGTCAGTTCTAACGAGCGTAAGAATGACTGAAAAGCCTCCCGTTGCGGTGCCAGCTGGTCGCGTGGTCCGACGGTGCGGAAAAACCAGCCCACGCCGTTTACCCATGTCATCGCGCCGAGCAACATCTGTTCCTGCCCCTGCGTGCGATTTTCCCCAGGCGAAACACGTGGCGCGGTGTAATGCCGAATCTGCGGCTCGTCCTGGCAACCTAGCAGACCTATCAGGAACAAGCCCAACGCTAACAACCGTGTTATGCCCCATGTACGGACATCAGTGCAGTAGAATCCGTGCATCCATAATCCCTACGGGTTCAGGCGGGGTGGCAGGCGAATGGAGCTTTTGGGTAGGCATAACATTCTATTTCCAACGAGGCCTGATTCCAAGCTGTGCCAAGCATCACACCTCTCGGAAGAAACACTCACGCACTCGCATCCGCCCGTTGAACTACACCGCCCCGACGCGGGTTTAGGACCATTTCTCTACAACTTTCATAACCCGATTTCTGGCGGATTGGGCCGTCAATACCTATAAGAGTTAGTATCAGTCCGGTATCAACGTTAGTTAGGGGACTCCAAGCGCTTAGGCTCGAGGGGAGTAGCACCATGCGCGAAAACCTTATGAGGCGGAAGGCTGACCCACGGTGGAACGATTTCGTGCCTGAGCCAAAGCCAACGAATCAGAATTCCTCGGCTGGGCGTTTCCGCACCTGGCTGGGATTGACAATGGTGGTGGCCGTGCTGGCCGTCGCGATTTGGTTCGTTTATGAGATCGTGTTCCAAGGGCATGGGCTAAATCCTTTCGGGTTCTGGAGTCAGCATCGAGTGCCTGAACGACTCGTTCGCAAACACCTGGCGACATGTCAAGCTGAATGCGACACCGCGCTCGAAACCCGGCTGGCCGAATTACGTGCTTTCTTGGCGCAGCGTCGTGCCAATTGTTACGCCTTTGCTGAGGAAGCGCTGAGCCTTAGTAGTAAGATCAAACTCATCATCTACGGCGATGGGCACATCAAGGAAGCCTTTTACCGACACATCTTCTCGCCCGAGGAACTGGAAAAGCGCGTTGGCCACACGATTACCGGGTACTTGCAGGATGTGGCGAACGCGGAAAACAAGATGCTGGTCAACCTCCATGCCGATTTGAATCTTCACCTAC
This sequence comes from Gemmatales bacterium, assembly GCA_025060195.1. Classification (GTDB taxonomy): domain Bacteria; phylum Planctomycetota; class Planctomycetia; order Gemmatales; family HRBIN36; genus HRBIN36. The sequence goes on along the minus strand of JANXCQ010000028.1, from coordinate 24,540 downwards.
CGGGCGCTCCCTTCAGTGTGCTCACGCCCGAACAGCTACGTCGCTATGTCGAGGAAAAGATGTTGGCGATGGCTAAGGAGCACGTTTGGACCAGTTTGCGCGAGGATGTGATTCGCGAGGTAGCCTTGACCGTCGCGTCGGAAATTCTCGTTTTTGCCTTGCGGCAACTAGCGATCCGTGCCGGCATCATGGGTACGGGTGTTGCGAGTGGTACCATTACCTTCGGCGTAGGCTTAGCCTTGTCGTTCATCTTGGATTATCTCTGGGAGAAATGGAGCGATTCCACGAGAAAGATGGCAAAGAAACTCGAACAGGAGTTGGCTCAACTTGAGAGGCTAATCATAGAAGGCACGTCAGAATCTCCTGGCTTACAGTCCGTGCTTACGAAGCTTTCCCAGGAACGGGGCAAAGTCCGCGAACTGGCTCTTTTCAGTGCCCTCGATCAAATCGCCAAGGAGCGGTCGCCATGAAACGTGCTCGCTTTCGGTCTCTGGGTGCCGTGACCCTCCTGGCAACCGTTTGGCTGGTGTTGACCAACGACGCGGAGGCAGACCTTCGCAGCAGGGCTATTCGGGAAGTAGCCGAATATGTCCTCCGCAAGTTCTCGAAGGAAGCCGTGGGCGAAACCGTGGAAACATTAGCTCGCCGGCTGGAACGCCAGGTGGCTAAACATGGTGACGACGCGCTACGGTTAGTTCAGGCTGGCGGGCCGAAGGCGCTCCACACTCTCGAAGAGGTAGGCGAGCACGCCCCGAAATTGTTGAAATTCCACGCACGACACGGCGACGAAGCTATTTGGGTGATCACTCGACCCCGAAGCACCGCTATTTTCCTGAAATACGGCGATGATGCGGGGGCTGCCCTGCTGCGTCATGGAGAAATTGTCGAGCCGATCATTGAACAACATGGGCGTCCCGCGGCCACGGCCTTAGCTCGCATGGCCGATTCACAACAAGCCCGCCGACTGGCTATGATGCATCAGGACGGCTCATTGGCCAAAATCGGACGCACCGAAGAATTGCTCGAAGTCATCGCCAGAAAAACCGAACCTGGTTGGGCCGATCGAACTATGGACTTCATCTGGCGCCATAAGGGTGCGCTAGCCGTTACTGCCGCCCTGACTGCGTTCTTGGCCGACCCGGAGCCATTTATCAACGGTTTGAGAGACCTCACGGAAGTCGCCGCGGAAAACACCGTGGGGAAAGTTTCCGGGGAAATCGCCCGCTCGATCAACTGGACACTCATTATCGGGATCACCATTGTCGTTATCGGCACTCTTTTCCTCGCTCGGAGGATCGGTTCACACTATCTCAAAAAGCAACGGAACTGATGCGCCGCTTTCAGCAAGTTGTTCCCGCGATGTTACCTGCCTGAAGTTTGTTGCCAGGTAGTTTGTTCCATGCAAAATACTAGGAGAATCAACTGACAAACTTAGTGGTCGAAACTGATAGCCATGTGCGGGCGTCCCCACTCAGGGATTTACAACAGAATTGAAGGAAATGTTGGTGCTCGAGACTCTTAGAAGATTACAGGGTCAAATGCAGGGACGTGAAAAAAGCGGCCTCGCAGGTTGGGGCATGCCTTACCGCTAGCTTATCGGCAACCGCGGATTGACCGCGAGCGGAGCGCTCAAGTCAGACGTGGAGCCAGATTTCAACCAGAGGCAGTTCACGCCGAGATGATGCAGACCAAATGTTGGCCTGCGAACGCTAACCGGATTGCACCAACTCGTAAGCAGTTTCCCTGGATGGTTCGGGAAAGACGTTAGGTTTGCTAGACCCAAAACGGCTATCAACACCAGATGCTGGCGGGATTCGAGAGCTGGAACTTGATGGTCTCGTAGTGTCTTTCGCGCGAGGTGGCCTGACGAGACAGCTGCCCCATGAACCTCAGTCACGCTGCGCTGAAACTCCCATCGGCGGACATGTAATCCATGGCAGTTAAAGGTCGCGAGAGACGAGCGGTTTAGGTTGAGACTTACTGAAGCGGACAGCTGAGCCGTGGTGGACCGATTTCCTGCCGCAGCCGATCCAAATAAATCAAAATTGTTCGGCTTCACGATTGGATTGCCTTTGCAAAAAATTGGCGTAATTCCGCGGGTCGGATAGCCATAAGCTCATTCAGGAGTCGGCTCACTTGACGTTGCTTGACCTTCCTCCACCTGTGCCACGCACGCGCGGGATACATCCATGACTGCTCCGCCAGATGACATTACCGAGGCCGAGTTGATCCCGAAACACCGGTGGCGGTCTGGGATAAACGACACTGCTTGGCTAGATGAGATTACGCAGGTCGAGCGCGACGCAAATTTTGTGGATTCAGTGAGAGAGGTTTCCATAGGCGAGTCGAGTTTCTCTTTTCGTTCAGCAAAGTAACAAGCTGCCGCTGAAGTGATGCGTACTCGGTAGATTGAGAAGTGCCTAGCGACGGTCAAGGCCATCAGTGGCGTGCCTAATGCCGAATGTGATGCCCTAAGGCTCTTCCTGACAAGAATTCGGCATAGAGCCTCGCGAGGCTGCTGCTATTAGCCGCGCTGTGAGCCGGCCAGTTTCCGGACGTGATTCTGGAAATGGGCTGACGCTGACAGCCCGCGTTTGCCTCAGCGCTGACGGAAACCGGCTTCTTGGAGAGTAATGAGTGATAATGAGATGCCCCCTTGGAGACGTACTTGGAGCGCCGCGAGATCGGATTCGATCGCGCGTACCGTGCGACGCAGTTCGGTAACTTCCTGCAAGGTGTCGAACGCGCTCGCGCTGATGAGGTGCGTTGGCATCACACGTACCAAGCGCCAGGTGGTGCGAATCTGATGCAATCGGTTGGCCAGTTCAGTATATTCGGCATGGAGCCGTTTCCGCTGCTCAGCGATCCGTTGCCAATGCCCCTGCCATTCGGTCAGCCTGCGACCTTGCAACCTATCTGACACGTTATCCCACACCATGGCCGATGCATCTGGGAGGGCAGGAACCGTCGAATTGGAAGACAGGCTCGTGTCCGGACTTCGGGTGTCGCGTTCCAGACATGGCGCAACGCAGGACCGACCTACTATCGGTTTAGACGGCGTGGGCATTTCGCGAGGTGCACATTCCGCGCGTCGAACGGCCGCCACAATTTGTGCTTCGGCGCAGACTAGTCGGTCATAGGCCGCGCGAACCTGCGCGAGCAAAGCTTCCGCCCGTTCCAGCTCCGCCTGCAGGTTCCGAAGCTCGTCTTCGGTCTGGGCTGTGGAATTCAGTTCCGCTTGCCGCAGGTATGCCACGAGCGCCCGGGCGTAAAAAGCCAGCAACGACGCCGCGGCCAGTGCGAGCACAATGAGCCGAAGTCGCAACATTTCCGCTCCCGCGCTGCCACCGGAGGTTCGAAGCGCCATCGCGTGAATCACGGGCTTCCATAAAGAGATTCGCTCGAGCCACCTAAGTATTGTGGCGTTGACAAACGGGACAGACGGGGCGAAAAACTAGCCCGTGCTCGAGTCATAGCTCTCGCTCGATATGTTCGACCAGTTCGGCGACATTCCAGGACTGTCCGGCTAAGCGCAAGCAGGTTTGCGTGGTTAGCCAACGGGAAACTTTGCGTTCCGCGGCGATGACAGTGCTGTGATTTCGTCCTCCGAAAAAGCGACCAATTTCATGATAGGGCAAGCCGGTGTGCTTGCGGGCCAAGTACATGGCCAACATCCGGGGGTAACTGGCAGAGCGCACCCGCTCGCGGCCACGGAGAGTACCTGGACGTAAGTGCAATACTCGGCTCACGGCCCGTTCCACGTCGCGTAGGCTCACGGTCTTCGGTTGCGGACGAAGCCAACGACTGAGTGCTTCTTGGGCCAGCTCCAATGTCACGGGCCGATGGTGCACCGTGGCATAATGCCAAACAGCATAAAGTGCACCTTCCAGTTCCCGCACATTGCCTTGCACACGCTGCGCCAGGTATTCAGCAACTTCAGCACTCAGCGGGGAACCTAACTTCTGGGCCTTAGCATGCAGCAAGCGTTGCCGCAAGGACGGATCGGGCAGTTCGATGGGCCAAACCGCACCCCCAGCAAGGCGGTCAATGAGTTCGGGTATCCAGCGGGCCTGACGGGGATGGTATTCACAAGTGGCCACGAAGATACGCCCCTGTCGCGATAGTGTGGCCAGCGTGTGCAACAGTTCTTCCTGGGTCGCTCGTTTACCTTCTAGGAATTGCAGGTCGTCCACTAGTAAGGCTGCAGCTTGGCGAAAGCGTCGGCGAAATTCCTCGAGTTTGCTTTGCCGTAGTGATTGTAAAAACTGGTTAGTGAAATCCTCTGCGGTCAGGCACAACACTTTCCCTGGCTCATGCTGCCGCATGAGCGCTTCGGCCAAACCTTCCAGCAGATGCGTTTTGCCTACGCCATGGGGACCGTAAATAGTCAACGGTACGCCTGCCAACCGCGGAGCTGAGTTGCCAAACCAAGCTTTTTCAGGCGCACTGCCTTGCACCAATTGCGTCACGGCTGCGTAGGCAAGCCGATTGGATTCCCCGACCAGGAAATCATCGAGTTTCGCTCCTGCACGCCGCGGATTTGCGCGTGCGGAATCCGCGGCCTTACCATCCCGCGCCAGGACAGCTGAGCTCGGCAAGTTGGGACTGGTTTCGGACTCATCCCACGCCATGTTGGATGCGCTCTGCTGTCGGCGTTGCGCCTGAAATAGCGCGGGGTCCACGACAAAGCGCACGGTCAGGGGATGTCCCGCCACGGTCTCGGCCGCGGCTTGGATGGCTTGGGCAAATGTCGCTTGGAGCCAATCCAAAAAGAAACGGTTGGGCACTCCAATGGTTAGTTGCTTGTCCGTCAGTTCGATGCGGGTCTGTTGTGCGAACCAGAGATGGTAGCGTTTTTCCCCAATGCGCTTGCTCAGTTCCTGCGCAAAAGCAGCGACCCAATCCGTCAGTGTCGGCACCTTGATTCTCCTGGCGCTTCATGCGAAGCACCTTCCCTGGCCGCAACCGAACACAAGCACTACGCCCGCGACCGAATCCATGTCGCGGTTGGCCTCCCCAACGGCTGGGTGCTGGGGATGCATGATTGTAAAAAACTCACTACGCCAGTGCCAAGCCAAAAAATCTCCCCGAAAGGTCTATCCACAAGGCCCATCTCCCGAAGTAGTTATCAGTTGGAAACTTACTTCGCGCAATCAACATGCAACTTGCAAGAATTTTTTCGCCCGGGCTGGGGCTGCAGCTGAACTCGCAGGGCAATGCTTGGCGAATCAGCCATACTAACTCGCTATCCTCCAGTAAGACAAGGACTTACAACCACACGCTTCGAAGGTAATTGCAGCTGCCACCGTTTTTACGGCTCAGCTGGATCAAGCCGCAATAACGGAAATTTCATCTTGTCTTAACACGTTACCCTGGCTAGTCTGGAGCCGCTCTTCGAACGAAAACATCTTGCAGGAATTGAACTCATTGGTTACATCCAGCCACGAAATCTTCAGCGGAAAGGACTGGCACATTCTTCATGCCGCTCCTAGAAGTCCACAATCTGACCAAAAGCTACGGCAAACGCCGCGTGGTCAACGGCGTCAGCTTTCATGTGGATCGCGGAGAAGTGGTCGGCCTGCTTGGCCCTAATGGGGCAGGCAAAACCACGACCTTCCGCATGACCATTGGCATGCTGGCGCCCGAATCGGGACGCGTCATATTCGCAGGACACGATGTGACCAATTGGCCCATGTATCGGCGGGCCCGTTTAGGCATGGGTTACCTATCGCAAGAGTCGTCTGTATTTCGCCGACTGACCACGGAGCAAAACTTGTTGGCCATTCTCGAAGCCATGCCACCACTGCGTTCCTTGGGCCGACGACTCACGCGCAAGGAACGTTGGCAAGTTACGGAGCGGATGTTGCAACAATTCGATCTGCTCCGCGTCCGTAAAAGCCCAGCCTGGGCACTTTCGGGAGGGGAAAAACGGCGTCTGGAAATCGCACGCTGCCTCATCACCGAACCTCTACTTATCTTGCTCGACGAACCCTTCACAGGCATTGATCCGATCACGATCGGCGACATTCAGAACATCGTCCGTAAACTCCGCGACCAGGGTATCGGCATCTTGCTCACCGACCATAACGTTCGGGAAGCCTTGAAAATTACCGACCGCAGTTATGTCATCGCCGATGGTGTCGTCGAAGCGCACGGCACCCCCCAGGAGATCATCCGCCATCCCCGGGTCATCGCTAAGTATCTCGGCAAAACTTTCCAGGAACCGCTGCCCACCGCTCCCCAAGAGTCCAGCCAGGATGAGCCAGTTCAACCCAGTCCAAAGTCGCCCACGGAAGCGCCGCAGGACTCCCCGTTGCCTGAACCGATCACCATTCCGCATCCGCGATCCCCAACTCATGCCCGACCCACCGCAGGCCCCGCAGCGTTGACTGTATTGCAGCAAGAACGATTGCGGCAACGGCTCGAGGGACTCATGTCGGAGCAACGCTCCTCAGTGGAGCAGGAGTTTCTTGAAGCAGGCGCGGTGGCCGTTCCCGTTCTGCTCGAAGCCCTCGAGCGCCGCGACCCGGAGCTACGGCAACGGGCTTGGCAGTTATTGCAACGCATAGTCGGCCAGCCCCTCCCCTTTGATGCCTTCGCTCCCGAAGCGGAACGTCGACGTGCTCTGACGCGACTGCGAGAACAATTTTTTCGCCTAGCAGGGTGAATACTCATGTACGAGTTTATCCGCACCGCGCGAGGCTGGCGAATTATTTTCGGGCCAGCAAATGCTGCTCAACGCGGGATGTCATTAAATCTTCCCGAGGGAGGCGGTGAGGGTACAAGCCAAATCGGACTGCCCCCATCCACATCAGGCAGTGGCCCCGATATGGTCGGGCAAGTAATCCCAGGCAACACGTACACGTCGAAAATCTCTGTCACCCCCGAATGGAACTGCAAAGAGGCGACACTTCGACCCGAACCTAGCTCAATGACCTCGACGCCACACTTCAATTGCTCGCGCCGCTCGGCAATAGGAATCCCGCCGAACACAGACGTTTCGCGAATGCGCGACAAACCGACGAAGGCGTAAGGTCCGTAGAACGAAAGTCCCCGCGTGTAACCTTCCACATGGGCCACAGGCTCCACGTGCCCCGTTTTGCGATCCACCCAGGAAATCCGCCCGTAGCCGGAATCGAGTACATAGAGCTGTCCCTGATGCAAGCGTGGCGAGTGCGCCATGGCAAAGCCACGCGCCAAGGTTTCGCCACTCGGCACATCAATGACGCATCCGCTCGTCGCCTTAGTCGGACGCCAACCCGCGGGCGTATCGACCTCGGCTAAGGCAGTTACGTAACGCGGCTTCCCTTCCTCTAAACACAGACCGTTGAGGTGACAACGATCCTCGGCGGCCAATCGGCTGATAAAAGGAGGCTGCCAACGCGGCACGAAACTGTAATCCTCGCTCAAGGTGCATAAGCAGGAAAACAAGGTATTGACGAGCCACAGCTCGTTTCGCGACCAAGCCATCTCGTGCACGTGAATCGGCCCCGTGTAGTGACAGGAACGCGTCAGGTAACAGGCATCGTATTTCCCCATCGGCTGCAATTGCCGCGCTAACTCCGGGGCATTGCGCAGAAACCAAATTTGTCGACGCGTGCCCACGGCCAGACGCCCAGGATCCACCGCCACACCCATCGCTTGCTCGAAATTCGACACCGCAAACTCCAGCTTGCCCTCGTGCGTGCCGATGGCCAGGACTTTCCCTGCCTGATAGGTGGATACAATCAGACTTATGCGTAACTGCATCAGTAAGTACGGCAGATTGCCTGTGTACTCATAATGTACCGGCACGGTCCCTGGCTTTTCCTGTTCCGAGCTTAGCGTCGCACCTTGAGTTTGGTCATTCTGGCTCATGGGCGCCTCCCGACGGACGTTTTCCGTCTCTACCGCCACTCAACCTCTGGGCCATGCACACACGTTACCCAAGGTTGTTCCAAAAGTTTTTACACTGATCCGGAAAATTTTGTGTTTCGACCATCTCCTACCCCCCGCGTAAGCCGTTACCAGCAAAATTAAAATTGGGCCGATACTAAGCTAATGCCAATCACTAGAGTAAAACCTAATCATCCTCCACCATGGCTGAACAAATCCCAAGCTACCTTCCGCATATTTAGACTCTGCGTGTTTAACATAAACTAAATGACTCCATCCAGGCAATGCACTAAGCACCAGGCTCCAGATGCCTGGTAGGTCTCCCGAGTAGAACGGAGGCATTTGTGTCCGCCACGTATTGGGTCGAACAAGGGGTGCACTACCATCGTGCCGGGCGTTGGCACGATGCTGAGCTCTGTTATCGGCGGGCCCTGAGCTTGGAACCGCGTCATCCAGAAGCCCTGCACCTGCTGGGCATGCTCGCCCATCAAGCTGGACATTCTGCCGATGCGCTCGCACTGATTCGCCAAGCCCTAGAAATCCAGCCCCATCACGCCGTCGCTTGGAATAATCTCGCTACCATCTACCACGATCTGCATCAATTACGCGACGCTTATCAATGCCTCCAACAAGCTCTCCAACTTCAGCCCGATTATGCCACGGCCCATAATAATCTTGGCGAAATTTATAAGGCCTTAGGACGCGTTCGGGAGGCTCTGCGTTGTTATCAACGGGCCTTAGAGCTACAGCCAGATTTTCTTGCCGCTCGCAGCAACTATCTCATGACCTTGCTCTATGATCCTGAGCAGCGAGAGGAAACTTTCCTGTCAGAAGTTCGGCACTGGGGTAACTTCCCTTGCCCTGCTAAACTCAGCGCTCATCCTTTGCCATCCTACTCTTCGCCACGCAGCCGTCCCGTCCGGGTGGGCTATGTTTCGCCCGATTTCCGCAACCATGCTGTCTCCCGATTTTTCTTACCTATCCTGCGGAACCATGATCCTAAGCGTGTCGAAGTCTTCCTCTATGCAAATATTCCGGCCATGGACGCCACTTCTGAAGAACTACGCCAACTCGCGTATGGCTGGCGTCGCATTTCCTTACAATCGGCCGAACAGGTCGCGGCGTGGATTCAACGGGACGGCATCGACATTCTCATTGACTTAGCTGGTCATACTCGTCATAATCGCTTAGATGTTTTTGCCTTACAGCCTGCACCCATTCAATGCACTTATTTAGGTTATCCAGGCCCATCCGGTCTGCCCACGATTCCATATCGCATTGGCGATAGTTTTCTCTTTCCAGACGGCGCAGCGACTTGGCATACCGAAGAGATCATTAAGCTAACCAGTGGCTTTTTCGCATTCGAGCCCCCCAGGCCTGCTCCCGCGGTTCAGCCTCCACCTTGCTTAGAAAAAAACTATATTACCTTCGGCTCCCACCATCCCCTTATCAAACTCAATGATCGCGTCTTAGCTCTATATCAGCAAGTATTAGAGGCCATTCCTGACAGCAAGATTCTCTTCTTTCGCGATGACTTACGCGACTGGGCGCGGGAAGAACTCCAGACTCGCCTCGACCGGATTGGGATTCCCAAGCATCGAGTCGAAATTCAAGCCCCCTCACCTCAGCCAGATCACTATCTCCACCTTTATAGCCAGGTTGATATAGTTCTGGATGCTTTCCCCTTCACGGGCCATACGACGACCTGCGAGGCACTCTGGATGGGCGTTCCTGTGCTCACGTTATCGGGAGATCGGCCTTGGCACCGTTTATCTATGAGTGTGCTCAAACGCCTGGGCTTAGATGATTGGATTGCCTCTAATGCAGCGGAGTTTGTAGCCAAGGCTCGCCAGCATGCCGAGCGGTTCGAATACTTAGCTCAACTGCGAGCAAGCCTCCGTGCCTTAGTTGGGCAATACCTTTGTAATGGCCGACCTGTAGCACAATCTCTGGAAGATGTTTATGAGGAGCTCTATCGTCGCTGGCTCCGAGAGCATTCTTCAAAACAAGTGAGCACAGGCACTTCTAAGTCGGCTCCAGTTCTAAGCGAAGAACGCGCCGAGACCGCGCAGGCACCTCCTTTATCCGACCCCTCAGATTCTTCAAGCCCCTCTACCACCATGCCTGATACGCCTCAACTTTGGAACCAGCGTGGACTAGCTCTCGCAGAACAAAAACGTTTCCACGAAGCTCTAGAGTGCTTCCGCAAGGCCTTGCAATTGGAGCCTAATTATGAAATTGCCGAATTAAATTTAGGAATGTGTTATAAGAACCTCGGTTATCTCGAGGAAGCAGCCCGCATCTTCCGCAGTTGTGCCGACAAATACCCCCATGACACCGCGCCTCTGATTAACTTAGCAGCAACTTATAAGCAGCTGAACCGTTTGGAGGAAGGACTCGCTTGCTTACGTCGCGCCTGTCAAATTAGCCCGCCCTTTAGTCCCGCCTGGCACAATTACCTGGTTTATCTGAACTATTGTCCCCAGAGCACCCCAGAAGAAATCTACCAGGCGCATGTGCATTGGGGCCAGCGCGCTGCGGTCGCCTTAGTCCGGAAATGGACTAACTCGCTAGACCCCGAGAGGCCCCTGCGTATCGGTTATGTTTCCCCGGACCTCTATGCGCATCCCGTGAGCCGATTTATCGAACCCATATTTAGACACCATAGCCGACCGCAATATAGTATCTATGTTTATGCGGCCGTAAGTCGTCCTGATGCAGTGACGCAGCGACTGAGATCACTTGTGGACTATTGGCGCGATATTGCTCGCCTGTCCGCAGCGCAGGCAGCGGAAATGATCCGCAATGATCGCATTGATATTCTTATCGATCTAACTGGTCATTATGCTGAAAATTGCTTAGCAGTCTTCGCCCAACAACCTGCCCCGATTCAAGTCACTTGGTTAGGCTATCCGCACACTACTGGCCTGGCCACCATTCACTATCGACTTACAGATAAAGTACTGAATCCGCCTCAGGAACCACCCTATGCCGCCGAGCGCCTTGTTTATCTTGAGGGAGGCTTTTCCTGTTTTCAACCTCCAGAGCCTGCCCCTGAGGTCAGGCCTCCGCCTTGTCTTGAGAAAGGCTATATTACGTTCGGCTCGCATCACGACTTGAAAAAACTCAATGACCAGGTTTACGCTACCTGGAGTGAAATTCTCAGACGCGTGCCGGATTCACGGTTGCTCTTCTTTCGCAGCTCTCACATGCCGCCAATTCTTCAGCATTTGCGACAGAAGTTTGCCGCTTATGGCATCGCGCCCGAACGCATTCTCGTGCACCAACCTCCCTTCGGCGACTTAGTCTATTTACCTTGCTTTCACGAGGTAGATATTATTTTGGACACCTTTCCCTTTGGCGGGCACACCATGACCTGCGAAGCATTGTGGATGGGTGTGCCTCTCATTACCCTGTATGGCCGTTGGCCCTGCGGTCGCTTATCCGCCAGTGTCCTGACCAGCATCGGCGCCACCGAATGGATCGCCAGAGACATAACTGAATATATCGAAAAGGCAACACATCTCGCACATCAACCCGAAAAACTGGCCTATTATCGCAGCCACTTGCGCTCGCGCGTTGAACAGACGCTATGTCCTGGGCCTAAGTTTGTCCGACAATTAGAAGATATTTATCGTCGCATGTGGCGCGAATATTGCCGGGCCCAGGGAATCGAGATACCGCCGCAGCAACTGCTAACGTCCTTCCTGCATCCGCAACAAGCTAAGTCGGCACCTCCGCCTATTCGCACCTTAGAAGATTGCCTCCAGGAAGCCGAACACCTGGCAGCACAACAACGTTTTGCCGAAGCCGAGCTAGCCTATCGCCGCATTCTGAATAGTGAGCCTCGTTGTCCCGCCGCTTGGCGTGGATTGGGACATTTAGCCGCTTTAGCAGGCCATTTACCCGGAGCGGAGGAGTGCCTGCGTCAGGCCATTCAGCAAAGTTTCGACCATCCTCAATTTGCCGCACAATGTCATTACGAACTGGCCCAACTCTATCGTCGCGCAGGCCGCTTATTGGACGCTTTACAACATTTGCAGCAGGCCCTCTTACTTAGCCCGGGTAACCCCCCGTTACTGCGCATGCTGGGAGCAGTGTATTTCGACTTAGGCGCCTCAGAATCGGCGGTTCAGGCATTTCGCGCTTACTTAGAGCAACGTCCTGACGACGCGGAAACCTGGAACGACTTAGGCAATGCTTACCGCCAGATGGATGATAATGAAAAAGCCATGGAAGCCTACCAGCGAGCATTGCAGATCAAGCCCCAGTTGGCGCCAGCCCTGGCTAACATCGCGAACTTACTCGCCGAAGAGGGCCGCACCCCGGAGGCCCGCGAACATTATCGCCGCGCTTATTCTCATCAACCTCTAGCTCGACTGCGTTTCCTCTCCGAAACCACGCTCCCGGTCATTTACAAATCCATCGATCATATTCTCGAAACTCGCTACCAGTTGGAAACTACCCTTCGCCGTTTCGTTGAGGAGGGCTTATTTATCGATCCGACACAGGAGTTATTTCCGACCCACTTTTATTTAGCCTATCAAGGATTCAACGACTTAGAACTCCATCGGCTCATAGCGCGTTTAGGTGAGGGCCAGCGCAAATTAAGGTTACCCCATCCCGAACGACGTCCGCGTCAGGGGAAAATCAAGATTGGTTTCCTATCTCGATACTTACAAACTCATACCATCGGTCAACTGAATATAGGTCTAATAACCCACCTGGATCGGCGACAATTTGAGGTTTATGTTCTGTCGCTAGCTCCCCCCGACGCTCATCTCGGCCAGCGCTTCCGCCAGGTAGCCGACCACTATATCGTCTTACCGCCCGATTTACCTGTTGCCTTGCGGCAGGTACTCACACTGGGTCTAGACATTCTCTACTATCCCGATATAGGCATGGACGCCATGAGTTATACCATGGCCTTTAGCCGATTGGCGCCAGTTCAGTGCTGCAGTTGGGGGCATCCAGTCACTACAGGGCTAAGCACGATAGATTATTTCATTTCTAGCGCCACTGCAGAAGCTGCCGACGCAGATTCCCACTATAGCGAACGTTTAGTGCGCCTGAGTCGGCTCAACGTGGTATATGAACGGCCTCGAGTATCCCATGGCCTGGGCGAACGGCACCGCTTCGGCCTACCGGAGCAGGGGCACATTTATTTATGTCCGCAGACACTTTTCAAGTTCCACCCTGAATTCGATAACCTGCTGGCCGCGATCCTCGAGCGCGACCCAGACGGTTATTTAGTGCTGATAGAGGGCAAGTATAAACATTGGACGGAGTTACTCCTGGAACGTTTTTCCCGCACCATGCCCCAAGTAGTGTCCCGGGTGCGTTTTGTCTCGAAGTTACCTCGTGAAGATTTCTTACGCTTGCTCACTGTGGCCGACGTGATGATCGACCCCATTCACTTTGGTGGCGGCAACACCAGCTACGAGGCATTTGCGCTCGGTGTGCCAATAGTTACCTGGCCTTCCCCCTTCCTGCGCTGCCGACTTACTTACGCCATGTACCGCCAAATGGACTTCCTGGAACTGGTAGCCTGGAACGCGAAGGATTACGTTACTAAGGCGGTTCGTGTCGCCTGTGAACCCGATTATCGCGCTTGGCTGCAGAAAACCATCCTGGAACGTAGCCATGTCCTTTACGACGACCGAGCCATTGTCCGCGAGTTGGAAGAGCAATTCCTACGTTGGTTGGAATAGATATCGCTTCTTCGGAAGCGGTTTCGCCGGCCCTTCTTATTCTTAGGAATCGCGAGCTTAAACTCACTTCCCAGACTAGAAATCCGCTTGTACCCCATGCAGACTGCTTAGAGTTTACGCAATGACTAAGCGGAAAAATGGCGGGACTTACTTAGCAATCTACGAAGAATACGTGTCCTAGGAAGTTTATTGAACAGTAAAGGGCACTTAGCATCCACATGAGAACCTCTCTCAGGGGGTTATTAGAGCACGAGTGCCCTGCTGTTTGATTCCAATCCCGATGCTTTTGGTATATTTGCGAGCCTTGGCATGATAGCTGCTGGAAACTAAAGTCATGGAGTTAGCTAGGAGGGGTGATTATGCCGATGGTACTCGCAACACCTATGGAGTCCAGCAACATGGTTTCCCGAGAGGTGGATTTAGAGACCCTCCAAACGCGTCTGGAGGCCGCTCTCGGCAGCTCTGTTCGAGAATTGCGTCTAATCAGGCGCAACGGAGGAGTTATCCTGCAAGGACGGGCCAGTTCGTTTTACGGCAAGCAGTTAGCCCAGACGATTTTCATGCGGCTGTGCGATCTGCCCGTGCTTGCTAACGAGATTGAGGTGCGGTAAATTCGCGTTCGCAGTCAGGATCGGCAAAAGTCGCGGATGAGTTCCACAAAAGTGGCCTCACGCTCGAACATCGGCAGGTGGCCACAGCGTGGAAGGATCTCCACACGAGCCTGCGCGATATGTTGAGCATATAGGTGAGCATAAGCCGGCGGGATTAGGCGATCGTCCTCTCCCCAGATAATCAAAACCGGGCAGCGGATGCGGTAAAGCCGGTGCGCCAGTTTCGGGCTATAGGGACGCTCCCAGGTGAGACGCGCCAAAGTCCGTAGCGCGCGGTATGCCGCCAGGAACGTTTCCTCGTTCATCTGTTTTAGGTCGCGGATGATCATGGTAGCCATGGCCCCCTGGGGCTCGTGAAACAGCAGTTGACGCAGCCGGGCTGGGTCCTGAGCATAACGGAACAAATCCGCATAGGGATGCTCATCCGACCAGAGACCTGGAGCATCGGCAATCCAGAGCCGCTGAACTCGCTCAGGCCAACGCACAGCAAATTCGGCTGCGAGCCAGCCCCCTAAGCTCACGCCCCCTAAACAAACCGTCGTGAGCCCCAAATGATCCAACAATTCCGCGTAGTGCAGGGCAAGATCGTCCATGGAATCTATCATCTCAATGCCCGTGCTCTCGGCAAAACCAGGATGGGCAGGAACATAAACATGAAAATCCTTCGCCCAGGTGTTGTGGAAGGGCAACCAGACCGTCTCACCCAGGCCGCTATGGAGATAGACGAAAGCTGGGCCTTCGCCCCCATGCCAAAGCTGAACACGCCGACCAGGAAGCTCAACGAACGTCTTTTCGCCCCGACGTGCTAGAAGATAGCGAGCACCGTAGGCCCATTGTTTTACTTTCTCGAACATATGTTGTTTCGTTTTTGATCACAAGAAAGAGGTTAGCGGCAGCGTCCTTATTGAGCATGCACAGGCGTGCCCACGATTTGCATCTGTGTCGAGAACCAATAAGTCAACCCTGACTCCTGCAATTCCAGTTCCCCGAAAAATGCGCGACATCCCGTTTCAGGAACGGGAACACGCGCCCTTACCGTCGTAGAATTCTCGAAGCCTGTCACATCATGAGCTTTCCACGTGGCTTGACGAAAATCACGGGTCGGTGCCTCTGCCACCCACACCCGTGCAGCGGCAACATGAGTTTGAGTCCCCTTGGGTATTTTCCACGAGATTATCAGCGTGGCTTCGGTCGGCTGATGCGTATGCTGCCAGGCAACTTCAACAAGTGGAACTTTGTACACTTGATGTCGGAAGAACAAGCCGACGGTCTGCAAGGTGCGGCGATACTGCCCCACGGGATCAACCACAGTCCGTTCCCGCAGATCGTGCCCAGCATTCGGAACATACAACACCCATTTCTCGCCTGGCAAGTGATCCCAATAAAGATTTAGCGCATCAGTGGACCAGTAAGGATCGTTGCTGCCAAGTACGATTAGTTTCGGCACAGTCAAGCGCTGCCGATAAACATAGGGGTCCACCGCGCTCCAGAGTTTTTTCGCACGCTCAGTTTGTGGCATGGGTACTAAACCAGCATCAATATAATCGCGAAGCATCTGGCTATAGCCTCCCAAGCTCTTCACTTGCCACTCAAGTTGCTCGGGCATATTCAAAACATCTATCACCATAGGAACGATGGCCCGCACTCGGGGATCGCCTAAGCTGGCCGTCAGCCAAGTCGTCCAACCTCGTTTCGATGCTCCCGCAATCACGAAATGGCCCACTTCGATTTTCCATTCGCGGCGGGCAAATTCCTGCAAAGCATCCATAGCCCGCACCACACTCTTGACCATGGGAAACAGGAGTGGCCAACTCTCGTCCCCCGTCTGCAAATAACGCACAAAGGTCTCAGCAATCAGCGCATCCTCCCGTTTTCCACCCAGCAAAGGCTGATTAGGAATGTCGTGCAAAAACGCCACTGGAGCCTGGCCCAGTCTGGACAGCTCTAAGCCTAACATTAGCGTCACAGGATTCGGCTTACCCCCTGTGACCCAAAGAAACATAGTCGCCTGAGGCCGAACCTGCGCGGCCTGATAAATAGTCAAAGTATGCTCCCACGAAATTTCCTGCCACTTTTGCGAAACCATGTGAAGGGTATAAACTGTTCCCGCCTCGTTCACGCTATGGCTCACCACCCTCCAACGGAAAGTATCGTCAGGTGCATTTACGTATTTCTGGAGGTCGGCACACGCAGGCCAGATCAGCCATGCCCACCCCACAGTACACGCCACGACAAGGACTCCCCTTGAGCGCATAGATTGTCTCCGAAGCGAAAAAGGTGTCGGGGCAGTTTATGCAATTTATACCCGGCAATGCCTAGCTAAGTTTTCGCTCAGGCACTAAGAACCTTCTCGAAGATAATCAAATTATCACCACGGTCAGGATCCCAGCGAATACCGACAATGTCATACTCCTTAGCAATAGCCAGGTGAAGCATAGCGCGATGCTGATTATGGCACTCCATACGCACCGACTCATAACCTTGCTGCCGCGCAAACTCATGCACCGCCTCCATCAGACGCGAGCCAATCCCCAAGCCACGGTATTCCGGCAGCACACCGTAAAACCACGAAAAAAACACAGTCGGCTTCAACTCAAAACCTAAGAAAAACCCCACAGGCTCGCGCCGCACCCGTGCGATTAAGCGCAAGACATTCCAGCGACCGCGAAACCGCCGCTCAAACGAACTCAGATCCCGTGGCGGGCGAAATATGCGATTGTATAATTCGACGATAATCGGCATCTCCTGTGGGCTGACGATATCAATTTCCGCGTGGCTCATGTTTAGCCCCCTAAGGAACACGGACGACGCGCCCCATGCGCGGCCCACTGCTTATTGGTGATAATATGCCCCACGAAGGTTACAGACAATTGAAAGGCCCGACTCCACGTTAACTGGCCTGATAGGAGAACCCAGCGTGAAACAACCAATCCTCCTCGGCTGGAGCGGCGGCAAAGACAGTTGTCTAGCGTTAGCGGAATTATCACGCCAAGGGCAATGGCACATCGTCGCCCTCGTCACCACCATAACCGAAGGGTATGAGCGCGTCAGTATGCACGGTGTACGTGTCGAACTGCTCCGCCAACAAGCTGACAGCCTGGGCGCCACACTCGTCGAGGCGCGCATCCCTCCAAACGCCAGCAACTTAGCTTACGAAGCCTCCCTATCGCAAGCCGTCCAGCCATTTCTCGCCCAAGGCGTGCGACACATGGCCTTCGGCGATCTGTTTCTCGAGGACATCCGACGTTACCGCGAATCATTACTAGCACGCTGGGGTCTACAAGCAGTGTTCCCACTCTGGGGACGCGACACCACCCTACTCAGCCGCCAATTCATCCAACAAGGATTTCGCGCCCTGATCGTATGCGTGGATCCGCAACAAGTTCCCCCCGCGCTATGTGGCCGTCCTTACGATCTCACCTTTCTAAGCGACCTGCCCCCCACCGCCGACCCCTGCGGCGAAAATGGCGAATTTCACACCTTCGTGTACGACGGCCCGATTTTCCGCTATCCCATTGCCATTCAACGCGGCGCACTCGTGCAACGCCAAGGCCTTTACTTTTGCGATCTGCTCCCCCACCCCTGAAGCCCATCCCCTGCACTTTTATGCCTAATACTTAGAATACGCCTTAGCAAAATGCCGCACCCAATCCTCCTCTCGCAAACATCACTCCCTAACAGAATTTATACGTCCGCTCCAAGCCAAGCCCTCGATTTCAAGTGTTCTACACGTCCTACTTTAGCTCCTATTCTCCTCGCTAAGAAGACCAACTAAGTCCCAAAACAGGCCACGCTTCCTCAACTAAGTCAATGCTTATCATGCAAAACGTAATAAGAGTTTTCCCACTGCTTGTCCACTAAGTTCCCAGTTCTGCGGGACAACGAACTGAGCTATGCGAGCAACTCGAGCATATTTATAGACGTTGACCTGAATCGTAGACGCGTTGAGCCTTCTGCAGCCGTTTGTCCCTTCACAGATGAAACCATCCAAACTGACGAAGTGCTGTTTCAAGCCCATGGATAAAAGTGCCATGCACGTTTGTATATAATACTGCCAACCTACGATCGGCTACCTAATTGGGACATGATTAACTGGCCACAACTATCTTAGCCGTGCCCTTTGCCACTTAGCTAGGTATCGTCCTGGATTATATAGACCCTATTCAAGACACTCAGAGCTTGATTAGTGTCCTCATTGTGCTCCCCACGACAAACTTAGAGCCACACCCCGGCCAAATTGCCACTCAGTCTGTCCGTCTAGATAAACGTGAAACTTCCGTTGCTAACATTGCCTCCGCCACCACCAGATGCAGACGGCCACGAAATCGTGTTTAGGTAAACGCGAAACTCCCCTTGTTAGCAAAGCTCTCATTAGGTGCACAAGTAAAGTGCTCATTCACATGCACCCTGAGACTGCCGCGCGTCAGGGCACCTGAAACACATAAACTTAGTGACGGAACAATACTGCTTAGTGATTAGGTTGGACGTCAGACCACCCTGCGACGGGCCGCTAACTAGCTGGGCCGTGATCGCATCGCCGTCGGGATCGTAGCCGTACACTTGGCCACTTAGTTCAGTATCGTGCAGGATAGTATAGTGGGCGCCCAAAGCGACGGGTATGGGGTACCGTTATTCTTTCTTTTTTCTTCGGCATCATACCAAGATAGTATACTGGGCGTCGGAGGCCACGGGTATGGCCTACCGTTATTCTTTAATTTTTTTCTTAGGTATCATGCCAGCACACCATAGTTACCGTCTAAGGTGCCGGGAGCGTTGTTATACACGTTGATCCAGACGGTCGCGGTGGTCGCGGGAATCGCTGAAGTTCAGGGGAGGCCGTGAAGGTCAGCAGAGTTCGTGGTGGTTAGGCGAGGCGGTTAGAGTCAGCGACGGCCGTGATGGTCAACGCAGCGGTGGAGGTCAGCTTAGGCCGCACTGGTCCTAAGTGGGCATGGCGGTCAGTGGCGGGCGGAAGGGGCCCGGGCGTGATGATCAGCGGGGAACGGGGCGCTAGTCCATTCCGCGGGAAGGCCGATGATTTAGGATATGCGCGGTAGATAATGGCGCAATAGTATTATGTTCAGGCAGTTGAGGGCGGGGGGCAGGCCAAAATTGAAGATATGTGCAGTAGGCAATGTGACGATCTTACTTTCGGCAAAGGAGGTTGTCGCCCGTTTTTATTGGGCCTAGAGAGATGTGCGGTGGATCATGGCGCGATCGTGTTGTGAGGGTGCGGTTGACGGGGCGAGTGAGCATGCGTGGGGCCGATGCTTTCGCCATGATTGTTGCTTAGGCAGAATCTCACCGATCATTCAACCTCATGGAGAGCTTTTGAATAGTACAGGCACATCCTCGCGAATTCGATACAGGATCGTCTTAGGGGCATAGAGCACTAAAACCTTACCATTCTCGGCGTTAACCCAGATTTGGCTGTGAGCCTTGTAGGAAGCTCCTGAAAGCGAGAGTCGCACGGAGACGATGGGGTCGAACACTGACGCAAATCCAGGCATGTCACCACCAGCGAGGAAGATATCTTGGATATAGTAATAATGGATGCCATCACCGACCGTGGCATCCAGTGGCTGAGCATGCTGGCCCGGCGGGCACCCTGGAATTGCCTCTTGCGCAAGTCGCAAGGCCTCTCCTAAGCTTTTTCTCTTTCGCTCTGGGCGATTCAGGGCCTCGGGCTGCCGCAACTTCCAGTTCTCAAACCATGAGTCGAACATGAATATCAACTCCAGCGAATTGAATTCGTGCAGTTTATCTGTGAGAAAACGCTTTACGTTAGGGGAGAGTGGGGCACTTTCTGGGCGTGCATATTTCAGTTCCCAGCGTTCGACAGGCCCCTTGATGATTTCCCACTGCCGGTGGCGTTCCTGGGCGTCTGTGCTCGGCAGGGAATTTGCGCCCCACGCCCCCACAACCATCCCCGCTAGAAAAATCAAGCCCATTTTTCCGATACCGACCAGTTGGTTCATGCCTCGTCTCCTTGCTTATCTTGTTGGCAAACTATTTGAGTCAGGAGATGCCCTAAATAATTATGATTTCTGATTTAATTTCCTTGACCCCCAGGGTATTTTTGCGAAATAATAGCACGGGGATAGAAACAACTTCAAGAAGAGTTCCGTTGCCGTTTAGGTCGACGCAAACCTGCAACTCTTTGACGGGGAGAGTTACTAACACGCCGTAGCCGGCGATCGCCTGGTCGTCGAATGCTAGCTCTCTATCATCCTTAGTAGCCCCGGCATAGGTTAGACCATAACTCGGGTCATACCACTGGACGTTTGGCCCGACGGTCATTTCCACGAACTGATGATTGCTGAAAATCGAGGCAGGATTCCTATTATTCTGTCCTTCTATGCCCTCTCGGTCTTGCACATCTGCGTAGTGCCATGCATAGCCGCTAGCTCGGCGAAATGTTTCCCAATCACCCGGCGGCGGCATCATAGTAAGATCGACTTCGGGAACGTTGATGTATGGGAACGCAGTAATTAATTTTTCCAGATCAGACATTGGTTCCATTGGCGTGTAGTCAATGATGTCTTTAGCTGAACCGTTGCCAATGAACTCCCATTCCTTGACGAGCAAGATGAGGTTGTTTGGCGAGAAAGACACTGACGCTAAGAATATTGGATCCAAGGCGGGCAGAAGCCTATCTAGATCAGGTTTAGCGCGCACATGTTTGGGGGAGTCCACTCCTTGCGCTCGGAGAACATCGCGGAATAACATGGCCCAAGAGCTGCATTGCCCGTCTTTATCAATCAGCAGCTCTCGAGTGAGAACATTCCTAGTCCGGAAATTCTTATAGTAATGCAACTTATCACCCTTGACTGTTTTGGTTTCGCGGTTCCGAAAAGCGTCCCAAACTTTGGTCTTGACCGCATCCTCAGTGTCCGCGCCTGCGGCTGCTTGAGAACCAATATGCACGAGGGTATGGTATAGATTGGTGCCCGGTAAGAGAGGTTTGGGGCTGTCCCAGGTAACATAGATGGGATTCTTGGTAGTACCTGCGCCGGCCCATTTCGCTTGTGCTCCATCCCCATGATTGGAAGACAATTCCCAAGTTAGCTCGAAAAGTTTGAGGTTATTATTCTGGTCTTCAACGTAGGCCTTCACACGGTCTGGAAACGCATTCGTGGCCTGGACAGGTTCGAGGATTAATCGTTTCTTATCCATCATGTCAACTTTGACCTGGATGGGATTGATCTTGATACCATCGGGCCCCTGGGCACGCACCCAAATCGGATTGCTGCGAGGGTCGGCCTCCCAGGGGGCATCGAGGACGATTTCGGCGCTGAGCTTCATCTTCGAGCCGCGTTTATAAGCATAGGGCCACTGGTGATCGCCGGCATCATCGGCCTTGCCGTTGAGATTGTTGTCCAGCCAATGTTGAAAATCGTATTCGAAGTCGGGACCTATGGGGAAGACCGGGTCGGCATACAGGGCCAGTCCATCCTCAAAGGTAACCGAGCGCACTCCCTTAATGGCAACGGTGTGAATAGTCACTTGGCAATTCACCGTAGCCGGGCCGTCCGACACGGAATACTGTAGCACATGGCGGCCAGTATGCCCCGGCTTAGGTACATAAGTGAATTGGCCATTGCTGGAGATGGTAATTTCTGCCACTTGGGGATAATCTATGGGTTGGCCTTCATTGAGTTCCTGATTATCTAAGGCTACTACCTGCAGACGGTCTCCATCTTGGTCGCGGTCGTTATTGAGTAAGTTGCCACTTACCGCACTACCTGCGAGGACATAGAAAACATCCTCTTGGGGCTGCGGGGCATTGTTGTTGACTAAGAGAAACGCTGCCACGACTACGCCACCGCCGGCAGGAGTGACCCCGTCGCGCGCCTCGACCAGAAAGCTGTCCACGCCGCAAAAGTCGGCGCGGGCCGTGTATTCAAAGGTGCCATCGGGATTGAGTTGAAACGCAGGGGTCCCGTCTTCGCGTAGCTGCGCATATTGCGGTCCGCTTACAAGATCAAAAAAGACCGGGTCGCCGTCAGGATCATACGCCCAAAGGGAACCGGTCAACGTGCGGCCATGCACTACTTCAAACCATTGGTCGTGGCTCTGCGCTGGGTGGTTATACAGGAAAATGTTCACCTCAGCGCTGGTGCTGTCCAAGCCGTCGCTCAGCGTGAAGGTGAACGAATCGGGGCCAGTGTAGTTAGGAGGCGGTGACAAGAGTGTCTGACCTTGATGCAACTGACGACTTATATCATCCTGCCTAGTCATCAGGTACAACATTGCTCGGATGCGCTAAACTTGTTCAGGGCCAGGTTATCTAGTGTCCAGCTTAATATGCTTGGCGCGGTCGCGCACCAGCGGATGCGGGTCGTTCTGCAGTTTCTTCACCAACTCCGGCGTGCGGAAAAACGGATACCTGAGCAATATATGTACAACGTATCGCCGGGTATACCAAGCGGTATCTACACACAAACGTTCCAATGCCTTGGAAGCTAACTTTTCCTCCACAATATCACGATAGTTTCTCGACAGCCGCCAGCCTGCAGTCTCGATAATATGTTGTGCTAAATCGAATTCTTCCGGACTGAGTTTACTCTGACCATAAACTGAATTGAAGGCCTCCCAAGCATCCTCCGGGAATTCCGTGAAAATATATTCGACAAGTGCCTGAGAAACATTCTCACCCTGTGCTCTCAGTATCTCTCGATATCCCCCTGGGCCATCCACATTGATAACGGTGTTTCTCACCGGCGGAGACATGGAATTATCCTCTAAAGTATCCAAATGTCGCAGGAGGAAATAAGCTGCCTCTCCTCGTGAACTCCCTACTCCTTTGTAGACTTTACGCAATTGCCCTTTGGCATCTACTTCTAGATATTGGACTAATTCTCTTCTCAGTAAGGGAGATTGATCCCAGAGGAGCTCTACGAGGAACAATAAAGAACTTGCCTTAGACAGGGCATTCTCCTGATGGTCATCACACACTTCATTGGTCGCAAAATCAATCAGACCGGCAACGAATTCAGGAGCAGCCGTTCGCACCAAATGGGCGGCTTGCTTATGGAAATCCTGAGCAGGATTTTTCTTAATCACGCGAGGAACTAGATTTCTGACGGATTCCGGCTTTGATTTGTCCTGCGCCACCAAGTTTGGGAAACTGACGCCCATGGTCGCGAATAACGCACAGAACATGAGAATTACCCGAAAGCCTCTGGCAATACACTGTTTTCTCACGGGACCTCCTCCTTTAGGCGTTTGTATAAATTAGCGGATATTAGCTCGGTGGACAATGTACTCGCATAAGTCTTGAAGAACTTCAATCGAATCATCTATAGTTGAGTGCCAAAGTTCCCGGTCTGCTATCCTTGGGTTATTAACGTCCATATTCACGTCTGCATTGGCAGTGGGCGCTCCCCTGATGAGCCAGAGAGTGTTATCAGCTGTTTGAAAATAAGCCACGTGGTATTGACTACCTTCGGGCCGTCTATCCTCAGGTGGCGGACTACGACGAATGACGCGATGCCGTATTGCGTCTATATAGGCTGTGAAGGCAAGGAAAAAGTTATTAGGAAGTGCTTGGCCCTGAACCCGCCCTTGGCGCACCTGAGAGATGAAATGTGCAAGATTGTGGGTCGCTCCGCCTCCAAAGCTAAAGCCTAAGATAATAGCGCGGGTCTGGTTATGATGATTAGCTGCGTGAGCGAGCGTTTCATAAGCAGTGCCATCCCCACGAGGAGCATTTTGTTCGTGCTCACCGAAAACATGGACATCGTAGCCATAGTCTCGATATAACCAGGTAGCCAGCCTGTATATGCCCGCTTGATCGTTGATGGCATCGTTCTCAATTAGCGTAGGATTATCCTGGGTGTAGCCCCCAATTACGATGACCACACTCTGAAACCTGTAGAAGGTGACATTGTCGCTGCTGACGACTTGATTGCCCATGCGGGCTTCGAAAGTCAGCGTGGCGGTGAGCGGCTGAGCTTGATTGCTGACCCACTCGACAAAATAAGTCTGCACACCTGCGTTCCCTTGATTCGCCTGTAATCGGATCTCTGCCTCATTATCATTACCGAAATTCACACGTTGTTGTTTCGTTACCCCTCGCCACACTTCAATAGCGGCAGCATTCCGCTGGAGGTGCCAAGCAAGCTTATCAGGCGGAATCCCTTTTTCCGCCACGCATACCTCGAACGTTGCCTCTTCGGCATCAAGGATAGTATCAATTGCCTGTCGAGAACCAGGCACTTCCCAGATTACTGATTCTCGAGCTTAATATGCTTGGCGCGGTCGCGCACCAGCGGATGCGGGTCGTTCTGCAGTTTCTTCACCAACTCCGGCGTGCGAAAGAAAGGATACTTTATCAGCAC
>JANXCQ010000027.1 GCA_025060195.1 Gemmatales bacterium | reverse complement strand
GTTATGAGGCGAATTGCGGGTACGATAATGAAGGTTTCTGTGGCGGCTGGGACAATGACACAGGTCCTCTTGTGGCGTATCTGACGGACACAGGCTGGTGGAATGGACCTTGTCGGCCGGCCCAGGATGCCGATAACGTATCTTGTTCTTCCAATCGATTTGGTTCCGCCCATCCTGGTTCCTTCAATGTCGTGATGGGAGACCGTGCAGTACGGCGAATCCGTTACTCGATTGACATGAATTTGCTCGCCGCCTTAGTTCATCGCTTTGATGGTATACCGATCAACTGGCAACTAGTTGAATAAGAAAAGCTGTTGCATTGATCATCTGCTCTTCCGTATCATACTGGCGGTAATTCACGGAAAATGAGCGCGAAGTCGCTGGCCACTTTTTGGAAGGCCACAAGTAAGTCGGGATCAAACTGGCCTGGAGAATTGTTGACCATGAGTTCGACGGCGGCCTCGTGCGGGAGAGCCGGACGATAGGGCCGCGCCGAACATAGTGCATCGTAGGTATCGCAGATTGCGGTAATTCGTGCTGCCAGGGGAATGGCTTTGCCTGCCAAGCGGTCGGGGTATCCCGTGCCGTCGAAGCGCTCATGATGGTGGCGGGCGATTTCTGCGGCCATGCGGAGAAAGTCGAAAATGTCGCCTTCGTGTTGCTGGGCCATTTCTAAGAGGATTTCGTAACCAATCAACGTATGCGTCTGCATAAGCAACCGTTCTTCGGGAGTCAGTAAAGTCTCCTTGAAGCGGATATGGTCGGGTAATCCGACCTTGCCGAGGTCGTGCAAGGGGATGGCGGCCTCGAGTCGGCAGATAAAGGATTCATCTAATTGCCCCGCAAATTCTGGAAGAAGGGAAGCTGCTTCTGCAAGTCGGCGCGCATAACGGGGCATCCGCTGATGATGGCGCTTGGCTGCGGGATCACGGTAATTAATTGCCCAAGCTAAGGTTTGCACCAGGATATTTCGTAACTGGAACAAATCGCCTTGGGTCGTAGTTAGGTTCTGTTCAAGACGCGCCTTAGTCTCGGTTAGGTAATGAACCATCGCTTGGAGCGCTTCCTGAGCATCCTTGAGCGCTAAAGCGGATTTGACCCGACTGACCATCTCCTGGAGACTGAAGGGTTTACATAGGTAGTCATCAGCGCCGCGGAGCAAAGCTTGGGACAGTTCGTCGCCACTGATGCGGCCGGAAATCATTACTACTTTGAGGTGTCGACTCACCGGCAGTTGACGAATGCGCCCGACTACTTCCGGACCTTCAAGGTCGGGCAAGTTCCAATCAAGCAGGACTAAATCAAAGGGCTGCGTAGCTAGTGCGGCCAGACCAGCGGTGGCAGATTCGGCAGTAACGCATTCATATCCCTCCTGGCGTAAGGCTTGTCGGCAGAACTCGCGCACGGGCATTTCATCGTCAACGATCAGAATGCGGTGTACGTGGTGCGGCCCCGGACGCGGTGCGGAAGTGGACATTGCGCTCAGGTGGCTCTGACAACGGGCTGCGGCGATTTGCTCGAGCCGAAGGAATGGTAGCAGGGCGTTCATCACAGATTTCGGTTCTGGATAGCGCTTATTGGGATCCGGCTGTAACATGGTGCTAATTACTGCGTCGAGTGCAGGTGGAACGTCTGGACGCAGAGCGCGGGCCGAGGGAGGCGGCTGGTTGCGCCGCAGCATTAAATCTTGAGCCACGTTGCCCTTGCTAGGAAAAGGTTGACGCCCTGTCAGGCACCAGAATAAAGTGCCGCCTAAACTGTAAATATCAGCGCGGATGTCCACGCTGGAAGCATCTTGGGCCTGCTCGGGGGCGATGTAGTCAAGCGTCCCGAGAACCGTTCCCGGTTCTGTGAGGCGATGTTCTAAGTCACGAACTAACCCGAAATCGAGGAGTTTCGCTTGACCTTCGTTATTGAGGACAATGTTAGAGGGCTTGATGTCGCGGTGCACTAAACGATGTTCATGAGCCTTCTGAAGGGCAGAGGCGACCTGGTAAATAATTTCGCAGGCCTGTCCGATGGGCAAAGGCCCCCTTTTGCGTACTAAGGTTTCCAGGTCCTCGCCTTCCACGAATTCCATGACGTAGTAATAGATGGCTGGGGAATGATTGTCGGCCGGAATCACTTCGCCGGCATCCAGAACACGTACGATGTGAGGGTGTTGTAGCGCAACCATGGCCCGCACTTCGCTGCGAAAGCGTGCTAAGGCACGCTGCCAATTACCGCTATTGCGTTGAATTGTGATAATCTTTATCGCGACAGGCTGGCGTAGCTGCAGATGTTCGCCTCTATAAACCGCTCCCATACCGCCGCTGCCCAACGGGCTTAGGATGCGATAGTTGCCCAAAACCAGACCATGCCAAGTTCCTGCGCGGACACGTTCGGCTTGGTATGCAGTAAGCAGACCTGCCGTGACTAAATAGTCAAGCAAATCATCGGGATCTGTGATCTTTGCCAACTCCGTCGCTTGCTGAGTAGTAAGGTTGTCCAGCTCCTCAGGTAAAATTAGACGCTCGTGAAGAAGTTCCGTGAGCAAGACGTTTGCCCGAGATGTGACCACAGTAGTCGAATATGGTGAAAGTGCTTCAGGTGAGGGATTACCATGGTCTGGTTCGGGCGGCGACGCAGGTCGCGGTGTCCGCGGCGATGAGGATATCCACCCTAAACTCATGGCCAGTATCCACCTTTCGTCAGCGGAAACCACGCTAAGTCGCCTTACGCTGAAAAGCACTTAGCATGGAGGCCCTAAGAATGGAGCAGAGCAAAAAATAAGGTGAACCTAGGGGCGCGGAGCGGTGGTAAGATGCGGCGCGCATCTCGGTTCATTCAAGTTTAGATTGCAGCAGCAACGATTGCAAAAACAAGAAAGTTGATTCCGACCGCGATGTTTCTTCGGGCCAGGCAACGACTGGGGAAACGCCAAGGTCACGTTAGCGAGATACCTATTCGGTCAGTGGCATATGGGTTTTGCCAAAAAATAACAGCGGCGTCAGGCCGCTGTTATCGAAATGCAAGCCGCATCACATGACAGGCGAAACTGCCTGGGCAGGTATTTGGTTACACTACGCCTTCCAGGACTTTACCACCCCGCTCCCCGGTGATCTTGCGAGGCCGACCAAGTGGGTCGCGGATCTGCGTTTCCGGAGCGATGCCCAGCGCCTGATATACCGTGGCAAACAGGTCGCCAACGGTGCAGGGCTTATCCTTAATGTCCATGCCGTCTTCGCTAGTGGCACCGTATACTTGACCTCCTTTGATAGGGCCACCGCCGATCACCACCGACCAACACCGCGCCCAGTGGTCGCGACCCACGTTCTGGTTAATCCGGGGCGTACGGCCGAATTCACCCATCCACAGTAGCACCGTGTGTTGCAACAGACCGCGTTCCTTGAGCTCGCGAATCAGGGTGCCCATACCGCGGTCGAGCCGATCTACGAGGCCGCCTTGGGCAGAATTATTGTGCAAGGTGGGGAAAATGTTACTATGGTTGTCCCAGCCGCCGAGCGAGACTTCAATTGCAGGCACGCCAACTTCGACCAGTTTCCGCGCCAGCAAACAGCCCTGGCCGAACGGGTTGTTTCCATAGGCTTCACGGATTTTCGGATCAATCGGCTTGCCGTCAATCTCTCGGTTGATGTCAAAAACATTCTTAAGCTTGGAAGCAGTCAAATCAAAGGCCTTTTGATAAATATCCAAGTGCGCCTTAGCCGCCTCGCCACGTTCCTCGCTCACAAATTGTTGCTCGATTAGACCAAGCATGCGATAGCGATTGAACAAGCGGATCTGCGCGTCGCGGTTTTTCTCGTCAGCCAACTCACCAGGCGGGTTAATATTTTGCGGTGGAGTACCGGGGTTCTGTACCGTGAAAGGGGCATAGGCCATACCTAGGAAACCAGGCCCCTCTGCTGGTCGGCTGATGCTAATGAAGCCCGGCAACGCCAGGTCTTTGGGAGTTATCAGGTGGCAAACCACGGAACCCATAGACGGGAACTGAATCGCCGGGTTGGGCGCATAAGCAGTATGCATCAGATACGTACCGCGTCCGTGATCAGCCTCGTTGCTTACCAACGAACGGATGATCACTAGGCTATCTGTATGCTGAGCGACGGTGGGCATGTGTTCACAGATTTCCACGCCCGGAACTTTGGTCTTGATCGGCCGAAATTCCCCGCCCGTAGGCTGACCCGGTTTGAGGTCCCAAATGTCCAGGTGGCTCGGTCCCCCTCCCATCCAAAAAATAATGAGCGACTTATGCTCGCGTTTGAGCGTGGGCGCGGCAGCCAAAATGGTTTGCAGAAACTGGTGGCTCGCTCCAGCCATCAACGAGAAGCCTGCCAGGTGCTGAAGAAAATGCCGCCGGCTCATCGACTCGGGAATCACTGGCGTCCACATGAGTACAACCCTCCTTTCGGATTCGGTTCGTGATCAGCGCGATTGTTCCCCTTGAGCTCATTGGTTTTGACGGCGGTCTGCTTCAGAAAGTTCCCAATTCGTTCGAGATAATTTCACGAGCCAGTATGTACTAGGGCAGGCTCAGTACGAGCAACCCCGCCGGTCAGAAGTTGGCCATTCAAAGACGCTTCCCATTCGCGCGACCAGCGTCGGCTCTGACGGAAAAACGCCAGCGGATTTTCGAATACGACCCGCCGAATCACCTCTTCGCTGTGGCCCCGGCGTTTCATCTCCTGGATGAATTTCGGCACGGCCAACGGATCCGAAGGTCCCCAGTCCCCCGCCGAATTGACCAGGACACGCTCTGTACCGTACATCTCGATCATGTCCGCGGCGCGTTGAGGAGTACATTTCGTAGTTGGATACAACGTCATCGCGCACCAATAGCCACCTTCCAGGGCATAGCGGATGGTATGCTCTTCGACGTGGTCAATGAGCACACGCTCCGGTCGGATGCGACTATCAGACCGCAACATATCAATGATCATTCGGGTGCCCATATATTTGTCTTCGAGGTGGGGCGTGTGGATGAGTATCAGTTCGTCGTAACGGGCGGCCAAGTCCACTTGCTCCAGAAACACGAGCGCCTCGTTGCGGGTATTTTTGTTGAGTCCGATTTCGCCGATGCCGAGGACGTTAGGTCGGTCGAGAAATTGCGGGATGAGCGAAATAACCTCGCGGGCCAACGATACGTTCTCCGCTTCCTTTGCATTGATGCATAGCCAGCAAAAGTGTCGGATGCCGTACTGTCCTGCCCGTTTCGGCTCGAATTCCACCAAGTGGCGGAAGTAATCGAGGAATCCGTATGCGCTGGCCCGATCGAAGCCGGCCCAGAACGCAGGTTCACTCACGGCTAAGCAGCCGCACTGAGCCAGGCGTTCGTAATCATCCGTGATCCGCGAAACCATGTGAATATGGGGGTCTATGTAGTACATGGCATGGCTCCTTATAGTAACAAGGCTCCGGCGATGACGTAATGGTCAGGGACGTCGGGGTAAACTGGGTCGTTCCCAATTCGGGTCATAGGGACGCGAGAAAATCAGTTGGATGCGCTCCGCTCGACCGGGTGAAGTGCTGGTTAGCTCACGTAGCGCCTGGCGCACCTGTTCCAAGCGAGGATCAGCCGGCGCCGGGCCCCCGCGGTCTATGCGGTCAAGGATTGCAGCAATGTCCAGCAACTTGCACCGCAGTTCCAGGAAGTAGCGGTTCAGGGCCTCCTGAGCGGGTAAGCTCGCAACAGTCATGGTTTATGCTCCTGAGTGGCACCGCCGACTTGGGAAGTCCGAACAGCTTCACGGTCGTGCACGGAATTGTTATGTCCCTGCTGGCGCCATTGTAGGGGCACCAGGACATTCAGGCTGCCTGAGCGAAGACCTTCCAAGTCGAGCGTGATAAATTGAAAACCGTGTTGACGGAAGAAGCTGACCAAGGCTTGACGAACGTCCGGCTCAGTGAGCCGAGGTAAGTCTTCCAAGGGCACTTCGATGCGCGCCAGCTCACCTGGGTGCAGACGCACGCGGCAATCCCGCAGCCCGAGGTGATCGCGTAGCCAATTCTCAGCGGCTTCGATGCGTGCCACACGCTCGGGAGTAACGGCCACGCCCGGCGCAATGCGACTTGACAGGCAAGGTGAGGCGGGTTTGTCCCAAACCGGTAGGCCCCAAGCTTGGGCCAACTGGCGCACTTCGGCTTTACGAATATCGGCCTCGACCAAAGGATGGCGGACGCGATGTTCCGTTGCGGCTCGCAGGCCGGGACGGTAGTCGCCTAGATCATCATGATTTACCCCAGTGCAAATCCAGGCAACGCCCCAGTGAGGTAACAGTTGTTCCATGCGGGAATATAATTCGTTTTTGCAATAGAAACAACGTTGTCCGTCGTTTCGGAGATAATTAGGGTCGGCAAACTCGTTCGTCGTGAGAATTTCGTGGCGAATGCCGATCAACTGGGCCAATTGACGGGCCTGGTGCAATTCGCGGCGCGGCAAACTGGGACTGTCGGCGGTTACAGCCAACGCGCGGTCGCCCAAGGCTCGGTAAGCCGCCAGAGCCACTAAGGTGCTATCCACGCCGCCACTGAAGGCGACCGCCACACTGCCGAGGTCGGTCAATAGTGCCAGTAGGTGGTCTGCTTTGCCCTGAAGTCGTGCATCCAGCATGGCTATCTCGGAGTTTACTCCCCATTAGTCATCATATGCCATCCGCGAAGAGTTGACGATTATGTTGCACGGGAGAAACTTTTTCCCGGCGCGCGAAAACCTTCGGTGTCTGGTAAGCTTCTCATTGTGCTGCCGATGTCGCATGGAGAAGAGTTTTCCATAGTTCGCGGAGGCGTCGCAGTGCGCTTTCGTACACTTTGAGACCGCAACGACTCAGCCGGGCGTCAAACCTTGCTTAGCCCGTCTAGCATAATTTACAGGAGCAACTGACTACAGATGCGCGACACTCGACAATAATGCTATGGCAGTTATTCCCGCATATTTGTGCCCTCATCTGCGTGATCTGTGGTTTCATTTACCAAGCGTCTGCCGATGGAGGAAGCTATCCATTCTGCGCCTGCCACAAACCGTCGCGAGAATGCAATAAACCGCAGATTACTCCGATTGACGCAGAGCAAAGTGACTAGCCGGTTGGACGATATGCTCAACTACCGAGTCTAGATCCAAGAGCGGCTCATTATGTTTACATCTGCCAATACGACAAAGCGTTCCACGGTGCGCGACTATCGATTCGAGATGGAAGAACAAGCAAACAAAAACTAGCAGGCTTCCGCACGTAAAAATCGTGCCCGCGTCTTATTTGCCAACCGAATCACATGTTGACAAGTCGCTTAGTCTATATCTTTTGGGTTGTGTAAAAGGCGATAACCCTCGCGAAGACGGGTATGTTCCGGTTATCGTCGGAAAGGCCGCGCCATAACCTGATGGGAGAATGCGACAATCGCCCTTAGCGTTGTCTGTTGTGAACAACCTGGGGTCCTTTAACCATTAGGAGGCAAGCCTTGCGCGACCTGATACCTGTTTGGGACAGCGAGGACGAACGGATTTACGATTTGGCCACGAAGGCTCCCGGACCGGCGGGCAAATTGCCGTTCACCGAGGAAATGCTCCGCACCTGGTCCAGTGGCGATTTGTTCGGCTGGTCGCAGGATGTGGGCATGGGCTGGGAGCCGACACGTCTCGGCATGAAAGAGTTTCTCATTTTGAGCACCCACGGCGGATTGAGAGAAGGCAACGGTCGGCCTATTGCGTTGGGCTACCATACGGGACACTGGGAGGTGCACTTGCAGGTGCGAGCGGCGGCCGAGCAATTGCAGCGACTTGGTTGCATTCCCTTTGCGGTCTATGTCAGCGACCCATGCGACGGACGCACCCAGGGCACGCTCGGCATGATGGATAGTTTACCCTATCGCAACGACGCGGCGTTAGTCATGAGGCGGCTCATTCGATCCTTGCCGACGCGACGGGGTATTTTGGGGGTAGCCACCTGTGATAAGGGGCTGCCGGCCATGATGATGGCTTTGGCCGCGCAACATGATTGGCCTACTGTCATCGTCCCGGGAGGAGTTACGTTACCACCGGAGCACGGCGAAGATGCGGGCAAGGTGCAAACTATCGGCGTACGCTTCGTTCACGGTATGATCACGCTCGAGCAAGCAGCCGAAGTCGCTTGTCGCGCTTGTGCGACACCAGGAGGCGGTTGTCAATTTCTCGGCACAGCGGCTACTTCGCAGGTCGTCGCCGAGGCTTTGGGCTGGGCCTTACCGCATTCGGCACTGGCGCCTTCTGGGCAAGCGGTCTGGCTTGACATCGCACGCCGCTCAGCATCAGCCTTAGTGCAGTTAGAACGGCTCGGCATTACCACGCGGCACATCCTCACGCCTGCTGCGCTACGAAACGCCCTGGCCGTGCACGCGGCTTTTGGTGGCTCGACGAATTTACTGATCCACATCCCCGCCATTGCCTATTATGCAGGCTTACCCAGGCCAACTCTCGACGATTGGATCGAGATCAATAGGCGAGTACCTCGACTGGTGGACGCTTTACCCAATGGTCCGGTAGGCCATCCCACCGTGCGCGTGTTTTTAGCGGGAGGCGTCCCCGAAGTCATGTTGCACCTCCGGGAACTGGGACTGCTCGATGATCGCGTACTCACGGTTACTGGGCAAATCTTGGCACGCAATCTTGATTGGTGGCAAAAAAGCGAACGGCGGAAACGTTTCCGCGACCTGCTGTATCAACAAGACGGCGTCAACCCTGATGAGGTGATCTACTCTCCAAGCCGCGCTCGCGAACGTGGTTTGACCAGCACGGTGGTATTTCCGCAGGGCAATCTTGCACCGCTGGGTTCGGTCATCAAAAGCACGGCGATCGACCCCAGTGTCGTGGACGCTGATGGCGTCTATCGCAAAATCGGGCCCGCGCGCGTTTTCCTTCGCGAAAAGGATGCCGTTGCTGCTATTAAAGGTCAGGGCGCGCGTGCGGTTCGACCGGGAGATGTGCTAGTACTGATTTGTCGCGGCCCATTGGGAGCTGGTATGGAGGAAATTTACCAAGTTACCGCCGCCTTACGTCATCTCGACTGGGGCAAACATGTCGCTGTATTAACCGACGCCCGATTTTCCGGCGTCAGCACCGGAGCGTGTATCGGACACATCTCCCCGGAAGCGTTGGCAGGCGGTCCCATCGGCAAAGTCCGCGACGGCGATATGATTCAAATTATCATTGACCGCCAACGTCTGCAGGGACGCGTAGATTTAGTCGGCGAAAATGGGGAGGTGCTGGGCTTCGAGGCAGGCAACCGCATTCTCGCCAGCCGACCGCTGCGACCCGACTTGTCTCCCGATCCGAATCTGCCCGATGATACGCGCTTGTGGGCTTTACTACAACAAATCAGTGGCGGCGTCTGGCAAGGTTGTGTGTATGATGTCGAGCGCATCGCCCAAGCCTTAGGCAGGGCCATGTCATTAGTCGTATCCGACAGTGCCGAGCAAACTGCGCTCACCTCTCGTCCGTCATAAATATGAGCCATAATCGGCAATCTCGGTCTAAGCAGGAGTAGGTCATGCGACACTACTGGTTTGTGGCGACGAGCATAACAATTGTCGGAGCGGGACTGGCGCTCTGCTGGGTTCGCGGTCAAGCCCCCGCAGAAAAACCGTCTTCCACACCATCAGCCACGGGGAAAAGCCAGACACTGAGTCCTCAGCTGTCCCGCGATTTGGCCCAGCGCGCCCGTCAGGTGCTGGACAGGTATTGCCACAGTTGCCATGGCCAGGACGGTTCTGCCGAAGGTGGTTTCAACTACGCTACCGACCTGCAACGGCTCGTCCAACGCCGCAAAGTTGTCCCCGGCAAACCTGATGAATCTCCGCTCTTCCGCCGAGTGGCAAGCGGTAAGATGCCACCGCCGGATGTGGCCCGACGTCCCACTCAGCAGGAAATCGTCCTGCTTCGGGATTGGATCGAAGCGGGTGCCCCCTTGTCGGAAGCACCACCCGACCGCGCCTTCGTAAGCGACGGCGACGTCTTCCAAGCCATCCTCAATGACCTGGAGAAACATCCACCCCGTGCCCGTCGTTTTCTCCGTTACTTCACCCTGCACACGTTGTACAACGCTGGCCTCAGCGACGACGAACTGCAAACCTACCGATTGGCCGTCAGCAAGCTCATGAACAGCCTCTCTTGGCATCCCGAAATCACGCGTCCCCAGCCCATAGACGAACGTGGCCTCGTTTTACGTATTGACCTGCGCGATTTCTTCTGGGATGCCACGCTCTGGAATCGGCTACTGGCAGAGTATCCTTATGCAGTGCAGTGGGACAGCTTGGCCGCACGTATCGTCGCCGCGCAAACTGCCAGCCGCTTGCCTGTTGTGCGCGCCGATTGGTTCCTTGCCAATGCTTCGCGGGCTCCACTGTACTACGACCTGCTCCAACTCCCCACGACGGCTCAAGAACTCGAACGCCAACTCCGGATTGACACTTTGCTCAACATCCAACAAGAACGCGTTGCCCGCGCCGGGTTCAACAACTCCGGCGTGGCCCGTAACAACCGCCTGATCGAACGCCATTACGCCGCCCACGGCGCGTATTGGCGCACCTACGATTTCGAAGACATCCCCGCCTCCCTCGTCGAACGCACGGGATTGATCCCCGACCGCCGCAATTTGTTTGCCTATCCTTTAGGACCTGGTAACCTGGAAAATAACTTCCTCCACGCCGGCGGGGAGATCATTTTCAACCTGCCCAACGGCCTGCTAGGCTTCATGCTGGTTAACGCCCGCAACGAACGCATTAATAAAGGCCCCATCAACCTTGTCAGCGACCCGAAACGGCCCGATCGTGCCGTGGAATGTGCCGTCTCGTGTTTCAACTGCCACTACACGGGTATTCTGCCTAAATCCGACCAGATTCGCGCTTTCGTCGAACAGAATCAGCGCCATTTTCAGCGTCAGGACGTAGAGGTGGTTCGCGCTTTGTATGTGCCCGAGCAGGTGATGCGCCAACTTATGGAAAAAGACATGGCACGATTCCGCCAAGCGGTCGAAAAGACCGGCGGTCGCATCACTGCCTCCGACCCGATTATGCTCGCCACTTTGCGGTATGAAGCCTATCAGGACATGGCCACCGTCGCCGCTGAGGTCGGGCTGCCTAAAGACGTATTCAAGCAACAACTCGCCGAACTGGTTGCGCAAGCGCCAAACGATCCCGACGCTGAAGCGATCAGTCGTAACTTCGGTGCGTTGTTACTGCCCGACGGCGACGTCAGCCGCGCCGTGATCGTGCAAGCGTTTGGCGACCTGCTACGCAAGATGCGCGGCCTAGCTCCGCTCAACACTCAGAACATCGTCAACACCCTGCCCGACAACAGCGGCGAACTCGACCCCTTGCAGGAACTCGCGGCCACCGTGCATCAAATCGCTCTTGATCACAGTAACCGACGTTTTGCTCTCCTCGCCGGGGCCGATAAAACCCTGCGCCTCTTTGACATCGAACAATTCCGCGAAACCCGCCGACTCATCGGCCACACCTCGTCTGTCTGGGCGGTAGCCATTTCTCCCGACAACCGCTGGGCCGCCTCCGGCAGCGCCGACGGCACCATCCTAGTCTGGAACCTTCGCGACTTCGTTCTCGAAAAGCAACTCCGAGGCCACACAGGACTAGTGGCAACCTTGGCTTGGTCCACTGACGGTAGCAAACTTTATTCCGCAGCCTGGGACGGCACGCTCGTCGGCTGGGACCTCTCCCAAGGCAAGGAACAAGCTCGTTGGCCCATCGGAGGTTATCCCACGGCACTAGCCCTTATGGAGAAAAGCCAGGAGATTGCCGTCGCCCTTGGCTCCGAATGCCATATTGTGGGCCTGGAGGACGGTCGTGTTAGAAGGATACTGCGAGGCCATCGTGCTCCGATCACCGCCCTAGCCGTCTCCCCCGATAACCGATGGCTCGCCACAGCCAGCGAAGACGGAACGGTAATCATCTGGCCTCACGCCAGCGACAAACCGTTAGCCACGCTCCCCAACAACGCAACCGCACACAGTCCCGCTTGGCGCAGCCTCGCCTGGGCTCCCAGCGGCGCTCTGCTCGCCGCCGCTGATT
Organism: Gemmatales bacterium; assembly: GCA_025060195.1. GTDB lineage: Bacteria > Planctomycetota > Planctomycetia > Gemmatales > HRBIN36 > HRBIN36. The sequence goes on along the minus strand of JANXCQ010000027.1, from coordinate 46,515 downwards.
CCCAAGGACGCCTCAGCGTCTGGCAATGGAACGGCAACGAATCCAAAGCCATCGGTTCCTGGCAACCCCATAGCACCAGCATCATCGGCCTCGCTTGGCTCCAGCCGCCCACAGTGGGCACGGACGCTCCCTCGACTATCATTACTTGGAACCGCGACGGTCAAGCTAAGCTCACGCGCCTGCCCCAATCTTCTTTCCGTTGACCGCCAGGAGCCGCGATTATGGCCATTGTCAAGAACGTGCATCGCGACGGCCGACCATTTCCTATGGGCAATACGGAATCCCGCGTCATCATCCATCCCCAAGACGGTGCTAAACACGTCACCTTCAACTATGTCCGCCTCCCTCCCTACGCTGAATTTCCCCAACATATTCACGACCAATCCGAAGACGTTTTCTTTGTGCTGGAAGGCAGCGGCTGGCTCAAGCAAGGAGACAAGCTCACCCCCATAGGCCCCGGCGACGTCGTATTCGTCCCCGCCGGTGAACAGCATGGCACAGTAGCTGGCCCCGACGGTATGGTCGTCATTAGCTGCCAAGGGCCGCCCGACCTCAAACTCTATACCGGCGAACGCGATCCCACCCGACGCCGCCACCATTGACCCCCGCCATGGTGCCGCCTCCTGGGAAGCACACGTGGAATAGTTACAGTCCACGACTACAAAGTCTCACAGTTGCAGGCAATTGTTTGAACTAATACAGTGTCAACTTGCGTCAGCCTACGACTGGTATCGTATTAGATGCTGGATCACGGGACGTACGAGGCAATGCGGTATAGGTATCCCTTGCATAAAAACAGTATTAGCCTGCCCCTACTGGAACCTGTATACGCCTATGAACTTAGTTTGCGACATCACGATGACTAAAAGATTTTCTAAAGTCAAATAATATGGGAATTGAGCAAGTCAGTTAGACTGCGGAGCTTATCATAGTCGACCTCCTAGGAAATCATAAAATGCCCGAACTATCTAAAGTCATAGTAACCCCGATGCGGCCTGAAGAAGCCGAGGCAGTTAGTGCCCTGGTAGCGGAAATTATCTCCGCCTTGCCCTATTACAACGAACGAGCCCGACGCGAGGAAGTGGCGAAATACACGCCGGAACGTTTGCGCTCGCTCGTTGCTGAAGAACCAGAAGCAGTCTTGCTAGCCCGGGCCAATCACGACGTGTGCGGCTTCGCTATCAGCCATTACGACGACGGCCTAATTTGGATCGCCTGGTTCGGAGTGCGCCCAGACTGGCGACGCCGCGGCATAGGTACTCAATTATTAGCAGCGGTCGAAGAAACAGCCCCGCGGCGCCGCGCCCATAAGATCTGGTGCGATACGCGCACCGAAAACTTGATCTCTCAGCAGCTTCTCCAAAAAGCTGGCTATAAAAAAAATCGCCACTCTCACAAATCACTGGTACGGACAAGATTTCTATCTCTGGGAAAAACTTCTGCCATAACTCCCCACTTCCAGCTACCCCCCGCAAAGACCTTCTATGCTTAGCTGCCTGACTTAGAATTTCGATTCTTAGATAAATTTATGTCAGATAAGTGGGCATTGCTTCACTATACTTTGCTTTCATCCCAGTAATCTGCGATTTATTTCCTGCGAAACCTTTTAGCTTCTGCGATGACCGATGACGCTAGATCTATCAATTCGCTTAGCCTAATGGTGCTATTAATACTTATTTACGATGGTACTGATATATCCAACCCCAGATTAAGCAAATAACTACAGAATCGGCTAAGCACCGTTCCCTGCCGACGGGATGAGCTACGTCATAAACTTCAACGTCAAGTGAATTATTTCTTATTGGGAGGGTTCGGAGGTGGTTAGAGCGGCGCATGGCGTTGCACCAACAAACGCGCCGTCTCTACGCCGTCAAACGCACGATGCATGCGCCCGGAGGCTTGTAGGCAGGAGCTTCCGCAGTTATAATGGCTGTATGAAGCGCTGCGTCATCACACAGGCGATGTTAGACCGCGTACCGCGCCATCGGCGCTCGGCGTGGATCGCTTATTGTCTCAAACGTGCCGGCTTCAATCCACGCCGTGCTTATGATGTTGAATATCGCCCTGACCTGCAACTTTACATTTTCGTGCAAACCGATAGCCATCCTTATAAACATACCCAACGCCGTGAACCCATCAGCCTGGAAAAATTGCGACAATGGTTACTAAGCCAAGTTGGCACGGACGATCCCAACCTGGGCCGAACCGTTCGCTTCACTAGCGAAGGCGGCATCCGCTCCGACCCCTCACCGAATTAGTTCGTCGCCAGTGGCTGAAAACACGAAGCGGAGACTAAAGTGTTGAGTAGCATCACCTTAATAGACAGTTGAACCGCGTATTGCGCAAATTGGTGGAAAGAATGAGGCGGGTCGGCCGTTGAGAAATCGGTGTGCCAACAACTGAAAATCCAAGTCAGTGGGAGCTTGCTTTTTTGAGATTAGGGCTAATCGCACATTACACAGATTGATATAGAGACATCCTTGTAGGGGAGACGGTGTTTTCGCATCTATTGTCTAATTTGCTAAGGCCGTTGTCATTGGTGAAATATAGGGATGAAAGCAAGGTATTTAGACTACGTTATGGCGTTCGTTAGAGTTTCGTGTTAACTCCTGGTGGCGGCAGGTCGCAGGTGCCAGCGACGTTGAATTTGTGGTTATAAGAATAAGCGGGCTTGAAGTAAGGTAAGGCTCTTGATTGAGATTTTGGTTCCTCCCAATATCAGTATTAGGGGTGATATGAATAATACTATTATCCAACTCGAAGCAAGCCGACTCTAAGTTTTGAATTAAGGGGTCTTCTGCAGCCACATGCCGAACAAAGTTTGCGCGCTCACGTATTTAGTGCTTGACGGCAACTAGAGCATGGTCGGCAGTCTCCAGTATAATAAGGCCGCTGGACAAGCAAATCCCGGACACTGCACAACCGCGCGCACCGCGACATTATTGTGATTAACTTATTACCTGGCACGAAGCTATAAATCGAGAAATGTTTCTTACGATCCGTTTGCGGTTGTAGCTCTCAAGTAGATTATTCTCTGGCATGGTCAGTGCACTTAGCGAGGCAAAGTCATCAGGACGCATTGCCTCGTCTTCGTTAGTGATTTGCAGCTTGGGTAAAATGCGCGCAAATGCCTACTGCGTTAGGAGCCTTGTCCTACAGTTGGGACTGGACTTAGTATTACCTAGGTCTATCGCAATGTTCACCAAGCGGGATTGCGAATGATGCCCTGACTCACCTGAAGATCGAGATAAACTTTTTCGGCCGCATCTAAAACGCGGCGCTGGTTTATTTCCTGGGGCTGGTATCTGACTATGGTGGTGAAGGCGGGTACGACCGTGAACTCGCCGAGGCGAAGCACCAGCAACAGGGCAGGCTCGGTAGCGCCTGGACGATTCAAAATCACGGTGAGATCCTGGCCCGGCGCTAACAGCATGCCATCTGCAGCAAATATCACGTCCCCAGCTAATAAAGCTGGGTTGTTACTCGATTGGATTTGAGCTACCAGGTACGACTGGCCTTTCTCTTCCACGTAGATGCGATTCTGCAATTGAATACCCAATACCCGCACTGTCCCGTTATTCCCACCAAAGGCGCGTTGCTCCCTCACTGCCCGCGCCATTTCGAGTTCTATTAATCGGAGCAGTCTGTCGGTTTCAGGATCAAGCACAGACCTGGATTTAACCGGCTGATTCGGATATTGGAAGGGCTGCGACTGGCGGCGAAAATAATGTTCAGCGAGCTGTTGGCAGACCTCCCGCGAAATCTCTTGCCAATGAGATGGCTTCGGTGTCGGTTGAGCTAAGGGATTGACCCGACCCTGGGCAAGGGCTGGACTGCTAAGGGAATGAGGCGTTTTTCGCTGTATAACGGGCGACACTGGCTTGGCCGATGGGGGCGGCGACACTGGCTTGACTGGCAGTTTTCGCGGCACGGCTCCTATTCCGCCTCCCCGACACCCAGAAACTGCCAAGATGAGCACTAAGGCCATGGTCATTCTGCGCATGTTCGGCCCTCCTATATCAAACATTTTGCTGCTAGTCCCGCCCGCGTTTCTTCTACACTTCTGACTTATAGCAACAAATACCTTGGTCGGCGATTGTTGAGCTTTATTACTTCGACAACTTGGCCGGAACTTGGCTAATTCCCTAGTAAGTCAAACCAGAGCTTAGTGTATCGCTCTAGCCTACGCATGGCTTAGCCGTAAGCGTTTGTTATCGTTAGTTGACTACACTGCGAGCTGGGATAGTTAGATCGGTAAGCGAGCCAACCCGAGGACAGGTGTTAGAGTTGCACTGCTACTTTGGGTGAGCCAGGCCAACGGCAAATTTACGCGAGAAACATGAATTAGCAAACTGAGACGCAAGCTGCTAATTACGGGTTGGGCCAGCCTCGGATATGTCTTTGCTCCACTATAGGGGGTGATGTTTGCCTAGTTTGTCTTGACCGCGTTAGGGCTTGAAGAATCATTAGTCGCCGCTACGTGCGTGCTTGTCAGAGCTTGCCAGAGTCGCCATAAGGGCGTCATTTTTAAATCTTTGGCCAGCGAGAGTTACGGTGAAGGGGATGGGCGGCCATAGCCGATACCTTAGCATGTCAGTTCAATGGTTGGGTCAGAAAGGCAGTTTCCGGCGACGGAAAAGCGGTGAGGAGGTGAAATGGTGACCACTTATTGGGTGGAGCACAGTGCAGCTCAGGAGATTGAGCAATTACGCCAGCAAGTGCTGCGTTTGCAGAAGTTGAGCCAGATTGGCCTGCTTACTTCCAGCATTACTCACGAGTTTAACAACCTGCTGACTACCATCATCAACTTTGCCAAGCTCGGTCTGGAGGCGGAATCTGAAGACGAGCGGCGCGATGCACTGCAGCGTATTCTCAGAGCGGGGCAAAGCGGCAGCACGATTTGTAATAGTTTACTTGGCCTGTTGCGGCAGGAAACTCTGCGGCGCGAAATGACGGATATAGTAGCGCTGGTCGAGGAAGTACTAACGCTGGTTGAGAAGGACTTGCAGCGCCATCACATTCGCCTCGAAAAGGATTACCAGGGGCGACCACAGGCTCCCGTGGTGGCGGGACAGATTCAGCAACTGTTGCTCAACCTCATTACCAACGCCCGCCAAGCCATGCCTCGAGGAGGTCGTTTACGCATTACAGTTCGCGAGAATCCCGAATCAGACATGGTGGAAATCGCGGTGCAAGATACGGGAGTCGGGATCCCAGCTGAGAAACTCCGCCTCATCTTTGAACCGTTCTACACCACCAAGTCTGCCGACGAACGAGAACCCAGCGGCACGGGCTTGGGCCTGACGATATGTCGGCAGATCATCGAAGCGCATCAGGGGCGGATACGTGTGGAAAGTCTGGTGGGCCGCGGTACGACGTTCACGGTGAAATTGCCCCGTCGTTGTTCCTCGATGGTGGTAATAGATAATAATGCCGGGGCCGAGTCGGGCGCTAACAAGTGTTTACGGTAGTTTACAAATTGTAAACCGCTTTGATTTACACCTTTTGTCAATTCCGGTTCTCTTGCCTTGTGCACCACAATACCGGATTGAGAGATGAATCACAAACTTTTGCAGAGACTGGACTTCGTTGATTGGCTTCTTCATTTTTCGGCTGGAGAAGTTTTGCTAATGTGGCGCGAAAGTTGCGTTATGTTGAGCCAACGAGACTTAGAAAATGGCTAGGCTTTGGCGCTTACGCGGGATTTTTAGCTCTACGGCGGTCGTAGGGCTTTCCCCTCATCAATGTGTGGTGCTCATCTACGGGAGGTGTGAGCCATGCGCAGTCTCATGCTCAAGCTCTGGCACGATGACAGTGGTGCCTTGCTGTCCTTCGAGTGGATCCTGCTGGCGACGATCTTGGTGCTGGCCATGGTCGTCGGCCTGAAGAGCGTGCAACAAGCCGTGCTCAATGAATTTGAAGACTTGGCCAACGCCATCGGCAACATTAACACGACCTACCAGTATTCTGGAGCCAGTGGGTGCTGCGCTTCTGTAGGCGGCTCGGCTTTCAATGACGGCGCCGCTCGTACTTATAACATTGACACTTGCGAAGGTCAGCGCACGCTCAACCGTGTCGGTGGTAACTGCGACGAATAGGTTTCCAGGTTATCAACCTCCAGGAGCTGCACGTGGGTGGCTGGGCTAGGAGAAGCCGGCCACCCAGTGCGTGCCTAAAAACACGAATTTTCTGCGGTAACGCGAGGAGGGGCAAGGGGTTATGCGGCACTTTTTACTGCGATGGTGGCATGATGACTCCGGTGCGCTGTTGTCTTTTGAATGGATTATACTGGCGACCATTTTGGTCTTGGCACTGGTCGTGGGACTCAAAAGCGTTCAGCAAGCCGTGCTCAATGAGTTTGAAGACCTCGCTAACGCCATCGGTAATATGAACACTAAATACCTCTACAAGGGGGTAGTTGGTTGCTGTGCTTCGGTAGGTGGCTCGGAATTCAGCGATGGGGCTGCCCGAACGTATGATATAGATACCTGCGAGGAACAGCGCACAGTCAATCGTTTTGGCGGGGCCTGCGACGAATAAGCAGGCATGGCACCTTACCGGCCGAAGTCCTGACACCTAAATGTGCCCGTGACAGGGCGGAGTCCTTTGGGCTCCGCCCAACTGCCTTAATGAAGTCGTTCATAAGGTTGCTATTATCTTTCCAGTTGGGGAATTTGACCACAACTTGTCAGGACGCCAATAGCAGCGAGCTGGCAGCAATTTGGCAGCTATACTGCTATTAATCGGCCGGGAGCTGGCTTGAAGTCTAAAAATGGTAACTTCGTGTGCGGCAATTGTATCGGGGCAATGAGGCATGGCACTATTCTTTCCGAATGCGTGGTTCGGTTGGGGGTGGTTAGCGCTGTTATGGGCGATAGTGTTCGTGGCGGCTTACATGGATTTTCGTCGCTACCTGATTCCTAAGCCACTGACGGTCACGCTTTTCGGACTTGGTCTGTTGGCGAACTTGGTGCGCGGTGCCTGGCTCGGGTTGCACGAAAAGAGCGTTTGGGTCTTGCCCCACGGCATCTGGCTCGGTGCGCTAGACGGCCTGCTGTTCGCCCTGGCTGGATTTCTCACGGGGTTTGGCCTATTCTTTGCGTTGTGGCTGCTGCGCACGTGTGGCGGCGGAGACGTCAAACTCTTCGCAGCCATCGGAGCGTGGATCGGCCCGGTGCTGTCCCTATGGGTGCTGGGCATTAGCATTGTGCTTGTGGCTATCCTAGCAACGCTCAAGGCGTTGTACGGGCTGATCACCCAAGGGCCGCGCGAGTCCCTTCCCGACCTTTCTTCTCGCCGACGGGCCGAGAAGGAACTGTCGGTGCAGGAGATGCTGGCGCGGGGACAACGCCCGAAGCGGCTAATGAGCTTTTCGTTTCCATTAGCCCTGAGTCTGGTGCTCTTCCTCGCCTGGAAATTCCGCGACGAATTACACCTCCCCAAGTGGTTCTCGAATACAACGACGAGCTCGCTCAAAAGGTGATGCAGTCATGAACCGCTTGCATCCAAGCCGGCACATTCGGTTCGGCTCAGCGACGCTGGAAACGCTGCTGGTGTTTCCGGTGTTGCTCATCGTGGTGCTGGGCGGACTAGAGTTAGGTCTCCTCATCCATGCGCGGCATCAGCTGTGGGGCGCGTGCCGGGAAGTGGGACGGCGGGCTGCCCTTGGTCAGGAACCTGCGCAACTGCGAGCCACGCTCGAGCAATATCTGGGACCAGGGAAATCTGTGGATGCGGAGCTGAGCCTGCTTGATGAGCAGGGACGTGCAGTAGTTCGGCCCGCGGAGATCCCGCCTGGAGCACCAGTTACGGTTGTGCTCCGCTTGCCGGCTACGAGCGCGGCCCCGGATTTGCTCCGTTGGGTGGGGTTCAGCTTGCAGGGGCAGATACTGGAGGTGCATACGGTCTGGCGCAGAGAATGAGGCAAGATAGGCACCTGGCTGGCGCGGGCCGGAAGCGTCAGACCGTCTTTTTCGCTTACCCAAAATGAACGGAGATTGTCACCGAGCGGGAGAAGACCACTATGAGACCGAGCACCATATTAGCAGCGATCATTGCTATTGTCGTCGGGTTGTTGATTGTCGTGCTGGTACGCTGGCTCCGACCGGAGTGGTTCGGTTTGCGACCCGCCGATGCGCAGGCGCAACCGCAGCCAGTGGCGGGGAATCAGATTCTGGTAGCGGCACGGAATATCTACGTGGGAAAATGTATCACGGAAGAGGATGTGCGCGTGCGGTTGGCGCGCGCTAACGAATTGAAACAGTACGAAGGCCAGCGGCTACTGCCGGCCTACGTTCCTGCCGCAGTCGGGCGTGTTGCCCTCAAAGCCATCCCCGCCGACCAGCCCATTACCGAGGATGCTTTGGAGCCGCTCGACGCTTATAAGGAACAACTCGCGGAGCGAATCACGCCGGGGATGCGCACGGTCAATTTGCAATTGCCGGTGACGGAAGCGGGCGGGGGTTTGATTCGTGTCGGCGACTATGTGGATGTACTTATAAAGACCACGGTTGAGGCCCTTCCCGAATGCCTGTCTTCCGCCGAGTTATGCCGACTCGGTTTGCCCGCGACCATGCAGGGAGTCCTCGTGCGCGATGCGCGTGTCATAGTGCGGCGTAACACCTTATGGCCCCGTTGTCTCAATTATCTTCCTTGCTTGACTAACTTCATTGTGGAAACCGATCCGTATCGTGCTGCTCTGTTGGAGTATGCCAAGGATCGAGGGACGATTTCCCTGATTCCGATCAGCGACGTCGAACGCCGATTGGAACTTGAAAAACGTCGTGAAGCGTTTAGAGACGACCAAGGCGTGTTTCCGACGCGGCTGGTCAATATGACGGCCCAGGAAATTCTGGAATACGAAGCCAGTCTCGCCAAGTTACCGGAAGACGATCCGAAACGGTACCTGACGTACCATTTGCGCGGGAGTGAAGAATACCGGTTGGAAAACTTCCGCGTCCGCGACGTGTTGCGGGGGGAACGCATGATTTCGGATCAGGATCTGGCCCGGATTCTGGATTTGCGTCTCCGTCAGCCTCCGGCTCCTCCGCCGCCAACCACAGTGCAGCGAATCGTGGGCGTGAAGCCTGGAGAACCCCATACCTTTCCCGTCACCGTCACAATGCCCGCTGCTTACAAATTGCCCCGTTATGAAGTCTTGAACGAAGCCGGGGAACTGGTCTGGGTCGGGGAGGCGATCCGTCTGCAATACCGCCCCCCCGAAGTGGTGGGCGAACCCGAAACTGGCCGCGCAACCGGTCGCAGCGGGGGCGGGTGACCGCCTGCCCGTCCTGTAGCGGCTGGTTCAGTCCGCTAGAGCCTGGTGTGTTATGTTGCTTTGCCCGAGCCATGGTTAGACCATATGGCATCAGCGGCAACGGTCGGTGCGGCGTCTGAAATGCCCGAAGCCCGCGCTGTTTTGCGTGCTAGGATTTAGCTGATCGTCGTAGGAGAATGAGGAAAGGTATGAAATTACGGCGAGGCACCGCTACGTTCTGGGCTCTGCTTTTGCTCGGGGTAGTATCGGCTGTGCTGGTGTTGGTGTGCGACGCTGGCCTCGTTTGGAATGCGCAAGCGGAGCTTCGCACGGCCGCCGATGCCGCTGCACTAGCTGCAGCGCACGGTTGGGCTGCGCAACTAACGCCGGAGGGACTCCGCGGGGACGAAATCCTGTCTGCCGTCGAGCAGGAGGTCAATCGTTGTCTCGTGCAAACAGGCCGCGATTTATCCACAACATTTGTGCCTAATCCCGATAACGAGCCAACTGGCGACCTAGTGCTGGGTTTCTACGAGCTTACTCATGGTTTTGTGCCTGCACGAAAGCAAGATTTAGACAGTCCGTGGCTGAACGCCGTGCGAATTACCCTGCGTCGGGACAAAAAACGTGGCAACGCTCCAGGACTACTTTTTGGCCCGCTGTTCGGTTGGACCTCGGCTGAAGTCCAGGCCAGCGCAGTGGCTGTGTTAGAGCGCCACGTCGTTGGCTTCCAATGCACTGACGGCTTGCCGGTTCCCCTCATTCCCTTGGCAATACTGTCTGACCCGACGGGCCAAACTGCTGACTGTTGGGAAAGCCAACTAGCCGCTGGTTATCGCATGCCATCGACATACGACGAAAAGGGGCAGCGCGTGGTTACTGTGCGCATTCGTTTGCCGGTCCAATCTGCGCAGGCGAGTGCGTCTTTGACTCGCAATGGGAGCACTGGCCCAGGTCGCGTCGATCGGATTGAGCCAGGTAATGCCTGCGTCTTACAACTGGGAACTCATTCCTGGGCCGAGGTCATTCGGCAAACCGCCTCAGGGGTCTTACCCATGGATTTGGTCAACGACGAGTTCGCAGGGCGATTTGAGATAGATCCCGACGTTGGTTTTCGTCCCGTAGCTGCATGGCCTGCTGTTCCGAGTCTCCAAGGGCAGGAACTGGCCAACTTGCTGGCTGCATTGTCAGGTCTTACGGAACGAAAAGAAGTACGCATCTGGCCCTTGTTTACCGCTTTCTTGCCGAACTCCACAACTAGGTTTTCTGTATCTATTGGCTCCGATCCACCACTTCAAGTGGCGGTGAATGGTTTTATTGCGGCACGAATCTTGCGATCACAGTTGATAAGCTCCAACGGCCGCGAGTCGACAGGGTCATATTTGGAATTGACACTGCAACCTCGCGTGTTGATCACTCGTACTGCCATAACTGCTACGCCTAAACGAAGCCAAGAGGATACAGATGAAGCTGTCCAGAATCCTTACCTTAGCCAGCCTAATCCTTACCTGGTGCGCATAAAATTAGTTGAATAAATTTTCTATAACCCAGTGGCTCTCGTGAGGTACGCGCAAGGCAGGGGGAGCCAATAAGGCTGTGCGCGAAAGCGGGGAAGGAGTCTGGCGCGGAATTCGAGGCGACAATGTTCTATCCCGGACAAGCAAGCAGTGCACCACCACTTCAGCAGTGGCAGAAACTAAAGGCTGAAATTCACCGTAAGATTGTCGAGATGCTCGACCTATCGAGGTTGAGCAGATGGGGACAAGAAAGGTTACGCAAGGAAGTACGAAAGCTGGCTCACCAACTTGTTGAAACTGTCCCGCAATGTCAAGCATATTCGCCGCCAGATAAAGAACGGTTAGTCAACGAGATCCTGGACGAAGTGTTTGGCTTGGGGCCTCTCGAACCCCTTATGAACGACCCTACCATTAGCGACATCTTAGTCAATGGTCCGAACACAGTTTATGTGGAGCGCAACGGCCGACTTGAGCAAGTGCCTATTTGTTTTGCCGACAACGAGCATCTCATGCAAATGATTCAGCGCATTGTAGCCCGGGTTGGCCGGCGTTTGGACGAAATGTCGCCGATGGTAGACGCACGGTTACCCGATGGCTCCCGCGTCAATGCCATTGCGCCCCCGTTGGCTCTGGATGGGCCAGTGCTCTCGATTCGCCGATTTGGTGTTCGCTTGACTGCCGAAGACCTGATTCAGAATGGCACTATGCCCGTTGAGTTTCTTGCCCTGTTACGGGCCGCAGTCGAAGCACGAATCAGCATGGTCATCTCCGGCGGGGCTGGCACTGGGAAGACCACGTTGCTCAACGTGTTGTCGCGCTATATTCCGCCCGAGGAACGGTTAATCACCATCGAAGACTCCGCGGAGCTGAAATTACAACAACCGCACGTAGTTCGGCTGGAAACTCGCCCGCCCAATTTGGAAGGTGTCGGTGAAGTTCGCCAGCGCGACTTGGTGCGTAACGCGCTGCGGATGAGGCCCGACCGCATTATCATCGGCGAATGTCGCGGCCCAGAAGCGCTCGATATGTTGCAGGCGATGAACACGGGGCATGAAGGCTCGCTAACCACGGTTCATGCTAACGACACTCGCGATGCTCTAGCACGCCTGGAAATGATGGTCATGATGGCCGGCTACGAAATGCCCATTACTGTTATCCGGCAATATATTGCTTCTGCGATTACTTTCATTGTTCATTTGACTCGTCTTAAAGGGGGCGCCCGCAAAGTGACCAGGATTTCCGAACTGGTCGGCCTGCGTAATCGCAACTACGTGGTACGTGACATTTTTGGTTTTCGCCAGTATGGCGTACGAAATGGTGTGGCGTACGGCGAATTCTACGCCACAGGCAAGATTCCTCGCTGTCTGGAGCGAGTTCGCGCCGCAGGAATTGAGTTACCGGAGAGCCTCTTTGCCAAGCGCACCATTCCCGCGGAATTCGAAATCGTACAAACCTCACCCGTTCCTGAGAAATTGACCGAGCGTAACGAACTGGAAGTACCGCACTAACACCAAAGAAGCAATAACTTTACATCCTACTAGCTTCCAGGAAGCTAACTCCCATTTTCACTTGACGCACAGGTGTACCCGTGAAGAGGCAGAAAGGAGTTCGCGCATTATTCCAGCGGCAAAACTGTGTCCCATTCTAAGTGCTCTGGCACAGAGAATGCTTACTAAGTCGCTGGTGGTATTGAAGGGCATTTTGCTCACCGATTAGGCAAACGGAACGAGTAACATGCCAGAAACAAAATTGCTCATGTTTCTAACACTGGTCGTTAGCGGTGGCCTAGCCATGCTGTTGGCCTTAGCGGTGCTGCGCTGGTGGGAAAAGCAGCGGGCCAAGACCCGGGCAGGCCAGCTCACTTCGGATCCCTCCGCGGAAACCTTAGTCCTACGCTCGGCGCAAGAGGCCGCCGCTCCTCCAGAAAATCTGCGCGACCGCCTTGACTATCTGTTTCAGCTGCTCTTAGAGAGAAGTGGTTTAGGTTTAGATGCTACCGCAGGTGCGCTCTGGCTGGCACTAGGTGCGTGCATCGGAGCTGCTGCAGGATATTTATGGTGGGAAAATGTCATTGGCGTGGCTGTGGGATTATTCGTGGGCGCCATGCTCCCCTTGGCCGTCTTCGGCTATTATGCCCGTAAGCAGCGGGAAAACATGCAGCGCCAACTTCCCGACGTCATTTTCAGCCTGTCCCGCTCTTTACGTGCTAACTTAAGCCTGGAACAAGCGATTGCGCACGTAGGCGAAGAAACGCCCAATGCCCTAGGGCGGGAGTTTCGTCGCATTGCTGAGCAAATGTATCTCGGCCTAAGCGCATCAGCGGCATTAGAATCTGCGGCGCGACGCATCCAGCTGCCTGATTTCAACTTGCTGGTAGCTCTGATCGCCTTACACCGCTCCGCTGGAGGCAACCTGCCTTTGTTGTTAGACCGCCTAGCCGCCAGTGTCCGCGACCGCAATCAATTCCGCCAATATTTCCGCACCGTGACAGCGCAGGCCCGAATTACCGCGTTTGCGATCGCGTTATCTGTGCCAGTATTGTTCATCGGCATGTGGTACTGGCAGCCTGATTACGTCGGGCGATTTTTCCAAACCAGTGCCGGGCTAAGCGCCCTAGCCGTCGCCGCCATACTGGAAGTGATCGGCTTGTTGTGGATTTACTGGATTTTACGGGTGGACTACTAAGCGTATTGAAGTCCGACTCACGAAAATGCATTCTGCTTGAGGACAGTCCACATGACTGCCTGGAGCTGGCTTGTGCCCATGTTGGTTTTCTGCCTGGCCGCGGGGGTTGCCTTCGCGCTGGTACAGGGATTGGCCAACTGGTGGAGCAAGCGCCATCATAGTCGCAAAGAGACTACCACGCCTTCCTCAGGTGAGTTGACGTTAGGACCGGTAGCTGAGGCTTTAGCACGCGGTCTGCCTACTCCGGAAGCCATGCGGACCGAGCTGCAACGCGATCTCTGGGCCGCTGGCTATTACCATACCAACGCACTCCCCTACTATCTCGCCCTACGGACTGCTCTGACCTTGTTGCCCATTATCGGCGCGCTGATCTTGGCCTTGCTAGTCCAGCCCGAACTCATCACCCGCGTATTGGTCGCGGGCATAATCTTAGCTGCGCTTGGCTTTAGCTTACCACGGGCTTTCGTCGTCTTACGTGGACGCATGCGGGCCCGCGCCATGGAACGCGGCCTGCCCCATGCGGTAGACATGCTTACTCTCTGTTTGACCGCGGGTATGAACGTGCCACAGGCGCTCTATCGCGTTAGTCAGGAATTACGGCGGCCCTATCCAATTCTCGCCGATGAATTTCTCCTTGCAGCGCAACAAGCCGAATTACGTAACCTTGCCTTCGCCATGCAGCAATTTGCCGACCGCACTCAAGTCGCCGAGGTTCAAAATCTCGCAGTCGTTCTGGGACAGGCAGAGCGACTTGGCACCGACATCGCCGCCGGACTCCTAGAGTACTCTTCCTCGATGCGCACTGCCTTACGTCAGCAAGCCGATGGCATCGCCAATCGCGCCTCCTTTTGGATGCTGTTTCCCTCCGTACTTTGTTTATTTATTCCAGCGGTAATCATATTGGTTGGCCCGGCCTTTCTCGAACTACGTGAATTCCGCGCCTTCTCAGTACGCGAGGACATACGCCGCTTGCATGAGGCCTTCCAACAAGCCAACCCGCAGGCACTGCTTCCAACTCCAGGAGCACCCCCGCTCTCGACAATACCGCCTCCCCCGGCACAACCTTCTTTAGCACTCCCTGAGGGTAGTCCATATCAGTAGGGACGGCAAGCGCAGCGACTCACACGCTGCCATTTGCTTGTCACAACTCACTGCTCTCCTTGGTTGCACCCTTTTCCCACCAGTGCCGTTGTTTCGCTTGACCTGAGAAGGTGTTCTCTTCGCAGACACGCTCCAGCGGATTCTGACCTTGGCATGTTGAAACGGCTTTTGTTACAATCGCCCCGTTGCAATCGGCCTGTGCATTCCAAGGAGGGAAAAGGTAATGTCGCAGTCACGAAATCCGGAGACAAAACTTAGCTATGAGGATGCACCTAGCGCTCGGACGGCACCAAAGCGAAAAGGATTGTTCTTACCACGGCAACAGAGCGTCCGGGGCCGACGACGTGCCTGGGTTGGACCTGCTTTTTACGCTTTAGTATGCACGACTTGGTCGCTGGCGTTCCTGCTTCCAGATGCGGCAGGCCAAAATCAAGAACTGAAACCAGCAGCCATCGTCAACGGACAACCTATCCACGAAAAAGACGTGCAACGTGCTCTCGCACGTATCCCTCCAGAACACCGCGCCAAGGTTCGACAGGAAATTCTCGACCGACTCATAGATAATGCGCTTCTCGACCAACATCTGATACAGCTTAAAATTCCTAGCCCTCCAGAGGAAGTGCAAAAACGCTACCAACAAATCCGAGAAGAAGTAAAACGCAGCGGCCACGATTTCGCGAAGCTATTGCAAGAGCTTTCCCTTACTGAATCCGAACTGCAGGAGCAAATCGCCGCAGACCTCCGATGGGAACGCTACGTTGAGAGCCAACTTCCCGAACCGGCCCTTCGCAAGTTTTTCGAGCAACATCCCGAATGGTTCGACGGAACCACCGTACAAGCGCGGCACATCTTGATCGCATGTCCAACCGATGCTGATGCACAAAAGAAACAAAGCGCTCGCCAAAAAGCCGAAAACCTTCGTCAGAGCATCCTGGCAGAAATGGAAAAACGCTTAGCCCAAAGCCAACCTGCTAATGCTCAGGAACGTCAGACTTTGCAAGCAAGGCTCCTGACCGAGGTCTTCGCCGAATGGGCTATCAAACATTCCGAATGTCCATCAAAAACACGTGGCGGCGACCTCGGCTCATTTCCCCGAATTGGCATCATGGTAGAACCATTTGCCGCTGCCGCTTTCTCCCTCCCTGTTGGACAAGTAAGTCCACCTATCGAAACACCATTCGGTTACCACCTCATCCTGGTTACTGCTAAACAACCCGGACGTGCTGTCAAGTTTGAGGATGTTAAAGATGCAGTGCTTAGTGTTCTAGCAGAACAACTCCGCGAGCAACTGGTTCGGCAACTCCGCGCCCAAGCCCAGATTCGCATTCTGCCCGTTTCTGATAAGCCCTAACCGCTTAGGTCGCAGCTGGCTCTAAGTATAAGTCCTATCAACATCCTAAGCTTTCCCTGGCCAACCTCAAAGTTTGATCCATAGCTCACGAACAAGCCAAATTATTCTATCTAACGCCAAGGCGCTCAATCGTACAAAATTAAGTCCGAAATTCGGCCAGACTTAATTAGTAGTCAGTCATCTTTTCACGGACTAGCAGCCAACATGGATATTAGTCTCCAAATAATACAGTTTGGCGTTCCTGTTGATGCTATTTCAGATGCCTATAATCTGAGCATAGTTGAATGGTGGCAGAATCAGCCTGGTTCATAGCTCCCTCCAAATCATGCGTCAAGGGCCTAAGGTCACCTTGCGCCTCGCTAAGAGCCTTGCGTTTTCATGCGATGCTGTACAGCCTTTGCCATCGCAACAGCCAACGTGGTAGTCATACTCACGGGTATCCGAGAGTGCAATGTTGACTCTGCACATGCTCTATTACTCACGAAAGTTTATCCTCTCCTTATTTGCATTATCATGAGTATTTCCTATGCTACGTTGATGTTCCGCCCGTTTTTTATGGTAAGCAAGGTAACTGATGCTCTCAAAATGTCTGTTAGGACATCGGCTCTCTCTGTCTGTGTACGGTCGAATAACATTTTGGCTAAATCATACGAGACCAGCCTAGATAGTGTCACTAGGCCATGTAATAGTCCTCGCGTTATAACATACTAGACAATTGCCTAAGCGTTGCTTTCATTCAATTCCTAAATGGGACATTGAGAAACTAGATACTTGGTATCAGGTTTTTCTAATCGCCCGGGTCGCACTGTTTGTAGAGGCTAATATATGCAACCATCAACTAGCTAACTAATTCAGCTAAGTTACAGTCATGCATCTTTGCAGTTACTAGTCAGATGGGTGAGCTCCCCGAAGATTTCTTATATACCTGCTCCGGATCAAAGACGCGTTCTCCGATGATGTGCCACTCGCCTGCCTCATAACGGCGATGGAAGCAGCTTCGGTAACCTGTGTGACAGGCAGCCCCGCCCAGCTGCCTAACTTTCAGAAGTAAGGTATCCCCATCACAATCTAAATGGATGCTAATAACCTCCTGCCAGTGACCGCTTTCTTCTCCTTTACGCCAAAGCCTATGGCGACTGCGGCTATAATAACAAGCCCGCCCGGTGCGCAGTGTCTCCTCCCAAGCCTCACGATTCATCCATGCGAGCATCAATACCTCACCAGTTTCCGCATCTTGTGCTATCACTGGAATCAATCCTCCTTGTTTGTCAAAATCAATCATCTTTACCTCCGCAGGGGTTACATAAGGCCATAGCGAACATTCGCATCATATTGAATAAAATCCTGCCTCATAGTAGTAAACAATTCTTTTCTTCTCTGTCGATGGTTTTAGGTGACCGACGTCACTAAGGCTTCTTTTCCGGACTAGACCGCAGAGTCTGGAGGAATTCAACCAAGTCCACCAAGTCCTGTTCACTCATGTATTGAACGAGGTCGCTCGGCATCAGCGAACGAGGACTTTTGATGCGTTCCATAATGTCCTGCTTCGTAATTTTCCAGTCCTTTCCGTTCGCATCCCGCAAGACTAAGTAATTAGGCGTTTCTTCAACCAGGATACCCTGCACGGCAACGCCCTGCTTAGTTTCGACAAGCCACTGAATAAACTGGTCTGCAATAGCCCGATCCGGGTACAGGATGGATTCGTACAGATTTTCCTTACTCGCTTTCGATCCGATTGTGCTAAGCTCCGGGCCAATCTTACCTCCTTGACCATTCACAACATGACACCGTGAGCAGCCTAGGTCTTTATTTTCAAAAAAGAGCCGTTTGCCGTTCTGAACGTCCCCACGACGGAGTACTAGTTGAGCGATCTCAGGGAGCCGTTGAGGACTTAATTTTGTTACAGGAAACATTATTAAGGCCTTATTGCGTAAGTCTTGAAAGGGACTATTACGTAACCAACGAATCGCTTCCGCCCGCACGGGTGCTTCCAATTCTTGAATGTGCTCCAGCAGCCACAATGCACCGGCGCGAAATGATGCGAGTGCCGCGACAATATCCATCTTGATTTCCCACTCTTGATCCTTGCTCCGCAATGCAATTGTCAAAATCCTCAGGGCATTCGATGTTCCCTGCCGACCTAAGGAGTTAATTGCCGTCTTAGCTAAGTCGGGACTAGATAAGAACCTTGCCAATGCCTCGCTAGCCTGCGGTGAGCGAATGGCGCCTAGAGTCTCCAAGGCTTGACGACGCAAATCCACGGGATTTTGCTCCTTGGCAGCAAGGGCACTAAGCTTAGGTATCCAGGCTTCGGATTCCAGTGAGGTAATAAGTTCCATCGCCGAGGCTGCTAAGTTCTGCCGTTCGAGCCAATCGTTGATAAGCAATTCTAGCTGCCGACTGGTACGCAGCGATGACCATTTAGTCGGCAGGTACAACTTGCACCAATGCAGCGCCCGACCTCGTATGGCAGGCTCTGGAGCAGTTAGTACGCGTAACATGACCTCTCCACCTGACGTACCGTCAGTATGGGCTAAGACATCCACCAGGCGTTGCCGTTGTTCCAACGGCAAACGTGTATTCAAGATGTATTTATCTAACTGAGCGATCACTTGCGGTGGCCGCCATTCCCAGATCAAATCTAGACTGCGTTCATCCCATGTCGGGAAAAACTTTTCAAAATCTTCTAAGAGAACCTGCCGTCTTGCGGCATCATAATGCCCGACTGCTATGCCCAGCGACACTAAATAAAAATGTTCCTGACCAGGATAGAGACGGGCCAGTTTATAGATCATGGGTTTAGCGTACTGGGGTGTTTCATCGCGCAGAGCTAGTGCTATCTCCCGTAACACGGGTAATGGCGTTTCTGCTCGAATTTGGCTTTCTAGCCAGTGCTGTATCTTTTGGGGAGCTTGATAAAGCTTGCCAGCACGGTCTTTAGCTATCCTGACCAGCATCATTAGCCAGCGAACATCATCACTCTTTTGGGCAAGGAGAGGCCAATATTCATACCAGTCATCAGTTCGAGTAAGCAGCCAGGCCAGGCGAGCGCATACTGTCAGATCACTTTCCTTCTCTATTTCCTTGCATAGTAGTCGAGCTAAATGATTCGTATCTAAGCGTTGTGCGGCCTGCCAACCTCCGAAGCGCGTTGCAAGGTTCGGTGATCTCAGTGCTACAAGAATGCCATGTTCATGAGAGTAGTCCGGTGGTCGTATCCGATAGGTCAGCTGTCCCTTAGATGTTAATCGGTATATGCGTCCGCGCGCTGTGTCTCCCATCCCATGACCACCAACGCCCGGATCATACCAGTCGCTGACAAAAATCGAGCCGTCGGGAGCCACGCAGATATCGGAAGGCCTAAACCAATTGTCCTCTGAGGTAACTATATCTTCACGATCTATATCAAAACCTGAGCCCTTGATGCGAACATAATAAATGCGTACCTGTCGTGGGCCGGCGTCAGTGTGCAATAGTCGGCCATAATACTCCTTGGCATTCCGTCCGCCGGTCCAGGGAATCATGTTCCCTTCATACCAAGCCATACCTGTGGGTGAGCCGAACCATGTGCGTAATACTTTATGCACGACGCCAGGCTGTTCTTCATGCCAATGAGATTCTCTCGGCCCGCGCGGCCAATAACCATAGTTGCCCCCGAATAAGACATGGCAGATTCTGCTCTGCTGGCTACCATCATCATCGTTATCCGAGACGAATAAAGTACCAAAACTATCTATAGCCGGCTCGTACTGGTTGCGAAAATTATGGGCAAGCATCTCTAGATTAGCGCCTTCGGGGTCGCACCGCCAGACTGTCCCCGCACGGCAATCCGTACTATTAGTTTTCCAGACTTTGCCCCACCGGTCGCGTATCCCATCAATACCAGCATCACCGCAAGTGAAATATAGTTTGCCATCGGCCCCGAAATGAATTCCATGTACCCCGTGATCATGGTCGTATCCACGAAAACCCTGGACTAATATTCTGGGCTTATCATCCGCCTGCAAATCATCATTAGTATCCTCAAAAAGATAAATGTAAGGTGAGTGGCAAACATAAATGCGCTGTCCTGGCTTGTCGGGATAGGGCGCAACTGCAATACCTAGTGGAGCTACGAAATCAGAGAACTGATAAAAGGTGGTTGCGCGATCAGCGCGGCCATCACCGTCAGCATCTTCAAGCACTACGATTCGATCTCCGGCCGGCCTGTTGAGAGGTTGATTGCGTAAGCGGCAGCGATAGTTCACTGACTCACAGACCCAGACACGCCCTTTGTGATCAACATCTATGCAGGTGGGATTCGTAAACATCGGCTCGCTGGCGAACAGATGCCACTCCAATCCATCGGCGATGCGAAAAGTTTTGATCGCTTCTCTAGCCGACCTTTGAGCGTTGATCGTGGCAAGTAGGACGAGCATTGCCGTGAATATATATGTACATCTTCTCAACATGACTAAGTCCCCTTGTCGTTTTGATGTGCCGTCGTGAGCAGGTTCATATTTTCCCTTCGACGGTGCAGCGTTAATAACGAAAGGCTGGCCAGGCCGTAGAACGTGTATTCTACATCCAGATCAGCCTCAAGCGATTCTTCTGAGGCCGCTTGTCCGCTTAGTGAATCTGCCAGGTGAGCAAAAAATCCGCCGCAGGAGTGTTGATAGGCGGCAATACTGTAATATAGCTGCTCGATGTCAAACAGATTAAATGCCCCTAGTTGCCATAGAGTCCAAAGGGCAGTGAATGTCGAAAGAAGATCAGGTATGGGAGTGCGAGTATGAGCACGAAATCCCAGATGGGGAACGTAGAGATGCAGGAGAAATCTAATGACTTGTTCACGGAGTTCGTCGGATATACCACCTGTCATAAATAAACTAGCTAGTGCGGCCGCGGTGGGGTTAGTAGCACTGAGTGGGGCGAGTTCGTGGTCAGCAAAACCGCCGTCAGGCCGCCGCTGACTCATCAGCCAGGATGTGATTTGTTCAGGATTTGGCGGCGATTGGTTTACTAAGTCGTAGCACAATAAAGCAAGGAAGGTTTGATAAGTGGTAGGGTGCGAGTCCCCGGGACGAGCGGCAAAACCGCCTTGCTGCGTGCGATAATTACCCAACAACCTAGGCAATGTATCCTGAGCTTGGCGCCAGATAAGAACTAACTTGGAGTCGTTGGATTCTGCTAAGGTTACAAGACAGTGGCAATAGCTATAGAGGTTCACCAGATTTTGGGAGGGCAGGCCTAGCTGAGCTAACCAAGAGCAAGTTGGCTGAAGATATTGCCCGTTTAGTTCGCCCGAGAGGTTCAGAACACGCAAGGCAAAAGCAGAGTAATAAATGTCAGGCTCCAGGCTACGACCGCGAAAGCCCCCTTGAGGAGTTTGCTTCCTACGTACAAACTGAACGGCGCGGCGACGAATAGTTTCAGGCACACACTGCATGCCAAGGCGAAGTGTAGCCTCCAGAAACTGGCTGTATGCATTACCCGATTGCTTAACTGGCAACTGTATTTCCATGGTGAGCCACCTGGCATAGTAAGGCAATCATATACAGGTTACGCGTTAGATAGTGCTCTACGGGGAAGTGGTGGAATCTTCCGGTCGGCCCGTGAGGCCCAATTCGGCAGCATGCGGTTTTAGGGCTTCAATAAGGAATTGAATGTGCTCCTTCAATTCAACGCCTAAATCCCGTGCGCCGCGGTATATGTCCTCGCGATTAACCTTAGCGGCGAAACCTTTCTGTTTCAGTTTCTTGAGCACACTATCCGCAGTGAGACTTAGAATGCCATCAGGACGCACTAAGGCACAGGCGAAAATGAAGCCGCAGAGTTCGTCACACGCATATAGCGCTTTTTCAACCGGTCGAATGCGGGGACAGTCAGGGAGATAGTCGGCATGGGACTTGATCGCATAAATAATTTCATCAGACCAGCCTCGTTCGCGGAGAATTTCCGCTCCCCGTAAGGGATGATCCGGAGGGTTAGGCCAGCGTTCATAGTCAAAATCATGAAGTAAGCCGACGATACCCCAGAGTTCTTCGTTCTCGCCGAGCCTGCGCGCATAGGCGCGCATGGCATATTCCACAGCCAGCATGTGGCGAATAAGAGCTGGATTGCTTGTGTATTCTTTTACCAGCTGCCAGGCCTCCTCACGCGACTTCATCTCCGTTCCTTTATTTAGCTTTCACGTACTTATCTAGGAAATTCACCATTTTCGGATAAGCATCTAAGCGATTCTTCAGCTTAGCTAAGCCGTGGCCTTCATCTTCATAGCGTAGATACTCTACGGGAATATTCCTCTTTCTCAGGGCGGCGATGATTTGTTCCGCTTCGCCAATCGGGACGCGGGGATCATTGGCACCGTGAATAATCATCATGGGACATTGAATTTTGTCCACGTGGCGAATGGGACTAATTTCCTCCAAGAAAGTTCGGTGTTCGCGCAAGTTGCCATACTCGGCTTCGCGGTGAGCCCGGCGATACGGTCCAGTATTTTCTAGGAACGTGACAAAATTTGCGATGCCGACGACACTAATCCCCGCAGCAAATAGCTCGGGATATCGGGTGACACATGCGAGGACGATAAATCCGCCGTAGCTACCACCATAGATGGCAATACGTCTAGGGTCAGCTTTCTTTTGATCGCGCAGCCAATAGACACCCCAGATCACATCTTTCACGGCGTCCAAACGTTTGGTGACATTGTCTAAGTTCATATAGTGTAAGCCATAGCCCGAAGAACCACGAAAATTAGGCGCAAAGATACCGTAGCCCGCTTGGAGAAAATATTGGAACAGAGCGCTAAATTCGGGTCGGGTTTGACTTTCGGGGCCACCGTGAGGATAAACGATCACGGGAGGCAGGCGCTTGGATTCAACATCGCGCGGGGCGTAGTACCAAGCGGGTATAGTGAGTCCATCGAAGCTCTTATAACGAACTAATTCTGGCTCCACAAGAGTGCTAAACGGGATGCCCGCACGGCTGCTGAACGTTAGCTGTTTAGCTTGCTGAGTATTCAGATCTAATAGCCAAATATCCGGATTATATCTAGGCCCGTTGAAGACGAATGCGAGCTTAGAGCCATCGGGAGAGAATTCCAGTTGTGAAATTGTGCCCAAAGGCAGGTGGGGCGAAAATCGCTTAGTCAGATTCTCGCGGTGGGCACAAACTAAGACCGATCGGCCGTCTTGGTTTTCCAACCAAGCCAGCCAAGGACCTCGAAGCGCCAGCTCGACAGCCTCAATTTCATGGGGGGATTCGTGAATATATTCGAGCTTACCCGTGCTCAGTTCGATGCGTGCTAATGCCAAAAGATCCCGGCCGCCATGAGTACTGACGCAGTAGATAAACTTACCATCTGGACTGAAACGAGGCGACTCATATTGAGCATGGCCCTGGTGCGGTGTCAAGTGCCGTGCTTGCTTTGTGGAGAGGTCTAACAGATATAGGTCTTGATTATAATTCGACTCCGGTCGGCTGACCAAAACGGATCGACCATCAGGAGAAAAACTGACTGGCACATAATAACCGCCAGGACCGGTCTGCACTAACGTCGGTTCAGTGTTTGGAGCGGCACCCTGAATATAGATATCGAAACGGTCAGGTTTCAGGCGATTGGCTGCGAAGCAAACCCATTTCCCGTCGCGGCGCCAGGCACCGAAGAGGTGGATGGCTTCGGGAGATCGACTGAGATCGTAATAATCCCAGCCATCGGTGAGTCCGTGCTCGGCAGCCACGCCTACACCCCGCAAGTGGAACAACTGGGTGCGTTCGTTGCCACCAGTGTCTTGCGAGAAGATAAGTTCATGACTGACTGGGCTATACCAGACGCCCCGAACGCTTTCTTGTGTGAAAGTTAGGCGCGTGGGCCAGCCACCAATTATAGGGACTTGCCAGACCTGAGAGAGTCCCGTGATGTTTGTCAGGAATGCCAGATAATGTCCGTCCGGAGAAAATGTGGGAGAACTGGCGGCTTGGATGTTGAGAAATCGTTCGATGCTATAGTGGGGTATGTTCATAGCAGGCTCCGAGGCTCATAGGGCATGCCCTGCATAAGATCCTAGCACTAGCCATTCATGAAGCGACGACGTAAGTAACGAAAGACGCTTAGTGCCGCTAACATGATTAGGCCAGAGCTCGTGATGAGCCAAAAAGCGATGCTGGGCTTAGCAGTATAGTGCCAGATGAAACCGACGAGAGGCGCGCCAAGCGCACCGATGCCAAAGGTGAGGGCAAATTTCGCTCCATATGACAGTCCCCATCGGCGTGCTGATGTGCCCTCCGCCAGGAGACTGTTCTCGACCGGCTGTTGGGCAAAGAGGGCGACCGCAAGGCCGGCAGCTATAGGTATAGTGAGCACCATGTGGTTGACGGAGGCCAAACCTGCGGCGAGCGGAGCCATGAGGAGGACGGCGAGGGTATAGATCGGAAGCGGCCCGAAGCGCTGCGCCAGGCATCCGCTGCCATATTGGCCGATGGTGCCAGCTAGCAAAATCGCAAAAATAAATAGCCCTCCTTTAGCGAAGGCCTGGGCTTGAGTGGCGTCGCCTGTTAAGTGTATAGGTAAAGCGGTGACTAACACACGATAATTAAGTCCTCCCAGTACCATGCAGAGATAAAGTAAAGCAATAGCTATCCAGGGGAGCGGGCGGTTAATAAGTTGGACCGAGTTCTGGTCGTGGGTAGACTTAGAGCCACTCGAGATGGGAAGTGGTTTGCTTAAGGGACGCATCAGGTAGCCGGCAAGCAGGCTGATAAGTGCGATTGTCCAAAATGCCCCTTGCCAGTAGCCAAGGCCGGTCCAGAGGGCCCCCAGAAAAGGCCCGACCGCCACACCGATGCTGCCCGCCACGCCATTAACTCCGAGGGCCCATTCGCGGCGTCGAACACCACTGGCAAGTAGCGCAATCCCTGCAGGATGATAGACACTAAGCACGGTGCCTAATATGGTCAGAGCAATAAAGAGCGACAGCGGACTGTTCGCCAGGGCAACTAAGGCGGCCGCAACGGTAAGGGCGAAGAAGTACCATTTCAGGACGCGACCAGAGCCCCAGCGGTCCACAGCTAAACCGGTGGGAATAGCGCCTAAGCCCAATAATACGTAACCAAGGTAAGGTAGAGAGGTAACGAGGCGCGGGTCGAGGTCGAACTGTCGGCGGATGGCGGTGAGCGCGCCCGTAATGGCGAGCTCGCCAATGTGACATAAGGTGTGACCTAGGCTGCTAAGCGCGACCATGGCCAGTTCGTGCCTCGTGTGGGGCGCGGGGGTGGAGGAATCGGTTACGGGTGAGGCTTCTTTGCTGGTACTTTCGAGTCCTGCGGTTTCCTGGAGCATAGATATTTTCGAAAGTTCCTAACTAAATGGGCGCTTGAGGAAGACATACATATTGAGAAGCGACCCAGCTTAGCCTAGGAGTCGTCGGAGCGTTTCGAGGTTGCGGGCATCCCAGTCGGTACTTTGGTGATTACCTTTGGGGGTTTCGAGAATCATAGGAAGTTCTCGAAAGTGTCGGCAATGTAGGACGTGGCGAAAGCCTTCCAGGCCAATGTGGCCGTGGCCGATGTGGGCATGTCGATCGAGGCGGCTAGCGAAAGGCTTGGCACTATCGTTGAGGTGCCAGGCATAAATGCGTTCCAGGGAGAGATGCCTGTCGAGTTGGCGGAGGGTGCGGAGCCAGGCGCGGCGGGGTGTGAGGGGGTAACCTGCGGCGAAAAGATGGCAGGTGTCCAGACAGAAACCGAGCCAGGTAGGATTTCCGAGTTCGCGGACGATGTAGGCCAATTGTTCGAGTTGCCAGCCGAGCGAAGTGCCCTGCCCCGCGGTGTTTTCAATGAGTAGGCGTGGGAAGCACTGGGAACAACGCTGTTGGGCTTGGGCCAACGCGGCAACGATGCGCTCGAGTCCTGCTCGTTCGCCCGCGCCGCCATGGGCGCCTGGGTGGACGACGAGGTAATCAAGGCCAAGTTGGTGCGCCCGTTGCCATTCCTCGATGAGAGCCTCGATGGATCGGCGGTAAAGCGCTGGCTCCGGTGAGGCAAGGTTGATAAGGTAACTATCGTGCGCGAGGAGCCAACGAGGGTTCAATAGTTGACGGGCTTGTTGGAAGCGTTGTACTTCAGAATCAGTGATCGGCTTGCTACGCCATTGGGTATTGCTCTTCGTGAAAAGCTGGACGGCTTGCATGCCGTAATGCTGAGCGGATTCGAGCGCTTTATAGTAGCCGCCAGCGATGGATAAGTGCGCTCCAAGGTAGGGCATGTCAGGAAAGCATTGATACTTTATCGGTCGCAGCGAAATGATTGGTAGGAGCATTGCGTAACGCTTGCCAGAGAGGGCAGGAATGAGGGAGTGTGGAACGATTCGGGCAAACGATTGCGGAGCTTAGGGCGCTCGCGTGTGTCGAACCGCCTTGTGGCACGGCAAGAAACGTCATGCGATGAAACTCCATAATCAAGTGAGCCACAAGATTGGGGTGTGTCCAATTCGGAAAATGCCCTCTGGCGTGGATGCGAAAACCGATAGCTTGGGGTAGGCCGGTCAGAAGCTCGCTCTGACAAGAGGCAGGCACTAGCGGATCCCGGTCAGTCGAGATGACCAGCACTGGGCGGTGAATCCGGGGCAAAATGGGTCGAAGGTCGGTATGGGCGAGTTCCTTAGCCCAGTGCATCCAGGCCCGAAATGAAACTCGGGGCCAGCGTCGAAGCGGGTGCGGTGCCTTTATCTTCGCTGGTCTTCGGAACAGCAGCCGGTAAGCGCTTTTATTGGGATCAGACGTTGCGAGTAGCGTCGGTGCCAGAGCGTGGCGTAGTTCCGCATGATACGGTGTCAAGCAAGCCCAGCGTCGGGGTAACAAGCGTCCCAGGCCGATTAGTTTCACCTGCCAGCGAGCCAGCGGACGATAAGCGAAGCCACAGACCGACACCGCACGAGCTATGTAGTGCGGAAAACGATAAGCGGCCAGTAAGGCCACCGCGGCGCCATAGGAATGACCAACTAAAGTTGCGCACCGTATATCAAGTCGGTTGAGCAGGCGTATCAGGTCGCGCGTCAGTTCCGTTAGTGAATATTCTTGCAAGCGTGCGTTATCCCGATAACCATCGGGCAGATTGTACGCAATGACGCGGAAGTGCGACTTGAGCAGAGCGGCCAGTGGAAAGAACGCGAGGAAGCTGTCGGCCAAACCGTGAATGCACACCAAAGTTGGGCCAGTGCCCCAGGAAAAATACTCGGCTTCGTACCGGCCGAGGTTGATAGTGCCGACGTGCGCTTCCTGAGAGAACGCATGCCACCAGTCGAGCCAAGGCGGGTTGTGCGAGGACATCGTGGGGAGCTCGAGTTAGGGTTTTTCGCCAGGGGAGCGAATCGGGTTAGTGGGTAATTCTGCGGGAAAAAGCGATTTATTGGGCGGAGGCGTGCGGGACAAGAGTTCGCGTTTGCGCAGCATGGCGTTGAAGCGGACGCTGTCGAGAAAAGCAACATTAGGGCCGCTGCGGATGCCTGCACCGACTTCGCGGCGGATGAAATCAAGAACCTCGACGTCTTCCACGCGGAGCATGAGACTATTAAGCTTTTTGGCGATCAGGGCGGGTGGGCAGCGATGAGCCAGCGGCGCCGTACGGTTCAGGGCACGGACTAACGCGGGAATTGCTTCGACACCGAGTTGCTGAAACTCTTGCACCGCTTTCGGATCCGGGCGGAGGCCCAAGTCGTGTTGAATGAAACGTTCGATGATCGCGTCGAGGCGCTCTTCCTCTTCAGGGGATAATTCGCCGGGTCGGCCCGTGAATCGGCGTGGCGGTTTTCTGGGTTCGGAGTTAGTAGATACAACGGGCGGCGCCATTTTCACCGGAGATGCGGCAGACGGCGGTTGAGTTTCGCTTGGGGTATTGGGCCTTCGTGGCGCAGCGGGGGAACTGCCTGGTTTCGTTCCAGATGGAGACGATTGGCCGAAAATGGAGCCGGCGGGAAATGACGTTTCAAGCCAAAGCAGTAAGAAAAATATGGCTGGTAAAGCTCGTTTGCTCATGGATTTCAGCTCCATTTCTATGCGGACCTCGTATTTAGGTTACGTTAGCAGAGTGGTGGCAGCAACCATGCGGCAACAGTTTTAGGAACTTCGCAGGTTCATGGATTACCATCCGGGTAAAACTTGCGACGTTGCTGGGCCAATTCCTGCAATAGCGGTGGTGGGGCAAAGCGTGGGCCCAAATATTGGTACCGCTCTAACCGTTGCAGAATGGCATCCGCCCCTAGCTCGTCGGCCCAGCGCAATATACCGCCTCGCCACGCCGGAAAACCGATGCCCAGAATTAGTCCCATGTCCACATCGCCGGGATCGCGGACAATCCCCTCGCTAAGAACACGTATTGCCTCGGTGAGCATGGGGAGAAAGAGCCGGTCGGTGATTTCCTCGGGTGAGATTTTACGATGCTCACGGCGGCAGTGTTGGAGTATCGGCAATAATGCCGGGTCATCGGCTCCCTGCCGAGGGTCTTTAGCGTAGCTATAAAAACCGGCACCACTTTTTTGGCCGAGCCGACCTGCTTCGACCAGTGCTGCTACGATGCGATTTTCCACGAAACGGTCGGGAAACGCTTGTTGTAGGACACGACCCGCAAATAAAGCCGTGTCCAAACCAACGACATCCTGCAGCGTCACCGGTCCCATAGGCATGCCAAACTCCACGGCTATCCTATCAAGTTCTCGCGGCTCCACGCCCTCTTCCAGCATCAGCATGGCTTCGTTCAGGTAAGGAAACAATATTCGGTTCACCAAAAAACCGGGACTATCCTTCACGACGATAGGGGTCTTACCAATGCGCTTGGCAAAGGCCACTAAGTGAATGACCGTGTCGTCAGCGGTTTTTTCGCCCCGTATGACTTCCACCAACGGCATGCGTTCTGCGGGATTGAAGAAATGGAATCCGGCAAAGCGTTCAGGCCGTTGCAGCACCCGGGCCATTTGCGTGATGGACAATGTTGAAGTGTTGGAAACCAGGAGGGTATCCGGACCCACATGCCTTTCTAATTCAGAAAATAAACGAGTTTTTAGGTCGAAATTCTCGGTTACGGCCTCGATGACGAGTTCGCGGTCGGCCATGGCGGCCAGGGTTTGCGTGGTTCCAATGCGGGCCAACGCGTCGGCTGCTTCCTCAGGCTTCCAGCGGCCCGTCTGAACGCGTTCCAGAAAACTGCGTTCGATTCGCTGAAGTGCCTGATTCAGGATTTCGGCGGAGACGTCTGACAGCTGCACGAATAATCCTCGCCGCGCCAGCACACCGCTGATCCCGGAGCCCATGATGCCCGCGCCCAGTACGCCGACACGCGTGATGTTTCGCGGTTGAGCGAAGGCTTGACTGACACCCGGATCCTTCTGCAGACGTTGTTGTTGGAAGAACACGGCAATCAGGTTCCGCGCTTCAGCAGCCGTGGCCAAGCGCAGGAAGGTTTCTTGCTCGTAGCGCAGACCGTCTTCCAGTGGCAATTTGACCGTCTTGTCAACCACTTCGAGTGCCGCCAACGGTGCCGCAGGTCGGCCTCGTGTTTTTTGCCAAACTTGACCGCGGGCCACGGCAAACGTGTAAGCGTGTTGTTCCTCAGAAAGGCCAACAGGCTGCTGTTTCCGACGACGAATCGCAGGCCAATCGTTTTGTTGCCGCGCGAGATAGAGCAGGCGTTTAGCTTCCTCGAGTAAGCGGTCAGCAGCAACAGCGTCGAAGACTAAGCCGATCTCCACAGCCCGCGCTGCCGGTATACTGTCGCCCGTGCAGATCATGTCCAGTGCCAAAGCCGGCCCGATGAGGCGGGGCAAACGTTGGGTGCCGCCCCAACCGGGAATCAGGCCCACTTTCACTTCCGGCAAACCCAGTTCGGTGCGGGGATTTGTGGTTACGAGGCGGTGATCGAACGCTAAAGCGATTTCCAATCCGCCGCCCAAGCACGGTCCGTCAATGGCCGCCACAGTTGGACCCGGCAAATTTTCGATTTGCCGCAGCAGGGCATGTCCCCGTTCAATGAGCTGTCGTACCAGCTCAGGGTAGCGCCATGCTTGAGCCAACTCCCGCAAGTCAGCGCCGGCCAAAAAAATACCAGGTTTACCGCTGGTGAGAATTATCCCGGCGAGCGGCGCCAACCGTGCGACTTCAGCAAGTGCTTGTTCCAACTCCGCCAAGACGGCCTGGCTGACAACGTTGACCTTGCTCTCAGGCTGGTCAATCGTAATGACGATTTCGCCGCTCTCGAGCTGACGCCATTGCACTGCCTTCTGAGCCACGATGTTTCCCTCCGTGTGTACCGAAGCGTTACAACAGGTGCTGGACTTTTCCTATGACTTGCCCAGCTGATTGTCCGCCTGGTTACAAAGTTCCTTGTTGCGGCGAAAAAGCTAAACCATCCCGGCATTCGTCATATTGGACAGCTATATCAGAAGTATTACCGACGCAGCGACATGATGGTTCTGCTGATAAAGGTCAGCTTACCGCTTTACTTAGTATGCAATATCACCGACACAGTGGGACAGAGCATGAATTTAAGCAGGCGCTGCGAGCCGCTTTTATTGCGCCAACTACACACAAGCACGTTAGCCTTGCTCTTGCTCATTACGCCTGCCTGCGACAGTTGCACGCAGGTACGGGAAAACGGCCAAGTCGAATACAGCAAGTTAAGTGTCGAGCAACTTATCAAGTTATTAGAAGCGCCAGACAGTAAGCAACAAGTGGCCGCGACCGCTGAACTGTTTCGTCGAGGCGAGGCAATCGTGCCTGCGTTACGTCAAGCCGGGGCTAAGCATGTTCTCTCGCCCGATGCGAATGTAAGCGTTGGTAACACCCGGCGGCTAGATATGGTGTATTCATTATTA
Organism: Gemmatales bacterium; assembly: GCA_025060195.1. GTDB lineage: Bacteria > Planctomycetota > Planctomycetia > Gemmatales > HRBIN36 > HRBIN36. The sequence continues at coordinate 15,763 of JANXCQ010000027.1, read as the reverse complement.
GTCGGTTTACCTGAAAACGTACCTGGATTAGTCCGATCTTATCGTCCCGACAGTTTCGGCATACACTGCAATCCGGGCACCACGGCAGAAGACGTATTCATCATGGCGAAGAAATATGGATTCCAAATCGCGGGCGATTTTCGAGCCGATGCGCGCCCGAATTGTTATGCTTCCGTACCGCCTGGCACTCTGGTGAAAGTTCTGATTCGCTTACTTAGCGAGGAACCTAAGGTCGCTACGGTGAACTTGAATTATGTAGAGCGTTAATGCTAGGATAACTTTTCAAAATACTCGAACACGGGCGAAGCTTTAGTTAGACTTAGCAGGTTTGTACCAAGCGGGGGTGCCGAACCATTCGTGCATTTCGCGTTCCTACTCGGCGATAATTTCGGGTGATTCCGGGCGAGCGCCTAAATCCCCGGTTTCGACTATCCATACTTCCAGAGCCGTGCGTAAGCGCATTAATGCAGCCTGGTGTTCGGGATCGCGCGACTGAGCCAGGTTGCGGATTTCGTGCGGATCGGTAAGAGTGTCATAAAGCTCTTCCTCGGGCAGACGAGCTGCCATTAACGTTAACGGCGGGCCGCTAAGCAAGCCCTTGCCGTGTAAGTCACGCAGGACCTGCATGATGAGAAAACATTTCTCCTTATAGCGGTTTAGCGATGTGAACGATTGTTCGGGCATAAAGTTGCGAATATAGTGGAATCGGCCATCATGCACCGAACGGATCCGGTTCACCGTTTCATCTATGCGATCTCGAGCACTAAAGGCAAATGACCGCGGCGGATCACAAGCTGAGCCCAGAAAAACGCGGCTCTGCATAAGAGGTGGCTTCCTGATTCCCGCGATACCCAGTGTTGTGGCCGTCAAGTCTAATAAACTGATAATTTGATCACTTGTCATCCCTGGCTTAAACTGAGGAGGCGGTGGATAATTCTTGGGCCAGCGAATAATCAAAGGCACGTGGATTCCTGGCGCATAACACCAGTGAATGCCTCGCGGTTCTAATCGGCCATTGGCTGCAAAGGACATGATGACCGTGTCCTCTAACAAATCATAGCGCTCTAAAGCCTCTAATATCCATCCCACTCGGCGGTCTAAGCCTGAGACAGAATTCAGATATCTGGCCCATTCTTCGCGAACAATCGGATGGTCAGGATAATATGGCGGAGGTTGCACTTTATCAGGCGTGGCGATGCGAGGATGTTCCCGTTCTCCGACCCACTCGACGCGTGTCTTGAAACGGGTTTTCCGGTCGTAGATGTCATATTCCACTTCAGGGGTATTGATATGTGCGAAAAATGGTTGGTGCTTCCTGAGCGCCGACCAGTCATCCGATTGAAAGATAGGTCCTTCGTTGACGAAATTCAGGTCTAATTTTCCGGTGCCAACAACTCGGTCGCCAATCTTCACTACGTTAGCGGTAAAATATCCTGCGTCGCGAAGCCAGTGTGTCAGTGGGCGAATTCTTGCTAGCAGGCGGAAATCATCGTTCCGATGGCCCTGCAAGTGATGGGTGTCCATACTCGTCTGATACATACCCTCACTAGCGCGGAGCCAATTGGTGCACACACCGGCGATGTAGCAAAGACCCGCGTATAGCGCATGCCTTTAGTAGCCAAACGATTTATGTGCGGTGTATGCACTAAACGAGCACCTTAGCCGCCAAGATTGAGACTCACATTCTCGACAGTGATCCTCAGGACGTTGGGCCTGGGCTGTCCGTCGCCTGAAGAGGTGTGACGTCTATTGACCGTACTTAGAGTTATGAAAATCATGCAATAACCAGGTGCATATGTTCGCATTTATTTGTGAAATGAATTGTCAAGTCTTGGAAAGTAGTTTGTCTCCGTTCGGGGTGTGGGGGCTGTTTTTTCCAGTATGAGTAACGCTTTTGTCGGGTCGGATACTGCTAGTAACGGGGCATGGACATTTGGAATGGGCATAATAGCCGTGGTCGGAGTTACCTAAGATCGTCCTTATATAACGCAAACGCATAGAACATGGCAAGTATAAAAGTGCTTTGCTAACATCAGCCGTAACCTGCGTCGGATAATCCAAGCGCTCGCCGCCTAATGAAGACGAATAAACAGGCGGCTGATTTCAAGTGTTCCCCTGATCACCCTCATTTGTCCGTAAAAGCCAGGCGACCTGATACACCAGGCAAAATAACTTAGCGATATTCTAAAAAATCAACTATTAGTCAAAATCATGAGCACACTTTCGTCATCGGGGTATCTCAGGCTATGATTGCGGAGGTAAGGATTAAAGAGGCTAACTTGTATTTTAGTAGAAAGCTATTTATGGCCAATATCTAAGCCTTACGATAGGGAACAAAAGATTGATCAGACCACTATACTACTTCAACTGACGTGGTAATAACATAGACGGTGCAGTGATCACAATGTCATCCGTCCCTTCAGCTACTTGATGGGGACGTCCGCCGTCATCGCGTTCATTTTGTCCCACGCTATATAGCTTATATTCAGAGCCGGACGACTGATAACGTAGTATTCGCCCTGACCATACATCTATTGGTGGTTCCCGCAAATAATCGGGCACTAACTGCTGCAGAGATTTTGGGTATTTACCGCGATCGGCCCGATATATTGTTAAGGCAAATGCTGTTTTTATCAAAATAGAATGTTGGATCGCATGGTACTCCATAGCAAGTTGTAGTCCAACAAATTTGGTAAGGAATACGACCTTGGCCGCGTAGCGCTCTTGGAAGCTCAGGTTTTTCGGAATGAAGCCTTAACCATTCTCTACTCTTCCGAGGCTGACCAACAAATAGATACATCGGCCCAGATTACTATAAATGTCCCGGCATTTAGGATATGAAGCAACTTGCAGAGCTCCCCTAAGCTGGTCGAAATAGCTGTTGATATAACGCATGCTGCGCGCGGTGTTCCAGGTAGGCATCAATAAACGCACGGGCCATTCTGTTTCTACGAATTCGAGTCGACCTTGCGCTGGCTAGGCATATTTAGAGCTGGTAGTCAGTTGCGCCGCATCCAGAGCAGCCAGGCGATTATACCAATCTTGAATTTCCCACAGCGGTCGGCGAGTAAACAATGGTTCTAATTCTTCCCATTTCCCGCGTAATTCTTTGGCCGATAGCTTCGCCTGGTTCGCAAAATTGACTATAGCTGGAGTCAGTCTCACTAACATTTGGGCCCCAGTATACCACTCGCACGGACTTCTGCCTTGAGCGAATCTCGACATCCCGCGACAATATGCGACTAAGTCTTTCCGCGCGCCTTGTTGGTCATTCTCGCCCAGACGCCGCATAGCGCGTAGGAGCAACAGCCTAAGGACGAATGTTATCTTTGTCAGATAAGTGGCGCCGCTTTCCTCGCGGCTCATTCCGATAGTCTCCGCTAGCTTTCCGGCTCCTGTCTGACCGTCCGAGCTGACTAATGGACAATAATAATCAGGTAGCTTACTGGCACTCTGGAGATGGTGGATGGCGCCATCTACTTGCTGCAACCACTTCGCTAGCCAGGGGAACTCCCGCGCCGTCCACGGTCGCCCTAGAGCTGTATTGTAGATCTCTTGGAAAAACTTAGAAATATCCTCGGATTGGTATTGGGCTTCTCGTTCGAGAAAGCGACTCAACCATAGATATCGGCGATTTTGACCTAGCTGGTTTGTTATCCCTAACTGGGGAGCGACCTTGTTCAGCTGTTCAATATCTCAATCTTCGAAGGAACTAACGATGAGCAGCAATTGGGCAACCAAGTTGCGTTCTGCCGGGGGACGTCGACCTAATTTGTCATTATAGGCCCGCAAATAATCCACATGGCCATCCTTGTCGAGAGGCCCTTGGATATATGTAGTGTCTGTCCCCAGGGTAACTTTGGGCTGTATCTTATTTAGAGGTGGCTTGTTTTCGCTATCATCGCATGCCAGTGTAGGAATGCCGGTTATCAAGATTAAGTAAGTCAGTAAAGAAGAACCAGGCACTAAGCAAGGCCAAGACATTGTTTCTCTCCATGTCAAGGAGATGCGACTTGCAACGGCGTTTGATGTGATTGTAGGCAGAAAGGGAACTTCTGGCCAAGATTAGCGGCTTGGGGGAGAGTTTCGTTGCCAGTGGGCCAGTAAGTCTTCGGCGATCTCACGCCAATTAACTTCGCTAAGGGCCATGTACATTAAGTCCTGATAAACGCCGGGCAATTGGCTCGGTACTCGGTCGGCAAAATCATCCTGAAGAAGCCGGCCTAAACGCTCGGCAGCTAATTCGCGCACCGAGCGTCGTTTCAACCGCGCCTCCGGCATTTGAGCGGTTAGCCAGTAAATTCGTTCTGCCTCCTTGAGCCAGCGTTGGAGTTGATCTTCTTTGGCATAAATCCAGTCGGCCACTGCCTTAGTTTGCGGGCTTTTTGGAGCTGGCTGCGAGAAAGAATGACGTCCGTGCCCCATGGCCACGCTGTCCTGCAAGGGGACTTGTCCTGTGCTCGGTAAGGGTAAGGCTGAGCCTGTCTTATCGGGTTTGGCCGATAGCCCGACTGATTCGAAGTTCATAGGGTTATTGAAATAACGGGCTACGGCCTGCTTAATCTTCTGGTCTTGAGCGGTGATCCACATGACGAGAAAGAAGGCCATCATCGCCGTGACAAAGTCGGCGTAGGCTACCTTCCATTGACCGCCCCCTTTGGCCGCCAAGGTAATGTCTCCTAGCCACTGCCTAACAATTGTTTCAGTTCTTCTGCGCTGGGTCGGCAATCGGTGCTTAGGACTCGACTGACGCGCGTGATCAGTTCGCGCGGATTAGCGCCTTTGGCCAACTCCACAGTGGCCAACACCACTGCTCGTAACACCATAGATTCTTGCTCGCCCATTAACTCTAGTCGGCCCGCGAGAGGAGCGAGAAGGCCATAGGAAAGTAGGATGCCTAGAAACGTTCCCACTAAGGCTGCTCCGACTTTATGGCCGATCTCTTCCACAGGACCATCGATCGCTTGCATGGTAACTACAATCCCCAACACTGCGGCCACGATACCAAATCCCGGCAAGCTGTCCGCTGTTCTCATAAGGGCTGCGACGACTTGATGATGTTCGCGCTCCAACACGGCGATATCGTTCTCCAAGTCCGCCTCCAATGCCGCTGGCTCCGCTGAACCATCTACTATTCGGCTAAGGGCATTACAAATGAACTCCCGCAGGTGATGATTATGAAGTATGCGGGGATATTGTCGGAAAATGTCGCTATTTTCGGGCTCGGCCACGTGACTATCCAATGCCAGCATCCCGTCCCGACGTACCAAACGGGCTAGTTGATTGAGTAAGCCTAGAATTTCCAGACAAGTCCGTTTATCATAAGGTGATCCTTTGAATACTTGGACTAAACCCTTGACTACGTCCACCAACACGCGTTTAGGCGACATGATAATTAAAGCGCCTACCGCTGCCCCCCCAATAGTAACCAGTTCTGAGGGGTGAATAAGTGCGCCGATTTTGCCCCCTGCCATGGTAAAGCCAATTAGCACAGCTGCGAAGACGACAATAGCGCCAATGATCGCGATCATAGTTAGCTGATAATTTACTTGGCCATTAATTGTGTGCTGCCAACAAAATCGCTATGCATAGCTTATCCCGCATGGGCTGAACAATTTTAGCATAAGTTTTCGAGACGGTTGGCTTGCTTTTAGCGGCGAGCGTTAAAAAAACCTTCTTAGGCCGTTCCGTGCCCTCACTGGATCATATAATGTTGCGAGGTTTGATTTAGGTATTGCTAAAATCTAGATGTAGGCCAGTATCTCCCTATCGCGATCTTAGAATATTTCTTGTTTCTTTCGCTAACAAGAAAGAGAAGTCCTTGCCCTCAAATACCGGCGCATCGCGGGGATTTTTGTTTGGTCCACTTTAGGCTTCAGAACCTAATACTGTAGCCACGAAGGCAGCGAAATTTTCCACCGGGGTTCGGGGATCCACGCCGTGACTAAGATTTACTATGTGCTTGGATTTTCCGCCAGCACGGATACATTCCTGTGTGGCGCGAATCACTTGGATGGGCGTGCCCTCGGCCAAAAGGTTGACATCCAGATTGCCTTGGAGCACTACGTGGGGGAATTGCTGACGGAGTCTTACTAAGTCATGGCTAGCGCCGATACTAATAGCTGCCGCCCCACTGCTGATTAAGTAATCTATGTATGGACATTCCTTGACAAATAAGATGCCGGGCCACTCTTTTAGTGCCTGGAAAATCCTTTGGTGATAAGGTAAAGCCCAGCATTGATAGTCTTGCCGCGGTAGCATTCCTGCCCAGGAATCGAATAGCTGCCAGGCGTCTGCGCCGTGGCGTAGTAAGGTGCGCAAAAAATGAATCGTTGCTGATTCTAACTTGTCCAGCAGCCTTCGGAAAACTTCCTCTTGTTCGGCGGCGAAACGACAGGTGGCCGATACATCTTTTCCGGTCCCCAGGCAATAGCAGGCCAAGGTAAACGGGGCGCCCGCAAAAACTAGGATCGGTAAACGAGTCTCCATTCCCTCTCCTCGCATTTCGAGCAAAGCGCTCCGTACCAGAGCTAAAGTGTCTAACACGGTGCGGAATTTATCGGGATCCGGTTCGTCATCCAGTCGCCGGACTTGCTCTAAGGAACGCACGGGTATGCGAGGCACTGGACCTGCTTCTGTGTACATATCGAAAGAAATACCCATGGCCTGAGCTAAAGTTGTTATGTCGTAAAAGAGAATTATGGCATCTACACCGAATCGCTCAGGGAGCAAGGAAGCCTCGGCCGCTAGGCGGCTATCCGAGGCAAACTCATAAAATGAGCGCCGCCCCCGCAGTTGTCGAAACGCTGGGTCCCAGCGGCCTGCTTGGCGCATGGCCCAGACTGGGGGACGGTGCACGTGTTCACCGCGAAGTGCACGCAGCAATAAATGCTCGGTGGGCATTTGAAGTCACTCCCCAGAGGGCGGATTTAGCGCCCCTAACGCTGATAGTGCGCTAGGATGTTCTAACGGCAAGAAGATGTCCGATACTGTTATGTAAAGTCCAGGCAGCACTAGTGCTCCCGTCAGTTCCGCATCCGCTACCAAGATTTCGCTGTGCGTACCTAGATGATGGGCGTACACCCGTCGAACCTCTGGGTTTACAACTCGGATTATAAGCACTTCCGCTTCCTAATAATCCCTAATGCGTCAGTCCACCACGCAAATTCCGTCGCACGGCGAAACGATTTCCTCCACTAGACTAGGGTGAATGCAAATGCGGCCTGATTCCGACAGCTCTGGCATAATGCGCTCCCAACGGATAAATGAAATATCGGGTTTGCGTGCCTTGTCAGGATGGCCTGGAAAACAGCGGTAAATACTACCTATTATCAATACGAGGCCCGTAATGTGCTCCACGCAGTACTCACGTAAATGAGTCAACATTCCGCCGGTCATCGCCAATGACTTTTTCACATAAGCATCGCTCATAAGTTAGGTTAGCGTTATCCCAGTTTCCTTGTCTAAGCGCCCTATAGCGATTTTACCCGCGATCAGTTTTCACCTTGTTGCATCACCGTGTGAAACCTCACTAACCTTAGTTTCCGGCTTTATCCCGTAACGTGTCAACGGCGAAAAAATCTCCCGCACCGTAAGACGCAATCCTGGTAACACAGGCTCCCCTGTCAATTCGTCGTGCGGCCCTAATATCAGTCCGGGACGATCCGGGCGATAGACGTAAACTCGTCTCGTTGCTGGCTGCACGACCCAGATGAGTGGTACACCTGCTTCGAGGTAGTCGTCAATCCGTTCCTCGGTGTCTTTGCTCAGGTCGTGAGGCGATAGCACTTCGACGACTAAGTCGGGGACTAACGGAATATGACCCCACTGCCAGAGCTCAGGAGTGATACGTTCCTTCCTAATAAATGAAATATCTGGCCTCCGTACCCGGTCGGGATTATTCGGGAAACAGCGGTAACTCGCATCCGCATTGAATACGATTCCCAAATCATTTGATTCGACGAAGGCAGCCAGACGATTGGCTAGTTGTAGGCCCACTGCAGAAGATATTGCTGACATAGGTTTCTCCAGGAGTTCGCCGTCCACCAGTTCGTAACGGCGATCTTTAGGCATCCGCAGCAACTCCTCCGGAGTGACCTTCGGCTTATGCAGCAAGTTCGTCATGGGCTGCCTCCGCTGTGGTTACGGTAGGTTTGGTGCCGACGTAAAGTGTCGCAATGCGAAAGGCGAAAGGACGCCACCATACTGAAACCAGTCCAACCTGGCGCATTTCCTGGGCCAATGCTTCACCGTCAGGAAATTCCATAACGCTGGCCGGCAAGTAATAGTAGGCTCTTTGTCCGGAAACCAGTTGCCCAATACGCGGCAAGAGTCGTTGAAAATACCACTGGTATAACCTACCCCAGAACGATTCGCTAGGTCGAGAAAATTCTAGAATCACGACTCGGCCGCCCGGGCACGCTACCCGCACCATTTCGTGGAGTCCCCGCCGAAAGTCGGTGAGATTCCGCAGGCCGAACGCTATGCTCACTATCTGAAATTGGTCGGCTGCAAAAGGGAGTCTCTGCGCATCAGCTAGGACAAAAGTGAGATTCTGAGCCCGCAATCGGTTAGCTTTCTTCCGCGCCAAGTTCAACATTTCGCCACAAAAGTCTGCGCCCACGACGGGCACACTTTTGCGCCCCGCGCGCCAGTAAGCCAGGGCCAGGTCACCAGTACCAGTGCAGACATCGAGTATGGGCGCATTGCCTTGTGGCGGCACTAAGCGCGTCGTTTTCCAACGCCAGTAGCGATCTACCTGGCAACTAAGCAGGTGGTTGAGAAAATCATAACGGGGGGCGATCGCGCCAAACATGGCGCGAATCCGCGAGGAACTCTTATCGAGCAGCGTTTGTTCCATCAGAGTTTTCCCTGCGTCTCGTCTTTATTACATCTATGGTGGTTAGAAGTGCACTATTAGACGTTTCGTCTGCACCCGTCTACCTTTTCACAATGCCGCGTACGCTCGATTGTCTCCGTAAGAGGAAATTGCCCGAATGGAGCGCCAGGAATAGATCAGGACCTCATCGCGAAAGCAGTGTGTAACACGCGGCGTAAATGCAAACCGAGCCCCTTCCCCACAGGTCCCGGATCGGGCCCTAGGCCGTACTCCGACCAGCGTGCCGTTACTTTCGCCACGGTGTCTGGATCCATAAGTATTTCGTCAGGCCAGGGGCGAGGATGACCTTCCTCGGGAAATTTTCGTGTTGCATCAATTCCCATTTTGTGTCCCACGCCACACACAGGTGCAGCGTGATCGAGGATGTCCGTCGGCCCTTCGCAAAAGACCACATCGCGTCCCGGATGTACATTCGCACCTACGTGAAACCATACTTCATCATAGTTGTGCACATTGACATCTTCATCTACTACGACAATTATCTTACTGAACATTAGTTGCCCGAGGCTCCAAATAGCGCTCATTACTTTCCGGGCCTGTTGTGGCCAACGCTTGCGTATCGAAACGAAACAAAAGTTGTGAAATACACCGAACCAAGGTAGATCGTAGTCCACAACCTCAGGAATAAAGAGCTTAACTAAGGGCAAAAATAGTCTCTCGGTGGCTTTACCTAGATAGCAGTCTTCCATGGGCGGTTTACCCACGATGGTCGTTGGATAAATTGCATTCGCGCGATGAGTGATTGCCGTTACATGGAAAACGGGAAATTGATCCGCGAGGCTATAAAATCCCGTATGATCACCGAAAGGCCCTTCCGTTACTAGAGGCTCGTTAGGGTCTATATAACCCTCTAAGACAATCTCGGCGCTGGCGGGCACTTCCATTTCGATGGTCTTACAGGGCACTAATTCCACAGGTTGACCTCGCAGGAACCCGCCTAACAGACATTCGTCGGTATTCGGCGGCAACGGAGCTGTTGCCATATAAGTGTACACAGGGTCACCTCCCAGCGCGACGGCAACAGGCATCTGCTTACCTAGACGCTTATACATGTGATAATGCTGACAGCCATCATGATGTAAGTGCCAATGCATGGCCGTCTTATTAGGCGCCAATAATTGCAACCGATATAGTCCTACGTTGCGTTCGCCCGTCTCCGGATTGCGTGTATATACTTGGCCAAAGGTAATAAATCGCCCCGCGTCTTTAGGCCAGCATTGCAGGACTGGCAATTCGTAAAGATTAACTTGCGTGCCCGTCTTGACCACTTCCTGACAAGGGCCAGATCGTACCAACTTCGGCGGTAACGCGCGCAATTGTGGCAAAACTTCCAACGCCTTATGAATCTTGCCTAAGAAAGTGTGAGGTATTTGCGGTTTGATCAGGGCGGCTATCTTATCTCCCAACTCCTCCAATCGCTTGACCCCTAATGCTTTTGCCATGCGCTTTTCCGAGCCGAACATATTAATCACCACAGGAAAGGATGACCCTCGTACCCGCTCGAAAAATAATGCGGGCCCGCCTGCTTTACAGATGCGATCAGTTATTTCGCTAATCTCCAAAATCGGATCAACCTCGACGCGAACACGGACAAGCTCTTTTTCCGCTTCCAGTTCCTCTAAGAATTCCCGCAACGACTCGTATGCCATGGTTGCCTCCAGTAGTGCAAGGAATAAAATTACCATCCCGTGCCATTATCAGCATGCCATTGTTACTGGGCCAGTCCTAGTCGGAGCTAAGGAATCAAGTTCGCAAGCGAAATCTTAATAGGAGGGCCAACAATTCCTAACCTTCGATAGGGAGGGTGAGCCATGCGCCAAACCAGCACACGATTCGCCACCGCAGGTAATCGAATGGTGCATTCAAAATCCATAAGCACTTCTTTTCTCGGCCTTGCTCAATACATCCAAAGGCCCACTGGGTTGGCCATTGTTTTGTCCCTCATTGCTGTGCTTGGATTCTGGCCCCTTACTCGGTCTGCCCAAGCACAGGCGGAGCATGACGCCGATAAAACGGTTCCCGCCTGCGAGAAGCCAAGTGATAACGTCAAACCCTCTAAACAGCTTGACGAACAAGCCAAGGCGACACCGAAGTCTGCTAAACGCCAGCCCTGGGTGCCCCTCGGCCGCGAAACGACATTTTTCACAGAGCCGCTCGATGAGCAAGGCTATGTGGACTATGCAGCCGCCCTGTCTTCATATTTAGGCAAAGGAGTTACCCCCAACTCGAATGCCTATGTGTTGATCTTGCGTGCGATCGGCCCAAACCCTCCAGGAGAGCCTCCTTTTCCCGCTGCGATGTACCAGCGCCTGGGTATCGAGCCATTGCCTGATAAAGGCGACTATTTTGTCCCTTTGGACCGTTATGCCGAGCAGACCCTAAAACTCAAGGAAAAGGAACAACTCAATCGGTTGTTCGAGCAGGAACGTGCCGCGCAACGGCAACCCTGGAAGGCTCGCGATTATCCGCACATCGCGTCTTGGCTAAAAGCTAATGAGAAACCCCTGGCCTTGGTTCAAGAAGCTGTGCAACGGCCCCACTATTTTCGACCTTGGGTTCGATATACAAACGGCGAGAAACCCAAAGCGCTGATTCAAGTCCCATTGTCCGAGCAGACCGCGATTCGCATGCTGGCGCGGGCGCTCATGATACGCTCCATGTTACATCTCGGTGAGAGCGATTACGACGCAGCTTGGAGCGACTTGATGACCGTGCTGCGTCTGGCTCGGAAGGTCGGCCAAAGCTCATGCATTGAGGCTTTAGTGGGTATCTCCATTGAGACCTCGGCACTCCGCTGTCTCGTGACCTATCTGCAACATGCTCGCCTAAAACCTGAAACGTGGCGGGGCCGACTCAAAGAACTGCAGAACCTACCAACCCGCAAACCATTAGCCGAAATCCTTAATTCAGGGGAGCGTATCTTGGCGTTAGACTTTTTACAAGAGATGCACCGACAAAAGTGCGGACTAGGCGATGCAGATTTAGGGCCCCTAGGTGAATTACTGGCGCACATACAACTTGCGGGATTTCCATGGGCAGAGATCGCCAAGCAAGTAAATTATTGGTATGACCAATATGTCATCGCCTTCCGTCAACCGGATCGATTACAACGCATTAAGGCAGTTGATAAGACTGAAAACGAAGTCGTCAAGGCCGTTGAGAAATCACATCGAGAGGGAATTTACGCTTGGATACGAGTCTTAGCACCTAAAGCTGATCCAGAATTTGCTAAATACCTGGGTAGTTTGTTATCAACTCTCTCACTGCCCTCTTTCCGGCGTGTTGATACGGCATACGACCGTGCCCAGCAACTTTATCTCTTAGTTCAAATCGGTTTGGCATTAGAGATTTATCGCTCGGAGAAAGGCCAATTTCCCCAACGTTTGCAAGATTTAGTCCCGCAGTATTTGCCTAACGTGCCGAAGGATATCTTTTCAGGTCAAGACCCCATTTATATTCGTAATGACCGCGGATACTTGCTCTACAGTGTAGGTCCCAACAGTAAGGACGACGGTGGGCGGACCGAAGATGACATGTCCCCTGGCGACGATATCCGCATCACCTTGGCAAGGGGTGAAAAATGACCGTAACCATTAGCGACATTCGCGCGCGAGAAATCCTGGATAGCCGTGGGAATCCAACAGTAGAAGTGGAAGTGTTCCTCAGCGATGGCACTGTTGGTCGAGCAGCGGTGCCCAGCGGGGCTAGCACCGGGAAGCACGAAGTACTGGAACTGCGCGATACCGGCCAACGCCAACGGTACCTTGGCCGCGGCGTGCTCCAGGCTGTTCGCCATGTAAACGAAGTCATCGGCCCCGATCTCAAGGGGCAATCGCCTTTCGACCAATTGCGAATTGACGAGCGGCTCCATTGGCTGGATGGCACGGAAAATCTGAGCCGACTCGGCGCAAATGCCATTCTCGGCGTTTCCCTGGCGGTGGCCCACGCGGCGGCGCGGCACCTGCGCCTGCCTCTGTGGCGCTACCTCGGCGGTCCTCACGCCCACGTTTTGCCCGTACCGCTGATGAACGTCATCAACGGCGGAGCGCATGCCGACAACAACCTCAACATCCAGGAGTTCATGATCGTTCCCGCAGGAGCATCTAGCTTTGCCGAGGGGCTACGCATGGGCGTTGAAGTTTTTCACATGCTGAAAAGGTTGCTGCAGGAAAACGGCCTCAGCACCGCAGTAGGCGATGAAGGGGGTTTCGCCCCTCACTTGTCCCATGATGAGCAGGCCCTGGAATTCTTGGCTCGCGCGGTGGAGAAAGCAGGCTACCGCTTGGGCGAGCACATCTGGCTCGCCTTAGATGCGGCCGCCACCGAAATGCAGGAGGCCGCACAACAACGACATGGCCGCAGTCACGCTTACTGTCTATTCAAAAGTAATCCCAACGAAATCAAAAGCACCGAGGACATGATTCGATATTGGGAAAAACTCTGCGCCAACTGGCCTGCCTTGTGTTCGCTCGAGGATCCTTTGGCCGAGGATGACTGGTCAGGTTGGCAGGCGCTCACCCAAGCCTTAGGCCGACGCGTCCAAGTCGTCGGAGATGATCTATTCGTAACCAATCCCAAACGACTCCGCCAAGGCATCCACCAACATGCCGCCAATGCTATCCTCATCAAGGTCAATCAAATTGGCACCCTCTCAGACACCCTGACCACGGTCGAGCTAGCCAAACGACATGGTTTTCATTTCATTATCAGTCACCGCAGCGGTGAGACCGAGGACACCACGATTGCGGACCTAGCCGTGGCCATGAATGCAGGTCAAATCAAGACCGGTGCACCAAGCCGCACAGACCGCACTTGTAAATACAACCAGTTACTGCGTATCGAAGAGGCTCTGGGTAACGCGGCTCGTTACGGTCTCGAAAACTGGCCTCCACGCCGTTCGAGCTAAGCGCCGCCGAAAGCACTATCAGCTTAACGCACTTATTTCCGCAAACGCGACTTGTCATTCACAGCAAACAAACCATCCACTTGAAATTTTGAATGCCTACCGTAGTATGTTCAACCTGTAAGATCTAACCGCTTTGGCCGATTTCAGCTCAGCTGCTATATTAGATGACGGGCTCGACTAACAGCGACTCGCGCTTGAGATGTCGAGGCACTGGCGGAATTCGAGGAAGCTATAAAGGAGGAGCACCGATGCCATATCCCTTCACTTTGCCCCCTTTACCGTATCCTTATGATGCTCTCCAACCATACATTAGCAAGGAGACCATGGAGTATCATCACGATAAGCATCACCAAGCCTATGTGGATAATCTCAACGCCGCCCTCAAAGATTATCCTGACTTCCACAAAATGGAAATAAACGAGTTACTGCGACAAATCAATAAAGTACCTGAAGCCATTCGCCAAGCAGTAATCAACAATGGCGGCGGGCACTACAACCACACTATGTTCTGGGAAATCATGAAGCCCGGCGGCAGCAAAGAACCGACGGGCGCTTTGGCCGACGCAATCAAGGCTCTAGGCGGACTTGAGCAACTCAAGCAAATGGTCAACGACGCTGGACTGAAACGATTCGGGAGCGGTTGGGCTTGGTTAGTTGTCGAGGGAGGCCACCTCAAAGTAATAAGCACGCCTAACCAAGACTGCCCCTTGATGAACAATCAGTATCCTGTGTTGGGCGTGGACGTATGGGAACATGCTTATTACATCGATTATCGCAATCGTCGTGGCGACTATCTCAAGGCGTGGTGGAATGTTGTCAACTGGGATGAAGTCGGTAGGCGTTACGAGGCTGCTATCAGGAAGTAACTTTCCCGCAAATCTCAACCAATCGTACTTCGCGACGGTTAACACATCTGACTGAATTTCGCATAAGTGGAGGATCCCTCAATAGCCTTCGTGGTTAAATCGCGCGTCGTTTTTGTGCCACAAGTGGTGAATGTAGTTAGCACTATCTGACTTAATGCTATTACCAGTGGCCCACCTTAGTTTTGCGGAGCCCCCAAACATCCCTAGGACAGACTGAGGACGGTTTGGCAACAAGAATTCATACGGTTCAATAAGCCCTAAGTCCAGATCTGATATTGGGCTTCAAAATGACCCCGAAATCGTTGCAGCGGCATCGGCTGGCGATAGTGGTCCCCTGGAGTGAGCATTCCCTCTCGCGCAGTAGGGCGTACTTTGACGGGCAACTTAGCAATAAAGTGTGTGCTAACACTAATAACCGAATAAACCGGGCCGGTGAGTCTCAGAGCCTTAGAAATCTAACCTGGAACGAGTATCTTGCCTAGCATAAGGATTATCACGTGACATAAGCCTGGACAACGTAACAATTGGCTAAACCCGCGCGCATTAGATCACTCTACGGTGGCAGCGCCAAGCCTGTTCTACAGCACCCCAGCAGGAAATCCAGGGCCGTCTCAGGACAGTGCAATTGCTACTATATCGTGCGCCACGGTATCTTCCCACTAGCTAACTTTTCCAAGATGGCCCGCTGAGACGATGGCAAATTTGATTTGCACTTTTCTGCGGTAATCTACTGACAAACTTGTTACTTACACGTAACAACTGCGTTGATTTAGCAAGTTGCTAGTTTTTCACACCATGTCCAACGGGTCTGGGTTCTTCAACTTTTCTTAGCAACAGCCAATCTTGCGCTGATTGTCCTGACTGATCTTATGCCTTGGCGGTGCAAGATTCTGAGTTTAGCTTATTCTCGTAAACACATGCTTAATTAGGAATTCCTCGGCCCACGCATTCGTTTGAGATACGTATTGATTTAGTCTTTTCCAGGCCCGGTCGGCAGGTTAGGGTCCGCTATAGCAACACCATTATTAGAACGAACTAATGTACCGGACTTAGTTTTATGAATAGCGGGGACTTTGACTGACTTTATCAGGG
>JANXCQ010000026.1 GCA_025060195.1 Gemmatales bacterium | reverse complement strand
ACGGGCGATGCCCTCGCGGGGATCGAGCCGCCAAGGAGCACTTGGCTTTGGAGCTAACCAGGGCACGAATTCGAACTCTGCCAGGACTTAGATGCAACTACTCAGGAGTCAGTAAAACGAACGTGGCAGGAGGCTACTGCTTCCAATAAGGCTTTGCGCTTAGAGTGCAGGGTTGAGGTCGAACTAATCACTCCGGGTTTCTTCGCCGGGGCGGAACAGTTTGGCCCCGAAGCTCAGAAGGGCTGTGACTTACGTTCGGCGACACTCCGCGGTCTGTTGCGCTGGTGGTGGCGCACTTTACATGCAGGGTTCGTTAGTGTAAGCATCTTGCGTCGCTTAGAAGCCGCGATCTGGGGAGATACCGAATGTGGCGGCGCTGTCCAAATCATTGTTAGGCCTTTGGGTGATCCAGTTGTCGAAGCTTACGACAAAAGGAATAAAGCGAACTTTGACAATAGCCAGAAAAGATCAAATTACGGCATCCCCAATTCGGATCCTACAAAGACCACTCAGGGATTATGGTACCTTTCGTATGGCATGGATGAGCAAATTCGCGGGCAGCACCGTCGGCGGAATTATTTAGCGCCGGGAATGCGTTGGGCGATTGTCTTTCGAATACGACGAGCCATTTGGCAACCCCCGCTTAGGAACAAAAAGCCAGAAGAGAAAGTTATTATTAGTCCTCAACAAGTGCTGAATCAAGCTTTAGCAGCGCTCTGGCTGCTTTGTCACTTCGGCGGTGTCGGAGCGAAATCGCGTAAAGGATTCGGCTCATTGCAAATAGTGGTCTCGCCTGAGGAATGGAGTTTAGAGAAATGTAAACAGGTAGGTCGAGACCTACGACAGCGCTTAGGCTTAGGCAATCAGTTTACTGAATTGTACTATCATTCACCCTCGATAGAATATCTCATAGGACCTATCGAAGTAGCCTTCACGTGGCCCGATATCTGGCTGGTGTTAGATCAAATAGGATTTGCCTACCAAGCGTTTGCCAAGCGATATGCGCACAACCTTGAGAAAAGGGCCTTGGGGTTGCCGCGTCGGATCGGGCAGCCGTTGAAAGGCAGCTTCGAACTCAGAAAGCCCGTCAAGGATACTAACCGACATGCTTCGCCGGTTTGTATTCATGTGGCTAAGCAGGGCGATAAATATATTATCCGTGTGGTAGCTTTCCCAGCGCCGTATTTACCCGACTTGTCACAGAGCACTAAGTTTCTGGGAGAGTTTATGAAATACGTTGAAGCCGAACTGAAAAAGCGTTCCAGTCTATCACTGCCGCAAGTTTCATCAAGGTCTTCGGGCCCGGCAAGCTCCTCCTCTTCGAGCAGTTCATCTCCAACTTCTCCTTATAGGACTGGACAAGAAGTAAAGGCTGTCTTATTGGCTGAGAGAACTAAAAAAGGTGGCTGGAAAGCGCGAATAGTGGGCAGCTCCCTGGAGGGGCCAATTGTCAACAGCAACGAGGTACCCGCTGATAAGAAACCCGGGGAGGAAATTGCCGTCGTCATTCAGTCAATCAGTGGTCGAGAGGCCATGTTTCGCTATGTTCCATCCTCGCCGGAATCTAAGCGAAGCTAAACGCTACTCTAAGGCATAGGCGATGAAATCATCGTCAAGTTTGAGAAGCCCGCGCGTAGGTGGTTCAGCCCGTACGCGAATGATATACGGGAGGTGCCGGCAGTGTGGTTTGGAGACCGTGTAAGGTCACAATCGGCCAGAAAAAGTGCGTAAGTTTCAGGTGTGCATTTATCCCGAAAAAAGCCTACTTGTTCAAGGCCGGCATTGCCTTCTTGTGGGGTTTGTAGTGGGCGACATACATGCTGGGCTGATGGGGCTAAGCTGTTGGACTGCCCACATGAAGAAATTGTTGTCATTTCCAAAATTTCCGTATTACCGCTCCCCCGAGGGGCTAGGCCGATATGAAGGCCATTGGGCTTGCCCGAACAGTGATTGTCGCATAATAATTAACGCTGCGAAGCGCCCGTAGCTCAACTGGATAGAGCATCGGTCTTCGGAACCGACGGTTGGGGGTTCGAGTCCCTCCGGGCGCGCTGATGATGGGTACTTTGGAGTTTGTCGGCTGGCTGTTGTAAATTGGCTGTCGCGGCCATAGTGTTTGTACCTCTGCTTATAGTTAGGGCGGCAAAAGTGGTTTTCGGTCAGTAAAACATGCAGCGAATCCTGTAGCATTTTGCCTGCATGAAACATTAGAGCATGCGGAGCGAAAGTTGGGCGAAGCTATTCCCTGCGAATCAGTTCTAAAGGACTGAGTTAGAAGCGAGGTCTTTAGGCCTAGCTTAGGCTACTGCCGCGCGTGGGCTGTTCGTCGGATAAGTACGAATATAATTGCCCCAGGGAAACTTCGCTAATCAATAAGGGTAAGTAAGCTTTTTCGTGGGACTGACTCATGTCGCACGCGATAAGTCAAGCATCATCAAACGGCGTTAGCGCTCAAGCTACCCTACCGCAGGTGTTTCTTTTTCACCTTATGAGTTGGCCGTACCTGCCTGCGGACTTTGCCCAGCGCTATGACTCGGCCTGGGTATGGTGTCCTAACAGTTTATACGATCCTCAGCGAGGTTGTGAGCTATATCGCGAGTATCTAAATACCTTAGCATGGGCCGAAGAGTTAGGCTTCGATGGCGTTTGTGTCAATGAACATCATCAAAACGCTTATGGCTTAATGCCCTCTCCTAATCTAATGGCAGCCGCCTTGACGCAGTTGACCAAGCGAATTCGCATTGCCGTGATTGGCGACGCGTTGCCACTCTATAATCCACCGCTGCGAGTAGCCGAAGAATATGCGATGCTCGACGTGATGAGCGGCGGGCGGTTAATCGCGGGTATGGTGGTAGGCAGCGGCCCAGAGTATTTTTCGTATCAGGTAAATCCCACCTATGCTCGCGAGCGCTTTCGAGAGGCCCTGGAACTGATTATTCAAGCCTGGACCAAGCCAGGACCTTTCCTGTGGAATAGCAAGCATTATTTCTTTCGCCACGTTAACATCTGGCCACGCCCCTTACAACAACCGCATCCCCCAATTTGGATTCCAGGAATCGGCAGCTTAGAGACGATCGAATTAGTGGCCGAGAAGCGGTTTGCTTACATGGGGCTTCCCTATTTCCATATTGATACAAATAAGCGGGTTTTTGATCGGTTCCGCGAGGTGTGCGGTAAGTATGGTTATGAGGCGAGGCCTGAGCAAATGGGCTGGGGTGTCGCTGTGTATGTGGCAGAGACCGACCGGCAAGCCTACGAGGAATTTTGGCCCCACTTCAAGTATTTCGTTCACAACTGTCTCAAGGGGATTGGTCTCGTGCCACCTGGATATACGTCAGAAAAGTCGGCCCAGGCGATTTTGTCCCAGCGGGGCGCATTTCTATCACCTGAACATAGCTGGCAGGACATTGAGGAAGGTTATTATGCTATCGTGGGAAGTCCTGAGACGGTGCGTGAGAAACTGTGGCACTGCGTCAATTACTTAGGTGTAGGCGTACTTATGTTAGGTTTTCAGGCGGGTTCCTTGCCTCATTCGCTGGCGCGGCAGAGTCTAAGTTTGTTTGCGCGGGAGGTGTTGCCTTACTTGAAACAGGCCAGAACTGCCACACCAATGCCAGAAAAATTAATGCCCCACCCCAGATAGTGGGTTGCTCGGGTATTTCATGGAAGAATAGATATACCCAGAGCGGATTCAGCAAGGGCTCAACTAAAGTAAGCATGCCTGCTTCCTGAGACGGAACTGTCTTGAGACCTCGTGAAACTAACCAGTAAGGTATAGCCATCTGGATAGTGCCAAAGGCGAACAAAATGATGAGTTGGGCTAGATGCGGTTGCTGATAGAAGCTTAAGACGGGCAGCAGAGTGAGAGCTGCGGCCGCATGGTTGAGCCAAGTGAGCCAGAAGCTGGAGTAATCTCGTAACAGGCGTAAACAGAATACGACGCCTGCATAAGCTAGCCCACTGCCGAGGGCGACTATGGTGGCAACTAAGCTCGACGGGTCTAAGTATAGGTTGCTTAGTCCTGACGCAACGATGACACCTACGCCGCTTAGCGCTAGGGTAAGGGCCAGGATTTCGCGTTGGCTGGGCCGTTCTCCTAAGAAGAAAGCAGCAGCTACATAGAGCCAGAACGGTGCGGTGTATTGCAGGATAATAGCGTTGGCGGCACTGCCCAGGCTGAGAGCGGATACGAAGAGAGCGTTCATAGTAGCAAAAGAGATAGTCATTGCGATTAGAAGCGGGTGCCAACGGATGTCGCCTAAGCGCAAGGCGGGGGCTAAGGCGAGCGAGGCAAATAAGCAACGATAAAAGGCAATGAGCAGCGGGGGAACGGGCGGTTCAGCCCAGGATCCGCTTGAGGGGTGTCTTAGAAGGCGTACAAATAGTCCGCTCAGGCTCCACAATACGCTGGCACTAACGATGAGTAAACGGCCTTGCACGCGGGGGGATAGATGCATAGCTACTGAAAATCAGCCGAGCCAAAGTAAGAGAAGGAGCACTAAGAGCAGGAGCAACCCAAGTCCGCCCATAACCCACCACCAAAAAGCTCGGTGCGGCGCAGGGGAAGGAGTATGTGACTTTTTGAGGGCCGCTTCCTGTAACGCGGGTCGGAAACGCGGATATTGTTGGAGCTTATGGAAGGGTCCCTGCGGGGAGGTAGCGACTTGGGAATCGGGGTTTAGTTGGCCGCGAGCAATGGCTTTCAGAAGTTGGTCGGTAGTGAATCGGCGAACGCGCACCTTGCCCGAGCTGTACGAATCACGCACGTACCACACTCCCAGCGACTCGGAACTTGGTTCCACATCCAGGACAGTGGCCGCTTCCAGAGATTGGGCGCGGAGTTGGGCAACAGGGTCTCGTTGAGCTAGCACGGGGTCAGCGAAGCTCAGGTATTGACCAGCGAGTTTCGTGCGTTCTAGGGCGACGATAACTTCGCTCATGGTTTGGAAACGATCCTCGGGGCGGCGGGCCAACATGCGGTCAAGAATGCGACTGAGGTCTTCTGGAATCTCGGGATTAACCATATGCGCAGGTGTGTACAAACCTTGTTCCTTTTTCTCCAAAATTTCTAGTTGGTTCTTGCCATCAAAGGGAACGCGCCCGGTCAACATGTGATATAAGGTGGCGCCTAAGGCAAAGATGTCGGAGCGGGCGTCGGCATCGCGGGCATTCATGGCCTGTTCGAAGGGCATATAGTACGGGGTGCCGAACCCTTGACGCATGCCTGTCAGCGTCGAAGATTGGTCGGTCTGTTTGGATAAGCCGAGGTCCGTGAGTTTGGCTACGCCGCTACGAGTAATTAGAATGTTCTCAGGTTTGATGTCGCGGTGAATGATGTTATGGGTGTGTGCGTATTCCAAGGCACGAGCTACGTCGAGAACCACATGAAGTGCGTCTTCAATGGTGAAACGGCCATGTTCATCCAGGTATTGCTGGGCACTAAAGCCATCTACGTATTCCATGACCAGGTAACGCACCTTGTGGCGTTCATCGTAACCAGTACCATAACCGCGTACTAGGTTGGGATGGCTGAGGCGCGAAGCTAACTCAGCTTCGCGGATAAACCGCTCAACGAGAGCGTTGTTTTCCTGCAGGTGTTTTGCAAGAATTTTGATGGCAACGTGCTGATGACGCTGTTCATCGTAGGCATAGTACACTTCGCCCATGGCGCCTTCGCCAACCTTGCGTAGCAATACATAGGGGCCGACGCGCTCCAGGCTGCGAGTCGTGCCGTTATCCGCCGGTTTGGGCGGCGCAGGCGAAGCAGCAACTTGAGTCTTATCTAACTCCTCGCGCAATGCTTGGGCTTGGTTCGGTTGAAGTAATTGTCTTTCCAGGAGAATTTCGACCAAGTCGGGATGTGACGATTTCGGGGAATTGCGGCGCCGCTGCAAAAGTTCAACACAGGCGTGGCGGAGGGCTACTGGGTCCACGCCGAAACGATTCACGGCCAGCCGCGCTATCCGCCGGTCGTGTGCGGTGAGCATGACCCTCCCTTACTTCCCTTGCATCGGGGTAGCGCTGGGCGGTTGTTGTAGCGCGAGTCCTCTTTCCCCACAGCGAGTCGCATTCACACCAACTATTCTAAAGTATCGAGAAGCAATCGTCTTGCAAGCACGGGTCGCAATAAATCGGGGCGCTAGGTAGCACTACTGCAAGTATATGGACTTATTAGTCGAGGAGACGTCCAGGGGGCGCTCAGCTAACTTGGTGCTAGTGGGGGCGAGTGTGCGGGCCTTAGCGTTCGCGGTATTGCGTGCTGGCTGGTTACCGTGGTGTGCCGACTTCTTTGCCGATGCGGATTTACAGGCGGTTGCTCACTGTCATCGCCTCAACGCCAGGCGATATCCTCGTCAGTTACCTGAATGGCTAGCTTGGTATGCACCAGAAGGTGTAGCTGTAATGTACACGGGCCGGCTGGAGAACTATCCGCAAGTATTGCGTCGCATCGCTCAGGTGCGTCCCCTTTGGGGCAATGATGCAGCGACTGTCCGTGCCGCGCGGGATCCGCGACGGTTGGAATTGGCGCTAGCGCGATGGAATTTTCCCTTTGCTGATTGGAGTTATTCATCCACTGGGATACCCACGGATGGCAGCTGGCTTATGCGTGGTCCGAAAGGTGTTGAACGTTGGCGGGGACAACCTGTGGCAGCCAAGCCGGCTTATTGGCAACGCTACGTTGCGGGAGAGCCTGCGTCCGCAGTGTATGTCGCCGATGCTCAGCGGTGTGTCCTGCTTGGAGCCACTTGGCAACTGGTCGGCGTACCTTTTTGTCAGGCGCGCGAGTTTCAGTGGTGTGGTAATGTTGGCCCGATGCCATGTAGTCCAGGATTAAAAACCGACCTAGTGCGCTTGGGCGAGGGGTTGGCGCGTGAATTCGGCCTGCGCGGGATATTCGGCGTGGACTTTGTGCTCCAAGGCGACACGCCTTGGGTAACGGAAATTAATCCGCGTTATCCCGCCTCCTTGGAAGTACTCGAGTTGGCGTTAGGCCTGTCCTGGTTCCCCATGCACGCCGAGGTGTTCTTGGGCAGAGCATTCACCACCGTCAAGGTTGGAACTCAAGTCTCTAAGCCGCTATTTGTCGGCAAGGCAGTGTTGTTCACCATGCGACCGCTGCGGTTCCGATTCGGTGTTTTGTCCGATTGGGCGCCGATGGTTACGCCTTGGCTGACGCGGTTTGACGTGGCGTTGGCCGATGTGCCTGAGGACGATACTCGGATTCCCGCCCGGGCACCCTTGTTGACGGTGTTAGCCCAAGCAGAAACGCTTGAGTCCTGCCAACTCAAGTTACAACGAGCTGCTCACACAGTTTACTCTTTGTTAGAGAAGTTGGACTGATAGTATAGCACTTAGGGAAGCTTCAGAAATCGGTTATAAGGTAGTCTGTGATCAGCCTTGACTGCGGGAGCGGAGAATGCTGTGCGCGGCAACGGCCTGCAAAACAAACAGGAAGAGTAACCAAGTGAAAGACTGATTCGGTGTGAATCGGCGATCTTGCGGAAAATGATTGTGGGCGAGATCGATACGGGGAACTGATGAGCCTGGCTTGGAGCCGACCGCAGGTGATGCGTCTTCATCCTGGTTCATCGCGTCTGCCTCGGCAACAAGCATGCCTTCAAACGTCCAACGGGAGGGCATGAGATAGGCAACTGCCTGGATCAGTTTAGGCATTTTATGGATGGGTAGCATAGCCCCGCCCAACACTCCCATCGGGATGAGTATCAGGGGCAGTAAGCCGACCGCCATTTCGGAAGTGCGAGCCAGAGCAGAGACACACAAGCCGATGGCCAAACCTGAGAGTGCTGCGGCGAGAGTAAACGCATACATCTGTGAAAATCTCGCATGCCAGTCGCACAAGGGAGCAATGACCACAAGTAACACGAAGCATTGCGAGACGCACAGTGCTCCTAACACGGCGAATTTGGAGAACAGGTAAGGAACCAACCGTAGGCCGACCATCCGTTCACGACGAAAGGTGGCCCATTCGCCGACAATTTCTCGTGCCGAGTTGGAACAGCCGAACCATAAAACAGCCAGTCCAGTGAGGAAAATGGTCAGGGGCCGCGCTTGTACATAATCCTGCGGGTTGTCGCTGGCAGCATCTTTGCCGAAGACTAGGACGATGAGCAATGCGACTACGGGGGCCTATGTCAGCAGGATAGTCGTGCCCCAGGTGTCGCGAAGCTTGACCCGGATGCAACAGCGCACCAACGTCCAAGCCTGGAGCCAAGCCGGCGTGGGATAAACCTCCGAGGCTGAGCCGGTGTTATGACGAGCGTGCCGCTGTGTGCTACCCGTTTGTTTTTGCCGTTGTTCAACAAAATCCCTGTAATACTTCGACTGTCGGTACACTTGGGCCCTGTAGCGCGCCGGCTGACGGCTCAGGCCCCGCAGGATTTCATCCGGCAAGGGATCAGCATCCGGTTTCAGATGGGCGAGCCCTTGCGGGTTGAAAAAGTGCACAGCATCCGGATAGGCTGGTCCGAAATAGACCAACTCGCCAGGCTCAGAGCTGTTGCGATCCTTAGCCACGAGGATCAGTTCATCAAACAACCGATAGACATCGAGTCCGGGCTGGTGGATGGTTACCACGATAATCTTGCCGCTATCGGCCAATCTGCGAAGCGCTTGCACAACCAGCAGCGCATCCTCAGAGGAAAGCCCTTAGGTGGGCTCGTCCAGAAAGAGTGCGAGCGGATCGGTGAGCAACTCCATGGCCAAGTTGACGCGTTTGCGTTGGCCGCCGCTGATGCCTTTTCGTTCTGGAGAGCCGATGAGTACGTCTTCGCACCCCTGCAAGCCAAGTTGCGCGACGATTGCTTCGATGCGCTGGTGAATTTCGGAGTCAGTATAGTCCGCGGGCAAACGTAATCGGGCGGAATAACAACGCTTCCCGCACGGTCAACTCTCGATGCATAATATCATCTTGGGGTACGTATCCCAGGAACGGTGAGAATCGTGCGTAATTCTCGTACAAACTTTCACCGTTGAAAAGCATGTCCCCTTCGCTGGTCTCGGTGTAGCCGCATAAGCACATCATGAAAGTGGTCTTCCCCGCGCCGCTCGGCCCCTTGAGCGCGACCAACTCCCGAGGAAACAGCGTCAGGGAAATATCGCGGATCAGCCATCTTTGCTGCACACAAACCCCTACCTGGCAGGCCTCGACGATAAGCTGATCGCGATAGTCCGACTGTTGTAGCTGACCGTCTGTGCCTACACGAATGAGCCGTGTGCCATACTGCACCTGATCGCCAGGCTGAAGCGCAACTTGACCGCGAACCGGGCGACCATTGACGAACACCCCTGTGCCGGACCGTTGGCATTCAAGATGAACTGGTCACCCTGCCGAACGAATTGGGCCGCTGGGCGTCCCACCCAAGGATTGGGGGGCGCCTAAGCCCGCGAGGTGCCCAAAGATGATCGGACTGGCCGAAAGCAGAGATGCCCGCGAGCGCATGGCTTGATCCAACAGCGACTGCACTAGCGTAAGCAACGTACTCAGATAAACCACGTCGCTTAGTTGCACTTGGGCACGCTGCACACGCTGGTAAGGCCGTCCGACCGCGGTGCCGCTGAACGACTGCAAGTCCTCAATAAACTACCCTTCAGGAGTCTGCACCAATTGCGCCTGGTATCGGGAGACGGTCGGATTATCCAGCACGACATCGTTGTCAGGAGCGCGACCAATACGTATGACGCGTTGATTAGCCGGGGGTCCCGGACTGGCCCAACAGGACTACGGCCTGGGAACGCACCAGCCGGCAAGAACAGACCGCCTCCCGCCACAGTAACCGCTCCAGCGTCAGAGCGCATTGCGCCTCCCAGCGGGCTACCTGACTGTGGCGAATATGGCCCGTCACTGCGGAACGCTCCTTATCCGACCGCCGGTACCACTTGAGCCCCTGGCACGTTGGACACGCCTACCAGGTCCGGCCAGGGCATGGGAACTTCACCAGCTAAGAGAATTCGATCACTTCGTTGCACTCGCACGGGTTGGTGCGCCGGGATGCGGGTTCCGTTGACATATGTGCCGTTTGTCGAGCCTAGATCGGTCACGAACCAACCCTGAGCCGTCCGCCGCAACTCACAGTGTCGTCCCGATACACTCAAGTGGTTGACGATCAAATGGTAATCCGCCCCACGACCGATGATCCAAACGTCATTGATCATATTGCGGCCTCATCTTGTTGGACGTTTCCACCTACGCTAGACATCAAGCCAAAGAACATCAATCAGCCTGTGTGCGTAATCAGCCGCCTGCTTTTTCTTTCGGCTAGGCACTTAGCTTCATTTCGCATACTTGGCTTGAACTGTCGAGGTCGGTGTTTGTGGTTTTCAGCGTGCTATCTGAAGTTTACGCTGCGCTGGCAAGGTCATTGCTTGCATGACCTCACACTCTGAAAGCATGGCGCGCCGAGTCTTAGGTTTTCTAAGCCGCCAGCTGACTCACACCGGTAAAACTTTCTGGTGACTCCATTGTTCTAAAAGCCATCCCCCTATTCAGGTGGAGGAGCAAGGGTGAGTTGCTTAAGGTTCACAGCAGCTTCAAAGATCTAAGAAGCGCTTACGGAAGCGCCGAGGTCGTCTCTTGGAGGCCTTGCCGTCTTCGCGCTATCAACTGTTTGAAATTCGGAGAATTAATGGCCTAGACAGTTTGCATAACGCGCAGGTTGGCATTTTTCTATAGCGGCGGGGCTTATGCCTCTTGGGGGTGGTACAAGCTCGTTTCAACGTGGTTCAGGAACTTCAGTATCATAAAAACCAGGATTGGTACTAGCGAAACGCTAACTAAGACAAGGCATTCGATCGCTGCGGCAAGTGGCAGGTCGGCATTCGTAATCTCAACTTATCCACTGGGAGGATGAAGTATGCCAGAGAGAGCGATGCCTCGACGTGCTTTCATGCAGCGAGCGGCGTTCAGCGTAACCGCCGCGCTGACTGCAGGAGCAAGATGGAATGTCACTGATTTAGGCCACGCCCAAACTCAGGAGAAGCCGCGACGGACGCCGACCCGGTTTCAAATTGCCTGTATGACGTTGCCGTATAGCCCGTTTTCGTTCCAGCGGGCCCTAGAGGGAATTAAGTCCGCGGGCTATAAGTATGTAGCCTGGGGTATCACGCACCGCGAAGGCGAAAAGGTAGTGCCGCTCCTGCCCGCGGATGCTCCAGCGGCGCGAGCGCGAGAGTTGGCTCAGCAGTGTCGCGACCTGGGACTGGAACCCGTGATGATGTTTTCAGGCATTTACCCGGACAATCCGAAAGGTTATGAGGTGCTAGCGCGACGTGTCGAGCAAGCGGCGGCCGCAGGGATCGGACAGGTCCTAACATTTGGCAGCACCCGAGGCGGCGACCGTAAGGCCTTTGTGAGTACGCTCAAAAAACTCGGTCCGGTTTGCCGCGACCACCGCGTGATGATTGTGGTCAAGCCGCATGGCGGCCTGACTGCGTCAGGAGAAATGTGCTTAGCGATTATTGGCGAGGTGGGAGAAGATTGGATCAAGCTCAGCTATGACGCGGGCAACGTTATGGACTACCTAGACATCGATCCCATCCCTGATTTGCGGAAATGTGCGGCCGAGGTGCGGAGCCTTTGCATCAAAGATCACCGTAATTTCCCGCGGGACGAGGATTGCGGCCCCGGCTGGGGCGAAATCGACCATTATAAGCTACTGTACGAAGTCGCGTGGACGGGACTGACAATACCCTTGTGTTGCGAAAACATTTTCGCGCCCATCGTGCCACGTCGCTTCGACCCCAAAGAGGTGGACGCTTTTGCCCGCCGCGCTCGGGAATTCTTGGAAACGGTCATCGAAGGTTTGCACACCGTGGGTCCGAAAGCGTAAAGCCTCGGTGCGAGCTGTAGTCCTCCAGCGGCATCACACGCGACATGCATGCCAACGGCCGCGGGCAAAGCGTATAAGAAAGGCAAGACCCCGGACCACTAGGTCAATTACCATGGCGTACCAGGCCCCGAGCAAGCCCAATTGCCAACTCGGCCCGGTGAACCAGTAGGCCAGCGGAATGCGAACGCCTAGAAAGCCGATCCACGTGAAGAGCACCGGTACCCGCGTATCGCCTGCGCCGCGAAGCGCCCCAGTGAAAATGATGCACGACGCTAACACGGGCATGGCGTAGGCAATGAGACGCAACACAGGTACGCCCGCACGGACGATCGGTTCTTGTTCCGGATAGGGGCAGAAAAGTCGGAACATCGGCTCAGCCAGCATATAGAAGATCGCGCCCATCACGCACATGACCGCACCGCCGAGGGCAAACGCCGTCCAACCTGCTTGCCGCGCACGCTGCGGACTCCCGGCTCCGAGAGATTGACCCACCATAGTCATGGCTGCGGCTGCGAATGCTCCGCCTGATAAGTACCCCAAGGCTTCCCATTGAATGGCAATGCCGTGAGCTGCACTGGCCACCAGGCCCAGACCGTTCACGATACTCAGAAACCACAGCTGCCACAATACTACCGAAAGGCTGTCCACGCCGGCCGGGACACTGACTCGCAGCATACGCAACATCAACGCCCGCTGTGGGCGGAACATATGCCATTGCAGACGAAGTCCTGCGCGACCGCGGGCCAGCACGCACAGCACAGCAATACAACCAAGCACGTGGCTGCAAGCCGTTCCCACGGCGATGCCCACGAAACCCAGTTCGGGAAACGGTCCCCAACCCAGGCAAAAGGCCCAGCTCAACGGCAGGTTGACCAACGCCACACCCGACAATACCCACATGCCCGTCACCGTGTCGCCTGCCCCTGCCAGACAGGCTAAGCCCACCGCTTCGATCATTTGAAAGCTCAGTGCCAGGAAGATCGGTCGCAGATATGCCGCAGTGTACTCGGCCGCCAAGCCTCGCATTTGTAAGGCCCAGACCAGCGCTTCGACGCCCACGTATCCGAGAATAGTGCCCGCCAGTCCGAATAACGCGGCTAAGTTGAGCGCCTGATGCATGGCGCGTAACGCCGACTCGTACTCGCCCGCACCGACGTGCCGCGCTACCAGGGCCGTGGCCCCAACCGTCACCAGCACCGTGAAGCTGCTGACAAACCAGCTCAAATATCCCGCGGTCGTCTGGGCCGATTGATAGGCCACCACGCGATGCCGTTCCCATTCCGCCTGGCGCACTAAGTTGGCGGCGACGCACGTGCCACCTAGCCCTGTCGGGAGCGTTTGCCAAGCCAGGACTTGAGCGTAACGCTCGGCGTAGCGCAGCATCTGCGCTTCCGACATACCCAGGAACCGCCCGGCAATGAATCGGTCAGACAACGACACAGCCAAGGCGAGAAACTGTTGCACCATGACAGGCAGCGCCAACGCTAAGGCCCAGCGCCACAGGGAACGTTGCAACACGGGATTCGGTGGACTTTCTAGGACTGCGGTCGGCTGACCGTCCAGGCTCAAGTCCGGCAGCTCGGTTGGCAAGTTAGTGCGAATTCTTTCGACATCAGAGCGTGGAGGGGTCATAAGCAATCGGGCATCCGGCGAGCTTATCTCCACACAGTTCAAGTCGTCTTCCCACGCACCATTATGGTAGCATGTTCTCAGAATCCCAGGCGAATTATTGTGCAAAGTGCAGGTGAAAATTGCACGGTCGTTTCCAGCTTGTAATCACTACTGTGCCTGGGGCTACAATGAAGAAAGTGGCAAACGTCGCTGGTTATGAACCGCGGAAGCGTCAGCAATAGGAACCACGGGAGCGAAGCTATGACTAGCGTGTCCAATTGGGTTGGTGGAGCGGGCTGGATGCTGTCCCTCGTGACTGTGTTTGGCTGGGCTATCCTAGTGGCGCCCACTCGGTTGGAGGGTCAGGCCAAAGCGCCGCCCTTGCCCCAGGCGCTTTCCCCGCTCGACCTCGTGCCCGAACAGGTGGAAGGTTTATTCCAAATTCGCGGCCTGGATGGTTTTCGCCAACGCCTACATACGTTTCTTCGTGAGTGTATGCCCGCGGCTGCGGAAATGACACGCCAGACGCTCGACGAGCAAGTGAGGGCGTTTCTCGAAAATCGAGAGCGGAAGGAACTGGACGGCGAGCGGGCGGTTTTCTTCGCAGTGATGCGTTGGCGCGACCTTCGGCAGGCCCCTCCCTCGATCATCGTCGGCTTACCCGTGCGCGACGGCGACGCCTTTCTGCGCAGTTTTTTGCTGGCCGAGGAGCGGAAGGAACTGCGGCCCCATCCGCTGGGCTGTCACCGCACGGTCATCGCTGAGCAGGAAGTCTTCATAGTGCCACGGGGCGGCTATGTCCTGCTGACTCCCGTGGAGGCTCTTGCCAAGCTACTGGTTGTTTCGCCCGAGCAGAAGCCGTTGCCACCGCTGGCCCAACGGCTCACCGAACAGGAGATCCAGCGTTGGATTCAAGCCGACTTAGCGTTTTACGTCAAACTCTCGGCCGTGGTCGAACAGATCCGCAACGACCTGGAGTTCCTGCGGGGCTCCTCAGAAGCCTCTCCAGGGGAATATTCGGAACAGGCGGCAGTTGCCCTGGTTACCACGGTTGTTGATTTGTTCACCTTCGGTGAGGAAGTGGAACACTGCGTAATTACGGGGCAGCTGGAAAAAGAAGGCGCGCGAGTCCACGTCTCGCTGCGACCGAAGCCCCATTCGACCCTGGAACAAACCCTCGCCGCTAGCCGGTTGGACAAGGCTACCGATCTGAATTGCATGCCCGACGGGATGATTTATTACGGCTACCTGCCCACGGCACTGAGCTTAGAGCCGTTTTTGCGGCGCTACCATCGGACTATTTTGCAGGCAGGAAACCGGGCGGCGAAAAAATTTCCCGAAGCTGAGCGACAACTGGCCGACGCGATCAAGCAAGTGCTCGATAGCCGATTACAGCGGTTTATCTGGGCCCTGGACACACGCTCCCGCGGTATGCTTATTCTGGAAGCCGAGAGGCCAGAACAAGCGCGGCAAGGCCTGTTTCGCTGGTTGGATACGCTAGCCAGGCACACCTCAGTTCCCGAAGTGCGGCTGGAGGCGCAGGCCGAGGCGGGGAAGCTTCTCGATCTGCCGGCCAGTCGCATCGAACTGGAAATCAAGTGGGGTGCTCTCATCGGTGCGCACGGCCCAGCAGGACAGGCCGAGGAAGCTATATTGCGTTATCTCGTGGGACACCAATGGACGCTGTGGCTCGTGGCTGATGACCGCCGATTGTTTCTCATCAGTACCCGCGACGTACAGGAGGCCGAACGCTGGTTGCGTGATTACCGCGAAGGGCGCGTCTGTGCCGAAAATGCCATCTTGCAGCGCCACCGCCAACCCTTGGGCGAAACGCTCAGCGGCTTAGCCATGCTGCAATTCAGTGGCCTGTGGCGTTATATCTTGGAAAGCATCGAAAAAGCGGCCAATGCCCAAGGCTTGGGTAATCTAATTCCTAAGGAAGTCTACCCGGAAGCTAAGTCTGCTTTCTTTAGCCTCGGGTTGCGAGTACGACGCGAGGGACTGGAATTAGAATTTTGGGCACCGAAAGAAACACTGCGGGAATTTGATCGACTCTTCCAGGTAGCCGTGCATGGTCTCTTCTAAACCGAGCTTGTTCGGCATCACGAGCACAACCGAATCACACATTGTTCCTACAATTCGCCGCCAACATGCCCGGTCGAGCTCCCGGCCGGATTCTTGACGCGCATGGCCCTGCTCAGCTAAAATCGCGGTAGAATTGCATTTGTCAGCCTGTCGGGGTTGTACGCGTAGGGAAACTAGCCATGGCAGCACTAGTAGTGGTTCGCGGATCGAACGTAGGTGCTCGCTACGAACTCAAAGAAAACTCGTTCATCATCGGGCGCAATCCGAGTTGTCATTTGGTGGTGCCCAGCCCGGCGGTGAGCCGCGAGCATGCCGAGGTGTTTCGCCAGGGGTCAGGAGAATATTATATCAAGGACTTGGGGAGCCGCAACAAAACCATCGTGAACGGTCGCACTTTGGAACCTCAGGTTCCCGTGCGGTTGCGCCACAAGGATGAGATTCGTATTTGCGACTTACGGTTGCAATTCCTGGATGATAAGGTGCGGGAACCGTTACCTGACGAGTTTCGTCCGGAGCCAGCTGAAGCGCCGGAAGAGGCTAATACGACGTCCACGCTGGTGTCCCGTTTGGCCGTCAAGGATGAATCAAGTTTCCTTTTCTTGCAGACCCAGCCTGCGGAGCGGTTCAAGATTCTGCTGGATATCAGCAATCGCATCAGCCGCACTTTGGAATTGAACAAGCTGTTGCCTGAGATTCTCGATAGTCTGTTTCAAGTATTCCGTCAGGCCGATCGGGCCTTCTTAGTGCTGCCCGACGAAAGCCGCTCTCGATGGATGGTGCGTGCCAAGAAATGTCGTCGTGCCAAAGATGAGGAAAACGCGCGACCCTCTCGCACCATCATCGAGGAATGCGCACGCACGGGCGAGGCTTTTTTGTGCGAAGACGCCAGCACTGCTTCGCAGTTCCGGGGTAGCGAAAGTATTGCCGACTTTACTATTCGTTCGGTCATCTGCGCCCCGGCACGCAATCCCGACGGTAAAATTTTGGCCGTGATTCAGCTGGATACCCAGGATCGGATGAAACAGTTTACAGAAGAAGACTTGCAGTTGCTGATTTTGGTGTGCAATCAGGTGGCGTTAGCGCTCGACAATGCCGCCTTGCATGAAGACCGCGTGGCCAGGGAACGATTGGAACGCGAAATGGAGTTTGCCCGACAAGTGCAAGCGATCCTGCTTCCCTCTCAGTTGCCGCAGTTGCCCGAGTACGAGTTCTTCGCATATTACAAGGCGGCGCGATTCGTCGGTGGGGATTTCTATGCCGTATTTCCGTTACCCGACGGCCGATGGGTGTTGGCAGTCGGGGATGTCGCAGGGAAGGGAGTGGCGGCAGCACTGCTCATGGCCCGCATGACCGCCGATGTTCGTTATTGTGTGCTTAGTCATTCCGACCCGACCGTCGTGATGCAGAAAATCAACGAGTCGCTGCTCCAGGCAGGCTTAGCCGACCGATTCGTCACCTTGTCCCTGTCTTGGCTCGACCCGAAGCAGCATCGCTTGACCATGGTCAATGCGGGACATTTGCCTGCGGTGTTACGGCGAAACCAGACTGATCGGGTGGAAGAGGTGGCAAGCGGCGATTTTATCGGATTACCGTTGGGTATTGATGCGGAGATGCCTTATACCGCGTGCGAAGTGACTTTCCAACCAGGAGATGTCTTATACATTTTCAGCGACGGTATTCTGGATGCAACTAGTGCACAGGGCGAGCGTTTCGGTCAGGAGCGCATTCAACGGGCCGTGCAAACTGCCCCGCCTGGGTCGGCCAGTCAAGGGGCTAAGCACTTGATCAAGGCCGTCGAACAATTCTGCTTGGGCCAGACTCATCAGCACGACGACATGACTTTGCTTGCCATCGGGCGCCGTGTCACGGCCCAAGCTTAGTTGCCCAAGTAGTCTTTTAGGGGGACTTTGCCCATCTGAAACAAGGGACTGACCACCGTGCCTTTATTCGAGTTTCAACGCTACCAGCCAGAACATGCTTTCCAACCGCTCAGCGGCGAGCGGCTGTTTGATCATCTTAGTGAGCATTTACTCGAACACGGAGAGCACCTCCTGCGCTACCTGCAGAGGCTACCCGAAGAAGACCGTTCTTTAGTGGAGCAACTCATCCGGGAAGGTTACCTTGATAAGGATGAACGTGGACGCCTCCTTGTGACTCTCAAAGGTCAGCGGCGTATTGCGCAGAAAGCGTTGCAGGAATTATTCAACGCTCCCCAACGAGATGCCCCTGGCCGACATGAGACCGCATGGCGCGGTAGCGGGGAAATCCAGCCCGAAGAAACGCGCCCCTATCAATTCGGCGATCCCCTGTCGCTCGTCGAGCCACACCAAACCCTCAGGAATGCTCTCAGACGCCAAGCGCAGAACTTTCCCGGAGCAACGGGCCATCGAGGCATCCATTTGGCCGAGGAAGATTTCGTCGTGTATGAAACTTGGCATGCCAGCCGATGCGCTACAGTTATGTTGTTGGACATGAGCGGTTCCATGGGACGTTATGGTAAGTTTTTGCAAGCGAAGCGCGTCGCCTTAGCCTTAAGGGAACTGATCCGCCAACAGTATCCCGAAGATTATTTAGAAATCATCGGTTTTTACACCTTCACTACGCCTTTGTCGGATCGGGCTTTGCTCCTGGCGACGCCAAAGGAAGTGAGCATCTTTGATAGCCGAGTGTATCTGCGGATCTCGCTGGACCATCCGCCGCGGCATGTTCCTGAACATTTCACGAACATTCATGCTGCCCTGCGGGTCGCTCGCGAACGGCTGCGACGCACTGGATGTGCCAATCGGCAAATTTTGTGTATCACCGATGGCGAACCCACTGCGCACCTAGAAGGCCGTGAGGTGGTTCTCATTTATCCACCCTCCGAAAAAACCGCCCGATTGACCATCGAAGAAGCGGTCCGCTGCCACTTGGAAGGCATCCACATCAGCACCGTAGCCCTGGTGGACGACCCGTTTTATTTTGGTCTAACTCGCTTCGTGCAACGCCTGGCCGCGGCCTGTCGGGGCACAGCGGTCTATTGCTCCGTGGACAATTTAGCGACGGGTGTGTTGGAAAGTTTCCGTGCAGGACGACGTATCCGTCGCACCTGGGGCCGCTAACTTTACGGAGCACCAGCCCGCATACCCAAACCTGGGACACGGCTATTCAGTCTTGACTTGGCATGCCACTAGGGTTTTCCGCAATTCCTTGAGGCCCGTATAGGAGACTTTACATAAGCCAAAGGTCAACTTCCTGAGTTTCGTTAGTTTGGCCAACTCCGGAATAGCCTCATCCAGCACATCAGAGAATATAAATTCCAACTCCACCAGTGTTTCTCGTAAATTAGCCAATTGCTGAGCGCCCTGGCGGTCGAGCGGCTCCACCGATAGCAGAGTTAGGCTTCGCAGGTTCGGTAGCTGGCTTATGTGAGCTAAGTACCTCAGCGGAGGTTGAGGTACATTAATGCTTAGAGTCTGTAACTGCCTCAACTTTGCCAGCGCTTGAAATCCTCGCTCCGTTAATGCCTCAGATGTTATCACTAATTTTTGTAAATTGGGCAGCTGTCCCAGTTCGAGAACAGCGTCCTCCGTCATGCGTGTTTCTGTTAGTTCCAAACTCTCAAGACGAGGTATCGCCGCCAGTTTGGAGATGCCCTTTCCAGTAATTGCTGTCGATCTAAGTCTTAATCGGCGCAAGTTTTTGATTTCAGCCAATGCATCGAATACATCGTCGTCAATGGCTGTGGAAGAAATATCTAAACTTCTTAGCTGTCTTAGGGAGCTAAGTGCTTCAGAGCGGAAGAGCTGATCTTAGCATTATGTAGGCTTAACTCTCGGAGATTGCTGAGGTTAGCCAAGTGTTGAAACTCCTTTTCACCTAATTCCACACCGCTGAAATACAATTCTTCTAACTGCGTTAACTTGCCTAGATTTCTGAAACCCTCTTCCGAAAGTGTACAATTGATTACATAAAGCGTCCTGAGCCTTCCTAAGCCCACTAAGTAAGCCAAGCCCTTACCAGAAATTCTTATCCCGTCGAGCCGGAGTGTGCTTAGATTCTTCAAGCCAGTTAGGTGCTTTAGTCCTTCGTCGGAGATCTGAAGATTACGGAGATGCAAATGCTGCAGATTCCGCAGGCGCCTAATATGAGCCAATCCCTGGTCGGTGATTGGTTTATCAGACAGTGATAGAGACACTATGTCTTCAAAGAATGGTGAGTACTTCTCTAACGCTCTGTCGTCGTAAAGATAATAGCATGCGAAGAATCGCCTAAGTTCAACAGGAAGTGCTTCCAAATCCTTCAGAGATGGTTCCCAAAAATCTATCCGGAGGCTTTGCAACCTCTTGAGCTTCGCCAACCGGGCAATGTCTGTTACATCTAGCTCAAATCGTTGCCAAGGCTCGCCCAACCAAAGCTTTCGAAGCTCGGAGAGCTTAGTGATTTCCTGGAATGATTTTCGGTCAACACTGTCGAGATATAACACCTCCAGATGCCGCAAATGAGTGATATGGGTAACAATGGACGGCGTAGCTTTAGTGAAGCGCAGCACCAAGATTTTTAAGTTTTCGAGAGTTTCGAGTGATTTGCCCGCGGTACTGGTGAGTTGACGGTTGCCTTGCAACAGAAGTGCGTGGAGGGACTTGAGATTCCTGATTTCCTCTAACCCTTCATCAGTCAGATCGCTCTCCGACAAGTCCAGTCCAAAGGGAATTTCCGGCTTGGGCAATCGGGCTAGGACCTTGGGACGCCAGTTTGGGATCTTGAAAGCAGGGAGCAGTGTCTCCGTGCTCAGCTCGGTCGGATCTTCGCTGAAGGTGTAGATGCCTAGTATATGATGCCAACCGATCCAACCGACCCAGGCTCCTGCATCTTCCCAAGCTTTACGTATCTGCTCCGGGATTTCAGGCGGTTTCTTCTCAGCCTTGGCCATCGGGGCCAGTAGGAAAACGAATGTTACTGGAGTTGTCATCATACATGCCAAGCCTCGCACAATTGTGAGCAATCTCATCGCGATACCTCCTGAAAATTGGCGCCCAGTTTCGCCGATGGGCAGAAAGCGTCATGAGCTTCGCGGTCTGGTCGTTGCCCGAAGGTTAGGACGTAATTAGTGGTGGAGCGCAACGTATCTCTCTCACGGCTTGGAGGCGTTATGATTAGCAGGTAGTGCGCGTAGCCCAACCTTGCTAATAAACAGTGTTTTCCTTCCCGCCGGGTCACAACTTTGGCTTGCCTTGCCAGAAAGATCGCATGAATCGCGTAAAGGAAACGATGAGCCTAGCGGCGGTTATAATGGTGATGCCCACGCTTGTGCATGCGGATTACGGGGAAGCTTGGCAACGGCTTCTAGCCGCGTGAGCTTTCTTGGAGAGGTCGTGGGGAAACTAGGTTATTGTTAGGCGCAGGATTATGGCGCTGCGGGTGCGTAATCTGCGGCTGGGTTTGAATGATAGTGAGCAAGGGCTTCCTGAGCGTGTGGCCCAAGTGCTTGGAATACGCCGCGAGGACATTCTGCACTGGCGGATTTTACGTAAGAGCCTGGACGCCCGCGATAAGCAGGATTTAGCTTTTGTGTACTCCGTTGAGGTGAACTTGGCCGACGATTTGCAGGGTCGCTTCGACGGTGCGCCGCGAACTCTCAATTCTGTGGTTGTTGAACCTTATGTGGAACCACCGTTTAGCATGCCTGATCCGGGTAAGGAACCACTACAACATCCCCCCGTGATCGTAGGCTCGGGTCCTGCGGGATTAGCGGCTGCGTACTTCCTGGCGCAATATGGATACCGTCCCATCGTGCTGGAACGCGGCAAGCCCGTGCGGGAGCGTATCCACGACATTCGCCGCTTTGACGCGGGCGGACCTCACGATCCCGAGAGCAATTATCTTTTCGGTGAGGGCGGGGCCGGGACCTTTAGCGACGGTAAGCTTACCTGCCGCAACTCCGGCCCCGACGTACGCCGCATCTTGGAACTTTTTGCCGAGTGCAAAGGTAAGCCCTCCCTGGTATACGAGTATCGTCCGCATTTGGGGAGCAATCGGCTGCCTGCCGTGGTTAAGGCCTTACGGCAGCGTATTGAACGGTTTGGCGGGACCTTTCGCTTTCAGTGTCGCGTGGACGATCTCGACATTATTGACGGGCGAATTCGCGGAGTTTGCACGACTTCTGGCTACATCCCCGCTCAGGTCGTGGTCCTGGCCATTGGCCACAGTGCCCGCGATACGTATGCCATGCTGCTGCGGCGAGGGTTGCCCCTCGTCCCCAAACCATTCCAGTTTGGCGTGCGCATCGAACAGCCCCAGGAAAACGTCAACCGCTTTCAATACGGTGGTGTTCCGCTCGAAGCCCAACTCGGAGCCGCCGACTACAACGTCATCGTCCACGGCCAATTGGACTTATATTCGTTTTGCATGTGTGCCGGCGGGCATGTTATTCCTAGCGTGTCCGAACCAGGACATTTCTGCACCAACGGTATGAGCTACTCTCGGCGCGATTCGCCTTTCGCTAATAGCGGTTTAGTGGTCACCTTGGAGCCGCACCATTTCGGTTCTGAGCACCCCCTGGCGGGAGTTGAATTACAGCGTCGTTTCGAGCGGCGCGCATGGGAATTGGGCCGACGACAGTACTACTGTCCCATCCAATGGGCCCGCGACTTTTTGGCAGGTCGGCCCTCGCGGGGAAAAATACCGTGCAGCTACCGACGCGGCGTCGTGCCGGCCGACATAGCCGAGCTAGTCCCCGTCATGGTGCTTCGCGCCCTGCAACGGGGTTTGCCCATCCTGGACCGCCGCTGGCACGGCTTATTCCTCCGGGATGCCACGTTGGTCGGCCCGGAAGCTCGCGGTAGCTCCCCGGTCCGCATTATGCGCGACGAACAAACGCGCATGTGTCCTGGATTCGATGGCATTTATCCCATCGGGGAAGGTGCGGGTTACGCGGGGGGTATCGTCAGCGCTGCCGTGGATGGCTTACGCACAGCCCGCGTCATCATCGCTCGTTTTGCTCCGCTGGAGAAAAAATAGCCCGCTTGCGGTTGCCGTCTCCGTTCTCATCGAAACCACGACCAGGCGAACCGCGTTCGAAGACGGCGCCGCCACAGTTCACGGAAACTCCTGCGGGCTGGGGCAGGAAAATCGCGGCTCTGCGTCCATCCTCGAGCCGGGCCAGGTAATTTCGCAAGCCAACCGCTCGGCGTAGCCAGCCACCAACCGGCCAGGCGCACCGTCCAGCGATAAAACGTCGGCGACTGCAACACCCAGCGCCAAACACGGTAAAGCCATCGCTCCCACCAAGGGGCCACCGTTTGTGCCTCTTCGTGCCGGAGCGCGATGAGCAGGTGCGGCAGGTTGATCTTCACCGGACAGGCGGCCAAACAAGCCCCACATAATGACGAGGCATGCGGTAAAGGAGCGTAGTCGCGTAAACTCGCATAAAGCGGAGTAAGCACGGAGCCAATCGGCCCCGAATAAACCCCGCCATAAGCATGTCCACCGATGCGACGATATACTGGGCACGCATTCAAACAGGCGCCACAACGAATGCACTGTAAGCTCTCCCGAAAGCGACTGGCCAAGACACGACTTCGTCCGTTATCCACGAGCACCAGGTGCAATTCGTCCGGGCCGTCGAGTTCATCCGCGCGGCGCGGTCCCGTAATGAGCGTCGTATAAACTGATAGCGGATGCCCCGTCGCCGCACGGGTTAACAGTTTGAGAAACACAGGCAAATGCTCCCACCGCGGGATCACTTTTTCAATGCCCATAATCGCGATATGCACCCGCGGCCACGTGGTGGTCATGCGGCCGTTCCCCTCGTTCGTAACTAACACCAATGTGCCCGTCTCCGCAATGGCAAAGTTAACTCCCGTGATGCCAACCTCCGCCTCATAAAACCGCCGCCGCAACAACTGTCGACCCGTTTGTGCGATAGCCTGAGCGTCTTCCGGCACCGCTTCTCCCAGGTGCCGCGACAAAATGGCCGCAATTCGTTCCCGCGTGTGGTGGATCGCTGGCGCTACAATGTGCGACGGCCTTTCGCCACTAAGCTGAATGATGAACTCCCCAAAATCTGTCTCGGTAACGCGCACACCCGCGGACTCCAACGCGCGATTCAGATGGATCTCTTCGGTAGTCATAGACTTGGCCTTCACCACCGCCTGGCCACCACACGAACGCACCAAACCGACCACGATCTGACAAGCCTGCTCGGCATCCTCCGCCCAATGAACTTGGCCACCTGCCTCCCGCACCCGCGTTTCCAATTGCTCTAAATACCTATCCAGATGAGCCAGCGTGTGCGCCTTGATCTGCTTCGCATAGCTGCGCAAGGCATCGCTGTCCGGCAACTCTGCGAAACCCCGACGATTTCCTTGCTGCAAAGTCTGCGTCAGACGCGCCAACGCCTGCTGCAATGGCGCATCGGCCAATGCCACTCGACTGGCACCATGGAAATCATGGTGCTCTTCGCGCCGATAGTCCATGATGACGCACTCCATCCGACGCCAGCACTTCCGCCAAATGCAACGGCCGTATGCGACTCCCTTGTCGCCTTAGGTAGCCGCTAATGTTCATCAGACAACCGGCATCGGTCGTAATCACGTAATCCGCACCGCTTTGTTCAATGCAGCGGCACTTATCACGTACCATGGCCGCACTGATGTCGGGGAAACGCACGCTGAATGAGCCGCCAAATCCGCAACACTCGTCATACCGCTCCAACGGGACCAACTCCAGGCCACGCACGTGCCGCAGCAAACGCAGCGGATAATCGCCCGTGCCCAGAGGTCTCAAATGGCAGGACATGTGATACACGGCCTTGCCTTCCAGCCGCGCCCCAACATCTTCACACCGTAACACCTCGATAAGAAACGCTGACAACTCCCAGGTCTTCCGCGCTAGAGCCAATGCTTGAGCATGTAACCGTGGTTGCTCGCGAAACAGCTCTGGGTACTCCAGCTTGACCATCGCCGCACACGAACCCGAAGGTGTAACTACGTACTCGGCATCAGCAAAGACACGCATCGTATGCTCTGCGAGCGCCCGAGCATCTTCCCAATGCCCACTATTGAAATGCGGCTGACCACAACACGTCTGCGCTTCTGGAAAATCTACTTCAACGCCCAATTTTTCCAACAGCCGCACCACCGCCCACCCGACGTGGGGGTAAAACACATCGCCCAGACACGTCACCATCAAAGCCACACGCATGTTGGTCAGAGCAAGCGTCGCGAGTAGCGCTCCAGACGCTCCCGCACAAAGCGCAGCGCCGGTTCCGCCATGCGATAAAAATAATCCCAGGAGTGTCCCCCTGCACTCGTCATTAAATCGCAAGTATGCTCGATTCCCATCACCGTCAGCTTCTCGCGCAACCGTTCGTTGCCCGGATACCAGAAGTCCGCTGGGTCGCAGCAAAAATAAATCGCTTCGGGCCAGCTTTCCAACTGAATATGCAACAAGGCACTGTCTAAACGACAATGCTCTCGACTCGAATACATGACATCCAGTTCACTCCCCTGCCCCCAGGCCTCGTAAAAATCAATCGTCGGACTGATGGCCGACACCACGGGAAACAATTTTGGATATTTGAAGGCCAAGCGCAGCGCCCCATGCCCGCCCAAACTCACGCCAAATAATCCAATCCTACCTACGCGCAACTGCCACTGCCTCTCCAACCACGGCACCACCTCATGCACCACGTAATCTTCCGCACTTCGCTGAGTATCAAAACTTGGCGCTATCTTATCCACCCACCAACCCTCTCCTCCCAATGGTGCCGCACACGCCAACTGAAGTCGCTCCAGCCAATAAGTGAAGTAAGGCTCATCGCGCAGCAACACCTGATCGCGGCCATGCAGATAAATTACACCCCACAACGGTCGGCTCAAACCCGCCGGCAAATACCAATCTACGGCATGACCCGCCACTTCATAGCGTTGCCATACGTTTTCCATCACTGCATTTTACCCCATGCTCAGCACCGCCATCATTGTACCACTTCTCCCTCGCCTCGGTACCAGCAGGCTTAGCAACGTACCGCTCGCTAATCATAATGTTGCGATATTTCCACACCCCTGACACTAATAAGTGTCACGATTTCCCAACTCACGGCGTTATTGAGATTGACGAGGCAAGTAATTCAGCCGTGTAAAGGGAGGTTAGACTATGCGTCCAGTAACTGCCTACCCACCGCTCCAACATGGTTTGCTCAGCGTTTACTTCCTGCAAACGCCTGAGGCAGAAACTTTCCCGCAAGAAGTGGTCTTATATCTGACCGCTCTCAAATCAGGCCAAGTGGAGGTTAAGGAGCAACGCACCCCTACGATTCACCGGCTCTGCATCCGAAACCGTTCGAAGAGGCTGGTTTTTGTTCTGCCCGGCACGATCGTCTTCGGGGGTTTGCAAGACCGTATCGTCGCCACCGCTGCCTTGCTCGAACCAGGCGAACAAACCGTGGACATATCAGCGTTCTGCGTCGAACCCGCCCGCTGGCATCCTGAACGGGCTCGAACGTTCGCGTTTTACAGCCTGCAACACGAATTCCTCCATTACGCTTCGCATCGGATACGCATTAGAGCTTTGCATACGGCCGACCAACTTGGAGTATGGGATGCTATTAACCATGAACGTGGTTTAGCTTGCGCCCTCTTTAATGCGGAACTTATGTCCAGCAGCTTACGCGATGTCCATGACATTCCCGAACTCTCGGAGCAAAT
This sequence comes from Gemmatales bacterium, assembly GCA_025060195.1. GTDB lineage: Bacteria > Planctomycetota > Planctomycetia > Gemmatales > HRBIN36 > HRBIN36. The sequence goes on along the minus strand of JANXCQ010000026.1, from coordinate 34,265 downwards.
TAGCCAGTCTTTGCAGGAATTTAGAGGGGCCCTGACTAAGTTTCCCACAGCTACGGGTATCGCCCTAGCTCTCGGCTCGCAGTTAGTGGAAATTAACCTTTTCGGGAACCGGCAACTCCTCGAAATCTGCTACCCCGTCATTCTCGGCGGCTATCTCCGTGACACACTCATTTATCCAGCGGAACAACCACGGGAAGCTCCCCCTCTAGAGCAAGTGCAACAACTGGCTCTCACGCAACCTTCTACCCTGACTCATCAGGCTGAGCCTGCGCGCCATAATCGCCTTATTATCGGACGTGTCAACGACCAGTTCGATGCGCTAATCTTGGAATACCACGGACAACCAGTGTATAAACAAATTATTAACCACGCCAATTTTTAGTACTTACAGGCTAAGCATCTCCGTCCCTAGTCGCCTTAGACGTCTCCTTAGTCGCTTCAATCAGACTTCGCTCCCTGTGTCTAAGTTATAACCGGCAGCCGAGCCGCGTCTGGCTTTAATGTATTTAGTGAGAACCACATTATATGACAAACCATTGGCACCGCCCCTTTCATTCATCTGCGTAAGCTGTGGTTTAGACATGCCGTTCGAGAAATTTTCCCTAATTCGATTCTAACCATAACCCGATTAAGGCCGTTTTCCACTCATCTAAGTTCCTATGCAAAATCCTTAGTTATGATATTTTCTCTAGGCTTTTCACGAAAGCCATCCCTGCCTTGGCTCGGCCCGAACTACCTTTAACGATAACCTAACCATGAAGCCCAAATCGCCGCTCTGGTCTAAGCTCACCTCGGCTTAGCTCTAATTACCTGCAACGATAACTCCATCGCAGGCACAAAATAGAGGATTGCACTATAATGCGTGCAATCAAACCAAATCAATCTCGCCCCGGGACATGCCTTAGCTAAAGCCTCCGCCGCCTGCGGGGGCACTATCTCATCCCGCTTTCCCGCGATGATAAGGACCTCGCGATCTCGAAGCCGATCCGCATAAGTAACGGGATCTAAGGGAGCAATTAACTCCTTTAGCCGTTGCTTCGTACCCCCTAAAGCCTCCCACACCTTTCTATACGGTTGCACACGCGGATGATCATAATAAGCATCTACCAACCCACCACCCCCTAATAAAATAATCACACGCCGTATTCCAGGCTCCATCGCAGCACTCAGCGCCGCGATGAAACTGCCAAAGCTCGTGCCCATCACCGTAAGCCGCTCTTGATCAATTTCTGGCCTGCTTCGCAACCACGCCACCGCTCGCCGAACATCCAGCACTGCCTGCTCCATGGCGCGCCGAGTATGCTCTAAGTTCAGGGACAGAAAACGCACATTTCCGGGACGACGCGGACCATAATAGGGCAAGTATAGTGTCAACACCGCCACTCCGCGACAAGCTAAGTATAAACCCTGGGCCCGCGCGACTCGCTGACTGCCATCTAAGATATCTAACACAACGACCCCAGGCACTCGCTCTCTATCGCATCGATTGGGCCGATAATACATGCCATAGACCGTATTATTCACTTCGTACGGCGAACGCACCGCACTGGGAAACTTTACCTCGTAAATGTTGATGTCCAACTCCTTGGAAGCGAGCGTCAATTGCATTTCATATGGAAAGGGTTCTGCGGTCAATCGGTAGCCCAGTGGGTTAGCTGTTTCATAATTGCTATTTATTTCCGGCCTAGTCTCACCACGGATCAATCCAGGCTTATCAAGAATAGTGCAGGCATTTAAGCATAAGCCAATGCTAAGTGCCACCATGCGGATCACCTCCTAACTCTCAAAGCGCGTGCCCCTATCGCTAAAAACCAATGCACTCTTAGCCACTTGACGTATGGTTTTTTCCTGCACTTCCCGCGCCAGCCTCTCTATTACCGCAGATAAAGGATGCAGTCCTAGATCGCCATCTATGCGATCTCGCAAAGCGACCCCCTCCGTTTGCTGTTCCCGTTCGCCCACGATCAACATATAAGGAATTTTCTCTAACTGGGCATCACGAATTTTAGCCCCGATCTTTTGCGGTCGGAGGTCGCTAGTAACACGAAATCCATGTCCACGCAGCCGGGCCTCTACTTGTCGAGCATAGTCGTGAAACTTATCACTGACGGGCAACACCCGCGCTTGCTCAGGTGCTAACCATAAGGGAAAAGCCCCAGCAAAGTGTTCAATTAATATCCCACAAAACCGTTCAAAGGAGCCAAACGGGGCGCGATGAATCATGATCGGCCGATGGCGCTGATTATCCTTACCTACATATTCCAACTCAAAGCGTTCAGGCAGATTATAATCTAACTGCACGGTGCCGAGTTGCCATTCTCGTCCCAGACAATCGCGAACCACAAAATCAATTTTAGGCCCATAAAAGGCCGCCTCGCCGACTTCTGCGCTGTAGGGCATGCCCAACTGCTTCACAATATCTAACAAGATCGCCTGCGCGCGGTTCCAGTTTTCCTCCTTGCCGACATACTTAGTACTCACAGGATCACGTAAACCAACACGCACCCGATAATCCGTTAAACCAACACTTTTCAACACATATAACACCAGTTCCAGGTTGGAGACCATTTCGGCTTCGACTTGTTCGGGCGTTACGAACAGATGCGCATCGTCCTGAGTAAAACCGCGCACCCTGGTCATACCGGCTAACTCTCCAGTTTGTTCATAACGATACACAGTGCCAAACTCCGCAAGCCGTATGGGCAAGTCCCGATAACTCCGTAATTCTGATTTATAGATCTGAATATGATGCGGGCAATTCATCGGCTTCACCAAGTATGCCTCTTGTTCTTCTAACCAACTCTGCAGGACTTGCAATTTCTCTGAGGAACTGCCCGCCTGATTATAGCCATGGAGATCCAAACCCCAACTTCTTGCCAGTTCGAGAAACGCCTTTTCCTGATCCTGGGAAAGTTTGCCCTGGCTCAGTGCTTCGGCCCAAGTATCGATGGTCTGGCCCAAAGGGTGCAGGAACAACGGCGGATACTGGGCATCGCGATAATACGGAAAATGGCCACTCGTGCGATAAAGTTCTAATCTCCCGATGTGCGGTGTATAGACCGGCTGATAGCCACGCTTGAGCAGTTCTTCGCGAATGAAACTTTCTAACGTATAGCGAATCGTGGCCCCTTTCGGCAACCAGAGCACTAAGCCGCTGCCCACCATTGGGGACAGAGTAAAGATACCTAACTGTCTTCCCAAAATTCGATGGTCCCGTTTTTTAGCTTCTTCCAGCTGCTGCAGGAACGCCTCTAAATCCTCTTTGCGGAAAAACGCCGTGCCATAAAGGCGCTGTAATTGCGGCCGACTGGCGTCATTTTTCCAGTACGCGCCTGCGATACTCAGAAGCTTGAAAGCCCGAATGTAACCCGCGTGGGGAACGTGGGGCCCGCGACATAGGTCGAGGAACTCACCTTGACGATAGAAGCTTACTCGTGGATACCGGGCCAGCTGATCATCAATATGCTCGACTTTATAAGTCTGACCTAGATCGGCACACAAGGCGCGGGCCTCGGCAGTAGGCAACTCAATACGCTCGAAGGGTTCTGCCCGCTCAATCAGACTCTGCATCTCCGCCTCAATCCGAGGAAAATCTTCCTCACGGATCGCAGGCCGCACATCTATATCGTAATAGAACCCAGTTTCCGTAGCGGGACCGAAGGCTAACTTAGCGCCGGGGTAAAGTCTCAGTATAGCCCGGGCCATCATGTGAGCTGCACTATGCCGCAAGACATCAAGCGCTTCTCGATCTTGCACTGTCAACCATCGCAAGTGGGGTACCCTGTCTGCACTCCCCAACTCCTCTAACAAAGCTCGGTTCAGAGGTCGACTCAGATCAATAATTTGATTATCAAGCATTGCTGCTACATATTGCTCGCGCCGAGCCGAAGATTGCATTAGCAACTCAGCAGGAGTGATTCCCTCACTATATTCACCTGTTCGCCCATCAGGTAAGGTCAGGCGAATCATAATATCCTCCTCAATAGCCCAGTTGATCCTGATCTTTTCAGAAGCTGAGTTTACCGAAGATGGGCTCGCAAGTCTAGATGCCTATGTTACGTACAAACGCCAGTATAGCAACCCGAACCTTTAGGACGATACCGTAACGAACGGTAGTGTCAGCGCGGAGTCAAGCAGCAATTTGCTATCGTTTCGAGATCAACCCTTGCACGAAACTTTTGTTGGGTGTACGCACCGTTTTTTCTGACGTGGTCGTTAAGCATTATTCACAATCAGGCTGGTGGGATTACTTGACGGCCTCGGGTATAGTCACTATGATTCAAACAAACGTTTGTTTGAAACAAATGACCGACCGGGACACCCTGATGCGACCCAGTATGCGAGAGCAGATTTTAGAAATCGCTGGTCAGCTCTTTGCGGAACGTGGGTATGATGCGGTCACAGTGCGGGAGATTTGTCAGCGGGCGCGGGTGAATCTCAGTGCCATCAACTATTATTTTGGCGACAAGCAGAGCCTTTATCTCGAGGCGGTACGAACCGCAGCCCGGGAGCGGCTTCGAGAGTTTCCCATGATCACATGGTCCCCAAACGATCCCCCCACCGAGAAGCTTCGCCAATACATCCGCAATTTACTGGAGCGGGTTTTATTGGATCGCGGGGCCGACTGGCATGCCCAGTTGATTATGGCGGAGGTGGTAAAACCGACCCGGGCATGCCGTCGCTTCGTGCAGGAGTTTATTCGACCCAACTTCGAAGTGCTGCTTCAACTGCTACGTGAAATCTTACCACAAAAGGTACCGCAGGCAATGCTTTACCATGTTGCCTTTAGTATCGTAGGTCAATGCGTATTTTACAGACTTTGTGGTGGCATTGTTCGCAACCTGGCTAGTAGAGAAGTGCCAGGAGTTTTAGACCTTGAACGGTTGACTCAATTTATTAGTGAATTTAGCTTAGCGGGGATTAGGCACCTTATTCGACGCTGGCAGCGATCTCATGCTGGCGTGGGAGTCGCTAAGGAGGCCACAAAATGATATGGGTGGCCTTTCAAATGCTTACGGGAGATCGAGCCAAGTTTTTCGGTATCTTAGTAGGCATTTCATTTGCCACATTACTGATTGCCCAGCAGAGTTCCATTTTTTGTGGACTGCTCCTCACGGCCAGTAGTCAGATCTATGATGCAAAGGATGCGCCCATCTGGGTGATGGACCCCGGGATGCAATTTGTGGACGACATTAAGCCCATGTCAGAAAACGAATTGCTACGGGTGCGCGGCGTGCCCGGCGTGGCTTGGGCCGTGCGTTTTTATAAGGGACTAGGTCGTGCCCGCTTTGGCGAGGGCAAGTTTCAGCAAGTCATGATCTTAGGTCTCGACGATGCTTATATGGTTGGGGCGCCTCGAGAAATGGTCGTGGGAAGGTTGGAGGATTTACGTCAGCCGGATGCGGTGATTATGGACGAGCGTGGCTATCGCTATCTTTGGCCTGGCCAGCCTTATATCTTGGGACGCGCCTTTGAAATGAATGACCGACGGGCAGTGCTAGTCGGGGTGTGCAAAGCCTCGCGGACCTTTCAGACTTTTCCGATTATCTACACTCGTTTTACTCAAGCGGTGCGGTTCGCGCCGCAAGAGCGAAAAGCCTTATCTTTTATATTGGCCGCACCGCAGCCGTCTCTTTCTGCTAAGGAAGTGGCTTTACGCATTGAGCAACGCACTAAGCTGAAAGCACTAACCCGCGATGAATTCGCCCTGGTCACCATTTGGTACTATCTACGCCGCACTGGTATTCCGCTTAATTTCGGCACCACGGTTCTACTAGGCTTTTTCGTGGGCACAGCTATCGCGGGCCAGACTTTTTATCTCTTCACTGTCGAGAATCTTCGGCAATTCGGCACACTCAAGGCTATGGGGGTGACTAATCTTCGATTAGTGGGGATGATTTTATTTCAAGGATTGTTCGTAGGCGTCGTCGGATATGGTCTCGGTATAGGCATGGCAGTGGCTTTTGGAATTTTGTCTGAGCATTCCGATCGGCTATCGTTCTATATGCCCTGGCAGGTTATGGTGGGCACTGGCTTAGCGGTACTACTGATCATCTTGCTCACAAGTATAGTGAGTCTTCGGCGGGTGTTAGTCTTAGAGCCCGCGCATGTATTTCGGACATAAAGAGGTTCAGCTATGGCTGAAGTAGCTGTGCGCTGTAGACAGGTAACTAAAGTGTTTGGTGATGGTGAACCTGTCCATGCCCTGCGAGGGGTAAATTTAGAGGTGCCTTTCGGTGAATTAGCATTACTCATAGGTCCAAGTGGTTGTGGCAAAACGACCTTGCTATGTATCCTGGCGGGATTGCTTTATCCAACCACCGGTGAGGTGGAAGTATTAGGACATCGTTTAGAGACTCTCAGCGCTAACGAGTTAGTTCGCTTCAGGATGCGCGAGGTTGGCTTTGTGTTCCAACAATACAACCTTTTGCCAACGCTTACGGCGGTGGAAAATGCTGCGGTGCCATTGTTAGTTCAGGGCATCCGACGAAAGGAAGCCCTTCGCCGCGCGGCTGAGATCTTGCAGCAATTAGGAATGGCGGATCGCATGAGAGCGTATCCACATCAATTATCAGGGGGTCAGCAACAACGGGTGGCGATCGCTCGGGCTTTGGTACATAATCCGCGCTTCTTAGTATGCGATGAGCCGACCGCAGCCCTAGATGCAGAATCCGGTCGGAGAACTATGGAACTGATACGGCAAATAGCGGTGCGTCCCGATCGAGCTGTGATTGTGGTGACCCATGATGCACGAGTTCTCGATTTTGGTAATCGCCTGATTTACATGAACGACGGAATGATTGTGCGAGAAGAGATGCCCAATAAGAAAATTGCCTCTTAATCAGGAGCTGATTTATGTTTCGTCGATACATTTTACCTGTGATAGCGTTAATTCTCATATCGCTTGCTGCTTATCATGTTTATTCTACGCAACGTAAAGAGCCGATTTTAGAGCCGCAAGTACCGCCTCCGAATAGTCCTTTCAGTTACACAGTGGCAGGAGCGGGAGTCGTGGAAGCGCGAAATGAGAACGTGCAGATAGCAGCAGCGGTTCCAGGTTTAGTATTAGAGGTCTATGTGGATGTTGGTGACCGGGTAAAGAAAGGGGAGCCTCTGCTTCGCGTAGATGATCGCCATTGGAGGGCACAGTTAGAACAAGCGCGGGCGCAACTCAAGCATGCCGAAGCGCAGTTAGCGCGACTCCAAGCATTGCCACGACTCGAGGAGGTATTACCTGCACGAGCGCGCGTGGCTGCGGCGCGCAGTTCCTTGGCGATAGCCGAGGACTTGTATCGGCGGGTTCAGCGGCTTTGGCCGAGTGGCCATGTCGCCGAAGAGGAATACAATCAGCGCCGTTTGCAGCGAGAATTAGCCCAGCACCAACTGGAGCAGGCCGAGGCAGAATTACGTTTATTAGAGGCGGGGGCTTGGGAATACGATATTGCTATAGCTCGAGCTCAGGTCGAACAGGCACGAGCGCAGGTGCGCGTCTTAGAGACAGAGATTGAGCGTGCGTTATTACGAGCGCCGAGAGAGGGAGTAATCTTGCAACGGAATGTCAGACCTGGGGAATATATGGCCGTGTCTTTTCCGGGAGCGCCGCCCGCTTTTGTATTAGGGGACTTGTCTGATTTATGGGTCCGTGTGGATATAGATGAATACGATATACCCCGATTTCGTCCGGGGGCATCAGGAAAGGCTTATGTTAGAGGCTATCCGCGCCATGAGTATCGGTTGCGTTTCGTTCGCGTGGAACCGCATGTAGTTCCTAAGAAGTCACTAACCGGAGAAAATACTGAACGGGTAGATACGCGAGTTTTACAGGTCATCTATGCTATAGAAAATCCAGAACCTACCCTCTATGTCGGGCAGCAGTTAGATGTCTTTATTGAGGCGGGTTCCTGATAGGCGTTGCGCCTTGATCGCATTCCATTCTTCTGGTTTAATGAGTACTTGACGTGCATTGCTGCCGTTATAACTGCCAACGATCCCGTCTTCAGCCATCCAGTCAATAAGTCGTGCGGCGCGGCCATAACCGATACCTAATACACGTTGCAATAAGGAAACACTCCCACGTTGCTCGCGGATAACGATTTCTACGGCTTGCTCATAGAGTTCATCGGGTCGGCGATTGTCCGTCTGGTGCTCTTGCTCTTTAGATCTTTTGGCGGAGTTACTGAGTTGAATCAGTTCTCGTGAGAAGTAAGGTTCTTGGGCCAAATATTCAACGACCCGTGTAATTTCGCGGTCACTGGCATAGGTGCCCTGGGCGCGAATTAGGGTGCTAGTACCGGGTTGCAGAAACAGCATGTCGCCTTTCCCTAACAGTTTTTCGGCACCAATTTCGTCTAAGACGACACGGCTATCGGAGCGGCTAGAGACCTGGAAGCAGATGCGTGCGGGTAAATTCGACTTGATGAGTCCAGTGATCACATCCACGGTAGGTTTTTGTGTGGCAACGACTAGGTGAATTCCTGCCGCTCGCGATTTTTGCGCCAGGCGTATGATATGGCCTTCGACCTCCTTGCGCATCGTCATCATTAGATCGTTCATTTCGTCCACGAAAATTACGATGTACGGCATGCGTTTAGGGATCCGAGCTTTTTCCTCATCGTCTTCGGGCTTGAGTCGGGAATAGATTTCATGCTCGCTTAGTTCGTTATAAGCCGCTATGTTGCGAACACGAGCCCGGCTGAGCAAGTCATAGCGTTCTTCCATTTTATCTACCGCCCAGGCTAAGATAGCTTCGGCTTTGCGAACATCTTTGACTACCGGATGAATGAGGTGAGGAATGTTACCGTATTCGCTAAGTTCTAACATCTTGGGATCGATCATAATCATTTGAACTTCGTCGGGTCGGCGGGTCATCAAAATGCTTAGAATGATTGCGTTCATGCACACTGACTTGCCGGTACCGGTGCGGCCGGCGATAAGCAGGTGAGGCATGTCCGCTAAGTCATAGACGAGAGGTCGGCCTTCTGTGTCCTTACCTAGGAATAAGGGAATTTTCATACGAGAGAAAAGTGTTCCGGCGGCTTGAATGACTTCTTTCATGCGTACCGTGGCGCGATATTCGTTCGGAACTTCGATGCCTACTGTATCTTTTCCGGGAATCGGTGCCAAAATGCGAACACTAGGAACCTTAAGATTGAGGGCTAAGTCATCAGCCAGGCAAGTGACTTTGTTCACGCGTAAGCCTGTTTCGAGGGCAATTTCATATTGCGTAATCACTGGCCCGGTATTGATGCCGACGACGCGAACGTGATAGCCAAAATCCGCGAAAGTTTGTTCGAGCTTAGCTGCGCGTTCACGGAGCTTTTGCTCATGTAACTCGATGGGGAAGGGCTCTGGATCATCAAGCAGATGTAAGGGAGGTAACTTGGTCGCGGTTCGTGCGGCTGATTGTGAAGCATGATCAATGGAGTTGGCGAGTGCCTCACTTGATTCAGCCTCTCTATAGGTTTTGGTGTAAACACGAATGGGAACGTCTTCGATCTTTCTCGGCACTATGACCTTATTTGGGGAGTTTGTAGCTAGTGGTCTTAGCGAAACAAATTTCCCGACGGTATTTGATAGGTTCTTATTTACCAGTAGTCCAGCAAGTCTGATTAGGAATCGGCTCAGCTTGAAAAATAACCGATCCGTAGCGAGGACTAGAGCGGCTAAGGCGGCAGTAGTACTCAGGGTTTTGAGCCATGGACTATCTATGTAAGTGATCGCGTAGGCATAGAGAGCAATTCCGAGCCGGCCGACATAATGAGACCGCAGATGGTCGGGAATATACGAGCTAAGGCACAGGTTGGTTGCGGGAATTAATAACGCCCAGGAGGCAGTGCGCAGAGCCCAAATTCCTTGCCCGTTTTCCAGCAATAGCGTGAGCGCTGTCATAATCATTAGCGGCGGAATTAACCAGGCAGTAAGCCCGAGCCAGGAAACGCCGATTTGCCAAAGGTCGAGACTTAGGTGCCAGAGTTTGCCAAGATGACCATAGTCGGAGGTGCCCTCTGTGTCAAAGAGGAACCGAATATTACTGAGAATCGCGACCAGCAGTAACGATAAAGCCGCAAGAAACATAAGTATTCCTAACGTGCGAACAAGTAAACGCAGGATGGTGATGGGCCTAGGCATGGGCAAGCGGATCATGGCCAAGGTCTCGCACGCTAATTGTAGAGGCAGATGACGCTCGCCGGTCTATGGTTATTAGCCCATGTCTAAAATAAAGTCGGCTAGTTTATTCCAATTTGTGATTCCTATAGGCACTCTAAGCATCGGTCTAAGGAAGTAAATACCTGAACTAGGGCCTAGCCGCGTGAATTATGGTCAGCTTATAGTGAAGATGACAATTTTAGTGAACGTGAGGTGAAAAGCTGAAACGAACTTATAGGGAGCTGGGAGCTAATGTTGCACGTTGTGCTGGTGGAACCGGAAATTGCACCGAACGTTGGTAATGTAGCGCGCACGTGCGCGGCGACAGGTTGCCGCTTGCACTTAGTGGGCCCATTAGGCTTCCACCTGGATGATAAGTCGTTACGTCGAGCGAGCGTCGATTATTGGTCCGCCGTAGATTGGGTGCGGTACTGTGATTGGCAGGAGTTTATAGAGCGAGTGGGAACCGATGCCCGTTTATGGTTATTCACTGCCCGAGGGGGACTTAGGTATCATAAGGTGGCTTATCAGAATGGTGATTACTTAGTCTTTGGCTGTGAATCGCGGGGACTGCCCGAGACTTTATTAAAGGAACATAGAACGAGATGGGTTTACATACCAATGCCCGGTGGGAGGGTGCGCGGTTTAAATTTAGCGACCGCGGTGGGAATAGCGGTATTTCGCGCTTTAGAGACAATCGGGGCGCTGGAGGCGGCTTAGTTTTGCTCGTGCGACGGCTAATGCAAGCACGGGGGCATTGGATGCCGATAGACATAGTAAAGGTATTGTCACGTGAACCAGGTGCGATCCGTCCCGTGAAATCGGAGCGCCAGTTATAACGTGGTCATTTACGAGAATTGATGCGCTTGGAGCCGGTCTAAGCTTTGGCAATGGCTGAGGAATCTGAGGAATTGCAATTGGCGTGGGCATCATGGAGGGCAAGGACATCAGAGCTTTAGGGACTTGGGAAACGCTGCGGGCTTTTGTGTTAGAGAGCTTGTGTGCTTTCGATGCTTTGGATCCGCATCAAGTTCAGTTTTTAGAATATCCCTTGCGGCAGCGCGGTGGATTGGCAGGGGTGTTGTGGGAGGTGCGTGGGCCCCGACGACTGCGGACACAGGCTATTTGGGCCTATGCTGACAGACGTATTTATTTTTATGATTCGGCGGGTGCGCGACGGCGCGTTGTTCGGTTGACGGATTGGCCGAAATTGGTTCCCGAGGCAGCTTGACTTGATGCTTAGGGACCTGAATATGTTAGTATTTTGGGATATAGGACTCACTTGGAAATCCGTGAAAGTCAATGCCGAGGTAAATGCGTTCGCGGGCGATTTCGTGGCCATAGCGGCGGATGCTAATGGTCCCCATCAACTTAACGAGGCGGAAACCCGCTTGGGCAGTCTCCGTCATCGGTCCGATGCATAAGAAAGTCTGACCGCGGAAATAATCGGGGTCAGTGACAGGGTTGGGCCGATAGAGGTCGTATTGGGAGAAGCGAAGCCCATTGGGGCGGTTGAGGCAGAAGACGCGAGGCTGATCGGGGAGGTAGAAGGCGAGTTCGGCAGCCGTACCGTAAGGAGTTGCGGCGAGAGCAAGTTCGATGCCTTGGGCTTGGCAGGTTTGACGTAGTTGTTGCACAGCGATTGCGAGTTCGCGCCAGCCCTGCAATCGGCAGGTTGGGTCGAAGCGACGGGGCCAATAGGGTTGGTTTGCGTGATTTAGGAGGCGTGCTAGGGTCGGTAACATGCCCCATTCATAGGCCCAGCGAGGTTGGTGTAGGAAGACGGTAATCGTCAGGGCGAGGATAACGCTAGCAGCTAACGCGGTGCGTACCAGACAGGCGAAGCGCCGGGGCCATGGCTTTTCCGGTTGCGCTGCTCGTTCCAAGGACGGGCCAAGAGTCCCGAAGAACGCATACCGGTCAGGTGTGGCGTGAGCCTGATTGCCGACAGGCTGTGCCAGGTGGTGGTGTAGCCAGAGGGCAACGAGGGGAATGGCGGCTAGATAGGCCGCGACGGGCCAGTTCGGTTGAATGTTGGTGCGGAAGCTGAATGGAACGAAGAATAAGAAGACGGGCCAGGAAAAACATAGCAGCCAAGTCGCGATGGGTTGCGGAAGCGGAGAGTTGGCATATCGTTTGGTTCGTAAGGCCCAGACGGTTGATAGGCACCACAGGATGAAGCCTGAGACAAGGAGCAAGGCGGCTTGGACGCCCATGTATTCGAGGGCGCCCCAGGGGCGCCAACGGTTAGCCGTGGTGAGGGTAGCTTGGGTGAGGATATGCCGGAACGTGACCCAATCATGGTGATAGTTCCACCACAGTATCGGTCCGCCGCCGATGCCTGCGGCTACCGTGAGCATGAGCCAGAACGGTGCGGAGTGGAACAATCGCCGCGATGATCGATGGCAGATGAGAAACAACAATAGACAAGCCGGGAAGAGTACCATAGTGGGCTTGGCCAGTATGCCTAGGCCGACTAGTAAGCCCAGCATTAGCCAGGATAACCAACGCCGCCAAGTCGAGTTAGCGTGAGACGAGTTCGGTTCGTTTCGTGATTGGTCCTGCGGGTGTTGAGCATGCAGGTTCAGAGCATGAAGAGCGACGATCAGGCTCCATTGCCACAGGCACAAAAAGGGCGCGTCGATAGTGATGAGCGTGCTAAGTGCGGTGAAGTGAGGGGTAAGCATGATGACCAGCATGGTGAGGTAAGCCAGCCGCGCCGAGGAGGTGAGCTGGTAAGTCAGGGTAAAAACGCCGAGTGCGAAGAGCACCCCACATAGAACGGCGGGTAGGCGTACTGCAGGCATGGTGGTGCCCTGTTGGTCGCGGAGCCAGGAGCCGCAGCTAGCTTCGGCCGCGCGGATGAGCCAGGCAATTAGCGGGCCTTTACTGTAGTAGCACCAGTCGAGTTGACGGGACCAGTCCCAGTAATGAGCTTCGTCGGGCGCCAGGTCAAATGGACAGAACCACACGAGATACACTACGCGAAACACGAGCCAAACAGTGAGTGTAAACGCTAAAAGCAGGTACCAAACCGATTTGGTCCCACTTCGCGGAAGCACAGGGATGTGCTCGTTGGGCAAGGAACTATGCCGTTTGACCTCGGAGGAGACAATCATAGCCATGGGCGACCTGGTCCAGAAACGGATTTCACTCTGGCTCCCTTGTAACCGATAGGCCTCAGCTAAGTCAAGATCGTTTTGTAACTACAGTTCAGTACAGTCGTTACTGTTTACCGCTGCTTAGAGCACAATCAAACTAAAATCATGGTCGCTTTGGAAGCGGGGAGCTTAGCCGCGCTGCAGTAGAGGAATCAGGTCACTGGGACAACGGAGGACGTAATCGGGGGAGGCGGCTAACAAGGCTTCCTGGGAGAACGCGCCCCAAAGTGCGGCCGCGGTACGACAGCCTGCGGACTTTCCTGCTTCGATGTCTGCGGGGGCGTCACCGACCACGAGTACCTGATTAGGTTGGGCCTGATAATGGCGTACGATGGCTAAGATGCCGTCGGGCGCGGGTTTGTGCCGCGGAACGTCGTCGCTGGTAACCACGCTTCCCATACGGGGCAGTAGGCCGAAATGCTCGAGGGTCACTAACGCCGAGCTGCGACCTTTTCCCGTGAACACGGCGAGCTGCCAGCCGTATCGCTCGGCCGTATCCAATACTTCTTCCATACCTGGAAACAGACGTGTGCGTTTGGTAAGCCCTTCTTGGTACAAGCGTAGGAAGGTTCGATGGGCCTCGTCTAAGTGAGCGCAGGCGCCTGGCGGAGCGAGCGCTTGGTTGCTGAGTAGGCGTTCCAGACAACCACGCTCGGCTGGGCCAAAGGTGGCGACGACTTCCTCGTCCGTGGGCGGGCGTAGGACAAACGGCCGAACCGCCTCCCGAAAACACTCAAGTAAGTGCGGCAGGGAATTTACTAGCGTTCCGTCTAAATCAAGTACAAGAACTCGCTTCGCCGCCATTGCGTTGTCCTGGAGTTTTTGCCGTTTAGTGGCCGAGGTCTCTCGGCGTGTACGCTCGTTCTTACGAGTTTGTCTGGGTTAGCCAAGTCAAGGTTTTTTGTAAACCTTCACGTAGTGAAATGAGTGGTTGATAGCCGAGTTCCCGTTGGGCTAGAGAAATATCGGCCTGAGAATGGCGTATATCGCCTGGACGAGGTGGGCCATGTTTGGGGACGATGTGCGTTCCGAGAAGTTCATTGAGGTGGTGCACCAGCTCAATCACGGAGGTGGCGCGGCCCGTGCCGATATTGTACGGTTGGCCGACTGCCTTCGGGGTCCGCGCCGCCTTGACCAGGGCTTCCACGGCATCGGATACGTACACGAAATCGCGGGATTGCAAACCGTCTCCGTGCACGATGGGCGCCTCGCCCCGACTCATGGCCGAAGCAAATAATGCAATGACGCCTGAATAGGGACTTCGGCTGTCTTGGCGCGGGCCGTAAATATTGAAAAAGCGCAGGACTACCGTTTCCAAGCCGAACGCGTGAGAAAATGCCCGACAATACATTTCGCCCGCTAATTTGGCCGCGGCATAAGGAGATAGTGGCTGCACCGGGTCGTCCTCTCGAAGGGCCCTTGCACCGAGATTGCCATAACAACTGCTACTGCCCGCGTAGATGACGCGTCGTACTCCGAGACGACGGGCGGCCTCGAGCACGTTGAGCGTTCCCGTCGCACATGCAGCATGGGTGACCAAAGGCTCCTCCAAACTGCGCTGTACTGACGCTATTGCCGCTAGGTGAAAAGCATATTCGCAACCTTCCAGAGCCGATTCAACGCGGGCCAAATCCGTGACGCTTCCTTCCAACACTTCAATGTGCGACCACACGGAAGCCAGATTATCAGGTCGGCCTGTGCTGAAATCGTCAAGCACACGGACACGCCAGCCCTGATTGACCAGTGCTTCTACCAAATGCGAGCCAAGAAATCCTGCGCCTCCCGTTACTAGACATAATCCCATAACCTCACCATAGCATAACTGTACTGCGGTTACGAGGTCTGTTTAGAAGCAGCTGACAGAATCATTTACCAATGCAGAATCGGCTGAAAATACGGTCGAGCAGATCATCCGTATAGATTTCGCCTAAAACCGCCCCCAGTTCCTCGAGAGCGGCGCGAACTTCAAGGGCGATGAATTCGGTTGACTCCTGATGAATCAGTAACGCCTCGGCCTGTTCCAGGGCCTCGACCGCAGAGCGCACGTGATGTTGGCACCGTCCCAAGCTGACGGCCAATGGATCAGCATCGGCATGAGAGCGCGCTCGCTCGGCTAGGTAATGTTCCAACTCGGCCAGACCGCGTCGGGTAACCGCGCTAGTAACAATTCTTGGCAGGCCGTCGAGATAATCATCGCCGTGTGCCAAAAGCTGGTCGGGGTCTGGTAGAAGGTCACATTTTGTCCACACAAGGAGCGTGCGCTGGGGGTCAAGGCTTCGTATCGAGGTTATATCCTCCTGGTTTACTGGTTCGTTGGCAGGAATGCAATAACAAACCAAGGGCGCTCGCCTTACCTGCTCGAGACGAAACGCCTGAGCCTGGGCCGTGATCGTTTGAGTTTCAGGCGCATCACTTGACGAGGGCTGATCGGGGCCGACCGTTTCGATGCCCGCAGTATCCACCAATTCGATAAGGGTGCCATTCAGCGAGACGGTCGCTGTGAGATAATCGCGTGTGGTACCTGCCACCGGGCTGACCAAGGCTGCATCAGTGCGAAGCAAGGCGTTGAACAGACTGCTCTTACCTGCATTCGGCCGACCTGTGAGTACGACGCGGAAGCCCTCCCGTAGCAGTCCACGTTCCTCGATGCGTTTCAGGATATGCCTCAGTTCTTCACACGCCTGCCGACACTGCTCCACCAAGGCTTCCCGCAGGGCGAACGTCAAATCTTCCTCGGGAAAATCCAGACTCGCTTCTAATTCGGCGAGTAAGTCGAGCAGACGTTCCTTCACGCGGACTAAGGGCGAGGCCAAATTGCCTGCGAATTGACCGAGTGCTTCCTGGAGCGAATCGGGGTGCCGAGCGTGAAGCACGGCTAAGAGTGCTTCCGCCCGCGTCAGGTCTATTTTGCCAGCCAGGAATGCGCGTAGGGTAAACTCTCCTGGCCCTGCGAGACGGGCGCCGTGCGACAGCAAAGTGGCGAGCACGGCCTGTACTATGGGCGGACTGCCTGGCAAGTGTAATTCAACTAAATCCTGGCCCGTATAACTTCGCGGCCCAAGGAACACCACCACCATCACAGGAATGGCCGGCAGGGAAGCTACATGCCTCAGTTCAGTGTCATACACCGCTCGATGCTGCGGTTTTTCAGGAGCGTCGTCCGGCAAGAGCGCGCGGAGCACGCCCCAAGCGTTTGGCCCACTGAGGCGAATGATGGCGCGTACTGCCGGCGCAACCGCACTCGAAACCGCCGCTATCGTATCATCCACCTGAAAGCGAGCCACTCCCTGCATCGCCCGGATCGCACTTGGTTAGGTGCACATTACCAACCTGGCCAGAGCAATTAGCTCGCTCAAGTATTCTAACCGGAGGAATCTCGGTTGCTTGGGGGAATCAACCATGGCTTGAACCTCACAGGATGCCGTTTACGCGTTAGTTGCGTGGATCGTTTAGGAATGCTTAGCATGACCACGGGGACGTGGCCACTCAGGATTCTTCTGGATAAAGTGGACTATGGGGGTGAATAGTTTTCGAGTGACTCGTCATACATCTCAGAGGGTCGCAAAAAGCGCCTAACACCCGATACAAGGAGTCTGCCGATGCGGTCAACGGTTGCTGCGGTGGTCGGCTTCGGGGTGTGGTTTTTAGCTTACGGTTGGGGCGTTTGGATACCCGCACAGGAAACAAACACCGAGGCAAGTAAGCCTAAGACGATTCAAGCAGCGAAACCGCAGGACGAGGCATGTTGCTCCTTGTCAGCGGCCGAGTTGGCTGCTGTCATTGACAAGTGGATAGAAAAGAGGTGGCAGGAAGAAATGGTCAAGCCCACCGAATTGGCCGACGACAGTGAGTTTGTCCGTCGGCTCTATCTCGATTTGGTGGGACGGATTCCGTCGGTGGCGGAGGCCCGCTCTTTTTTGGATAACACCAGTCCCAATAAGCGGACCGACCTAATTCGACAACTGTTACGCAGCCCAGGTTTTCTGAACCATTGGAGTGGCCTACTGGCAGAAACATGGCTGTCCAACGGAGATAACGCATCCGTGGCCAGTTCGCAACGGGCGTCGCTCCAGGTATGGATTCGGGAGCATCTGCGCCTTGGTTCCGGCTATGACAAGATTGTCGCGGAACTAGTAAGCGCCTCGAGCAGTCAACAAAACTTCGTCCGCCGGCCTGACGGTTTTTATCGAAGTTTCGGGAGTCCAGTGGCCTTTTTGCAGGCTAACGGTTTCAATCCGCGAAACCTGGCCGCCAGTGTCAGTCGGCAGTTTCTTGGCATCCAACTCGATTGTGCAGAGTGCCACAATCATCCATTTGCCAATTGGAAGCGGGAACAATTCTGGCAACTGGCGGCATTTTTTGCGGGTTTTCGTCAGGAGCGGGCCGACGGGCAGGTGTATTACACTAATGTAGAAAACCCCAAAGAACGCAAGATTCAGATTCCTGATACGAATATCACAGTAACTGCGCGGTTCTTAGATGGAAGCGAACCGAATTGGGAGTCGGCGGAACGAACGCGTGAACTTCTGGCTCGTTGGATCACTTCGCCAACAAATCCTTACTTTGCTAAGGCGACGGTGAATCGTATCTGGTATCAGTTGATGGGTTACGGACTAACCGATCCGCCCGACGACATGCACGAAGATAATCCGCCGAGTCATCCCGAACTCTTGGAGGCCTTGGCACGCGCGTTTGTCGAATCGCGGTTTGATTTGCGGTATCTGATCGAAGCGGTTTGCCTGTCGCGGACTTATCAGCTCAGCAGTCGTCGCACCGATCCCAGTCAGGACAACGCCCGCCTGTTTGCCCGACGTGTGGTGCGACGCATGACCGCGACGCAACTGTGGGACAGTTTAGTCGAAGCAGCTTACTGGAATCCCAGTGAAGCACGAGTGCCGCAATTTTTCGATGCCAACGTTTTTGGCGCGGGTGTGACGCCCAACAATTTCTATGCCCAACGTCGGCAGGCATTTCTGGAACGATTCCGCGACGCGGCGTCGCGACCTGTAGAAGCGGAAACGTCGGTCTTGCAGGTGCTCGCGCTGATGAACGGCGAAGCGGCTAACACTGCCGTGCGCCTCGAAAGCAGCCCGATGTTGCAGATGGTGCTCAATTATCCTCTATGGGATGATCGGCAACGCTTGGAGATTTTATTCTTGGCGACGCTCACGCGTCGGCCCCAACTTCACGAACAAACACGGTTCCTGCGCCACCTTGAGCAAAGTGCCCAGCGCGAAGCTGCCTGGGCCGATGTCCTGTGGGTATTGCTCAATAGCCCCGAATTCATCTCCCATCACTAAAACGAGGGTCTGCTCATGCGCCAACCAGAACGTTCAGGGTCGTGCCCATATGCCCCCACCACGAGCGGGATACGGCGAAGCAGTGAAACAGCCTTTCAGTTATCGCGGCGGCAATGGTTACAGTGGAGCACGGCAGGGTTAGTATCCGCCAGTGTCTCAGGCTGGTTCGGTGCCTTGGCCCAAGCGCTGAGTCGGGAGCCGAATCGCAAGAAAGCGTGTATCCTGCTGTGGATGGCGGGAGGGCCGAGCCAGATTGACACTTTCGATCCCAAACCCGATCATCCCAATGGCGGACAATTCAAACCCATCGCCACGGCTGTGCCCGGCATCCAGATCAGCGAAACGTTGCCGAAAATGGCCACGCACCTGCGCGACCTGGTGCTGGTGCGCTCCATGCAAACGCGCGAGGCGGATCACGGCCGAGGCACCTTATTGATGCACACCGGTCGGCTACCGAGTGGCCCCGTGCAATATCCGTCGCTCGGCTCGTTCCTATCGAAAGAACTGGCGGAGGAACCGAGGGATTTGCCCAGCTATGTGGCCATTGCGCCGTATCGAGTCTTCAGTCCCACCGCGCTGAGTCCTGGCTATTTGGGGCCACGCTATGCGCCGCTTCTGATCGGGGAAACTAATTTTTTTGCCGCTGTGGCCGCTAAGCCTAACCCCGACAACTACGAAGACGCCCTGCGCTTGCCGGATTTAGAAGCTCGCGACGTTTCCCCAGAGCGCTCCGAGAGGCGTCTTCGCCTGCTGAGCGAACAAGGCGAAGAATTCACGCGCGACCGCCCTGATCCCGTGGTGCTGCAGCAACAGGAGGCGTATCTGCGCGCGGTCAGGCTGATGCGCACGCGGGCCAGCGGCGCGTTCAATCTCGAGGAGGAAAAACCTGAACTCCGCGATGCCTACGGCCGCAACCTCTTCGGGCAGGGATGCCTGTTAGCCCGTCGGCTCATCGAGCGCGGCGTGGCGTTTGTCGAAGTTACCCTGAGCCAGGCTCCTGGAGTTATGGCAGGACTGGGCTGGGACACCCATGCGAACAACTTCCCGCAAGTGCGTTCCTTGTGCCAGGTGCTCGACGCGGCCTGGAGCACCTTGCTGCAAGATTTGGGCGCCCGCGGCCTGCTGGAAAACACTCTGGTCATCTGGATGGGCGAATTCGGTCGCACGCCCCGCATCAATAACACTGCGGGGCGCGATCACTGGGCCAACGGCTGGACCGCCGTCTTAGCAGGAGCAGGCTTACGGGGCGGCCAAGTCGTCGGCAGCACCAGCCGCGATGGCATGGAGATCAAAGAGCGGCCCGTCTCAGTGGCCGACTTCTTAGCCACCGTGTGTCTGGCTCTGGGTGTAGATCCCACGAAACAGAATCTTTCCAATATCGGGCGACCGATTCCCCTGGTCGAACGCAACGCCCAGCCGCTTCGGGAGGTGTTACCATGAGCCGAGTTATTTTCCACCTCCTGGGTGTCTTTATTACTGCGTTCCTACTGGTTTGCCTGGTCTTCAGCCAGGAAAAGCCAACAACCACTCCCTCAACGGTGCCCTCTCCCCATCATGATCTGCTCATTCTCACGGAGGAACGCCCTCTATTATTGCGGCTAAACATCTTTCTCAACGGTCGCCCGATCAATGAACATTGGCGGGAACGTAGCGGAAAAGTTTTCCAATTCCTCGACACCAATCGTGATGGCACGCTCAGTCGAGAAGAAGCGTCGCGCTTGAATATGGTTATCTTTCCCCACCTTGGCGGTGGTGCGTTGCCTGTTGATTTCGATCGCGACGGCCGCATCACACAAGAGGAATTCCAGCGCTGGCTCTATGAAATGAACTCTGGTCCCGTTGCCATCCGCCCCTATTACACAATGGCTAATCCGAACTATGGCATTGACGAGATTTACGGCAACTATGTTGGCCAGGTATTCGAGAGCGTTTCGAGACGCCTGTTCCGCCAGTTGGACCTCAATCGCGATGACAAACTCGATTCGCAGGAGTTAGACCAGGCCGAGCACACGTTAGCAGCTCTCGATGAAGACGAGGACGAAGCCGTGACGCCCACCGAGTTGCCCATCGGCTTCGCCTCGGCGCAGCCCCCTGCGGGGAACAATGCAAATCCGCCGCGTGTCGTCGTCAATCGCCCACCGCCCACGCCCCAATCGGGCCTGTTTCTTCTTCATTCGGAAGGTTCCCTCAGCAATGCCGTGCGTTCATTACAAATCACCTATAGCCGACAAGACGTTGCCATCCCGCGACGCCGACTCAGCCGCGAAGAACTGAACCTGCCTCCAGACCTGTTCCGTCAATGCGACAAAGATGCCGACGGCTCCTTAGACGCCGAGGAACTACACCTTTTCCTGCGCCGTACGCCCGATGCAGAAATCACCTTGCATCTCGACGAACCGACCAAGGAACGTCCCAGACCTCGGGCGCGTTTTGTCGAGGCCAGAGCGCGTTTCGGTTGGCAGGCCGCTCGGACCGAGGATGAAATCACACTCGGCTTGGAAAAAACCCGTATTCGCATCTCGCCGAACTCCTGGCTCACCGCCATTAGCCAAAGGTCCTCAGACAGCGGACAGGCCTCGCTTACGAATTTCATCGAACTGAGCCTGAAAAACCACCGCGCGGTGTTCCAACGCGCCGACGCCGACCAGAACGGTTATCTGGATGAGCAGGAATTCAATCGTATCAGGCTCTCGGCGCCGCTGCTTCAGACGCGCACCTTTGCCCAACTGGACCGCGACAACGACGGCAAAATTTTCGAGCGCGAATTGTTAGCCTTAGCGCGGGAACCACTGGAAATCCAATTCTGGGTCAGGGAAATGTCGCTCCCGTTAGCCATGATGCGTCAGGGGCCAAATCTGTTTCGTACGCTCGACCTCAACGGCGACGGCAAACTGGGACTCAGCGAACAGCGACAAGCCGCCAGGATCCTCCGGGGACTCGACCGTAACGGCGACGGCACGCTCGAATGGACGGAACTCAGTTCTCATTATCAGCTCGATATCGGCTCCGCAAGCGGCGTCAGCGAACTAAGTCCGTTGGCAGCGCCGCCGATGGGCACGCCACTCTTTCCACCCGTCTCGCAGCCCCGTCCGCCTCGACGCGATGTCCCCACCTGGTTCCGCGCCATGGATCGCAACGGCGACGGCGACATCTCCCGCCGCGAATTTCCTGGTAGCGAGGCCGAGTTCCGTCAACTTGATGCTGACGGTAACGGCTACATCACCCTCGAGGAAGCATTAGCCGCCGTCAAGAAACAATTATCCGTACCAGAACCTGCTAAGTAACCCCTGCCGCTTGGCCTTTTCGCAAGAGAACACTCCACGACACATGCTCACACACGTATTCCCGGTCGGTTCACCGAAAAAACCAATAATGAGCGGTTCAATCGGTGCTTAGCCGCCATGCCGACCTGGCATCGTGCCGTGCATGTCCTAAACCGCTATGTGAGCTAGAGCCTTCTGCGTTTCGCTAGGGCAGTTCATGCCACACCGCGATGATTTTACAGTTTGGCAGCGCTTTCCTGAGTTCGGCCACACCTTGCCTACTTACGCCCCAGGCTCGATAACGAGCGGGAAGATCGAGCGAAGTCAGGTTTTTCAATACGGCCAACTCTTTCGCCCCTTCATCGGTGATATGGGTATTACTCAAATCGAGCGAGGTAAGGTTTTTCAATGCCGCTAGCCCCTTCAAATCCGCGTCAGTAATCTGAATCCCCCTCAGGCTGAGTGAGGTGAGTTTTGGCAACGCGGCCAGCTCTTTGAGTCCCTCACCGCTAACCGCGGTGAAACCCAGGTTGAGCGTGGTCAGGTTTTGCAATGCAGCTAACTGCTTCAGCCCCGCATCGGTGATACGAGTTCCGTAGAGATGGAGTGCCGTGAGATTCTTCAGCGCCGCCAGCTCTTTCAGTCCCGCGTCGGTTATTTTCGTGCGGCTGAGATCGAGGGTCGTGAGGTTTCGCAGCGGCGTCAAATCCCTGAGCCCTGCATCAGTAATCTGAGTTGATTGCAACTGCAGCGCCGTGAGATTTTTCAACGCCGCTAAGCCCTTTACCTCGTGATCCACCAGTCCAGTCCAACTCAGGTTGAGCGACGTGAGATTGCTGAACGCCGCCAATTCCTTCAGCCATGCCTCGGTAATTTGCACACCGCTGAGGTCAAGTGCCTGCAGCTTTTCCAACGTCGCCAACTCCTTCAGTCCCAACTGGGTAATTCGCGTGTAACCCAGATTGAGCGTGGTGAGATTGGGCAATGCCGTCAATTCCCTGAGACCTGCATCGCTGATCGCGGTGAAGCTGAGATCGAGCACGGCAAGGTTCTTCAAAGCCGCTACCCCTTTCAGACCCGCATCGGTAACTCGGCTATGTCTAAGCTGAAGCACCGTGAGGTTGGGCAGCTGGGTCAACTCCTTTAGTCCGCCCCCCGTAATTTTCGTGTGGCTCAAGTCCAGCAACTTGAGGTTGGGTAGCGCCGTTAATTCCTTCAGTCCCTGATCGGTTACTGGCGTGCCTCGAAGGTCCAGGCTGGTCACCTCTTCCAGATTTCTGGCACGCCGATCCTGCGGTCCTGAAGCACGGCTCCAAACGTGCAAAAGGCCCAACGCGCGAAGTGTGGGCAACGTGTCATCCGTGATGAGTCTGACTTCCAAGCTGAGCGTCGTCAGATTCTTGAGCTTGGCTAATTCCTTCAGGCCTGCTTCGGTCATTTGCGTACCGCCTGCCAATTCGAGCCAGCGAAGGTTGGTGAAGCCCGCCAGTTCGGCAAGGCCCACATCTGGTATTCGCGAGTGTCTCAGATCGAGGCCAAAAGCAATTCCCGGATCGGGTAACTTAGCTAACTGTCCCCTCACATAAATGCGCAGCTTGAACGCGGGCAGCGCTTCCGTTACGAAATCGCCTTTCTCTGGGCCGACATAGACAACACCAAACTTATTCTTGCCGAGCCAGCCGACTTCCGCCCCCGCGGCTTGCCAAGCGCGAATTACCTGTTCAGGAAACGGCAGGGTTCTTAACTCCAGCTGGTCTGTCGCCTGCGTCGGGCAGGTTGACGTCCCAAACAGAAACGCCACCACCAGGACACGACTGTAGTGGCTGGCCAGTCGCGCCATTCCAGTATCCTCCGAAAGTTGTGCGGGAAGCGAATCAATTACGCGGTTTAGCAGTCTGCGTGCTCCAGAGATCAGTGAGCCCCTGGCTTCCTCAGACGGTTTTCTACGCGGCCCCGCAGCCGTGCAGAGGGCTCCGAAGCGTGTCCGTATGGATTACTCCAATACGTGTCTGCGACCGACGACCGATCGGCTTATCGCTCCATACTGATCGGCGTGATTTGTTACCCCCGGCCTGGCTCATTTCCTGATCCAGCCGTTTTTGCCACGGGGCGTGCTGCGGTCGGCGTGCTGAGTTAACCCGTGGTTCAGTTCGTGGTAAAGCCTGGGGAGTGTGTATTAGCGCATAGCTCAGTGGGTCACGGCACCCTGCGTTAATCACGCCCGCCGCTTCACATCATGCTGAGGAATCCTGGCCAGTGCAGGGCTCACCGGCTCAGGATACCTTGCTGGCGGAAGTCTTGCAGGTTTCTTCTCAGAGTATTGAGAATGTCTATCCTCGCCCGGATCAGCAGTCTCCGATAGATTGCGTCTTACACACGCCGCGCTCACAAAGGTGTGCTCCGACAAGTTCCCACTGACCGAGGAGTCGCACAGGGGCGCTGTTCGCCCGTTTGGCCCAGTCGGAATCTTGATCATGCAGGACAGTCGCCCTTCGTATATAAGACGAGATACCCCTTGCCAGGGTCGTGGCTCAGAGCGGACCACCCGCTCGGGCGACGGTTGCCAGCCACCCAGATGGAGAATCGCCAGACGGGCGATTTCACAGGTGGTGACCTGGGGAATTCATCGTGATGCTGCACCGTCGCTTGGCTTTCTAATGGGCAACGCGGGTTTTCCAACGCGGTTATTGCGACAAGACAGGGTGAAAATAACGTCACAATCCTTGTCTGATTCTGGGCGGTGCCGTTTTCGATGCCTCCCGCTGATATGACGAAAAAGGACGCTTCAGTGAACGATCAGGCAGCGGGGTAGCGCTGTTCGCAGTGCGGCGACGCCCTGCCTCGTGGTTTTTGTACTGGATACGTTCAAGAGGGCCAAGTTCTCGAGCGGGGCCAGTTCCTTCAGTCCGGCATCGGTGATGCGTGTGTTCGACAGGTGGAGCACGGTAAGTTTTTTCAGGGCCACCAACTCCTTCAGCCCGGCATCGGTGATGGCCGTGCTGTCGAGATAGAGTTCGGTGAGGTTTTTCAACGCGGCCAGCTCTTTCAGACCCGCATCGGTAAATTTCGTGGCTCCGAGATTGAGCGCGGTCAGCTGAGGCAAAGATGCCAACTCTTTGAGGCCGAGGTCGGTAATCTCGGTGTCGGGCAAATGCAACTCGGCGAGGTTTTTCAGTGCCGCTAATCTTTTGAGTCCCCGATTGGTAAACTGTAGGCTGGCTAAGCCGAGCACTTTCAGCTGTGGCAAGACCTCGAGTTCGCCCAACCCCGCATCGGTAATCTGGGTGTTCCATAAATTGAGTTCCGTGGGGTTGTTCAGCGGGGCCAATTCTCGCAGTCCCGCGTTCGTGATGTCAGTGCCTGTCAGGTCGAGGGCAGTGAGGCTGGGGAAGGTGGCCAACTCCCGCAGCCCTGCATCGGTAATTTGCAGGCCCATCAGATTGAGGTAACTGAGCTTGGGCAGAACGGCCAGTTCTTTCAGCCCCGCGTCGGTAACCTTGGTGAAGGTCAAGTGCAGCGCCGTGAGATTCTTGAGCGCGGCCAGGTGTTTCAATCCCGCATCGGTAATTTGCGTTTCCCTCAGGTCGAGCACGCGGAGTTGTTCCAACGGAGCCAAGTGCTCGAGGCCGACGTCGGTAATCGGTATTTTGCACAGGCGGAGTTCGGTGAGCTTTTTCAGCGGCGCCAATGCTCGTAACCCGGCATCAGTGATCTTGCAGTCTTCCAGGGCTAGGAAAGCGAGTTGGGGCAGGGCGGCTAGTTCTTTAAGCCCCAGGTCAGTAATCTGCGTGGTCGCCAGCCAAATCGAAGTGAGGTTCTTCAGTGCTGCCAAGTTCTTCAGCTCAGTATCGGTGATTTCGATCCCCCTGACGCTCAGCGAGGTGAGGTCAGGCAACGTGGCTAACTCCTTCAGCCCCGCTTCGGTAATTTTTGTGCCCGAAAGATTGAGCGCGGTGAGATTTTTGAACCGTGTCAATTCCTTCAGTTCTGCGTCGCCCACGGCACATCTTGCCAGGTCGAGACCAAACGCGATCCCTGGATCGGGCAACTGGGCTAACGCGGTTTGATTCCACACGCGGAATCGAAATGCTGGTACTGTGTCGCTTCAGTCTGCGCGTTTAACGGGATCGAAATGGGCGAGGCCACTGTGCTTATCTCTGGTCAGCCAGCCGACATCAGCCCCCGCGGCTTGCCAGGCGCGGACGACATGTTCAGGAAACTGCATGTCTCTCGCCACCAGTTCGTCTGCCGATTTGATCAGACAGATTCCTGCCCCTAACATCACTGCCAGCGGCAAAACGGGAAGAAATTGCCGATGGTCATGCTTCATGAGCATACCCTCCAGAATGGCGGTAATACGGAAAAACCGAGCGACTCGAGAGGCCAGGTGCCGTGGAACGCTCGTCGAGCTTCCCTTCGTAAGTTTATTTCCAGGGCTGGGTCCTGACCTTCAGATTTGCCCCTGGTGTGTCGGTGAGCCACGACTTGATTCCGTTTCATCCCGGAGTGCCCGGCGTGTTCCTGGTCACCCCTCGACCACATCCGAATCGGGCCGTAGATGGGGCGCCAAGAGTGCTGACTGAGACGTAACCTCGCCGAAGGCCACGCCAGAACCGCTGGAGGAGCAAACTCCCTTTCGGAAGACGCCCCGACCTAAGAGGGGCTCCGGAGTCCAATTCTTTTCTGGTTTTGACTCGCAGGAAATGAAGCGCTCGCTCACGCAACCAAAGGTGTACTGGAGTGTGTTGCTCCTGGGGCCCACTTTCTTACTGTTGTTTTTCTGTCTCATCTCCACAGTCATATCATGGAAATCGAACAGTCTGACAGAGACATCGCGGCCACCAGATTCGAGAGGAACAGACATAGCTCAGGTTCCATTTGATGCCAACCGGTCATCTTCCCAACCAAGTTAGCCCGCCAGTTGGAAGGTAGATTTCGTCGCGCTCACGTTGGAGCAAGCAATACGCTCAGCCAAGGCTGGTGACATCATCGTCCTAGCTGCGGGTCGCTTCACCCTGAGGGAACGCATTACAGTAAATAAGCCACTCACCATCCGTGGCGCGGGGCGGTAGGAAACTCACTTGTTATCGTGGGAAGAACTATTTGCGATTCAATTTACGGGCCAAGGCCCCTGGACGCTGGAAAACCTGACCCTTGAACACGTCGGCAACGCTCGAGCTAATGTGGTCGTAGTGGACAGTGGAGAAATCCTCCTACGCAACTGCCGATTCACGGGCGCTACTTTCCAAGAGAAAGCACCATCGCCCCGAGGAGGCCGTGGACTTTGGTTCACAGGAGCTGCTCGAGGGCAAGTGATTAACTGCGTGTGTGATCGCAACGGTCTTCATGGCATCGAGATCTCCAACAAAGCCCAGATGTTGCTCGAAGGCAACACTTGCGAGGATAACAAATATAGCGATATCGCTGACTTCCAAAATGCGGGCGGCACGGTCCGCAACAATACCTGTCGTAACAATGGTGGTTATGGTATCTTCATCCGTAAGACTGCTCGCCCAGTTCTCGGTATAAAAACTTGTTTGGAAATAACCTGGGCGACGTGGAGCGCGAGTAATGCAAGGTTCGCGCCCATACCTGGAGCCAAGCTCTGGCTATACATCAGGGCATGCTCTACCAGGATAAACGAGTAGGGGACATTCCACGCTCGTCCTAACGTGCGCACAAAATCGGGCGTCGTTTCGTGTGGTGGTACCATACAGCCGATTCTGGTGAACGAAATGGGCCAAGAAAATCGAGCCTCCGACCCGCTCCATCTGATGCAATGGTACCAAACCGCTGATTTGTGTGACCGCTTCCTTTGCTCCGACCTGTGCATTGGCCCGGCCTCGTCTAGTGTAGGTCAATGATTAGTGTTCACGGTTTATCGCTCGTTGCCTGGTACTGGGCATTGGAACCATCATCGTCTAGCATGAGTCAAGCCTTTGCCGACTGAACTAGGTTTTATGGAGCCGAAACGCGGAAAAATTCAGTTCCCTACCTCCAAGGCGATCGGACCGCCTTGCGAACTGCACCGCGATAGTCGAACCCGTCTGAACGCTGTTGGCCAATACGGGGCAGAAAATCACAGTTCCGTGTAATCTCGGCCTCCAGGTTATGAGCCTGGCGAGTTTCCCCTGTTGCAATGATGAAAAAAGCCAACACTGTCGTAGGTAGTCCCGGGCATGGCCGAAGATGCCCGCGATGACAAGGCTGGGTTCAGCGAGCGGCAAGGTGGACTAAGCGAACAGTTCTTCGAGGAAGCGGGCACCGGGAAGCGAGACGCCGAGTTCGTTGCGTTGTTGCGAGCTGACGCCGAGCGTTTCCAGGATGGTCAGACCGACCATGGCGGGTGTAATCGGTTCGGTGATCGGCTCTTCGCACCGCTTGTCGCTTACCCTGATAGCATGCCCCCTATTAGTTCGGGAGCAACAATCGTCCCTGTACCAGCCTTCGCCCCGGTTGTCGCTCTCCCTAATAACACGCCCGCCTGGTATGTCGGTTTATTCTCGAGCAGCGTTACGCCTGCCAGCACTCTGTAAAGCGCTATGCGTAGGCCGCGCTCCCAACTAAGGAAATAAATGGGTGCCCCGGCGTTACGCGTGCTCGCAGTTTGTAAAGCGCTATGCGCGGAGGTCGCCGAAGGCATGGGCATTGGTCTGCTTAGCTGCGCTGTTCTTCAGCAAAAAAGGAATCTACCTGGAACACGCTCCGTGTTAGCTCGGAATGCTTGGGAGGCTGTCTTGCTAGTGCAAAACCAATCCGCACAACGTGAGTCATGCGCTTGGCCACGGCATAGTTATATCCCACGAAAAGGAGCTTGAGCGCCAGACCTGGCTTTGCCAGAGTTGGAAACCAAACTGAACTAAGTTGGGTATGACGCCTAGGGAAGGACGGCACTAGATCGAAGAAACCAGTTCCACGGCGCGAGTTCTTGTTTGTCATGTTTCAGCTTGCTAGCGGAACGGTGATGCTTGGCGGGGGATACTAAGATGCCCTTAGTCACGGCTTGGCGTCCAGCTATCACATTTTTACGAACTGCTTGGCCCGTGAGTCCTGGCCCATTCGTGGAATCTTTCTACGCAGATAAAGCACTAATAGGAATCGCTGAGCGATGTCAGTCCGGGAACGTGCGCAACTGAAAACGCCTCAAGCCTAACTTGCCATCCTGAGAAGGCGAATCGGGCTAGGCTCCCAAAGGCGTAGCGATCTTGGTTTGCTTAGCTCAGGAGAAGGACATACCTGGTTTTTCATGCAACTTGTCGTGGTGCACGACGGTCAGGGCCATAGGTCGCATCAACTCCCTATGACGCAACACCTCGATTTCTTACGAGCCTGATTTGGCGCGGTGGGCACGATAGAGGCGTGCACCGTGTCTTGTCTCGCGATGGCACGGTGGCCCACATTGCTTTGAGGACTTCCGTTGCTTTGGGGCCCGCTTTCTAATAGACAAGAAAACGGCGAACAGACACAAAGGGGAAAAGCAGTATGGTGCGGCATGTGATTGTCGGGGCAGGGCCAGCGGCGATCAATGCGATTGAAACGATTCGGGAATTCGATGGCGGGGCTTCGGAAATCGTGTTGGTTAGCGATGAACCCGCTTATTCGCGTATGGTCCTGCCGTATTATTTGGCCGATCAGATTGCCTACCAACATATCTTTACGGGCGATGCGGCCTATTTCGACCAACTGAAGGTGCAAACGCGCTTTGGTCGGCGGGTAGTTTGCGTGCAACCTTCGGCTCAGCAAATCACCTTGGATAATGGTGAGGAGCTACCGTTCGATACCTTGCTCCTAGCGACAGGTTCCTCGCCTACCATTCCCAAGATTCCCGGGGCCGATTTACCAGGTGTGTATCCCCTTTGGACGCTGGCGCACACGGAGGCAGTGTTGCAAGCGGCTGCCGGGCGACCTAAGCCGACCGCAGTGTTGGTGGGGGCAGGGTTCATCGGCTTTATCGTACTCAATGCCATGTATAAACGCGGTTGGGTCTTGCACGTGGTCGAACGGGAACCGCAAGTGCTGCCTCGTATGCTCGACCGCGAGAGCGCTCGGCTTGTGGAGAATTGGCTGCGACAAAAAGGCGTGACCTTACACCTGGGTACTACGGTCAGCGAAATTCAACCCTTGTCTCCTCCCGACGGTTCGCGTGTGCCGAGAAAGCAATTGCGCTTGGCCAACGGACATGCTCTCGAGGCCGACATTGTCATACTAGCGACAGGCATCCGCGCGAATATTGACTTTCTAGCGGGCAGCGGCATCGTTGTTGACCAAGGGATTCTGGTCAACGACCGCATGCAAACGAATTTTCCGAATATTTACGCTGCGGGAGACGTTGCTCAGGGTCCTGATTTGCTCGGTGGGCCGCCGGCGATTCACGCCATTCAGCCAACGGCCGTGGATCATGGGCGCGTCGCGGGTGCTAACATGGCCAGCCACACGGTGCGTTACCCTGGCAGTTTACTGATGAACATCCTTGACGTGTGCGGCCTGCAATGTGCGAGCTTCGGCCGTTGGCACGATCCCCAAGCCGAGGCTTTGACCTTGCACAATCCGCAAGGTCCGATTTATCGTAAGCTACTTTGGACGGGCGATTGCATCACCGGGGCGATTTTTGTTGGTAGGGCGCAAGACGTCGGTTTGCTCAACGACCTGGGTATGGTCAAAGGGATCATTCAAACGCAGACCTCCCTGAAGGAATGGAAAAAGTTTCTCCACGACAATCCCTTCGACATTCGCCGTGCTTATGTCGGTGCTGGTGTGGCAGCTCAGTTAGCGAAAACGACGTTGTTGGGCCGACCGACGCAACCGCGCCGTTACCGCTACCTCAACCAACAACCACAACCACAAATCACCCATCCCGCCGCCCATCAGGCGTATGTCCAATCACGCGTCCCGCAGTAGCTTGGCTTGGAGATACACGGTTGGGCCACGGCACCGGTAAGGCAGTCCTTTATTGCGGGGAAAAACAGGCTACTGCTTGCTCGCGTAGGCAAGTCGATGAAAAGGCCTCCCAATTCGGCGAGCTTTTAGACTTGTCAAAGTATGGCTGGTCTTGCGTCAAGGAAATAATCATGCCTTCACAAATCCTTCATTCTTGCTTGACGGCGGTCTACTAGGGGGCTAAGTTAGAAAATTGGGAGCGCAGGCATTTGTGGAGGCCAGCGCTGGTCTGGGTAGTCTTATGCTTAGTCGGAGGGTATGGTCATGGTTTGTGATTCCGTCAAGAAGCGCGGCTTTACCCTGATCGAATTGCTTGTCGTCATCGCCATTATTGGCCTGTTGATGGCTTTATTGCTGCCGGCCATCCAGCGGGTACGTGAGGCCTCGAACCGCATGAGGTGCGGCAACAATCTCCGGCAGCTGGGTATCGCCGCTCACAACTACGAAAGCGATCGCCAATGCTTGCCACCGGGGACTGATGATCAGGGAGTGGGTTGTTTAGTGTTTCTCTTGCCCTACTTGGAACTTGAAGGGCAATTCCGACTTTTCCAATTTCGCCCGCAGAGTTATTCAACTTGGTATCTCGATCCTCTCAATCGTCCGCCGTCAACAGGTTCGACTACGGTGCCACGTCCGCCAGACGTCTACGGGGCGGAGGGAAACTTTCCAATCTTTCGTTGCCCATCAAACCCGCCCCCAAGTCAGTATGTCACCGTGTGCCTCATCGTGGCCTACGGTCTTCAGGGTGTGGATTACACTGCTGGCTGGGCGGGGCAAAACGCTCACGTGTTCAGCTCTTATCCCGGAGGTCTAATTGTTGGTAGGTCAAACTATACAGGCTCAGCTGGCTACTACGCCCGGTCTCAATTGTCGGGCTTAGGTTGTCCTGGATGTGAAGGCTTCTTCAGTCATAGGTCGGACAATTATGCTAGTCTAGGACGCTGTCCTGATGGTTCGAGTAACACCTTGTTATTCGGTGAGATCACAGGAGGTCACATCGCTTGGGCCGGCGCCGGAGGCATTCCTGATGGCTTGAGCGGTTGGGGCTGGGCTTGCGGCTTCAATTATACCGGTTTCGGTGCTCCAGAAGCTGGCCCGCGCGTTAATGGTTATCCCAATTGGTACGTTTTCAGTAGTATGCATCCAAGCGGCGTACAGTTCTGCTTTGGCGACGGCTCTGTGCGCATGCTTCGCCCTTCAATTGACTTCAGCACTTACGTTTATTTGAGTGGCATTGCAGATGGCGTGGTAGTTACCAATATCCCATAAACAACTTTTCAGCTGGGGAGAAACTCGTGGCGCGGATTCTATTCGCGATGGGTCTAAGCTTGCTAGCGATTTTCATGGTGGGCTGTAGCAGCAGTGGAGACCCACGGATTGAGGGAACCGCCCCCAAATTACCCGTGTTAAAGGCCAATGCGGGGGGTGGGGCAGATACCAGTCAACCTTCACCTAAGCCGAAGCCGAGCGTGGAATAAATCGGGAATACCCTTAGATATTCTTGCAGCGCGCTCAACTCCCCTAAGGAAATAGCCTGCAAAATTGCGAGGTGCCCTGCTTACATTATTCTCTTGACTTAAAAACCTGCCTTACCAAAGGGCCAGAATCGGTTGGCCGTGGGTGATGCGCCAAGGTCGGCCTTGGGGGTCGTGAACCTCGCTTTCCGGCGCTAGGCCGAGAGCATAGTAGATGGTTGCTAGCAGGTCGTCGGGCGTTACGGGATGTTCGACAGGATAGGCGGCGTGTTTGTCGCTGGCGCCATACACTTGTCCGCCGCGAATCCCTCCCCCCGCCAGCACCGCCGACTGACAAGGCCCCCAGTGATCGCGCCCCATCGTATTGTTGATTCGCGGAGTGCGACCGAACTCGCCGAACATCGCCACCAGCATTTCGCTGAGCAATCCCCGTTGCTCCAAGTCCTCCAACAAAGCGGAATAAGCACGGTCGAGCGAAGGCAGACAATAGAAGCGTTGCAGCATTTCGTAACCGCTGATGTTACGCAGCGCGGAGGCCCACCCCACCCGTCCGCGTTTCGTTAGGAGCCTACTATTGTTACTGACAGTTACCCGACCAAATCATTGCGGCGTTTGAGCCACTGGAACAAGTCGCCGTTGAGCCGTTCGTTACTTCCTTGCGCCAACCAAGCTAACCAGCGGGCCAAGTCATAGTGGTTCCATGTTCCTTGGCTAGGTACGTCGGTCACACCGAGCACGGATGCGTCTTCTGTTCCAGCAGTAATGCCACCATCTGCGACAGCTGAGAACAACAGTACTTCGTCCTCGCCACCTAAGCCGCGGACCGGACCTCCAGCCGAAGCAAATGCGAGCAAGCGATAGTTCGCTCCCTCGGATGCGAGACCCAAATGATAAACGGGCAGGCTGATGGGCAAGATTTCGACTATTTCGCCCTCTGTTTGATAGTGCTCTTCCGACTTAGACCAGGAATCGTACCACCATTCGGGTAGCTCCACCAGCCAGTCCTTGGATTCATAATCCTCGTTTTTGTGGTCAGCCACTTGGTCGAAGTACACCAAGTCATCTTCTACAGGCAAATCGTAATAAACCTCATCAGTCCAACCTGGTTCATACTCGCTAACCGGCGTGTCAGGCTCAGAAGTCTCAATCGAATCATCGTATGCTACTTCGTCATTGGGATGATCACCGGAAAACTCGTCATCCACGGGATAAGCATCATACGAGTATTCGTAGGTCGCATCCACGCCCCACTGGTCAAGCTGCGTATCGTCCTCTGACACAGGTAACGGAGGTAAGCATGCGCTCATGTCTACGATCGAGGGAACCGATCGGTCCTCCAGCACTTCCAAGTGCAGGCATTGAATCCTTGTTTGCATTGTAATGGCTCAGTCGGATCAGTTATTGTCGAGTCCCGGTAAAACCTATTTTAGTATCGGAATAACTCGTCCCTGCTCTTTGTTTCGATTATGCCAAGCGTCCCCTGGCTGTGTCAAGCTGGGTTGCTTATCTTTTTTCCTTCCCGTTTACCGTAGGGCGGTCGCTCAGTGCACAGTTCCATCCAGCTGGCCAAAGCCAGCTCGGATCGGGGATACGGTTCAGAAGCGGTTTTTTGACCAGTTTGTGGGAAAAACCCCGCACGAGCAGGTGAGTTGGTACAGTCGTCAAGCGCAATGCGTTGGCATCAAGAAACCCTGCATGTAAAATGCAGCTTGCTTTTCTGGACGATTCGCACAGGCTGAGATGGATAGCAGCGACCTGAGCCTTATTGGGCTGGGTAATTATTTACTACTTGGCCACTGCCAGGAATAGCAGATGTTTGGGTTGGTATTAGCGCTGGGGCTAATTGCACTGGGGCTGGTACTGCTTTACCTAGGCGGGGAGATCCTGCTCCGCGGCAGTGTCGGATTGGCCATGATGCTGCGGTTGACTCCTGCGGTAATTGGTTTGACCGTGGTCGCTGCGGGTACTTCCCTGCCCGAACTG
>JANXCQ010000025.1 GCA_025060195.1 Gemmatales bacterium | reverse complement strand
TGCAGCCTTTTCTCTGCCAGCCAGCGATTGATATCCTCTGCACAACGTCGTTGTTCTTCGGGGGTAGCATTAAACATCGCGTAACCATAAAGGGTGAGGTCTTTCACATAAAAAGGCCCATGGGGAAATGGGGGCCGAGCTTGGCGGCCTGCTATAACTACCAGGCGGCCACGTAACCGCGTGCCTTCGACCATGCGGTCATAGTCAGGTTCTCGCAGGGTCTCAAACCATACATGCACGCCTTGCCCCTGGGTGAATGACTTAATGTTCGCTACTATATCGTCCGTCTTATAATTGAGAACTAAATCTGCACCCCATTGGCGACAGAGTTGCGCTTTTGCCTCAGAGCCGACGGTGGTTATTACGAGCGCTCCAATGGCCTTGGCCATTTGCACTACCATAGAGCCGACGCCTCCCGTGCCACCATTCACGAAAACCACCTCTCCCGGCTGCAAGCGTGCGCAACGGAATAATCCCAAATGTGCAGTAATCCCTACCAGAGCTACGGCTGCCGCTTCCAGTTCGCTAACGCCTGGTGGAATTGGGTAGAGCCAATCTTCCCGTACCGCGGCATATTCCGCGAAAGTACCTTGTCGACCGAAAAGGCCTTGATTACTTCCCCAGACGCGGTCCCCTACCCGGAACCGTTGAACTCCTGGCCCTAATTTAACCACTGTCCCCGCTAAGTCGCAGCCGGGAATATAGGGGCTTGGTCTCGGCATAGCCACGGTTCCGGCACGGATATAGGTATCTATCGGGTTCAAGGAAGCGGCAGCGATGCGGACTAAGACTTCTCCCTCGCGCGGTTCAGGGATGGGCAATTCTCCATAGCGGATCACTTCGGGGTTGCCGGTTTCGGTGTAATATGCTGCTTTCATAGCGTTGTCCTCTGACGGTGGTCAAGCACTTAGATTTTCAGACACCTGCTGCACAACACAATAGAGTATCAAGCAGGCACCGCATATCCTACATCCCCAGCTTGGCGGAGCAAACAAAAGTATTATGAATTATGTAAACTAAACAGCAGTACTTGCTTGCGGCTGTTATTTATCAAGCCAACAGAATAACCGACCGTCGGGACTTAATAAGGCCTTTAGGCTCTTAACCTCCGGCTTGGGGGAAAAGGGGAAAAAATGGATGCAATTTTGTCAGGACTTAATAAGGCGTGTAGGCTCTTAGCGTCGGGGTAGGCGTCGAAATTGGGTGTTAGCGAATTGTCGTCGTAGTTGATCGAGCTGGCGTAGCTGCAATTGTTGTAAGTTGGCCATTTGGCGACGCAACACTTGAAGCTGGTTAGCCGAGGCACGCGCCATTTGTTGGTTCAGCTGGCGCATTTGCTCCATGAGCTTTCGATACTCCTGCCATTGAACTTCGTAAAGTTTCTCGAAATAGGTGTAATATTCGTCCCACGAAACGAGATTATCGCTATTGGTATCGAGGGCCTCGAAGAACTGGACATCCAAGGGTTTAACCGCAGGTTTGGCGAGAGGTTTGCCTGGTTTATCGTTGGGTTTGTCTTCAGGCTTGGTTGGTTCAAGCAGGTTCTTATCAGCAAAGGGGTTACCTGCGCCCGAAGCTTTGTTCATCAACTCTGGGGCGGGCTTAGCATTAGGACCACGAAAGTGTTTGGCAGCTTCGTCAGGATCGATGTTGCCGTCTTTGTTCTTATCTATGCGGTCGAACTGTTGCCGTAACATCTGTTCGATCATTTCGTCATAATTGGCGGGAGCACCGCGATTTTGTCCATAAGCACCAGCGGTGAGCAACATCATCATTGATAAGCCCAGCATGTAACGCATCGTTAGACTCCGTTTGCGACTTTTTGCCTAGGCTCCAGGCTTCGTATGCTCGGCGCTGATATCATCCTAAGAATTTCGACGGTAAAAGCAATGGTAAAGTTCCTTTGGTCAACTTCTTCGCATGTGAGCGTTGTTTCTTGTGAGCAAAGGTAATGAGAAAAACTTACTTATAGCAAATAAATCAGTCTACGTAGGGGTCGGCTCCGATGTTCTTGAGGATTTCTTGACGTTCTCGTTCGTAAACCATGAGGTCGACGCGTTGGATATAGTGGCGTCGTTCCGTGCGGCGTTGTGCCTTGAAAAAGAGTGGCAAGAATCGGTCGAGTCGGGCGTGGGGATGCCGTTGGGCGTAGGCGAGGAGTTTTTTCCGACGCTCCAAGCCGAGCGCTTCGAGGAGTTCGTCTTCTAAGGATAGAAAAAATTGAGCGCTGCCAGGGTCGCCTTGACGACCAGCGCGACCGGCCAGTTGGCGGTCAATGCGTGCGGCGTCGTGGCGTTCGGTGCCAATGACATGTAATCCGCCCAAGGCAACGACGCGGCAACGTAGTTCGGCAATATTTTCCCGTTGGGCAATTTCTTCCACCTTGGCACGCCAGATTTCGGGGGGCACGTCTAAGCGGGAACGGTAGTGCTCGCGGAGTTCTTGCCAAGCTAAGTATTCGGGATTGCCGCCCAACAGGATGTCTGTACCTCGACCTGCCATGTTAGTAGCAATGGTAACGGCGCCTGGCCGACCCGCTTGGGCGATAATTTCCGCTTCTCGTTCGTGGTGGCGAGCACTAAGCACCTGATGAGGAATCCCCTCTCGAGTCAGTAGTTGACTAAGGGCCTCCGATTTTTCAACGGTGCGTGTGCCAATAAGAACCGGTCGGCCCAGGGCATGCAGGCGTTTGACTTCCTGCACGACCGCTTCGAATTTGGCTTGCTCGGTTGCGTACACCCGGTCGGGTAACATTCTGCGGATGACGGGGCGATTAGTAGGCACGCGAACGGTAACCAGCTTGTAGACCCGGCGTAACTCACGGCGATTTTCGTAGGCGGTGCCAGTCATGCCTGCCAGTTTTTGATAGAGGCGGAAGTAGCTTTGGTAAGTAATCTGAGCGGCGTGTTCGGTAGGTTTGGTGATGGGTAATCCCTCTTTGGCCTCCACAGCTTGGTGCATTCCTTCGCGCCAATGTCGGTCGGGCATGCGCCGTCCTGTGTACTCGTCAATAATGATGACCTTATTATCCTCGACCAGGTAATGCTGGTCGCGGTGATAGCGATGATGGGCGAATAGAGCGCGTTCGACGTGCTCAAACAGCTTGTCCAACCCAGGAATCTTGGGACCTGTGGGAAAGCCTGCCCAGCGAATAAATTGTCGTCCCTCTTCAGTTAGCTCGATTTTTTGCTTGCGAAGGTCGAAGGTGAAATGCGCTTCCCATTGAAGTTGTCGGGCGATGTGGTCGGCCCATTGAAATACTGCCGCCTCTTCGGGGCTGGCTAACTGGGTACCAGTACTGATAATCAAGGGCGTGCGGGCTTCGTCAATGAGAATGCTATCGGCTTCGTCTACGATGGCATAGTAATGCTCGCGTTGCACGCGGGGATCAGGCGGTGGTTGATGGTGGCCATCGCCGAGCCAGGCTTGCCAAAACGGGATTGCGCCGTGCCGCGCTTGTTCCCGTAGGCGCAGTCGGTCGCGCAAAAAGTCAAAACCGAACTCGCTGGCCGTGCCGTAAGTGATGTCCAAGCGATAGATGTGCCGACGTTCTTCGTCCTGCATTTGCATTTGTAAGGCACCTACAGTCAGGCCCAACAGACGATAGATGGCGCCCATCCACTCTGCGTCCCTGCGGGCAAGGTAATCGTTGACAGTGGTGACATGGACACCCTTACCGACCAGCGCGTTCAGATAGGCGGGCATAGCTGCTACTAAGGTTTTCCCTTCGCCTGTAACCACTTCGGCCAGGCCACCATCGTGCAAAACAACCGCGGCGGCCAGTTGAACGTCGAACGGTCGCAGACCTAAAGTGCGGTAGGCCGCCACGCACACTAAGCCGAAAGCTTCAGGCAGGAGTCGGTCGAGTTTTTCGCCACCGCGAGCGCGACCGCGAAGCCTCATGCTGGCCTGACGCAGTTCTTCGGAGGAACAGCGCCAATAAAACTTTTCCCAGTGGCGAATCTGCGGCACGAACAGGGCTGCTCGCGCCAGGCGCCGTTGTTCGGGTGAACCAAAAAGGCGATAAAACCAGTTTCGCCCTGGGCTGCCCAGCCGACCGGGCACATTGCCGCCGAGGTGCTCGTCGGGCTCCGGGAGCTGGGTAGGTGGTTTGATCGCACCTGTCAAGCTCATGGTGGTTCATTCTCCGCGAGGGGATTGTGAGCCTAGACATGCGGCAATGGTTCGTGCTTCGACTGGTTGCACGATCCCCCGCTCGGTGATGATGCCGGTAATCCACTGGGCGGGGGTGATATCGAAAGCGGGATTTTCGACGGCAATCCCGTCCGGGGCGATGGTCAGGCCGAAGGGCTTGGTCACTTCTAAGGGAGAGCGTTGCTCGATGGGAATGGCTGTGCCGTCGGAAGCGTTCAGGTCGAAGCTCGTGGTTGGCGCCGCGACGTAAAAGGGAATGCCATGCACTTGCGCTAAGGCGGCCAGGGAGTACGTCCCTACCTTGTTAGCCGTATCCCCGTTGGCGGCGATGCGATCGGCGCCGACCAGCACCAGATGAATCTTGCCCTGACGCATGAGCCAACCCGCAGCGTTATCACATAGCAGAACCGTTTCGATGCCGCGGAGTCGCAACTCAAATGTGGTCAAGCGCGCCCCTTGCCAGAGGGGACGGGTTTCGGTGGCATACACAGTGAAACGCCGACCTTGCTCATGAGCCATAAATAGCACTCCGAGGGCCGTGCCATAATCGGAAGTGGCCAGCGCCCCAGTGTTGCAATGCGTGAGGATGCCCATACCGTCCTGAATCAGTACAGCCCCCTGCTCCGCTATGGCGCGGCACAGTCGGCGATCTTCCTCCCAGATGGCCTGGGCCTCGGCTAGTAAGCGTGGCACTAAATCATTGGCCAGTGGGTTGAAATCCGGAGCCGTGATGGCTTCTTTTCCGACTCGATACATGCGCTCCAACGCATGAAAGAGGTTGACCGCAGTGGGTCGGCTTGTGCGGAGCAAGTGGACGATTCGCTCTAAATGTGCGAGCGCATCGGCCGCAGTGTGATAGCGGGCTTGGCGCATGCCCAACACCACGCCAAAGGCGGCGGCCACGCCTATCGCTGGGGCGCCTCGTATCTTCAGGCTCACAATCGCTTCCCGCACCTCCTCGACATCATGCAGTTGCACGAACCGAAGCTCCTGCGGTAGCCGCGTTTGGTCCACAATGCGTAGGAATCCGTCCCGTGCCCCGACCCATTCTAGCGCCCGCAAGGTGCGATTGAATTTCATAAGGTCATCCTGCCTCTTGTGTGAATTTCACGTGGCAGTTATCAAGTACTTGCGAAATGTCATTTCTGACCGTTTTCGCAAAAACGCTACATGGTTGTCCCTCTCATCCATAGTTATCGCCTTTTCGCTGTTCAAAAGCCGGTGCGGCGTGAGGCACAACTTGGTCGGTAATGAATCTTGGTCTTTAATCAATCCTACGTCTCTAAATTCACACAAGGGAACATGAAGCCACGGGGGAGCCTAAGAGCTTAGAAATACCGCCCAGATACTATGAAACATCCAGCTATCGGCCATCGTAAGTTGATTTCATAAAAGTGCTGCCTCGAATGGTGCAATGGGTCGCATGACGGCGCTGGCATCTCACGACCGCGAATAAACGGTCGGCTTGAGTGACCGTGATACCGATGTCTTTCGGATTGTGCACGATGGCAAACTCAGCTTCTAGCGGCGGGTTTGAAATGGGTTCAGGAAAAGGTTTGGGAGGGTTCCCAAGCCTGACTCGACTTCCTCAGGATTTTGATTCAGAGTTTCGTCAACTGCTGAAGCAGCTAGTTCCTTCACGCTCACCGACTCCGGCAAGGCGTCGATGGCCAAGCGGCAAGACAGACATTGAGTGCGTCGTGCCTGTAGCAGCATATCGACGATGTCAGGGTACGAGGCACCGAGTCGGCCTAAGGTGCGGACGATGTCGTAAACGCGTAGCGAACTATACTCCCGCCGTACTCCCGAGTCCGCGGCGAAATGCGAGACAATGCAACGGTCGGAATCCTGTTGTGCGGTGACCAGGTAATCGCGGCCCGCTTCGAGACTGAAAGGCGGCAATAACACGGGATCTTGGCCGAACAAAATAACCTCAGCTCGGCCCAGTGTCGTGAGGTGCACCAAGCTCGGCGAGTCTGGGGCGACACAGTGTAAGTAAAAACTATTATTGATGAATTCGCCTTGCACCGCAGGCTCGTGTTCGTCGAGATAGCGTAAGGCACGAAAAGCACCGTAACGAACCGTGGGCGAGGCATGGTGCAGGAGTTCCTGGAGTTTGACTCGGCTGACTGCTTCATCCAGGCTGGCTAGCGCAGCCAGACCGAACGCCTCGAACCGTGGCTCGTCAGCCACCGATTGCGCCAGCACCTCGGCAGCCGCGGGTTCGCCCAAATAAGCTAAGGCTTCGGCCGCGGCGAAGCGTACGAGGGGATGCTCATGGGCTAGGGCCTCCTTCAGTGTCGGGATCGCACTGGTGCCTAGAGCTTCCAACTTCAGAGCCGCAACGACGCATTTGGCGGGGTCGAGTAAATCTCGTGCCAGTTGCTGTTGCCGCTCGATTTGCTGCGTGGGCGACTGATGCAACGGGATTTGTCGCACCACCCGTAAATATCGCGGCCAATTTAGGCGATACTGCAAGGGCACCTTGAGAACAATCTGCACATTGTTCTTAGCCGTGGCCATCCCCTTCATTCCACCACCGGGCACGGCACCGTAAAAACGCTCATTGATGCGGTCTGCCACGAGCTTAGCCAAGCGTGCATCCTGATGTTCCCTTCTCAGCAGCAACACGAAGTCGCGGTCAATCAGTGAACGGCCGCCGTTCCAGATTCGCCCTTGCCGCAGGGATGAAGGTTCGTCTCCCCCATCCAAGCCGACTAATATCGGGCCACGGGCGACGGCCAACGCATGACCGCGGACTGCCCCCGCCGGTCCCTCACCCCCTCGCAACGCGCGGGCATCCGCATATTCATAAAGTTCGCATCGCCGTAATAGTCCTCCGCGTAAACTCGTCGTGCGATCCTTCTCCGGCACTTGAACCGCCACGTCCACGGGATCGCCTCTCCGGATTCCCGGCATGAGTACCGCCGTAACGACGACAGCGGCAGCTTGACCGCTGGCCAGGAATTTATCCGGCTCTTCAATCCCTTGCTGCTTGAGTAAATGAATCGCCTGGCGCCGAATTTCTCCGGGCGGCGGGGAGCTGCCCGTGCCCGGTAGGTTTTCGACCACGCCCACCCCATAGACCCGCACGGGATGCGCGCCCCAAACCACCGTCACATCGCCCACGGTTTTGCCTGCCACCGACGTGGGCTTTTTCATCCCAGCATCGTCCTCGCTTCCAGGCCAACGGAAGAAACTAGGCGCCGCACATCCCCAGGCCGTCGCCCACCACAAGATCCACCAACCGACCTTACTTCCCCGATTCAGCACCAGTTCGGCCCCCGTGATTCTGTCGTCTTGTGGCTTCATAACGGCGCCATCTGCTTCGTCAAGTCAACTCACTAACGTCGGAAGAGACGTGGTGTAACCAAAGTGCCACTCAGATTGTCCTGTTGCGCTCCCCAACTTATAATGGCTTGGATTCACTTCAAGAGTGTCAGCTTCTTTTTTGCACGGCGTTCTTTCGCAAAACGCACTGACGTCTAACGTAAGAGGGACTTCGCCGTAGAGAGAGACTTGGACAGATTTTCGTTCTAAAAGGAGACTTGACGATGACGGCAGTTACCACAGCTCCGATCAGAGGACAGCATTACCTGCGTGGGCGTTGGGTCGAAGGGGCGGGCGAACGCTTCGAGAGTCGCAACCCAGCACGCTGGTCGCAAATTGTGGGCGTGTTTCCTCAAGCCACCGCTGCGGAAGTGGAAGAAGCGGTGAGCGCGGCTCGCGAGGCTTATTCCAGTTGGCGTCGCACCAGCCGAATCTATCGCGCTGAACTTTTCGACCGCTTGGCCCAGCTTATTAAGGCAGAGATGGATTCGTTAGCTGTGCTTATGGCCCGCGAATGCGGCAAGGTGCTCAACGAATGTCGCGCGGAAATCGTGGAAGGATTGCACATGGTGCAATATGTGTTTGGCACGGCACGCATGCCCATGGGCGAGGTGTTGGCCTCGGAAATTGCGGAGAAGGATGCTTACGTGCGACGCAAACCGCGCGGTGTCGCGGCTATCATCACGCCTTGGAATTTTCCCTTCGCCGTACCGTTATGGATGCTGGGGCCGAGCCTGCTCGAAGGCAACACTGTGGTCTTCAAGCCTTCAGAAGACACGCCAGCCATCGGGCAAGCGCTCGTCGAACTATTCGACCGCGCCGGCTTTCCGCCGGGGGTTATCAACCTCGTGCATGGCGCTGGAGAGGTAGGCGAGCAATTGGTACGCGACCCACGCATCAATCTTGTGCTGTTCACCGGCAGTTATGAAGTTGGTGCGCGAATTCAGCAAATTTCCGCGGGTATCATGGATCGCATCTGTGCCTGTGAAATGGGTTCAAAAAGCGCTGTTATTGTCTGCGCGGATGCTCGGATGGACCTCGCCGTTACCGCAGGAATTCTCAGCGCATTCAAGACCACAGGACAACGGTGCGTCTCGGCCGGACGTATCCTGGTGCATGAAAAACGGTTCGACGAGTTCGCCGAACGCTTTGTCCAATTGGCCCAACGCCTAAACATTGGCGACCCGCTCGACGAACGCAACTTCATGGGGCCTGTCATCAATGAAGCTGCAGTGCGCAAAATCACGTTTTACAACCAACTGGCCCGAGAAGAAGGCGGGGAGGTGCTGCTAGACGGCGGGCGTCTCCTGGACGAAGCACATCGTGATGGCTGGTTTCTAACGCCTTTCATCTACCGCATCCAGCATCGGCCTGGGATTCGTTGTATCCGCGAAGAAGTTTTCGGGCCCCACGTAGCCCTGATCCCTTTCGCGACGAATGAAGAGGCTGCGGCCATTTACAACGACACGGACTACGGGCTTTCCTTAGCCGTTATCACCGAAGATTACCGGGCCATGCGCTTCTTCCGTGAGGAATGCGACTTCGGCATGGGTTATGTCAATCTTCCTTGTATCGGGGCCGAGGTTCATCTCCCATTTGGTGGCGTTAAGAAGAGCGGCAACGGTCGGCCTTCCGCCGCTGGACTCATCGAAACGGTAACTCACCGGGCCGCCTGGACGGTCAATCACGGCCTCGAGATCAAAATGGCTCAAGGACTCAAAGCCACCCTGGACTGACGCGAGGTGCTGATCATGTGGCTCTTCGATGGGGAAAAGGTGCCACGAATTCGTGTCCTGCCCCCAGGCCCGAAAGCACAGGCTCTCATCGAACGCGATCAGCGTGTCATGTCGCCCTCGTACACCCGCATCTATCCTTTGGTGGTGGAGCGGGCCAGCGGCTGCGTCGTTCAGGATGTTGATGGGAACTTATACCTCGATTTCACGGCAGGTATTGCGGTTACCAGCACAGGACACTGTCATCCCTATGTCACAGCCGCCATTCGCGATCAAGCAGAAAAGCTACTTCACATGTCGGGGACCGACTTTTACTACGAACCGGAAATCGCGTTGGCCGAGCGGTTGGCCGCTCTGGCTCCCGGGCCAGGGCCGAAGCGCGTTTTCTTTACGAATAGCGGTGCGGAATCACTCGAGGCAGCGCTGAAATTGGCCCGTTGGCACACGGGTCGCCCGCGCGCGATTGCCTTTCTCGGCGCCTTTCACGGGCGCACGTATGGCGCAATGTCGCTTTCCGGTTCTAAACTGGCCCATCGCCGGGGCTTCGCCCCTTTGGTTCCCGAAATTCATCACGCGCCGTTTCCCCGCGACTGTCCGGGATGCGAGTTGGCCTCAGAGTGCCAATGCGTGCAGCAGATTGAGGACACCCTTCTAAAGCGTATTGCTCCCCCCGACGAGGTGGCCGCTATCTTCGTGGAACCGATTCAAGGCGAGGGGGGTTATTATGTACCACCTCCGGGTTTTCTGCCCGCGCTCAGGCAACTGTGCGACAAATACGGCATCTTGCTCGTTGCCGACGAAGTGCAAACAGGCATGGGCCGCACGGGTCGAATGTTTGCGGTCGAACA
Organism: Gemmatales bacterium; assembly: GCA_025060195.1. Lineage (GTDB taxonomy): Bacteria > Planctomycetota > Planctomycetia > Gemmatales > HRBIN36 > HRBIN36. Next base: position 53,239 of record JANXCQ010000025.1, on the reverse strand, counting down.
CTGGAATGTTTTCCCGGATATTATTTGCCTAGCCAAGGGAATAGCGAGTGGTCTACCTCTGGGCGCCATGATCGCCCGTGCCGAAATCATGGACTGGCCCAGTGGGAGTCATGCTTCTACCTTTGGAGGCAACCCCGTGAGTTGTCGGGCGGCCTTAGCCACGATTGACCTCCTGGAACAAGGACTCATTGCTAATGCCGCAGAGCGAGGCCGACAGTTGCGCGAGGGCCTGCTCCGCCTGCAAGACCGGTTTCCTCACCTAGTTGGGCGCGTGCGCGGACTAGGCCTGATGCTCGCCCACGACGTGCTACGGGAAGGGCAACTGAGCACGGCTCTACGGGATGAGGTAGTACAGACAGCGTTCCGCCGTGGCTTATTATTGCTAGGCTGCGGCGACGCGGCCGTGCGTTTTTGTCCACCTTTGTGCATTACCGCCGAGCAAATCCAAACCGCGCTGCACATCTTGGCCGACGTCTTTCAGGAAATTACTTCCCGCCGACAATTATGCACCGTGGCGAGTTAAGCAGAATTCCCGGAGTTCGCGTCGCTGGTAACAGATATAACTAAGTCCCTTCCCCAAATGATTTGACTTAGTTCTTGCCACGCTGGGCGATGGGTGGCCCGCAATAATAGGGGTAACAGAATTAGATTGCCGATCACCCCGCCCAACAATGCCAAGGCCGCTAGCAACCCGAAATGAACCAACGGGATGAAGCGCGATACCGTAAGCACACTAAATCCTAATACTAAAGCGCAACTGGCGACTAAGAGTGCCGTTCCCGTTCCACAGTGAGTACGCAACAGGGCTTGCGCAAAGCTGGCTCCCCGCCATTGTTCCTCCCGCAGCCGATAGAGATAGAGAACGCTACTATCTATCGTCATACCCATAGCCACGCTCGCTAACATAGCGGTTGCGATATTCACCGGTAACCCAATCCAGCCCATCGTGCCGACCACAGCAATCACCGGCAATACCGTGGGTAGCATGGCAATGCTTGCCAATTTCCAACTGCGAAACGCACACATCGCCATGCCGAACATGCACCCTAAAGAAATCAGCGTCGTATAAGCCTGATCACGCAACACATTCTCAATCAGATTGGCTAACATGAGATATATGCCCGTCAGCCAATACTTAGTTTGTCCTAACTCCTCCCCACAACACTGGTGAATCTGCTTGAGCAAGTCCCGCTTCGCCCAGGTGCTGAGCCGCTCGCGGGCTAATAAGATAACCCGCAATTTTCTCTCTTCCCGATTCCAGAAAGTACTCAATACTGAGTATTTTTCGACCGACTTCCAGAGATTCCCCGGAACTGCCGTAGCCAATAACCCTAATTCTTTTCTAGCGGCTCGCACATCTCCTGCCAGGAAAAACAACCGCACCCGTGGCGTCAGAAACTTATTTACCACGGGTAAGTTATCTAAGAAATCATAAAAGTCCGTGATGCTTAACGCCTTACTAATCCCAGGAACAATTTCCCCTTGCTCAGTCTGAATCCGCAAGTTGGTTAAACGATCTTGCAGGGTTCGGACCTTTGCTAAGAATCCTCTAAGTTCGTCATTCGAGAGTGAAAAGAGGTCGGGCGTTTCGACAATGAGTTCGAGCTGTCCGGCCCCCCCGTAAGAATCCTCGATGAAGCGGTACGCGCGATAGACCTCGGTTTCCTTGCGGAAATTATTAGTGAAATCAGTTTGGGGTTGCAACTGTCCCATGCCTAAAGCTAATGCGACTCCAGGAACTAATAACAGGCCGCCGCATAGCAAAGGACGTCGATCAAGGATCTGCAATGAGCGAATCAGCCCATAATGCGCTATAGGTTCAAGATGCCCACGAGGCGCGGCACGATGGTGCCAACCCATAGCAGTCAACGGGAAAAACAGCGTCGCAGCCACCCCTACGAACAGCGTCGCCAGCAGCATTATCATGCCGAAATCATAAACAGGCTTGATTTCGCACACTAATAGCGCCCCGAAGCCCCCGGCAGTGGTCAGGAGCATCCAGAAAATTGCTGGGCCTAAATAGTGCAAGGTTTGCTGTAAGGCAGTTTGCGAATCTAGGCGACTTCGCAGCTCACGGTAATGCAAACCTAAGTGTACCACGGTTACCACGCTAATCACCGCTACCAGCGAACTAATGGCAGAGCCGACCATAGTCATTTCACCCCGCAGGAAACTCCAGATAGCCTCGGCCCAGGTCAACGTGCTATAAATCACCAGGAAAGGCAATAATAACCAACGTACGCTAGCGATTAGGTCTAGTAGTCCAGCTAGCGCGGTGGCCTGTCCACACCGCAATCGTTCCCAAAAGCGGCGTAGCTCGGGAAGGATGAACGCCCCAGCGATGACTAACGCCATGAGCAGCACGGAATAAAATTGCAGACGTCGACCATCCTGGGATGTGTACTCATAAACGTCATGGATCATAAGTAAAGTGCCGGCAGTGAAGGGACCGAGCACTGTGGCCGCTTGCTCCGCTTCTAAGGTTTGCCGCGCGACGCGACGAATGGCTTCTAACTTTTGGCCCGCTTCCTCCGGGCTGCCTAAGTCGCGATGTAATTGAACAAGGAGCGCCGTAGTCAGACCGTCCCTCGCCAGAGTCACGCCCGCATATAGCCGCGTAGCTTGTACTTGCTTCCTTATTGCCTCTAAGTCGGCAGCACTGGAAGCCTGTTTGACGGCCTCAGCGATGTTGAGAAATGGATTTGTCGGACAGGGACTCGAAGCCAGCGCCAGCACCCGACTTACCCCTGCACACGACTCTAATTCCCGCTGTAATCTCAACTGTCGGGCCATTCCTTCTGGTGTCCATAATTCAGTGTCCCGATAGACCACTAATAAACTGTGCTCACTCGGGAACCATTGCCGAGACAGTTTGTATAGTTGTAATCTCTCATCGGTTGCAGGAAAGAAACTTTCCATGGAACGGTTGTAAGTAACGGGATATAACTCTAAGTATCGGTAGGCCAGAACTAATAGCGCAATGCCGAGCAGGAATATGGGGAGGCGAAGTTTGGTCAAGCCTCGCGAGAGCCAGCCTTGGGATTCACTTCCAATATGTTGCGACATAGGCTCTCGCTCCAAGATCGAGGAGACAGAAGGTTCAACGATCGACTTCGCCCATGACGATGTCAATGCTTCCCACAATAGCGGGGACGTCGGCGATCAGGCAACCGCGGCAGATTTCGTGCGTGACGCTCAAGTTGCAAAAACTCGACGAGCGGGCGCGAACTCGCAAGGGGACGCTTTCCTTCGTCGGTCGGCCTACGACATAGAAGCCCATTTGCCCGCGGGGACACTCCGTTTCCACGTAGGCCTCCCCGGGCGGCAGATGACGGGGCGGTTCGATGCGATGGGCACCCCTAGCAGTCTCATATTTGCGTAACGCTTGCCGAACGATTCGTGCGCTTTGCTCCATTTCCTTCATGCGGACATAAAAGCGGTGCCACGCGTCGCCAATCACCGCCTCCACAGGCGCCTCTCGGAACGGCGGAATCGGGATTTCAAAATCGTATTGCTCATAACCGCAGTAAGGCTCAATTTTGCGGAGATCCCAAGGCGGGTCGCCCTTTTCTCGGTTAAGCGAACCTCGCAACATCGGCCCCGTGCACCCGTAAGCCACTGCCATATCTCGCGGCAAGACTCCTATCCCGGCGGTTCGCTTGATGAAGATGCTATTTCGGGTCAGTAGAGTATGGTATTCCTCTAAGCGTGGTTCAAACCAATCCAGGAACTTAGAACAGCGTTCTAGCCACCCTTCAGGCAAATCGTCGTGGACGCCACCTATAGTGACGTAGCTATAGGTCAAACGTGCCCCGCAAACTTCCTCAAATAAATCCAGGATCATTTCCCGCTCACGGAAGGCGTAAAGAAACGGGCTAAACGTGCCTAAGTCCAGACCATACGCTCCAATTCCTACTAAGTGACTAGCAATGCGGTTGAGTTCGCAAACGATGACGCGAATGACTTGGGCCTTTTCGGGAATTTTGTCCGTCAGCCCGCAGAGTTTTTCCACGGCTAATGAATAGCCGAGGTTCATATTCATGCCCGAAAGATAGTCCATGCGGTCGGTGTAGGGAATAAACTGAATGGGTGTAACGTTTTCGCCAATTTTCTCAGCACAACGGTGTAAATAGCCCAAGTGCGGCGTGACTTCCGAAACCACTTCTCCATCGGTCCGGAGCACTAAGCGTAATACTCCATGCGTACTCGGATGCTGCGGTCCCATGCTAACCAGCATCTCATCGGTACGCACGTCTAACTCGATAATTTGCTCCTCTTCGGGCGGAAATATAGTCGCCATGTTCGTATTCTCCGGTTGCGACACTAAGAGATACTTACAATGTTGGGACGAAGTTTCGTCTCAGCGGCCGCGAATGCCGTGGTATTCCAGCGGAAACACATAGTCCTTGCGCAACGGATGGCCTTCCCAATCCTCCGCCAACAAGATGCGCCTGAGGTCGGGATGACCGATGAACCGGATGCCCACTAAATCATAAGTTTCCCGCTCGTGCCAGTTAGCCGCGGGCCAGACGCTGGTCACGGAGGGCACCTCAGGCAATTCACCGACGACGTTGTTTTTCCACCGAGGTAGGATTACTTTGACGACGAAGCGATGGCGCTTGACCAAGCTCGACATGTGGTACACAACTTCAAGGTGTGGCTCGAAACCTGCCTTCGGTGCTTTAGCGGGGTCAGGCTCGAAGTAATCTACGCCCGTGATGCAGTTGAGCATGTCGAACTGCAATCGTGGATCATCGCGCAGAAAGCGGCAGACCTCAACAATATCTGCGGCATCCACGACTACGTACGGATCAATGGCATCAGGTTTTTTCTGTTGAATTTTGGGCCCAAATTTCTCCTCCAAAATGGCGATAATTTCCGCTCCGGTCATGGACAGCAGCCTCGTAGGTTATCCCATGGAACCAACGGTCACACTTTCGCCGGCGTGCTAAGTTCTTTGCGGCGACGACAGTATTCGTTGGCTTTCTCCAGCGTATCCACTTCGGGGGGTAATTTCACGTAGCCGCTACGAGTGGGCACGAGATAGTCCAGGGGCTGTCGTTTGGTCAGATCGTGCATGGCGCGAATTTTGTCCTGGACACGCATTAGCCCTTCGAGCAACGCTTCGGGACGGGGGGGACAACCCGCAACATAAACGTCCACGGGCACAATGAGATCCACGCCCTTGACCACGTTATAGCCGTACTTGTAATAAGGACCGCCACCGCTAGTACATGCTCCCATGGCGATAACGAACTTCGGTTCCGGCATCTGGTTGTACAGCCGACGCACCCGGCTGGCCATCTTAAAGTTGACCGTGCCCGCTACGATCATCAAATCGGCCTGACGCGGCGTAGCGCGGAAAGCCCCCGCACCGAAACGGTCAATATCATAACGGGAGGCTCCCGTGGCCATCATTTCAATGGCGCAGCACGCTAAGCCGAAGGTCATCGGCCAAATGCTTGCCTGCCGCGCCCAATTAATCGCCTGTTCTAAGGTGGTGACCACCACGCCCCCCTGTTCAAATTTGCCTTCCAGCAGACCCATATATCGCCTCCCCTTCGCATGACGGGAAGTTTAGGGTTCCCTGAGAGCATCAAAGTTAGTTCCCCACCGACGCGAAAATTACCTCGCGACAGCTACGAAGCCGCTGCTACTTCAGGTTGCAAGGCCGTAGCTGGTGGTCTTGGTTCCACGCGGAGAACTTGATTGCCCCGTGTCGTCCGCACCCATTCGATATCGCCACGACGCCACAGGTAGGCGTAGCCGATCAACAATACCCCGAAAAACACCGCAATGTCCACAAACGCGAGCCAGCCCCAAGTTAGCGCCTGGCTCGCAGTGAGCCGAGTGGCTGCGTTCGTCGAAGCTGGTTGGGCTACGCTGGACGTTTTTTCTGGAAACAATGTGGCTTCAATCGCCTGTCGTTGCTCGATAGTCAGTGTGTCATCGGCTAAAGCAACGTATTTCCCGAACACCACCGCCCAGGGGAAGAAAAACGCGACCTCCACATCAAAAATCACGAACAGTAACGCCACCACATAATAGCGCACGTCGAACTGTACCCAGGCCGAACCAACGCTTGGTTCGCCGCACTCGTAGATCGTTAGTTTCTCCGGTTCAGGCCGCTCTGGGCGAATAAGTTTCCCGATGAGCAAGTTCACCAAGACGAATCCTACCCCGACGACGGCGAATATCAGCACTGCCGCTAAGAGAATGCCCATATTGCCTCCAGGGATTGCTCACATGGTGCCTTGGGAAGTCGGGAGTTGCAATTTCTGTCGTCCCGCGAAGCCTGCGTCCAGGTCGTGCCAATGTGCTACCTCAGGTTCTCCGAGCTTCCAGCATAAAAAGACTTCGCGTCCGTGCAAAATCGCCGGAAAATCCACCAAGCCTTCCCAACCTTTGAACTCAACGCCCAGACTCTGAAGTTCACGCAGGCAATCTTCCAATCGTGCCGAGTTGTTATCCAATTCTTCAAGCAGTCGTTCGTGTTCTTCGCAAGGCGAAATCGCGTGTTCTTCCAATTGGGCTAAGCGGTGCCGCAATTTGTGAATTTGCTGTCCGAGCGAACAAATATCTTCAACAATGGCCCGCACCAACGGGAGCATGCGGTTGGCTTGCTCGACGGTAAAGTGCTTACGGTAACGAAATCGAGGTTGAGGCATGGTGGCCTCCCATGGGAGTCCTAAGGCGAGGGACTAGCCACGGTCTGAGGTTTTGCAGGAGGCTGGTCGGGTGGCTTGACCCACACTGGTTCAGTGAGCACTTTAGATGCAGCAATCGCCGTCGGATTTAGAGTCGCTTGGCCCCAAGCCACATCCAACGGCAGCTTGGCAAAGTCCACGATCAAGCCGTCGCGGCTATAGCAACTGATGTCGTAATTCCACCCCATCCAGATACAATCCACGGGGCATGGATCCACACATAAGGCACAAAACATACACTTCGAGTAATCAATTTTGAAGCCGGTGACGCGGAATCCTTTTCCCACTGGGTTGCGAATTTTTTCGATGTAGATGCAGTCGACTGGGCAGGCGCGGGCACATTTATCACAGCCGATACAAGTCGTCAGGTCGAAACGATGGAAACCGCGATAGCGGAGTTTTACGGGAACTGGTTTTTCAGGATATTCGAAATAATGTGTGAACGCACCGTCAACTTCATAGGCTCCTAGCCGACGTTGGCCGCGTAAGGTGTCGAAGAAATACCGCAATGTCACCATCATGCCCTGTGCGACGGTGACAATGGCCAGCAGCACATTGCGAAACCATTCTCGCATAGGTCTCTCCTGAGGAAAGCGCTATCATCGCGCCACTTTTTTATGCCGGGAGTCGTCTCTATTTTAGGCATTCCACCATGCCGCGTCATTCGGAGAGCACAACGGTAAAACGACAACTGCGAGTCCTACTTCCAAGGAACTAGCCGATGGGCGATCGGTTAGCGTTCCTCATGAGCTATTACGCTCCGGCAGCTTACTTTTTCTGCGCCGCACCTGAGAGGTGTTGTTGAAATAGCCGCTGGGTTTCTTGAATAAGCGACTTAGCGACTTCGCCAGTAAATTGTTGGGCCGGGTAGCACCAACTTGTCACGACTTTGCGACGCGTTGCTGCGACCACCACGACAAAGTCGTCCGCGGGCAGTCGATATGCGGGCGGTCCTTGCTCGTCCTCGAAGATACTAATCGGCAAACGTGCTAACCCCAGTTGTTTGCTCCAGGCCACGATTTTCTCGTCCAGTTCCGGCTGTTGACGGTGGCATATTGTTACCCATGCACGGAATGTGTCGCCTTTAGTCTGGCGCAGCAGCTGATCCAACTGGATCAGGAGTTGGCCCAGCGGTTCGCTCGGCTGACGGGCGAAAACAATAACCGCCGGCCGATCCGCCGTTTCTCAGACAAAGCAGTGGAGTTGACCACGATTAGGCCCCACGCTTACGATGGACATGTACGGGGCTAAGCGCGCGCCCGATTTCGGCCCCACCGTATCCGCATAAGTCGGGCCTACTATCATCAGAGTTACCTGCAAGAACGCCCAAGTCATGGCGGCGCCTCCGAAGTTGCGGTTCGTTGAGTGAGTCCGCGTTCCAGCTTAGTGCGCATTCGATTGGAGAGACGGTCAAAATGTCCCGCATCGGCTCGCGCCCAAAAACGGCGGGCGAGTTCATAATAACGTTGGGCACTGGCGTGATCCGCTTCCCGTTCCTTGAGGAGGGCCAAACCCAGCGCCGCGCGGACACTCCCTGAGTCATGGGCTAAAGCTTCTAAAAACGCTTCCTCGGCGATTTCCCATTGACCGCAACATAACGCCTCTTCGCCCCAGATTTCCATGTAATAAGCGCCATTACCCCAGGCATGGTGGCGATAGTCGTCCATGGTCATACGGACGGCCTTTTCTAGCAGAGCTAAACCTACCTCGGCTGCCCCGGAACGGCAGAGATAGACACCACGCGTTTCCAGCAGTTGCAGTTCTAATTCGCGGCGACCAGGATGTTCCTGCCAAGCTTGTTCTAAGACCTGAATTTCCGCTGCGGCTCGGGCCAAATCCTCCTCTGCTAACGCCACTAAAGCTGATTGATAGGCTCCTAGTAATTTATCCTGCCGACGGTTGTTTTCCGCGATGTTGCGAGCTAGGGAATAATCACCTTCCGCTATATAGAGGCGAAACCAAACGGGTGCATTCTTATTCCTAATTCCTGGTAAAGCTTGTAAACGTCGGGCCTCCTGGAACCGGCCATCGTGGACGAGTGAAATGGCTAAAACCTCGACGTGATGAACGAATTGATGGTCCTGATCGGGGTTTACCTGTAAGTCGCGGTGATAGGTCAGTTGTAACTCAACCGCTCGACTACTAGCGGCATTGGCCCGATCCCAGCGACCTAGCCGAGTCGCTAAGTGTGCCTGCATATGCCAGGCGTGGGGAATTCCCGGCGAACCACGGATATAATTCTCGCTCGCTTGCCAACCTAGTGCCGGCTGGCGGGCGTTTTCATAATAGTGCACTAACTCGTGGTTAGCTCCCGGATGTAACGGGTTGATACGTAATAAGGCCTTATAAAAGGGCACGGCATGCACGTCTCCGCCGAACAGTCTTCCTCCGCAGGCTAATTGCGCGCGATAAAACCAGGCTTCCTCATCATCTTCATGGAGGCTAAGTAAGCGGTCTATCGTGGCAATAGCTGCCTGACGACGAGCCTCTGCAGTCTTCAGCTCTTGAACTAAACCTTTCTCCTGAGCCCGAGCGGTGATGAGTAGTCGCTCCGACGGACTGGCCGAGTCGCGCAAGTGCCAAGCTTTCTCCAACGCTTTCTGCGCTTCCGGAAGCTTGCCCCAACCTTCGAGTGCCCGACTCAACGCCCACCAGCAGATAGCACACTCGGGATCGTGAACTAACGCGGTTTCCAAGTTGCGAGCTGCTTCCATCCATACATAGCTATATAAGTATGCTAAACCTTGGTCAAAAAACCGCTGGCAGGCTGGCGAACTAGTGCTAATACGGTAGTGGAAAGCAGATAATCCTGGTTGGATTCGAGCGGGGGTTAGACCGGTAATGGTTAATTTGTCGGGCAAAACGCTCTGGGCAGGCCTGAACTGCGTACAAAGACATAAACAGGCAAGCCAGCATAAACCGTACATCATAGTCAGAATCCTCATATCAGTTGGTTACACCTTGAGCAGGCGTGTTAAGTCGGCGTCTAAGTGGCCACATTCGATGGACGGCGATTAGTTCCAGAGGGGCACAGGGAACTGACGTAACCCTGCCTCGAGAGCTGAAACTTAGCTGGGGCAATGCCCCCGAGCCTTTAGCAGCCAGAAACTCGCTTGCCAAGCGGTTCCTCAAGCTGGGAAGAACGAGGGACCTTGCCCGTAAGCCACATTTAGGCAATGGCGTAGGTCCGCGTGGCTGCGTCGCGTTTGACCTGACCTAACTCGACTAATTTCGTGAGCGTCTGATTGACGATAACAGAAAAGCGCTGGCTAGTGGTCTTATACCCAGCCCCTAAGACCGCTTGTTCCACTTCTTTCGGCCGCATAGGACGCCCTGATTCGCGCAATACCTTTAGGATATAACTACGCAACGAACCCGCTTCTGCCTGAGGTGGACGTCCCCGACGCTTTGCGGCCGCACCTTTGGCTGTCGCTGGGGCACGACGCTCTCCATCGCCGGCCTGGACGGCGCGCAGTTCCTGACGAATTTCTTCGGTGGCTTGTTGTTCAATCTGATCTAACTGAGCTAAGGTTTGTTCGATCTGTTCCTGTAAGGAGCGCAATTGATCCAAACGTTTGTTGAGCATTCTTTGGATTTCCGAAATGCTCAGTTTACTAATGGCAGGAGCTCGCGGCATCAGCATTTCCTCCTTATTTTAGGTTATCCCTTGACTCGATTTATGCAGGTTTCGGAAGCCTCACCTGGTTTATATCTAAGCATTAAAAGAAGTCTTGGCAAGTCCCTTACTAAATTTTTTGGTGCCAGTCGGCTAAGTTTCAAGAGGCTAACCTTGTCGGGCCGATGTATTTAGAGGTAAGCTCTCGGAAATTAGCTTACTTACTAAATCTAGCCAGATAAGAGGTTGCTAGCCAGAAACTTGGCTCAGCTGGCTTGGCCCTGAACGAATCGAAGAAGCGAACAGAACCGTGGCTGGTCGAGCGAATGGGAGCTTAGGCTTCGCGTCAGCGGGAGGATCTGGATGAGCCAGGCAACTTTGGTCGAGCGAGTCTCGGCATTGCGCCGGCGTTTAGAGGAGATCGCGCCTCCCTCATCTTCTCCTCTAACTCAGCTGAGCCCGCGTTTGCGCCAACTTCAAGAGGTATGCCGACAAGCGGAGTGCTTATATACCCACGCTCAGGTGTTAGAAGCACAAGTTCACGCGTTAGGGGAAGGAGACCATGTTCGGCCTCAAGGTAGTCAACAGCTCACGGGGCCTAAGGCGCTTTCCTGGCAGGTGCGCCGATGGTTAAGCGAGTTGCGTGGAACCTTGAAGCAGCTTAAGGAGATTGGAGATAACTTGAGTCAGGAGATAGAGGCGCCCACTAGGCTGATGGCGATGTATCACATGACAGTGGCCATGGCCGAATGTTTAGTGCGAGGCGTGCAAGGTTTGCCTGAGGAGGTCCTAGAGCAAAACCGCTTCGCCCAAGGCTTAGCAGGATGGCTTAATTGGCTAAAGAGCCAGACGGCTGCCCTCTTGAACTGGCTGGAACATATCCGCGCCGTCTCGCAACAAATTGCTACCTTAGCCCACGCTATTCAGGCCTTAAGCCAGCGGCGACCAGTCCTAAGTCGTTCGTTATTCCACCTAGCCGAGGAATTAGCCCACCTCGAGCCGAGCGCTCCTTTAGAACTGCTGACTCCTAGCTTACCGCCGGAGCGTTGGGCGGCCGTGCACGGCTGGAATACTGCCCAAGTCCTAACCCGCATTATCCGCCGACACAGGGAATATCGTAAGCAAACCGTTCCAATCCTCCTGGCCGCGCTGATTCACGATACGGGCATGGCTACCATGCCAGCGAGTTTATTAGAACAAAAGGAACCTCTGACGGATGAGCAACGGCGCCAAGTCGAGGCTCACGTGGGCATTAGTGCCGAGGCCATGAAGCTGTGCTGCCCTGAAGAAACCTGGCTCGTCGAGGGTATTTTAGCACATCACGAGCGTTTAGACGGCAGCGGCTATCCCTTAGGAAGTCAGGGACGAGCAATTAATAACTTAGCCCGCTTGTTAGCGGTCGCAGACACCTATGCTGCGCTTTGCACGCCTCGTGCTTATCGTCCCGCCTCATCCCCCCGGCAAGCCATGCTGGAAGTGCTTAGCGAAGCGGAACGGGGCCGCCTCGACATTAATGCTGCCGAATTGTTATTAGGGTTATCTCTTTACCCCATCGGCACGGTGGTGGAATTATCAGATGGCAGCATAGGACAGGTCATTACGCTCAATCAAGATGCTTCCGAGAGCAGCCCCCCTTCCGCAATAGTTGCCTTGCTGTTAGATCGTCATGCTCAACCATTACCAATACCTCGCTATGTGAACTTAGCCGACCCGACCGCTCCTTCGGTTGTCCGGCAAGTACCTGTCGAGGAGTTGACCCAGGCGAACCCTCTCGGCTGGTGGGTGCAGGTAATGTTGGCTTAAGGAGCAATAGGTGTAGCCAACAGTCGGTCAACTATAGCAGCTCGGCGGATTCACTAGCGCGACGGAGGCCTGGGGTCTATGCACGCGACTTATTTTTTTCGAGTGGGGACGAACAAGCTTCCTAATACTCGTCAAGAGTAATGCTCAGTCTTCAGCTCGACTTAGCAGGTTATGTTTTTTGGCCAGGATTACTTCCGTGCCAGTGTGCATCCACTCGTGGCGGGCAGTTTCGTGTTAAGTATTTTTCTCGGCTACGAGTTAGGCATTTACCTCCTTGGGGCGGGCGATGGTTTGGCTTGGCGAACTGGCTTGGACGCAGGGCTACGTCTAATCATACGGCAACGACTCAGTCCTAAGTTGGAGTGGATGCCTGCGGGTACGCTGGGATTGGCCTTACTCGTTTACTGTGGCATGCACTGGCGAGATCGACCTGCAGAATTTCTCGGAACTTGGGCGGGCATGATCGTGGAAAGTATATTATTAGCGTTACCGTTATTATGGTTGGCTCACTGGTGTGGTTCCTTGGAATTTAGCGATTCGGTTCGAGGCCAGATTGGGTTCGGTTCCCATGGTGCCTCGATAGTGGCGAGCCTGGGTGCCGGGGTATATGAAGAAGTGGTGTTTCGCGGCCTTCTGCTATGGTCGCTATTAGTAGGAGGTAGGTGCTTAGGATTGCGGGGTTGGGTGAAATTTCTCTGGGCGGGGGGAGCATCGGCAGTGCTGTTTGCTTGCGCCCATCACGTGCCCCCCTTTCAAGAACCTTATCAAAAAACGGTATTTCTATTCCGAGTTTTTGCAGGGTTATATTTCGCCATACTCTTCTGGTTTCGCGGATTGGGTATCGCTGCGGGCGTGCATGCCTGCTATGACATTCTCGCCAGTTTTCAGTAACTAACCCCGCAGCTTTGGCCCAGTGGACTAAAGACCTGCTGGCTGGTGATTTAGTCGAACCCTGTCTGACAGTGGCGCTTACATGCGACGTTGCAGGTGCTTGCCCAGACGACGTAACGCGGGACTTACATCGTCGCGAGGCACGCGAACGTTCAGCAAACTAAACGTATCGCGGTTATTGAGGGCGGCATGTAAGGCTTTTTCCAAATCGGTTTCGGTGCGGACTTCGAATCCCCAACCTGAGCCTAGAAGATCGGGTAAACGATGATAGTTCCAATCAAGGATGTCATTGAACTTGCCTTCCATAATGAAGCGTTCCGTCTGATAGCCACCATTATTGATAACGATAACGATGGGGTTGAAACCGAGTCGAACAGCCGTGCTTAGCTCCATACCCGTCATTTGAAAAGCACCGTCGCCGACCACGACTAGAGGGCGCAATTGACGATTAGCACATTGAACCCCGACGGCAGCGGGCACGGCAAATCCCATGCTGGTATAGTAGGCTGGGCTAATAAACTCAGTTTTTTGATGGATGGTTAGGTCAGACGCGCCAAATAGGGAGTCGCCGATGTCGGCGATCACCACCATGTTGTCATCCAGGATGGAATTAATTTTCTGAAAGAGTCTGCGAATCGTGATGGGCGTATCGGGCTTAGCTTCCCAGGGAGCGTAAATCGGATCGCGGGCCTGGGGCACCGGCCTGTCATACTGTGGTAGAGTTTGACCACATAGGGCATGCAGGAAATCTTCTAACAAAATGCCTTGATACTGATGGAAACGGATGCGGACGCTTTCGGAAGTAGCTAAGATAATACGACTCTCATCAAATTTCTGCGTGTAAATACCCAATTCCATGTCCGTAAGATAGGTCCCGAGCGCCAGAACGCAATCGGAATCTTCGACAAACTTAGTAACTTCGGGCCTGCCTAAAGCGGCTTCGTAAACACCTACATAAAGCGGATGACTTTCCTTGATGGCTGCCTTACCTAGCAAAGTAGAAGAAATCGGGATGCGTGCCTTTTCAGCCAGCTGCACCACTAAGTCTTGCAAGCCGAAACGATGGACTTCCACGCCTGCTAGGATAATCGGTCGGCTGCTTTGGCGCAGCATGGTTAGGGCTTCGGCCACTGCCTCTTCTAGAGCTTTTGGATCGCTTTGCGGCTTTTCAGGAAACGGGCAGTGTCTGTAAAGGGGCTTAATATCAATCACATCGCGGGGCAATTCGATATAGACAGGCCGCTTATAGCGGACGCAAGCAAACAAGACACGGTCAATTTCTCGGAAGGCGGTGAGAGGATCTTCCAGGGCGGCGCAGGCTACTGTGAGATGGCGAAATACTTCGCGCTGAGTTTCAAAACTGCGTACCACATGGTGTAAATACTGGTGCGGCCCACGCTCGCGCAGTCCTGGGGCACCACTGATGATCACGACGGGGGATTCCTCGGCGTAAGCGCAGGCCACCGCATTCACAATGCTAAAGCCGCCTACGCCATAAGTAACGCACGCAACTCCAATGCCCTGAATGCGTGCATACGCATCTGCGGCATAACCTGCCGCCAGCTCGGTTGTATTACCTACTAATTCCAGCGGGCTATTTTCCAGCAACTTATAAAACCCCAGCACGTAATCACCAGGAATGCCAAAGACGTGACGCGCTCCTAAGTCATATAACCTACGGATTAGGTACTGGCCTAAGGGCAACGAGTCGGTGTCGCGGCTGACTTCAGGGCGAGTAACGCGTTTCTGGGTCGGCGCTTTTTTGACGGCAGAAATGGCCTTTTTGCTCGGCATGGTTTGGCTCCACGGAGGCGATTGCGACCACTCCTTCTCAATAGAAGCATAAGAGTCCCTGGCGAGCGGGACAAGCGGCCTGCGCAGCAGCCGCCGCGGACCGATATGCATCGCCATCAGGAAAACGCTCGGACAAAACACAACGGATATTTTGCGTGAGCGTGGTTGGCGACGATTACTTCATCCAATGCTGCGGACCGAACGAAAACCGTACGGATGGGAGGCATGCCAACGCCAAGCGGTTTCGATGATACTATGAAGGTCGCGATAACGCGGTTGCCAGCCGAGCAGTTCTTGGGCCCGCGTGGCATCGGCCACTAGACAAGGGGGATCGCCTAGGCGACGTGGCGCTTGGCGAACGGCAATGGGACGATGGCTAATCTCCTGGCAAGCAGAAATGACCTCCCGCACGCTGTAACCGCGTCCGATCCCTAGATTGCAAACGATGGCCTGACCCGGGCGTAGACGTGCTAAAGCGCGCACATGGGCATCGGCCAGGTCATCCACATGTACGAAATCGCGAATGCACGTGCCATCGGGCGTATCGTAATCGGTGCCGTATACCTCGACGTAAGGGCGCAGACCCAGCGCGGTCTGCAACACCAGGGGGATAAGGTGCGTTTCGGGTTCGTGGTCTTCGCCGAGCGAACCGTCCGCCGCCGCTCCCGCAGCGTTGAAATACCGTAAGGTGGCGTAACCAATCTGTCCCGCTTGACATAAGTCCGCTAAGGCCCATTCGACGGCAAGTTTAGTTCGTCCGTAAGGATTAATCGGATTAGTAGCTGAGGCCTCTGTTATCGGTATGCTGCTAGGCACACCATAAACAGCACACGTGCTTGAAAAAACCATAAGTCGCACATCGCTTTGTAACATGGCTTCGAGCAAGGTGTAACTGCCGAGTACATTGTTTTGGTAGTAGGCCTGTGGTTGGTGCCAGGATTCGCCGACTAAAGCGAAAGCGGCGAAGTGGCACACCGCTTCAATACGATGCTGACGGAGGAGTCGGCAGACTAACGCAATGTCGCGCACATCGCCCACTGTGAGCAGGTCGGCAGGTACCGCTTCGGCGTGGCCTCGCGAGAGATTGTCCAGCACCCAGACCTGATGTCCAGCTTCGCGCAAAGCCCGGACGGTGTGACTACCGACGTAACCCGCTCCCCCTGTTACTAGCACCCGCATAATGGCTCTCTAGTCTAAGGGGACGTAGGATTGGCAGACGTGCGTGCAAAGCGGACGGACTGCGGCTAGCTTAGTGAGTCCGAGGATGTCGCTGGGGATTCGTTGAGTGGCTCCTCTAAGAGCAAAGGCCCGTGAAGTTCGTGCAAATGCTCGACCTGGTCTCGTAAATCGGCCGCGTCCAGGGCCACCAAGGGACTGATTTCAATCGCCACCGTAACTCGGCCCGACGAGTCGCGTGGCACGCGGAGGCCCGCTTGCTCGAGCCAGCGTGCGTACAGTTCGCACAAGGCAGCACGGACGGTTTCTGGAGAATGTTCCCCGCTGGCGTTCTTGAGCGGTTCAAATTCCTCGGCGCGTTCAATTTCCACCACCAAGACGCGCTGGGCCCAGGGTAAAACGTCAAAGACAAAACGTTCCCATTTGAGCGCATTGGCCTCGTAGGGATCCCGATATTCGCCGTCGCTGTCAATAAATGGCACTTTTTTGATGGCGCGATGATAGGGCAAAGCGCGCACGTGTTCGGTAGCCCGTTGCAGGAAGGCTAGGTCGAAAATATGGACGGCTATGTTACCCGCATTGAGGAGGAAATTCCCAGAACTGTCTCGACGTTCCTGCCACTCCGGGGGAATCTCGGTGTATTCCACTAAATAATGGCTACCTTGGTAACAAACGACTTGTCCTAGCGGTTCGTATGCATGACGGCGCCGCACGACCTTGAGGGAAATTTCCGCGCCACTGGTAATGTGCTGGCCGAGGAATAAGGGATCGCCCACTTTAACTAAAGGATTATCTACTTGGAAGTAAAACAGCCACTGCACCCCTAGTTGCTGCAATTCGTCAAGAATACCCTCGGTACGTAAGGCGGTGAGAAAGCCGCCGTGTCCGTCGGGACAAAGCGCTAATTGCCATTTCGTACGCATCAACAGCTTTCCCGTATCCTTGTCCACCGCAGGCATAGTCCCTTGAACGAAAAACTTTACCTGGTCGGCCGACAAACCAAAGTAGTTGTGCTGAATAAAAAATTCGCGCGTGGCGGCGTCATTATCGGGGCTGGTCATAATGTACCAGCGAAGCGGAACTTGGTAACGCCGCGATAAAGCGAGTATTTTCTGCGCATGCAGTTGAAACAGGCTGCGCTGCGTGATCGGGCCAATAGGAAAAGTCCCCTTAGGTCCGTCATGGCCCAGGCGCGAACCTTGTCCCCCTGCGACCAGGCAAAGGGCCACTCGTCCGCTGCGTAACGCATCCTCTCCAACTGCGAACGCTCGGCGTTGTCGTTGCCATTCCTCTAAAGTAGAAGCAGGACGGAGCACTCGAGGGCAACAGACTTGATTCCAGTCGAGGGTCGTTCGTTGGGCTTCAATAGGCTCCTGAAGCAGCCGCTGCAGCGTATCCAGGTCGAGAGCCTCAATTTGTGCCGCCAGTTCGACACGCTGGTCTGTATTCAACTCGTGCCACCAACGCAGCACGTGTGTCTGACCGAAGGGTGCCAAGCGTTGCCACAACCGCTGATACAGCGGGTCAGTGGTATTTGCGTTTGCCGCTGCCACATCAGTTGGGTCATGCCCTGATGGCTGCAAATTGTTGTTCATGGGGCAATCCTTTGAGCGAACGGATTCAGGCCCGAAGATCGCTTCTACAATATTGTTCGCCTCGCGAAACAAGTCTAGTGCGAAAGCCAGGGGCGGAGTCTACGAAGCGATTCCGCCGTACGTGGGCACAAGACGAAGCGAGCGATAGGAAAGCGCTAGGCACCCTTCTACTTGGCTCTCTACCCAACGTCGCGCCAGGTACCAGGCTAAGCGAATCGCTCGTTCCAGGGCGTCGGTTTCAACGAGCCTGAGATCATCGCGGGGCGTGTGGAGATAAAAGCATCGGCGAACCACATCGCCCAAGATGCTGACACATCTCAAACCCTGGGCGGCGAAGGGCTGATGATCCATACTAGCGCCCATTACATGCAGCCGCCTGGGTCGTATGCCCAACTCCCGGCACATTGCCTCGACCCAGAGCAAGGTATTCTGCTCACCGCTGAGGTATAGCGCGGGACCTGCGCCCACACTTTCCAAGTTGACAAGCAGAGTCGGTTTTTCTTTCCACCAATGCGCGTATTGAGCTAAGAAATAGCGGGCGCCCTCCAGATCAGTTTCCTCGGCACTGGTCGCTACAAACGCCACTTCGAGCTGGTGCATCCACTCCCAGTCATAGGGCCAGGGTGATTGCCACAAACGCGCTAATTCCAGCAAGACCGCGACCCCTGAACCGTTGTCTAAGGCGCCAGGGCTCTGGTTGCCCGTAAAATTAGCGATCAATCCCGCCAGGCAAAGCACCATCACGACGCACAGATTCCAGGGATTAGGCGGAGCTGGCATCCACCAAGGCCAGTATCCCACGAGCCACACGAGCGCCAATAAAACTAACAACCACGCACAGAACCACACAACAGTAACCAAGGCAACTCGTATACCCGTGGGAAGAAGCTGGGACTTCGTGTCATAGTGAGCCATGAAGATGACCCGTGCCTTTGCTGCCGGATTCTTGCCCTGGGTGGCCAAAATGTTCTCGCTCCAGAGCGGGCCCCGCGAGCTACCGCCCTGGAAACATCCTATCCCACGCCAAGGAAGATTCACCAACATCGCCACGCTGGCCCATGCCAATAAGGAAATCATGGGTACAACCGGGAAGGCCCAAGCTCCGACTAATGCTAACGCCGCACACGCCGTTAAGACAGCACGATTGAACCATTCGCCGCGCCCACGGGCCAAGGGGAACGGTTGACGGCGGACTAATAATCCCGAATCTCGAAACTGTTGAACGATATAATCAGCAGCCAAGCGCTCCGCTTCGGAGCCGACGCGACGCGGGTAGCATAACCGTGCCACGTGCACTCGGGCGTGTTGGCCGCTGCAGCTCTCGCCGTTCGGTTCTCGCATCTTGGTCCGTTCCTGTTATACGGTCTAAGCCTGGCTAGGTTTCCTGATTCAGGTTTATAAGCAATTTAGTATTGGTCGGAGGGATCCTATTTGGCAAGCATACGGCGGGAAGAATCCGATTTTTTAGCTGCCCCAGCTTGTTAGGTCGAGTTATAGGCGTTGCTGCGTTAGCTTTTGGAGGGGCTAACAATGGGCGATGCAGCGGAGGCCAGGAGATAATTTTGCCTTGACGCTTTCCCCGGTTATCTATATTCCTAAACGCAACTTCAAGGGTTGCTCGCTTTACCCAGTAAGCTTCGGGCCCTGTCCCGTTAACAGATTTGGGTGCGGGCCTTTTTATTTTTTGGAAAATGTCGGAGCAACGACCATGCTAAGCACCGGTGACGTGCAAGTGGTACCGACAACCTTACCTTGCAATGGAACCGCAGTTCCCCAAGCCACCAGCAAAGCTGGGACCGTGCATTGCGGTTCCGAGCAGCGACCTTCCACACCACGATTTCTCGTCGTACTTTTTCGCCGGGACCCAAGCAGAGACACCTACTCCGACAACCGGGTTTTCGAGGGGTATCAAATTTGTTGGTCCGACGGTGAACCAACCCGCATCAGCCTAGAACGCCTTTGTAAGCTGGGCTGTCGGCTTCTGGGCTTGGGCAAACGCATGCAAGATCGTCAGGAACAACTCGTAGAAATGGGCGTCTATCCGTTGCCCGAAGGTCTAGAAGCGCCCCTAACCCCCACAGCCCCGGGAGTCCGCTCGCGTCGCCTTTTCCTTTTACGCGACAATCACTTAGTGCGTGTCCATTTCTTCAACGGCAGCCCGACAGAAGTTTGCTTCGACCCCGCTCATGACGACCCCACCGTTTTGGAATGGATCGGCGCGATTGACTTACCCGAGGGCGAACAACGCTGGTTCGACTTTACCGCTCGAACTTTAGACCGCTGGGTAAATGCGCCTCGCGGCTGGTTTACTCAAGCGCTCGAAGTAACGTAACGGCAACAAGGTCAGCTCGTAAGTCGCCACGATATCCTAGGTGTCGGCCCAACGCTTCTACTGCCCGACCCACTAATTGCTCTGCCCCGCCCATATCGGCCACGCGTAAGTAACACCGCAAGTGGCCGCGATGATCCTCCAGATAATACAACGGCTGGCCCTGTTCTGATATGGTCGAACGCCGCAACACTCCATAAGCGCGCGTATTCGCTCCCGTCTCAAAGGAGGAATGTGAGGCCGTCCCTATTCTGAGATTATTCCCAACGGCCACGCCTTGGGGCTTGTCAGTCGGCATCATACCGAAACGGGCTGGCTGATAAGAAGTCGGCTGAGCGGTTGCCGCTGGCTTCGGTCGCGTGGCCCACTCGCGCTCCCGCAGACGGATAAACTCTAACCGATTGAGCGCCTCCCACCGCACCGCATCCTGCTCTGATTGGGCCAGCATCTGATACAAGCGCTTCGCCTCGACGAAATCTCCCGTGGCACAACCCCGTTCGTAGGCCGCCTGAGCCTGCGAGCGCAAAACGGCAACTTCAGCGGGCCCCGACGGTGTAACTATTCCGCTAGGAGGCCCCTGGTCAACTACGATGGCTTCGCGTACGTTAATTGCCGACTTCCGCACGTAACGTTTTTCCCCAACGGGTTCGATACAATACATTTCAATCAGATGCCCTCCGACGGCCACTTGATCGGTGCCTAAAATCCGCACCAAAGTTCCAGAAGTCAGACGTGTCCCCTCCGTGGTCGCCTCTCGAGTAACGAGGCTCCCCATCAGTGTTGCCACAGTCTCGTAAACCAACCCTACTTGAGGGTGCTCAGGCACTAACCGCACGCTGCTTTTCGGAACATAACTGAAACTCCCTGCGGGCGGGCGGATCGCGTAAAAATCGCCCACCTCCTCGAGAATCACTACCCTCTGCCCTGGCTCTAGCCGCCCAGTCACGTAATATGGCGGGACGGAGCCAGGCCCGCTCTGCACCTCCACGGCTCGCTGAACCACACCGACGCTCTCACCGTGCGCTATGGTGCTCCCAGTCAGGAGCCACACTACAACTGACAGCCGCCATGCCAGACCACATGTGCGGCTAATCCAACGAAGACCCCGCCAAGGGCAAGCAGCACTGCAGTGGCAAGCGATCATCATCACTCCGGGCCGCGATTCACACGGTACAAGACATCATGATTTTCGGCATTCGGAACCCATCAAATCCTCTATGTCCCCGAAAATTTCGCATATAATCCGCCCAGGTGCGCCCGCAAGACCATTCCCATGACCTGCGCTCAAGCAATGCGGATGCCGTCCCTGGAGGCCGACTAGCATGGCTCATTTCACCTATGAGGATATCGCTCGCATGATCGATCATTCCCTGTTACATCCCAAGTTGACCGACGCAGAACTGGAGGCCGGCTGCCGATTAGCGCGGGACTACGGCGTTGCCTCGGTGTGTATCAAGCCCTATGCGATTCCCTTAGCTGTGCGGATTCTGCAAGGTTCGACCGTCGCCGTGGGCACCACGGTGGGTTTTCCTCATGGCGGCCATACCACCGCGACCAAAGTGTACGAAACGGAAGACGCGATCCGCCTGGGTGCTCGCGAACTCGATATGGTCGTGAATATCGGCAAAGTCTTGAGCCGCGATTGGGACTACGTCCGCCGCGACATCGCCGCTGTCGTGGAAGCCGCTCACGCCCACGGCGCCATCGTTAAGGTCATCTTCGAAAACTCCTATCTGCACGACGAACACAAGATCCGCCTCTGCGAAATCTGCGGCGAAGTCGGCGCAGACTTTGTGAAGACAGCCACGGGCTACGGCGATGGCGGCGCGACTGACGAAGACCTTCGGCTGATGCGTCAACACAGCCCGCCCCATGTGCAAGTCAAAGCCGCAGGTGGCATCCGCACGCTCGACCGCGTGTTAGCCGTCCGCGCCCTCGGCGTCACCCGCATCGGCGCCACCGCCACCAAAGCCATCCTCGACGAATGCCGCGCCCGCTTAGCCGCGAGTTAGTCATCAGTAATCCGACAACCACCTCGACGTTGACGTTGGTGCTGACCCCCTGGTTGATATTTTGCAACCATCTCAAGTTGATTCGGGTGCGCAATCGCTGCGTACATCGCACCACGGAGCGCACTGGTTGATGTTTTGAAACCGTCTGCACTTGATTCAGGTGTGGAAGCGCTGCAGACATCGCACCACGAGATGCACTGGTTGATGTTTTGAAACCATCTCAAATTTGTTCGGGTAATTACTAGCGACTCATGCAAACTCACCAGCGCGAATTCTGAGGAGGTTCACGCGATGGCCACGACAAAATTCCTTTACGCCGGGATCGCCGCCACAATCTGCACAGCGGCAGTGTTCTGTGAAGAGCCCACTCAGCCTGCCGAATGGGACCAGAAAAAAGCCATCCAAAAAGTCCGCGAGATGATCGCGCTGGAGGAAAAAGGCGACTTCCCCTGGGAAAAGATTCCCTGGCTGACCGACCCGCAACAGGCAGCCGCCTTGGCCCAGAAAGAGCAAAAACCGATATTCGTGTACTTCTATCTCAAACGCAATGTCGGCCCGGCCAAGGCACCGTGCTGACCGGGCGGTCGCTTGATGCGGGCAGTTGCCCTCGCCGACGCCCAAGTCCAGAAGAAAATCGTGGACTCGTTCATCCCGCTGAAGGTAGTTATCCCCTATGGAACAAAGGAGTTTCCGCTGCAGTGGGAGGCGATGAAGTATTGGCGACTGGCCCACTTCCTCATGGGCGGGGAAAAATGCACTGGCCTCACTGCCTGCAGCGTCGTCAGTCCCGACCTCCAGATCGAATATGCCAACACGGGTTCCGCATTCGTCTGGGAAATGTTTGAAAGCCCCGCCTATGACGCCAAGAAATTCGCCGCCATGCTCGACCGCGCCCTGGAACGATTCCGACAGGAGCAAGCCATCCGACGCGACCCGAACCTTTCCGAGCAAGAACGCATCGAGCGCCTCGAATCGTTCCGCCGCGACGTGCAGGCAGCCGTATTGAAGGAAGGAGCCACTCGTCCTCGACCTAAAGGCTTCACCGACCTGCACGCCCTGGAACTGTTTGCCATCTCCGGCGACCTCTTCTGGAACCCGGAAAAGGAGAAACAGAAGTAACCGCGGCACAGACGCAACCAGGCCTCGCCTTTCTATTCAGGACGAATCCTGACGACTAGTGAAACCATACTTATGTCGAGGCTGACACGGTTGTCACTCTCTGCGCGAATCAGCGTAATGTGCGCTTATTTGAGATGCCATCTCTGCTTCGTGTCCATTAAACCGCAGTTTACGTATATGAACGTGCATGAACGTGGATGAACGCACCAGGCTGTGATTAGCAGCCGTGGATAGACCTCGTGAAAAAGTATAGGAACGCACGTGAACCTGGGTGAACGCAGAAGGGCGCCCATGAATGCGGGCAGACGCCGATGAACGCACAGAAACAAGGAAGGGGCACGGTGGGCGCTGGTGCGTGTTTACGTCCACGCCGCCAGTCACGACTCCGCCAGGTCAGCACCGACCCTGTCGCAAGCCTCTGCGTACACCTGTGTAATCTGCGGTTGATTTGGTGCACGATCCCCGGGCGGTTCAGTTAAAGTGCATCTTGTCCCGGACAATGCGGAGTAGCGTCGAATGCTCTCGATCGCGCGCGGCATGTCCCTGAACTCTGCTGCGCAGACCAAGACGCCCAGCGAGACGTTATGAAGTAGGCTGAACATCAACACGGGCCGTGCTGGGGTATTCACACCATAGCCAACGGTATCAAAATCGACTCCAAGAAGCGGTCGCCGTGAGTGCTGAAGCTCGGTACGTATTGTTAGAAAACGAACGATTCAAACGTTCATGGCCGCTACCTTCGCCGGCTTCGCCTCAGTTCTTCTGCTTGTTCCAAGACTTTACAGATGGCATAAGTAATGATAATTGCTGGTCGGCTGATAAATGACCATGTTGGTTATGTTACTATTACGCTCGGAAATATCGGCTAAACCATCGGAAAACTGAATCATTAGTATGTTGATAATGTTCTATCCAAGGTCGCAAATATCCCAGAGGCAAAGGGTATTTTCCGGATTGGCTAAAATCGCGTTTTGCCGCGCATTTTCCCGAGAAACGCCGCGCAGCCGCCTCAGTGGTCATGGAAATACGTAACCTTTTTACTGGAAAGCACTTACGTCATAATTGTCTTCCCAGCTTTAGGCGCCAAATGCTGGCAAAAACCGCCTCTTCAGGAAATCAGCCCACCGGCAGTTTGCCGTGGGGGGTGCTGATCCTCGCTGTTGGCCAGTTCGCAGCACGACGGGCGAACGTTCGTAAATGTGTCTGTGAAAGTCGCGCCCAGGATCGTGGGGTCTCCAGATGGGCTAATATCTGTCGAAGGAAATAGAGGTGTCTATGCAAGTCGCGGGCCGTATCGGGAGCAGCACTGCCCGCCTGGCGGGAAAACGGAACGCTTGCGAAGCATGTCCGGGACAGCGTCGGAAGAGCATCGCTTCCCTGAATGGCGGCTGGCCTGAGTATAGCACGGCACGGCTCGGAGCATGAAAGGCAACGAGTAACCAAATCAGGCCCAGCGCTTCGCTCCAGCCCAATTTCGCGGTTACAAGCCGATGTTGAACATGGTAGCGAGGTAACGGCGGACGCGCCAGTAAAGGGTGTAGTTGCCCACGTCAATCTTCACGCGACCGAGCACGCCTGGATGCATGCAGTCGGCCACCTCATCAAAGCGCACACTGACCAGATAGTGTTGCCGTTGCGGTTTGAGCACTTTTTGTTCCGGATCTTCCTGCGTAGGAATTTCGCCCCCGGCTTTGTTGCTGAGTTGGGGCGGAACATCTTTCGCTTCGACAGCGGCGATCTCGCTGACCGTGCCCCGCCAATAGTTGTAACCTAGGCCGTGAATGCGAATCCACGCCTTCTGACCTTCGACCACTAGGGCTCGGTCTTGGGGCTCGACTAGCAGAATGGCCGACAGTGCGCGGTCATCAATAACTTCGCCAATCAGCGTTCCCGGTTCGAGTAATTTGCCCAGTTCCGACCGAGGCAACAATCGCGCGATTTTGCCGTCGCGCGGCGCGCGCAAAATCAGGCGGTCGAGTCGCACTTGCAGCTCGCGGGCTTCATGCTCGAGCTGGGCGAGTTCGTCTTCGAGTCGTGCCAACTCGTGCCGTAACGCAGCCGCATTCGGCTGGGACACTAATTGGGCCAAAATGTCGGCCCGCTGTTCCTGATAAGCCCGACGCGTCGCCTGATTCAGTTCCATTTTCGTCAGCAGGTCGGGATTTTTCAGTTTGGCGATGAGGTCGCCGCGTCGCACCACTTGACCGTCCTCCACGAACAATTCTTCCAGAAACGAACCTTCCTCCGGGGCGACCACTTTAGCACGTGCGTGAGGCTCGACCTGCACCAACGCTAATCCCTTGACACGCAAGGGAAACGGAACGAGAAACACGGCCAACAGCGCGACCAACGCCAGTGCTACGGTAATGCTCACCCGCATCGGTTTCATGTCAGGTAACCTCCCACGACGTTTGACCGCTCGAATCAGACGATACGTCGGATATCCCACCAGACTCGCTAATGCACCTGTGCCCAGAATGAAGCTGATTACACCGAGCTTGTAGGGTTTCAGGAAGGTGTACAGGAAAATCAGAATCACGAAGGTGACGAACCAGCGGTAGATATAGCTGGTAATTGCATACGTAACGAAGAGGATTTTGCGACCCAGGCTCATTTGATACGGTTCGGGAGGTACCTCGATACCCAAACAGTATTGCATGGCGAGATTGGTCAGGTAGCGATTGGAACGCTCCCGCAAGTTGGGGATTTCTAGCCAGTCTGCGAGCACATAGTAACCGTCGAAGCGCATCAGTGGATTGCCGTTGAAAACCACGGTGCTGATACTGCATAAGACCATGATGGTCAGGCACAAATTGCTCAGCAACGTGTTTGGTTCGGCCCACCACCAGATGAAGGTACAAATGGCAGCGATCATAACTTCCACATAAATACCGGCCGCTCCGATGATGATACGGTGCCACTTGTTCGGGAGCAGCCAGGCGTCCGTTACGTTGCAATATAAACACGGTGAGAGGCATAGGAATAACAGTCCCATCTCGTGGACTTCGCCACCGAAACGTTTACAACTTAGTCCGTGGCCGAACTCATGAATGACCTTGATGAGACCAAGGCAGATCCAGGCATACAACACGGTCTTGAAGCTGAAGAACTCATGATAGGCGGGCAATCGGGCCAGGAAAGTACCCCAATGCGAGGCCACGAGCAGGATCGCGGCTAGCACGAACGCCACGCTACACAAAAAGAACGGCAACGTGAAGATGAAACGCACGTAGGGGATCATTCGATCTAGCAAGCGGTCGGGATCAATGACTGGAATTTGAATATACAGGATGTTGGTCAGGATGCGAATCAAGGTCTGACGGCGGCGTTTGCGAAACCGTTGAAACATAGCCTTGCCGGAACCGGGCATGTCGTTGAGTGCCAGGCCCGTTTCCATAAGCTGGCTGGCGAATTGTTCCAACTCCTCCAACGTCAGACGCTGCGGACGATAACGGGCTTCAAACCGCTGACGGGCCTCTTCCAGCGTGTGGTGCCCGTCCATCAGTTGCATGAGGAAATACTCAGGCTCGCGGAAACGATAGTAACGCAAGCTCACAGGATCTTTGACAACGTAATAAGTACGCCCTTCGTAACGTTGCTCGGTGATGATCAAGTCGCGGCGCAGCTTGACCCGAACCTGTTTGCGTCGTTCGACTTCGTGGACAGCGGCCGGAGCTGTGCTCATGAGGTATTAGTCCATTTTCAATGACGGAGGTCAGGCAGCAGGCTCAGCGTGACGCGCACCCCTGACTCTAAACGCGCTGGACGCAGGCGGGGATTTTCCATCTCCGCACGAATCCGAATTAGTCCGCCGCCACTCTCCACTTGCTGCCCCACATAAACGATGATTCCTTCGAGCGGTCGCATAATCTCGTCGGCCGATGGCGTGGGCCAGACGCGAATGACTTTATCACTGCCGCCAGTAAAGCAAAAACGGCCATCGGGGGAGAAAGCGGCGCAGGTGACCGACGATGGGTCGTTCATGTTGAGCAACCGTAATTCGCGGGCGTCCACGGGCCACAACTCAGGCAACATGGGAGCGAAAGATGGAGTAGTCGCGGCTGGTGGCTGTGAGAGTAATTCGGGGGAACCCGCACGCGGCGTCGGTTCGTGCGCTGCCTGGCTCAAGTGGAACCAGAAGGGCAAACTCAAGACATTGTGCGGTGCCCATATCGCACTATAAGCGCCGAGCACCATCGGCGTGTGATATTTGAAACCTCGATGGTAGGCTAAGCGGAACCAGGCAGCCTCTTCCTGAGTGGGCGGCACATTCCACAGGTGCAAGCGTCCGCCTGCCGTAGTAGTCAGCACTTGTCGCGCATCTGGGGAGAAAATGGCCACGGCGCGAAAATGCCCCGAGCGGCGACTGGAAATAACAGCCAAAGTTTGGCCGTCAGTGGTGTCTAACACCCGCAATTCTTCGCCATTCTCGAATAAGGCCCAACGTCCATCGTGACTGACGCCCAACTGGGTCACGTCAGCGCTCCGGCCATCAACACGCCAAACCAGTTCGCTTGTCCAATTTCCATGGCTATCTTGGCCGATACGCCAGCGGGCCAGCGACCGATCTTGCGACGCCGAGATAATCTCCCCTTGCGGTAGGAACGTCAACGAGGTGACTGCAGCGCGATGCGCCGGTTCCCGCGGTGTTCGTGGGTCGCGCAGCTTCATCAAGGTCTCCCTACTGGCCAGATTACTAATTACGATTTCGCCGTCCTCCGAACCGCTCGCTACCAGCTGAGCATCAGGACTAACTGCTACGCAACGGATGGCCGTGCGATGCAAGGCTCCGTTTTCGCCCAGCACCTGAAACGAATGTTGTAAGAATCGGCCTTGCGATGAGACGGTCAATTTCCAGACCCGAATTCGACCATCCGCACAGCCCGCGACCAGTTGATAAATCACGGCCCCATTCAAACGCTCTATCACGGGACTGCTTGCCACACAGCCATATTCGCGGGAGAACTGCTCATCGCGCAGCTCTATGGGCCGCTGCGCCGAGTATTGCCAATCCCAAACGACCAGGCGTCCATCTTCACCGGAGGAAATTAAGAAGTGACCATCGGGCGTCAAAGCTAGGCCAG
Source organism: Gemmatales bacterium (assembly GCA_025060195.1). GTDB lineage: Bacteria > Planctomycetota > Planctomycetia > Gemmatales > HRBIN36 > HRBIN36. The sequence continues at coordinate 25,113 of JANXCQ010000025.1, read as the reverse complement.
TAACCGTGGCAGTGTGGCCACGTAATTCCTTGAGCCAGCCTTGTTGCCTTTCCGGCTCCACCAGGACGCGCATGCCTGGCCGTACCATGTGCCGCAGAGGTAACGGGATTGCACCTTCTACATAAAGGCGATCCAAGTTGGCAATCCGTGCGACAGTCTCACCTGATTTCACGCCTTCGCCAGGCCGCTTGAACAAGCGAACCACCTCGCCTGAGATCGGGCTGCGAATTTGATGCAATTCGACATAGCGACGCTTCTGTTCGTACTCCCACTGGAGACCGCGGCGTCTTTCATTGGCAGCTACCCAGTCGAAATAAGCCTTATCCCGTTGCGCCTCTCGGATTTTCAGCTCCGAGGCAGCTACCACGGGCCCGGCTTTACTGACACGATTGGCCTCTAAAATCTTTTCGACCTCATGCCTCAACGCGTCATAGACGGCCCGCGCGGCATCGACCTCGGCGGTACTCTTGGCGCGGATCTCGATAATAAACATCTCCGGGCGTGCGAGCGAATCGTCTAACTGCGCAAGAAGCTCTTCGCGCATGACGTGACTTCCCAAGCGGACATAAACCTCCAGTAACTGACCATCTACACGCGCTGGCACGTCAGCCTCTTCCGCAGGCGCAATAGTGGCGTCGGGGATGACGATAATGTCCGGTAGAATTGCATGAGTCGAGATATCAATTGAAGGCAGCCCTAATGTCTTGGACTGGTAAGGTTGGACTAAAGCACCACCTAGTTGATTCTCAGCTGCTTGCCGATTATCGCCCCAAGTATTACCGCTACCAGGCCAGGTTAGCAGCCCGGTCATCCATAAGACACCGATCACGGTCAGCACCACAGCCACCAAAGCAAGGGTAAAACGCACCATAGGTTGGCATTCTCCTGAAGAATCTATTCCATGTTCGAATGTCTCACGATGATTACCATCGCTCGCACTCGGCGCTAGTCGGCTCAGAAAATCAGATTCTCGTACAGAAATTCCCAAAGTTCGTAGAACCAGACGTAGCCCACTGAGCGATAACCGCAGCGCACTTTTGCACGCACTTCGGCACCAACAGGCATCTTATCGAGCTGCTCCCGAGTGATGTCCACCAGTTCCACACGAGCGAACAGCGCAGGCTCGTTCTCGTGAGTAGTTACGGCTCCGCCCAGGCCTTCGGGATAGAGCAGGCCTTTGTAACGTCGGTTCGGATCGGTGGCTAAGAGTAAATCCACTTCGAGCGGCTTGCCACGATTCTTGACTAACGCCTCGCGGATATGTCCGACATGCCGTTCTGGGATATACATCTCGATATGCCAATCCCCTTCCCGACGAGCCACTTGCAGCAGCGGCTCGCCCGGCTTGGTGACTTTACCCAACAACTGTTCAGTCTCGGGCGTAACGACTTCTCCCTGCCGCGGTGCTACCACTAGGCCGCCCCCGGTTAGTCGCTTGAGCAAAGTATGCTGGGCCAGCGCGGCATAATAAGAGGCCCGTTGTTTGAACAATTCTTCCTGCAGGCGCGTTTTTTCCTCGCGGGAAGCAGCAGTTTCCACTTCACGGGTCAGCTCGGCCATACGGAGGTCGGCCAATTTCATCTGCATTTCCAACTCGCTGAGGCGACGTAGCACTTCGCGGTCTTCAATGAACAAAAGCGGATCGCCGGCTCGCACGTATTCGCCATTACGCCGTTCCACTTTGATGATGCGCCCTGTAACCTGAGCATAAATGGTTTGGCGGTCTTTCGGGACTAATTGCCCCTTGGCTTCCAGCCGCAACGGATAAGGCACAAAGAAGAGCACTAAGAACAGCGCTACGATCGCTCCGAGGATGGCCCCCAAAATAGCCAAGCGTCGCCCCCGCAATGCGTCCTTGACATTGGCCAGTGGTACTAAAAGCCAACGAAGCGGCAGGCGGCGATATTCGAGGGCATTATAAAGCGCGGGAGCGGCGTGTCGGCCAATCACCTCCGCACGCGCTAACAAGGTTTCTGCCGAAACCGTCGGCTCAAACGCTTCTATCAACAAGGCAGAACGCGCAGGTTGATGTTTACCCTCTTTTTTTTCTCGTTCGTCGCGTAAGGGCAACAACAGCAAAATTTTGCTCGGACTTTCCGCCAAATACGCATCCAGCGATTTGAGCACCTGCGGGGGTAACGATTCATCTTTCCTGCCCGTGTAAGTAAGAGTTTCCCCCCAATCGAGGACGTGATGACACAACTCGCGCATCGTCCGCACAAGGACGCTGCGCTTCTCCACCACGTCCACGCCGCTGACCGCTTCGATATAAGTGGCTTTGCCTAAGCGTGTGGCCACACTGACACGGTCGCATTCGATGATACGCCGACCCTCGTTAGCCACCGTGTAGGCCACCTCACGGGGGTTCAGACTGCCATGCACTTGCCGGGCAAACGCTTCCAGCTGGCTCCAGATCTGTTGTTGGCCCAGGATTTGTCGTAGCTGTTGCTGATGGAGGTAGCGGCCCGCCAGTTCCGCACAAGCCACCAGCAACTGCATCATGCCCCGTTGCGCCGAAGGCGGACGATTCGGATCGATCCAGACTTCCAGAATCGCACCCAACTGCCTTTCCACCAAGACCGGGATGAGTAACAGAGTGTATGGGGTTAGGTTACCTGGACCAGCGCTGACAGCTGCTCCGCTCATGGGCGGAAATAACCGCGCCCGAGCAGTCGTCGCCACCTGCCGCACCAACTCATCATGCGCGGCCCGAACTTGTTCCGCGGCATCCACACGTAACGACGGAAAGTTAATGTGATATTGCAGTTGCAGATTCCCTTGGGGTGTCTTCGCCCAAAATGCCGCCCCGACCGCAGATAATCCTTGCACGATTCGTTGTAAGAATTCTCCGAAAAACTCGAGCGGGGATAGCGCCGACTCTGCTAGTTGCGAAAGCTCCTGTAAAAACCGTTGAATTCTCTGTTTCGTTTGTTCCAGAGCTTGTTCTTCCACACTTTGCCGTGGTTCGGAACTCATCGGTCCTCCTCTGCCCCGCTGATTGCGCGAAGGTTCACCACCCTCTCAATTCGTGCGAAGTTTCAGCCCGCATATTCAGGTTAACCGTTGAGCCCCTTCATCCTTCTAAAAGATAAAAGCCTTATAGAGAGCTGAGATTCGTTTTCTAATATCATGCTACCCGACAAAGGCTTCGCTCGCAAGGTAACTCATGGTCGCGGGTTTTCTTTTCGTGCTGCTTGCCATTGCGATGGCAATGTTCTAAGATGGCAAAGGCAATTCGCCAGGGTGAGCGATTCGTTGGAAATTGGCAGGTCCGCCGCGCGTCCTTGGCCAGGCACCATGAAAATCTAACGCGACGCGCGATTGGCAATATATCGCCAAAGGGTAAGCCAAGCGACATATTTCCTTGTGAGAGAAGCACGATGGCGTTGCCCCGCCAGACGGTTGCGCTCTTGAAAGCGGCTCGACAGCTGGTCTTGGAGACCCCTGCAGACGCGATTTTGTTGCTCACCGAAACCAACTTGGATTGGACAGAAGTACGTCAGGCTCTGGAAGGCTGCCGATTACTGGTCGCAGCGCCCAGTGAGGAGCTAGCCAACCGTGTGAAGCGGGAATCCGGTATTACTGTGCTAGAAAGCTATCCCGGACCCCTGCCTGTGCGGGATCGTTTGAGCCTTGCCTTGCTGGAAGCTGTTGCCTCGGAGCAATTACGTTTCGGCGACCACGTCGTGGCCTTATATAATGGTATCGAAGTCGAAGAAAAGCCCGACCAAATCGATAGCATTAGTCTGATTCACCTCGATGAACACCTAGAACGCCTGTCGGCGCGCGAGCTACGCCGGCTGCACACCCAAGTGCCGCTCGAAACGCTCAAAGCCGTCGTAGATATCGCCACGGAAATCGGTCGGGAGGGTCGTGAAGGCAAGCCCGTGGGCACGATGTTTGTCGTCGGCGATCACCGCAAAGTCTTATTGCGATCCCGGCCTATTGGCTTCGACCCCGTACGTGGCTACGGGCGGAAAGAGCGAAACCTTCGGGATCATTGGGTGCGCGAAAGCGTTAAGGAGATCGCCAAGCTCGATGGCGCCATCATTGTCAACAAAGATGGGACTATCGAAGCTGCGGCCCGCTTCATTGAAGTCAAAGCCGATGGTATCAATCTAGGCAAGGGCTTAGGAGCTCGGCATTGGACGGCAGCGGCCATCTCCAAAGTTACCAGCGCTATCGCTGTAACCGTAAGCGAATCCACGGGCGTAGTACGGCTGTTTCAGAATGGCGAAATTGTTCTGCATATCGAACCATTGGCACCCCGCCCTGTGGTCTGGCGACAATTCCAACTCCAAGCCGCCGATCCGAACAGTTGACACGCGATTCCACCGTTTGTTCGTGAAGCGCACACGCCAGTTCGAAGTGCCTAGACCGTTAGCGGCAACTGATCGGTTGGTGGTTTCCCTCTGTTAGGCGTACAATAGGGCATGTACCGGAATACTTACGTAAACTCGGTCAGCGAGCCACATAAGAAATGTCCTCCGGATGTGAAGCTCACAAGCCAAGCCCCCGTAGCTCAGCAGGACAGAGCGGCGGTTTCCTAAACCGCAGGTCGCAGGTTCGAATCCTGCCGGGGGTATTGAACTACGCCAAAGCTTGGCCGTATTTTGGTAACTCCGTTTACCAAAATCAGCCTTTTTCAGTCCGATTGAAATGTTGGCAGAGTGTTAGAGCTAGTCCCCTTTACTTTAGCCTAAGGGTGCGAGGTAATAAGGGCGCCGTGAGCTATCTGCCTGACCATATTAACAACGAGAGGGTAAGCAACCGAGTTTATCGTAGATACCGGAAATAAAATATGTTTGTTTGGTAACTGAAACTTCGATCGTAAATCTATAAAATTGCAGGTCGGGTCTAGTTATGGCGGACAGCAAAAGCCATAACTGGTGCCTTGCCGCGTTATCCCGTTATAACTTTGGAGGTCGAGTTTACTAACTTATCACATGCCCTATGCCAAGAATATCAGAAGAGCTAACACCCGGGCCCTTCAGTGTTTGAAACGTGTTAGCAGCTTGAAGCTCGGAACTAAGATGGTCGCGAGCCACCTCATCAAAGTCCTAAGACCCTGATAATCCATGTCCCTGCCGTGATAGAGCCTGATAACTGATTGGGCTCGAGCTTGCCCCTTGGGCCGTGTTAAGGTCCCAAAATTGTTGGTCAAGCCCTTTACAAGTATGAAAGATACCCAGATAAACTGCACCCAGATGACTTTTCCCTTGAATCCTATAAACAGCGGACTCAGCAAGTTGGCGCAGAGAGAACACTGCATCACAAGGGGATCAAAATCAGACGTAAAAAGCCGGGAGGGTTATGTTATATCTATGATTGCAGACGTATCTAGGCGACTAGATACATGTGGCACGAGGTTGCCTTTATGCTCTGTCTATGCTTTTATTCGATCCTCTACGTAGTCTGCGGTTAGATTATTGCTTATCTAATAAACGGCAAATCACATAGATTTGCATTGAGACAATGCCGCACGGGAACGACCTAATTACGCCACCTCATAAGCCGGTCTTGGGCAGTCTATGCCTGTCACGCTAAATGCCCTTGTAAGTAACTTAGGTATGTTAGGCAAAACGGCGTTGCTCTATTGGAACCTCACTCCCTTCCTGTGCTAAATCTACAATTAGTTTTTTATTAGTATAACAAACCCGTATAGTGTAGATTAGCGCTGATATAATATCGCAAAACACTAACCTAATCTCGCGCCCTGATAAGCCACTTGTGGGCAGTCCATCTCTGTTATGCTAAATTCATATGCAAGTAAATAAATATAGTTACCGAGACGGCCTTAGTTTATCTGTTTCTTTCTGTGTTCAGTTGCGAAACCGAGGTTGATAGGAGACTAACTTTCATCGGGACGGTCAATGGCGGCGAACAGCTCGGACATGCGGATGCCGAAACCTAGACAGATGCGGTAGAGGGTTTCAATGGAGGCAGAGTTCTTGCCCAATTCGATTTGTGAGAGATAACCGAGGGACACACCCGTGCGCTCCGACATTTGGGCCAGCGTTAAGCCCAAGGCTTTACGCCGATCGCGGATGAAAGCCCCCAGGCGCTCTAATAAAGCCTTTTCCGTCATGCGGAGCAGGCCCTTACTTTGTAAACAGCGTTGCACGACTTTTTCTAAATCCTGCATCTCGAACGGCTTAGTTAAATAATCATATACTCGGGCACGCAAGCAGGAGACGACGCCTTCTAAGCTGGGATAGCCGGTGATAACAATAACTGAGGCGTCTGGCTGGTGTTGGCGCAAATATTCCCAGGCCTCGTTCGCTTGCCAACCAGGTAGGACATAATCAAGGATGATTAAGTGAAAAGAGGAATTGGCAAGCTTTTCTTTGGCCTCGTCAGCCGAGTGCGATAACTCAATACGAAAGTTTGGACGGGAAAGGCTGTGTTGGATCAGTTGACCAATCGCGCGGTCGTCGTCGGCCACCAATATGCGGACTTCCTGGGGACAGAACCAGGCATTTTCGTTAGTTGGCGCAGTCTTCGTCGGCGTGGGACTGGCAAGACGTGCGACTGAAGGCATAGTTTTGGCCCTTGCGAAGGTGTCGAGAGTCTGATTCACGGCTCACCTCACTTGTCCCGGTTGGGGCGATCACAACCAGGTGATGCACCCCCTCGGCCTGCTACTGCGGTAAGTTGCGGCTTACGTAGCCTGCGCTGGCGTTCAAATCTAGAACGTAAATTCGCTCGATGCCAAATCAGGTGCGCGCGGAGCGATTCTGCCCTCACCTCATAGGTGCAACACATCGGCTACTGCGGCTTTGGCGGCTCTGCAAACGGCTGGCGTGTGCGACCGAATCCTGGCCGCGCATTGGCCAAACTCTTGGTTACGCAATATACCCTCGCAACTTAAAGACGGCCCCGTCCTGGCCAGTTGATCCTGTGCTTAGTCGTCGCAGAACTGTGCTTCTGGCTAGGTAGGAACAACACGCTCGGCTAGACCTTTTATGGCTAACTTAGAACATGGTGAGCCTGAGGTAGCAATATCATTTACTTACATCGGATGGCACCGACACGCCTTGCAAAGGCTAACAGATCAACATGGGCAATAGGGTAGTGGTGCATTGGTCAGCCTTTGGGATGTCGTGCTGAAAGCGGTCGGCGTGAGCATGAACCAACTATAGTTGTAAATTATCCGTCAGATAATAGCGCCAGGAACACGTTGAGACGTTTTTGTAATGATGCGAGATTGACGAGTGCAATCAATTCGCGAGCGGACCCTAGTGAGCGGATGGCATCCACTACGTCACATAATTAGGTGGCGTGAAATTAGGCGCGGGTGAAGACGCTTGCTTAAAGAGCCCGGTGTAGAACGTCAGCGGCTGGCAGTTCCGGGAGTGGTGGTCATGTGGACGCGACGGCAATTTTTAGCTAAGTCGGCTGCTACTGCGGCAAGTCTAGCGCTCGGCTCGCCACGGTTGCGGCGTGATCAGCTCCAGGCGGCGGATGATCCCGAGGCACTCAAGTTCCTCGCACGCTACCAGGAGTGTACCGACCGCGCCTTGCAGTGGTTAGCGCGTATGCAAGCGCGGGACGGCCACTGGGAAGAGCAAGGCGGCGCATATGCTGTCCCGATGACGGGCTTGGCAGGCTTAGCGCTACTATGTGAGGGAAGTACACCAACTCAGGGGCGCTTTAGCCGCAATATTGAGAATGCGGTCGAATGGTTGTTGAGTCGTATTCAGCCTAATGGCTTGATTGCCGACCTGCGGATTCCCATGGAACGCGAGCGTTACATGTATGGCCACGGATTCGCTTTGACGTTCTTGTCGCAGGTCTTCGGCGAGGAGAACCATCCGCGGCGGCGAGAACAGCTGCGACGTGTGTTAGAGCGAGCCGTCGAGTTTTCGGCACGCGCACAGACACGATTAGGGGGCTGGGGCTATGTGTCGGCTGCCGACGGACGCGGCTTCGACGAAGGCTCAGTGACCATCACGCAATTGCAGGCGCTGCGGGCGGCTCGGGATGCGGGTATTCCCGTGCCGAAGGAAACGATTGACAAGGCCAAAGATTACCTGCGGAAGAGCACGCGGATTGTGCGCCACGATCCTGATCCGCGTAAACGGGAAGCTGGGGTGACCTATAGCTTGTCTTCCGGCGGCACTGATCCTCGCCCGGCGCTGACCGCGGCAGGCATTGCTTGTATGTTCAGTGCGGGAGAGTATGAAAACGAATTGGCGATTCAATGGCTCAACTTTTGTATGCGAACCATTCCGGTGGGCCGCGCTCCTCATGAACGTTTTGGCCACGATGAGTATACCCACTTTTATTACGCCCAGGTGATTTACGTGTTGGGCGAAGATCGCCATGCTAAGATGCGTCCTGACCTAGCTGAATTGGAGCGTCAGGATCCGACACGGCGGCTATTACTGAAATGGAGCCGATACCGCGAGGTGATGTTCGAAGCCATTAAGCGGCGCCAGGCACCCGATGGCAGTTTATCGGGATCAGGAAGTTGGGGCGTGGGGCCCGTATTTGCTACGTCTATTTACTCCATCATACTCCAGCTGGATAAGGCGGTATTGCCGATTTTCCAGAGGTGAGTTCCAGGCCCCGGACCATTCTGCGCTAGCCAGATCGGCTGTTACCTGACTATTCGCAGAGCACGTCTAGCGGATTAGTGCGGGGCCTCTGAAGCACGAAACGTAAGCGTTTTGCACCATCAGGATGGCCTGTTGGAGATTGCCCCGAAGTTCGTCAGATAGGAGAAGATAAGCTGCGGCGCTAACGCGGCCTAAGGTTGTCTTTCAAAGCATGGTCCGCGAAGGGCGCGCGAGTCACCCTTGGTGAACAAGATTGCGATGCGCACAATTTGGAAAAACAAGGTCAAATAAAACGGTGAGGCGTACAATTTGATAAGCTCATGCGAAACATCGGGAGTTTCGGCAGTAACCGCGAAGCCAACCTCTTCGCCAGAGGCCAGCTTTCACGGGGCTAATTACGACTTATACGTACTACTTTAGCATGACTGCGAGGGAGGAAAAATGTGGAATAGAAGGCAGTTTCTAACCCGGGCAGCTGCGACGGTGGCGGCCATTTCCTCCTCTGGCTTGACGGGAAAGCAACCGCGAACGCAAGCCGCCGATGATCCAGACGCATTGCGTTTTTTGGCGCGGTATCAGGATTGCATCGAGCGCGGTTTGCAATGGTTAGCTAGGGCGCAAGCCCGCGATGGCCATTGGGAGGCCAATGCGGGAAACTATCCCGTAGCCATGACCAGTTTAGCGGGGCTAGCCTTGCTTTGCGAGGGCAGTACGCCGACTCAGGGACGATATAGTAAGAATATCGAAGACGCGGTGGAGTGGTTGCTGAGTCGCACACAACCAAACGGCCTAATTGGGGGCGTGAACCAGAGTATGGAGGAGCGGCATCGCTACATGTATGGACACGGTTACGCGATGACGTTCCTGTCGCAAGTGTTGGGGGAGGAGAATGACCCGCGTCGCCGAGAGCATTTGCGTCGGGTTTTGGAACGTGCTGTCGAGTTCTCAGCGCGGGCACAAACGCGCCTGGGGGGTTGGGGTTACGTTTCCGCGGCCGATGGGCAAGACTTCGATGAGGGTTCGGTAACCATCACGCAGCTCCAGGCGCTGCGGGCGGCACGCGATGCCGGGATCCCGGTGCCGAAGGAAACTATTGACAAGGCCAAAGATTACTTGCGCAAGAGCACGCAGATTGTTCGGCACGATCCTGACCCCAGGAAGCGGGAAGCGGGTGTCTTGTATAGTTTGCGTCACGGTGGAGGCAATGTGCGTCCGCCTCTGACCGCGGCTGGCATCGCTTGTATGTTCAGTGCGGGAGAGTACGAAAACGAATTGGCCATCATGTGGTTGAATTATTGCATGCGGCATATTCCCATTGACCGCACAGGCCGCGACAGTTTCGGCCACTGGGAGTACACCCACTTTTACTACGCCCAGGTGTTGTACGTGCTGGGCGAAGACCGCCATGCGAAGCTCCGTCCCGACTTGGCCGAGGCCGAACGACGGGACCCCTCACAACGTTTGTTGCTGAAGTGGAGCCGCTACCGCGAAATTGTCTTTGATTATCTCAAGAGCCGACAGTCTGCCAACGGTAGTTGGACGGGCAGTGGGGTCGGTCCGGTTTTCACGACTGCGTTACATCTGATCATCCTGCAATTAGACAAGGCTATGCTTCCTATCTTTCAACGATGAGCTAGATTAGCCTCAGACGTCCCATAGCTTGGCGAAAGGGGCTGCTGTGGAGCACAACGAGGCACGCAACCCAGCTGAGGAACTGAAGTCATGAGTCAACAACTGGTGTCCCACGCCGAGGTGGAACTGCAGCAGGCCGACTTGGCGGTCGTGCGAAAAGTCCGCGATGCCTACGACGAACTCAAGCGTCAGATGGCGCGCGTCATTGTGGGCCAAGACCAAGTCATCGAACAACTGCTCATCGCTTTGTTCAGTCGAGGGCACTGTATCCTGGAAGGGGTGCCCGGCTTAGCTAAGACGTTGATGATCAGCACCTTGTCCAAATGCCTGAACCTGGAGTTCAGCCGTATTCAGTTCACGCCCGACCTGATGCCCTCGGACATCACAGGCACGGAGGTGATCGAGGAAAACCGCACGACGGGCCAGCGGGAGTTTCGTTTCCTGCCTGGGCCGTTGTTCGCGAACGTTATCTTGGCCGATGAGATTAACCGCACACCGCCGAAGACCCAGGCGGCCTTGCTCGAAGCGATGCAGGAACGACAGGTCACGGTCGGACGGGTGCGCCATAAGCTGCCGGATCCGTTTTTCGTGTTAGCCACTCAGAATCCCATCGAGCAGGAAGGTACTTATCCTTTGCCAGAAGCGCAGCAAGACCGCTTTATGTTTAAGGTCTTCGTGCGTTATCCGAGCTATCGCGAAGAGTTTGAGATAGCCCGGCGAACTACGGCGCTCATGCAGGAGGAACTGACTCCTGTGCTAGACGGTCCGCAAATTTTGGAATTGCAACAACTGGTTCGGCGCGTGCCCGTGTCAGACCACGTGATCAACTATACGTTGGCGCTGGTGCGGCAAACGCGGGTGGGCGAGCCTGGCGTTCCCGATTTCGTGCAAGAATGGCTCTCTTGGGGAGCAGGTCCTCGAGCGGTTCAGTATCTCATCCTGGGCGCTAAAGCGCGCGCTTTACTCTACGGACGGGGCCACGTCCAGGTGGAAGATATTCAGGCTCTGGCTAAGCCGGTGTTAAGACATAGGCTGGTGACCAACTTCACTGCCGCTTCGGAAGGGGTTACTCCCGATACCGTGATTGAACGCCTGCTGAAAATTACTCCGACTCGGGAGAACGAACTGACTCAGGATCCCCGTTTCCAGAAAATCTTTGCCGCATAGGCGGGGCCTCGATTCAAAGCCGCGGATAGCAGTTTATGCTGCAAATCTCGAGGTCGGAGCCGATTAGCTCGAGCTTCGTCAAGACCCCATTAAGAAAGTCTTTACCCATGTCCGACGATCCCCGGCGATTTCTGCATCCGAAAGCCATTGCTCGAATCCGCCGACTTGACCTGCGAGCGCGGCAGGTAGTAGAGGGTTTTATTTCCGGTCGGCACCGAAGCCCGTTCTATGGCCAAAGCGTGGAATTCGTACAGCACCGGGAATACGTTCCAGGCGATGATATTCGCCGACTCGATTGGAAAGTCTGGTCGCGCACTGACCGTTTTTACATCAAACAGTACGAAGAAGAAACTAACCTGCGTTGTAACTTAGTGCTGGATGTCAGCGAATCTATGCGCTACGGCCGGGGCGCGATGAACAAGTATGAATACGCCTGCACCATCGCGGCGTGCCTAGCCTATCTGGTGCTGCGGCAGCAGGACGCCGTGGGACTGGTTACTTTTGATCAGGGCGTACGAGAAATTATCCCGCCGCGCAGTCAGCAAGGGCAGTTGGATCGCCTGTTGATTGCCATGGATGTGAGCCGACCCCGTCAGAAGACCGATATCGAAGGCATACTGCGACGTGTCGCCGAAACGATGACGACACGTGGCCTGGTAGTGCTCATCTCTGACCTGTTGGTTGACAGGCCACCGTTGTTCCGCGGGCTGGAGATGCTCATTCATCGCCAGCACGACATTTTGATATTCCATGTCCTCGACGATGACGAACTGATTTTTCCGTTTTCAGGGACGACCCGCTTCGAAGGCATGGAGGAGCAACCACACCTAATCTGCGACCCTCGCGCGCTGCGGGACGGCTACTTGGAAGCTCTGAACGAGTATTTATTGGAAGTACGACGCGGTTGCACCCGGCGTGGCATTGATTACATGCTGGTCAAGACGAGCGACTATGTGGACGCTGTCCTGGCCAAGTTCCTGCACACGCGCATGCGCATGAAAGCCAATGTCAAGCAGCGCCGTGTCTAAAATCCTGACCTAAACAACCCGGACCAACTTTGGTGGGAGACCGACGAACTAACCATGTGGGAACAGGCCATTAACCCAGCCTATTGGTGGGGAGCGACGGCGGTCGCCTCGCCGATCATTATTCACCTGATCAACCGTATGCGTTTCCGCCGTCTGGCATGGGCGGCTATGGAGTTTTTGCTCAAGTCGCAGCAACGCAATCGTCGGCGCATCCTGATTGAGCAGCTGATCCTACTCATGCTGCGGTGCGTGATCGTATTAGCCCTCGTCGCCCTGGTGGTGCGTCCGACGTGGTGGATGGGAGAAGCAGCCCAAGCACGACGGCAGGAAATGCCTCATTATCATTTCATCGTCCTGGACGACAGCCTCAGCATGCAGGATTTGGAGGATGCCAGACAACCGAATGGCCCAACAGCATATCGCCGGGCTACCGCGCTGATTGCGAAGCTGGTGCAAGATTATCTCGATGTGCCCGGAGCGCACTATCTGACCTTTTTCCGCCTCTCCCAGCCTGCAACGCCTGAATTTGGTCCACCATACGCGCAACTTGGCGATGCTCCACCAGGCCAATTGCTTACCCAGGAGGAAGTTTCGCGTTTCGTGGCGCGTCTGGAAGCGACCGCGCCCACATCGCTCCGCCTGGGGCCCAAGGATTGGTTAACGTTGTTTCGAGGCTCCGAGCAGACTACGGGCTTATCGGCTTACCTGGGCAAGATCAAACGTGGCCACCGTTATTTGCACTTAGTAAGCGATTTTCGCGAACGGGACTGGAATCAGGAAAGTTTCCGTCCCGTGTTGGCCCAGTTGGGCGACTGGGCGCGGAGCCAGGATGTGCAAATTCGCTTGTATGACGTCTCCGCGCCGACGCGCACCCAGGATAACCCTCAAGAGCGACCGACCAGCCATAGCAACCTGTCAATCATCCATGTGGCAGCACGAGCCCAGCAACGCCGGGAAGAGGGAACTGCCGCCAGTGCAGTGCCCGTTCAAGTGGTGGCCCCGGGAGTCCCCTTCGATCTGGAAATTACGGTGCGCAATTTCAGTGCGAATGAGCGCCAGGGCTTGCGCGTGGGCGTGCGCGTGGACGGCGTGGAAAAGAATGAGTTCGCGCGGATCATAGACCGTATCGGCAGTTACGAAGAGCGGACAATCCGCTTGGATATGCGTTTTTACGAAACGGATAGCCCAGGGCCTAAGCAAATCACTGTGTATGTGGAAGACGGCCAACAACCCGATCATTTACCCGCCGATAACATTCGTCACGTGTACGTGGAACTGCGACGTGATTTGCCCGTTTTACTGGTTGACCCCGACCATATGCTCGACAGCCCGAAGCCACCCAGCGAATACATCGCCAGCGTACTGGGCGGCACGCGCCGACTTGGTTGGCGTCCCGAACGGTGCCGGCCGAACGAATTGAAAAACCGCAAGCTCGATGATTATCCCGTGATTTATTTGCTCAACGTGCCCGGGGTAGGAACTGGCCCCTCTGATTTGGATGAGGACAGTCTGAAGGCGCTGGAAAACTATGTACGGCGTGGCGGGAGCGTCGTCTTCTTCCTGGGCGAACGGGTGAACGTGGACTTGTACAATCGGTTCCTTTACCGCAACGGCCAGGGCATCTTCCCCGCACCGTTAGCATTGCGGCCTGTGCCTAACAGTAACCTGACCTTCGTGGATGAACCTCCTGATCTGGACGACATGGCCCCAAAGATACGAGTGCTGCAAACTGGGCATCCCGCCTTCAACTTCCCCCGCGAGATGCTCGAGGAATTTGCTCGTTTCCTGCAGATCAACCGTTATTACAAGGTGGATCCTGCTTGGCGACCACCTGCGGACGTTCAAGTCCTGGTGCAACTGACCAACCGCGAACCACTGACCAACTTCCGCTTGGAGACGGTCGAAATCGTCCAACTGCTCAACCAGGATACTTCGCCGCAACGGGTGATTTTAGCCAGCTATGCTCAGCGCATGTTGAACTGGGTAGCTGATGCCGAACTCAAGCGCAGTCGTAAAGGGCCGCTCTTGGATGCCATCGCTGGGTTACTTACTGATCAACAGTTGACAGAATATTGGAAGCGTCCGGATCGGAAAGAGCTGCGGCAACGCCTGGAACGTTTCCAACAACGCCTGTTGGAAGGTGATCCGCTGGTATTAGAAAGCAAGGTCGGGACTGGTGGGCGCCGGGGCACCGTGGTCGTTTTCCTGACATCAGCCAATCCCAGTCCCATCCCAGGAAGGAACTATTCCTGGAACAACTGGGGCAACGAAATGTTCTTTAGCTATGTGCCCATGATTGTATTCTTGCAAAGTTACCTCGCCGGCGAGAGTCGCAAGGCGCGCGAAATCGAAACCAGCCTTTTGTTGGCCTCTACCGTGGAAGTGCGTTTCGATAAGGAACAATACGCTCCCCGTCTGCAACTTTACTACTGGCCCGAGGGAAAATCGCGCGAGGAAGCGCAGGCCCTGGGTGCGGTTGCGGGAACTGAGTCAGGTCAGGAAGTGGTCTTTCGTTTGCATCCACAACAAGCAGGATTTTACATCTTGCGGCTCAACGAACCTGGGGAAGGTATCACGCCTAAGGGAGATCCTGAGTCGCGTATCCTTGTGTTCAATCCCGATTGCCGCGAAGAGGGCGACCTGCGCCGTGTGGCCGAGGCCGACTTTCAGCAACAATGGCTGCGGGCCCTCATTGAAGGCGAAACTCGCTT
This sequence comes from Gemmatales bacterium, assembly GCA_025060195.1. Lineage (GTDB taxonomy): Bacteria > Planctomycetota > Planctomycetia > Gemmatales > HRBIN36 > HRBIN36. The sequence continues at coordinate 10,014 of JANXCQ010000025.1, read as the reverse complement.
AGCGTTCCAGGAGGCACAGCAAATTGTCAGCCGCGCCCCCCTCCTGACCGAAGCCGCACCCCCACCGCAGGAATACTTACGTACCAAATCCTGGTCGGATTATTCGTGGGTGCTCCTGGTCTTACTCGCATTACTGGCGCTGGAACATTTCCTCGCAATGCTCTTCAGTCATCACGTGCCTATGGGAGAAAAAGGGTTGCTGCCGCCGCCTGCGGCTCGTCTAGTATCGATGCCCAGCGGAGCAGGCGAGGCGGCGACTGCGACGGCAACCGCTGGTTAGGCTGCTATGAACCAGGAAACTAAAATCTCCACCGAACACATTTTCCGACGTTGGACTGACCCCCCCGAGCTTTTTGGTCGTCCAACCAGCGAAATTCGCTTAGCCGACGTGCCCTTATTCGAATGGGTCACGCCCGGCATCTTGGTAGCGTTCGGCGTAGTGTTAGCGCTGGTGGCCATTTTTCTGGTGGTGCGCTGGTATCGCCGCGAAGGTCAAACCGTCGGACAAAAGTGGGCCTTGTTTCTGGCCGCCCTGCGTATCCTGACCATCCTTGTCCTGCTCTTCGTCTGGTTATTACCTGCGATTCGGGAAGTGGAAATTCGGGAAAGGCATTCAAATATCGTCCTGCTTTTCGACGTTTCCGAGAGTATGCACACAAGCGACACGCCACTTGGTGAAGAACCAGACCGCGATCGTCCGACGCGGCAAGAACTGGTGCTGCGCTGGTTAGACCCGGGGCAAACGTCTGTGACAAACCGAGCTGCTGCAGATTTCTTAGCGCGTATCTTGGCCAAGAACCCAGTAACGATATACCGATTCGGCGTTCGGCTCGATACCCAGGATCAATTGACTTTACCCGCCCTGCGGGATCGCATAAGCCAAGCTCGAGTCGAACGGTGGGACGACCTGCCGCCTGAGGTCCAGCAAGAGATACGCCAGCAATTAGCTGATTTTGTCCGCCGTGACCTGACACCGTTCCTGACCGTTGGTCGCGCTCCGAGCTTAGTAACGCCGATTCCTTCGGCTGTGCTCGACACGCTTCGCAAAAAAGCGTCGGAACTGGTCGCTCTGGACACAGCGGAACTTGAAGTTCGCGAACGCCGACGACCCGAAGTGCTTCGTGAACTGGAGCAAGCCTTAGCCCAGTATCGTCAGACCGAGACCACTCTACCGCAACGCACGAATGGCGGTTCGGCCTTACTAGACCTGATTCGGCGGGAGAGCAACAATCTGGTCAAAGGGGTGATTATTTTCAGCGATGGACGTTTTAACGCGGGCTCAGCCCAGGAAATGGCCCAAGCATTAGCCGAGGCGAAAAAGTTTGGGATTCCGGTTTTCACCGTCGGCGTTGGCCAACATTACGAAACGAGTAACCTACGCCTGGTCGATTTACTTGGTCCGACGCGAGTACAGCCGGAGGACGAGTTTCCGTTACGGTTCGTGGTCGAAGGGGAAAACGTCCCGCCCGGTACCGTGGTGCAAGTAACCTTGCTCGCGCAAAAGCCTGACCAGGACCGGCCTGAAGTCGTCGAGAAAAAGGAGGTTCGCTTACAGTCAGCGGCAGGTCGTGTGGCCCTGGCCAGCGATCAATTTGTGTATCGCAATTTAGAAAAACTCAAAGGTACATTCCGCTTTTGGGCGCGCGTGCAACCAATGCCTGGCGAGCGGGCGCACAGCGACAACCTCACCGAAAAGCCGGTTCAAGTCCAAGTCGAAGACCGCAAACTCAACGTCTTACTCTGTGCCAGTTCGCCCATGCGCGAGTATCAGTTTCTGCGCACCGCCCTAGTGCGGGAGCCCGAAAAATTCGACCTCTCCATTTACCTGCAAAGCGCCGCACGGGAAAGCGTTCAAGACGTCGATCCGCGGCGATTGCTGACCGCTTTTCCCGATAGCTTACGCGACCGCGACGATGACCCGTATAACTTGGGCAATTACGATGTCGTAGTGGCCCTAGACCTGGACTGGCGGCGCGTGCCCGTCTCTTCCCAGGAAAATCTCCGTCGTTGGGTCACCGAATTCGCAGGCGGTTTTATTTACGTTGCAGGGCCGGTGCATACTTTCCATCTGGCACGAGATAAAGAGGCGGAAGCGATTCGGTTCCTCCTCCCTGTCGTATTGGATAACACGCGCTTATCCGTGCAAATTCTCGACCGGATTGCCCGCGAGCCCTGGGCCGTCAACTGGGAACCTGCGGCCGCCACGATGCCGTTCTTCAATCTCATCGACGACCAAGAGTCTAGCCAATTACCCGATACTTGGCGCGAAGCCTGGGAACAATTCTTCTGGCAAGAAACTGAGGAGCCGAAGCCAGGCGAACGCCGCCGCTCGGCCCAAGGTCGGGCCTTGGAACCTTCGCGGCGCGGATTCTTCTCATTCAGCCCGATTTTGCAGGTGAAAGGGGCGGCGAGCGTCTTAGCCCGCTACGGCGATCCCGACCCACGCTATGTCACCAGTCCCGAAGGTCCTCAACCGGGACAGCTCCAGCCGTTCTTTGTCATGCACCGGGTGGGCAAGGGACCGGTGTTCTTCATCGGCTCGCCTGAAATCTGGCGACTCCGTAGTTACAAGGAACGCTATTACGAAAGATTCTGGACAAAACTCATCCGCTATATGGGCAAAGGCGACCCCAGCCGGGGCACTCGGCGAGGCCTACTCGTTGTCGGAACTCGCTACAGGGAAGGCGACGTCGTCGAAGTCGAAGCGCAGTTGTACGACCAGGAAATGCGTCCCTTGACGGCGAATGTTGCTGTCCCTATGCGGATCAAGCCGCTGACCAGCGAATCGGAGGAAGTGCCCGCTGAGTGGACGCGCGGCTTACCCATGCGTGCTGACCCTGGGCGTCCGGGATGGTTCATCGGTCGCGTTCAGATGCCTCGGGCGGGTCGTTATCGTGTGCAAGTGCCTATTCCCGGTTCCATTGATGTGCTGGAAGGGGATTTCGAAGTAACACGCAGCGACCCCGAGCGCGATTTTACCCGTCCCGATTACTTAGCCTTGCATAGGCTCGCCAGCGAGGCCACCGAACTGAGCGAATCGGCACGACAGAATACTGCCTTGTTCAGTGCCCTGGAACGTGCCGAACATGCCCTACGCGAGCAACTGCGCGAACAAGGCGAAGGCGCTACCGACTGGACGCCAGAGAACGAAGTACGGCGACTTTTCCTCACTTTAGACGACGCCCACACCATCCCCGACGTGCTCGAGTCGATCACCGTCGAGTCGCGAGCCGAGGGGCGCGTCCTAGACATCTGGGATAAAGGTTTCGACTATCTCTGGTTCTACTTCCGGTCGCTCTGGGGTCCGGCGGAGCAACCCCGCGAAACTCGGGGCCCACCCTGGGCGCTCGTCGTGGTCGTAACGATTTTGTCGGCAGAATGGCTTACCCGTAAATTACTCCGCCTGGCGTGAACTGAGCCCCCAAGCCCCTGGGCTGAAGCAGAGTCTATTTTTGCACCCGACAGAGTCAGGTGAACGTCATGGCTACCATGCAAACTTCAGCTGCGGAAGTTGCCGGGACTGAACGTCCCACGATCCGTCGATCGCTGCAACGGCTTCGTCGTGGCATTCGCGCTTATATTGTAACCGAGGTTGTCTTACAGGCCATTATCGCTGCCGCGTTATGGTTTTGGGCGTTGTTCGCGGTGGACTTCGGCTTATTCCTGGTCTTTGGGCTTGACTATATCCGCGACGGTTCTGCCGCAACCATTTTCCTATTCCGCGGCTTTTGGTGGCTGTTGCTTTTCACCGGTCTGATATACCTCGTGGGTTACCGACTGGTTTATCGTTTACTCGTGTCGTTTCGGCCCGAAGCGTTAGCTCTGGTGTTGGAGCGACGCTTTCCGCAAGTGCTGGAAGAACGCCTGGTCACTGCCGTCGAGTTAGCCGATCCGCGAACCGCGGAACGCTACGGCTATTCCTACTTGCTGGTCGAATACACCGCCCGCACAGCCGAGGAGCGACTCCAGCACATCCCTGTGAGCGCCGTTTTCAATTGGCCTCGTCTGCGGCGTCTTTTGCTCGAGGCAATGGGACTTTGGGCCACCTTGGCCGCGTTGAGCTATTTTGCTACGGAATGGTCGGCCACTTGCTGGGAACGCAACGTCGCCTGGCTCAATCGGCACTGGCCGGTACGCACGATGCTAGTGTTGCCCGACTTTGCCCGCCAACCTGTACGAGGTGTACCCAGCGGTGGCGAAATGCCCATCCGCATTCACGCCTGGGTCAACGTGGTACGAACCGATCATCCCGATTACCCAAGCGGATGGCGTCCCGCTCTCTGGTCGGACATCTTTCCCACGTCCCAGGAAAGCAATGACGTCTTCGCCGCAGAACGCGCCAAATTCTGGGAATTACAGCCGCCAGTCAGTTCCCGCGCCTGGATGGAATTATTGCCGGAATCTTGGCGCCAGCTAACCCTCGATGAAGTCGAAGCACGCCACCAAGCCATGTCCGCCCAGCAACTCCGCGCCGAAGCCCTCGAACATTTGGGCGAACTAGGGCGTGCCGTCATTGCCTACCTATTACCTCGCCTCGAGGGCCGGCTCGCTCAGGTGAGCGATACGCAACGCGACACGGTGCAACCCGACGACGAAATCCTCGCCTGGCTCCCTTCGGCTTGGCATAGTTATTCCGCCGCCCAAATCTATGAACATCTTCAGTTAGTTCGTCGCCTCAGCCAAGAGGAAATTCGCTCGCGGTTAGAAACCTTGCGCAGACCACCTATTGGTGCGGAAGACGCCTGGTGGGCTTATCTCTCGGCCCAGTCCCCGCTGCCCGTGCCATTAATTTCCAGTAATGTCATACAACAAATTGTTTGGAATGCTGGTCTAGCTGAACATGTACCCCCGCTGACTTGGTCGGCTGCGGAGTATCGTCACCTGCCTGCCAGTTGGCAGGGGCTATCGGCGGCGGAACTGGAACGGCGATTGGTACAGCTGACCGACCAATTCTCTATCATCGGCTTAGGGCGCGCGGTTAACGCCCAGTTGGGCCAACTCTTCGAGGAACTCCGTCGTCGTGCGGAGCAACGTCACTGGGGGCGCCGTATCTACTTTCGTCGGCTCCGAGTTTATGACCAGGTTACCCTGGAATACCAGGAGTTGCTCACCGAAGAGGAACGGCGTCGCATACGGGCTCAGACAGAACGTCTGCCCGTCAATCGTTCTCCTGGCAGCTTCCACTATCGCTATGAATTTCGCCGCATCGAACGACCACGGCGCTTCCGTGTGTTTGCCGGCGACGCTGTCACTCCTTGGTACTACATCGAAGTACGTCCCCTGCCGGCGTTGCGAGAACTGGTTCGGTGGCAGCTAGAACCAGGCCACTTGCACGCGTCCGACGATTGGGTGGAACGCGGCCCGATAAGCGTCGCCCTGGAAGGCAATCAAGAGATTCGCTTCGACGCACCGCTGGGCGCTCAAATCCGACTCGTGGGCCGAACTACCAAGCCCCTACAAGCACTCGAAATCGCACTCCAGCAACAACGCGAGACCGATCTGTATGCCTATGTCGCCAGTCATGCCCTTTTCCACACCATGCTGGGCGACCTAACCTCCCCCTGGGCCTTCTCGGCCCTGGCCCACACCATCCACCAATTAGAGACGACCAACCCGTACTTGCAACGCTTAGAATTTACCCCTGACACAGACCAATTCACCGCTTGGCTACGGCCTCTGGGTAACGAAGAACTACGCCTTGTTCTCCGTTTCACCGACACGGAAGGTATCAGAAACTCGCGCCGCGTGACCATCGTGCCGCAACCAGATAAGGAACCCGAGTTCCAATATGCCAGTTTTGAGGTTGTCCGTCGGGAGGCCATCACCCCGCGCGCCATCATCCCCTTCAGCGGCTTAGTGCGAGACGATAACGGCTTGACCGAAGTGTACTATGAGGTCACCGTGGTTCAAAACGACGGCAAACCACTCGGGCCACCGACCCGTATTCCGCTACGCACCTTCAGTCCGGTCATTATGCTCGACCGCCTGGAAAATCTCGAACTTGGCACCGGCGAAGGCGGGGCACGCTGGGTTCAACCGCGCACGTTGCGCGGAGGTGTAGCTCAACGAAGTCTCGCACGGGTAGTGCCATTCCGCACTTTAGGCAACCACGCAACTTGGCCCCCGACAGTCCTCCTGCAAGCGCCATTTATGGGAGCGTTCGCCACCAACCCGCCTCCAGTGTTCGAACAGGTGGTGGAACACGAATTTCGCTACGAAATGCGGCCGTTAGGCGCTCCCTTCCTGACCAATACGGACGAATTTCTCTTCACCGAACTGGTGCCCCGCGACGTCACCGTACCCGATCCGAACAACCCCAAGAAGATGATCACCAAACCGTTGGCACCACCGTATCGCCTGGTGGTGCGCCTTGTAGCGCAAGATAATCGCCTGACCGTAGGCTCCGATGGCCAATTACGTCCTGAACCGCAGCGCACGGTGTATCACGCCGCCTTCGAGTTCAACGTGGTGACCGAAGACGACCTCCTTATCGAAGAATCGCGACGCGAAGAGGAAATCCGCGACCGCTGCGATAACATCTTGGCCAAGCTCAACAGCATTCGCGACCAACTGGTCAAGATGCGAAACGAAGCCGAACAACCGCTCACGGAAGATTTAGCCTTGCGGTTTGCCCGCGACACCGAAGACGCCCAACGAGCCGTTGTCGATGCCCGGGATACCGTGCAACGGGAAATCATCCGCGACCTGCGGCTCATTTACCGCGAACTGTGGTTCAACCGCGTGCCGCAGAAAGAGCTCGACCGCCTCGATGAAAAAATCTGCCGACCCTTAGAACAACTCGTCCGCGAAGGCGACCAATTCGACTTGGCCCAAGAAACGCTCGGCCTGTTGGCCCAACGGTTACGCAACGAATATCGAGCAGTTCGATCGGCCACGTTCGACCCCGCTGTGTTCCAGATGAGACTGCTCATCGAACGCTTCAGCGCAATTATCAACGAAATCAAAGGTCTCATCGAGTATGCGAAGGCCCTGGAAATCCTCCGCGACCTGATTAAGGCTCAGGAAAAAATCAACCTATTGCTCCGGGAACTGTTCAAGAAGCGGCAAAAGGAAGAACTTGGCCCGTAACAAGCATAACTTGCAGGGAACAAGCTCGCTTGATGGTTCCAGCAACACGGGCGCGCTTCGACCTGCTTACCCGAGTAAACCGATGGTTATTGACTCTGTATCCTCCGTGCTCTCCAAGCGACGAGGATCGAAGCGTACAAAAGCGCCAGTCAAGTGATTCACACAAGTAAGCCCGGTTCGCAAACGAGCCTATCCCAACTGAGTGTCCGTTTGAAACGTCGCGTGGAAAGCCTGCAAGTTTTTAGGCCTGCAACGCGCGGGGCCGTAGTTGAATGCGGCCAGGGAATTGTGGACTCGAATCAGCCCGCGCAGTACCTTGATAGTGGTAATCCTCACACAACTTGGAGGAGCACCAGGTATGAACGATTTCGGCGTAAACGATCAAGTAGAGAAGCCGGGATTGGGTGTCGCTCACGTCGTGCAAGTTTTGGCCGAGCAAGGCTGGCAGTTTGAGGAGCGTCTGGGCCGAGGCGGGTTCGGTGAGGTCTATCGTGCCCGCGTCAATAACGTGCTCCGCGCCGTTCGCATCAGTTTCGATCCAGTAGCCGAACAATCCGCGGTCAAAGAAAAGCAAATCATCGAAGACTTGGCCCAGTTGCAACTCATCACTCATCCGCGGTTGGTCAGCCTGATTTCTTACCACCTAGTGCTGGGATATCTGGTGACGGTTTGGGAGTTGGCCGACGAGCCAGTCCGCGACTTAGCCCGACTCTTGCACAGTTACCGTCAGCAAAATCAGCCGGGCATCCCGCGCGACAAGCTGATTCGTTACATCTGGCACCTGGCAGAAGCGATTGATTTCCTGAACGGTCGCGGGTTGTATCATCGGGACATCAAGCCGGAGAATTGCCTGCTTTTCCAGGGCGAGGTGAAGTTGGCCGACTTCGGTTTGACCCGCTTTGCTTCGTTGTCGCAGACCCGCCTGAGCACAGGTCCCTCAGGCACCGTCGGCTACGCTCCACCAGAGGCATGGGAAGGAAAGATTCATCGGACCTGTGACCTATACGCCTTAGCGGTGATGTATGCCTACTTGGCCACTGGTCGGCATCCATTTGGTGCGGGGGAGCCGAACAGTTCGCCGGTGGCTGTGATTGAGCGTCAACGGCGAGGGGAATGGGATTTGCGTGGGCTGAGTCGCAGCGACGCAGCCCTGGTCGAATTAGCCTTGCAACCGGACCCGCAGCGTCGTTTCCCAAAAGGAGCCCGCGCCTGGGTTCGGGAGCTGGACCAGGGCCAAGAAGAACCGCGCGAGCATTCGCCGGCCGCAAACGCACCCGAGAGAAAAAATCCCCACTTGGTAGTGAAGCCGGGGCAGTCCCTAGCGGAAGCCGTCGATCGTGTCCCTGAAGGAGGAGTTATCCTTTTGGAACCGGGGACGTATCGCCTCTCCCAACCGCTTCGGATTACCAAGGCCCTGACTATCGAAGGCACGGATTCACAGACAACCACTATCGCGTGCGATGCGGAACGAGTGGTCTTTGCCTATGAGGGGGGAGGGCGTTTCCGATTAGTCAAGCTCACTGTCATTCACTCAGGTAACCAGCCTGCGAATATCATTGAAGCCAATTCTGGAATTATCGAGCTGGAAGATTGCATCTTCCGAGGTGCGGTTTGGAGTGAAGAGAAAAAATTGGGTGGGAATGGTCTGTGGTTACATGGCGTGGTTCGGGCCACAGTGCGGAATTGTCGGTGCATCGGCAATGCGGTGCACGGTATTCATGTTTCAGAATATGCCCAGACGGTTCTCGACAGCAACATCTGCGAGGAAAATAGGGGCAATGGTATCAGTTACTTCGACAATGCTGGGGGCACAGCCCAAAACAACACCTGCCGAAATAATGGCTGCCATGGGATTGAAGTCTGCGACAAGGCGCAGCCCGTGCTCGAAGGCAACAACTGTGAGGGCAATGGAACTAACGGCATTTGCTATAGGTAATGCTGGAGGCACAGCCCGAAACAACGTTTGTCTGAACAACGGCAAAGACGGCATCGGCGTGAATGAACAGGCACAGCCTCTGCTCGAAGGCAACAGATGTGAGGCTAATAAAGAAAGCGGCATCGCATTTCGCGGCAACGCGGGAGGCACCGCTCGCAAGAACGTTTGTCGCAACAATGACAGTTATGGGATATTCTTAGATTACGATGTCAAGCCTGTGTTAGAGGATAATTTCAGTGATAAGACCAAACAAGAAAGTGCTCTTTTTGGTTGCTTAGTCCTTATCTTTCTACTGGCAGTCATCGCCGCGCTCGTTTGGTACTTCTTCTTCTTCTAAAGGCCAGATAACAGCTACTTAATCGCTTACTTAGCATCTCGAGTTGTCGCTAGTGGGATACACTCTAAGGGTGTGAGACAGTTCCACTAATATAACGCGATCACTAAGCTTTAGCCGAACGCATCGCAATCTCATGTTCCTTAGTACGAGTTGAATTGGCATCGGCATGTTCATTACGAGCGCAATTGTTGCCCTCGGCTGGGCTGTTGCGGTAGCCGCTGCGATGTAAAGATGCTGATGTGCCGCAGTTAGTCAGCAGGTGCTACAATTTTCGGGGGCTTGAACGGACAGTTGCCTGATTAAGGAAATTTTCCCCTCGGAGGGTAGCTTATTCTTATGGAACCGCTCGGCATTGCGCTTTTGGGCTGTGGTACGGTCGGTAGTGGTGTGGCGCGACTGCTGCTGACAGAAAATGAGCGACTATCTAGGCGGGCAGGTCGGCCATTACGATTGCGCTGGGTTCTGGTGCGCGACCCGTCGAAACCGCGCGGCGTGGCCTTGCCCAGCGACATCATCACCACCGACTTTCGCACGGTGCTGCGGGATCCGCAGGTAATGGTGGTCATCGAACTGATTGGCGGGCTGGAACCCGCGCGGCACTTTATTTTGCAGAGCCTCGAGGCGGGCAAAGACGTGATCACCGCCAATAAGG
>JANXCQ010000024.1 GCA_025060195.1 Gemmatales bacterium | reverse complement strand
GGAGCGGTTCCGCTGGCCGCTACTGATATATGGTGGACTTCCAAGACGAAAGGAGTGAATGTCATGAAAAAACTGCTGGCACTATTGCTGATGCTCGTACTTGGTGTCGCTGCTGTGGGCTGTGGCAGCGGTGATAGCGGCAAGCCTGCTGGTGGCGGTGGAGGTGCTAATACTGGTCCCGGTACGCCGCCTGTTGGAACTCCGGGCAAATAGTTGACTGCGTACTGTTCGTATCGGCTGTTAATGTCCTTGCCGACTGATTGATCGCGGCAAGTCATTGCGGCTAAGACCGATTCAAGCAGAAGATTTGATAAGGGAGGTCGTTGAGAAACTGCATACAACCTCCCTGCATTTTTATTTTCCTTACGCATGTGCTGAGTGTAAGTGTCGCCGCTGTTGCCACGGAGAACAAGCGCGTGCGCCCCTGTAATCAAAACCGGGCAGATTTTTCCACCAAGAAGGGAGCATGGCATGAAGAAATTACTGGCGTGTTTACTGAGTGTCGCACTGATTTTCAGTATCGGCTGTCGCAGCGGAGAGTCTACCAAGCCTCCGGAGAAGAAGACCACAGACGGTAAGACGACCCCGCCGGAGAAGAAGGTAGACGTTAAGAAGCCAGAAGAGAAGAAGCCGGAAGACAAGAAGCCGGAGGAGAAGAAATCGGAGGATAAGAAGCCCGAAGAGAAGAAGCCGGAAGACAAGAAACCGGAAGACCAGAAACCTGAAGATAAGAAACCCGAGGATAAGAAGCCCGAAGATAAAAAGCCGGAAGACAAGAAGCCGGAGGAGAAGAAGACCCCTGAAAAATAGAACTAGACTTGACTTATCCAGCTAGCGGAGCGGTTCCGCTGGCCGCTACTGATATATGGTGGACTTCCAAGACGAAAGGAGTGAATGTCATGAAAAAACTGCTGGCACTATTGCTGATGCTCGTACTTGGTGTCGCTGCTGTGGGCTGTGGCAGCGGTGATAGCGGCAAGCCTGCTGGCGGCGGTGGTACTCCCGCCGGTGGTCAAACGCCACCTAAGTAGTCCCCTATTCCAAAGCAACTGAGCTTGAGTCTACTTAGCCTAACCTAAGGACGGATGCTTCTTTGGTGGGCGGATAGTGATGTGTCTTTTCCGGAACCTCCCTAAGTTCCCGGACTGATTATTCGAGCGCTATCGTGAAATGATGAAGCGGGAACGGTAACATTTGATTTTGTGATGTCGCGCGCAGCCGGAACCGAGCACGGTTCCGGCTTCGATCGCTGATAATAACCCTTTCTCTGACAGTGGGGAACGGCTGGAGCAGACGCGGAGGCATTTTGAATTGCTGGTCAAAGGAGCACTTTCTAAGGAGGGCTAATCATGAGGTGGGCGGTTGTGGTGCTCCTGGGAATTGCAGTGTCCGTGGTGCTCTATGGTTGTGGTGGAAACACTAAATCACCTAATGTATCTAATACGAGCGCCACGACAGGCGCTGCAAACACGAAGCCTCATCTCCCGGGAGAGGCGGGAGCGGGACCGAAAAAGCCGGAGAAATAGGTTTCCGAGATATTGGGGACTACGATTCTTAGGGAGAAGGTGACGCAGATGAGGCGACTGCTGATCATACTCTTGGCAGGATGATTGAGCCTGGCCTTATTGCGTTGTGGCGGTGGGGGTGGTGGCAAGACGAAATCCGGCCCCACGCAACCAAGTCCCCCGTCGCTGCCCAGCTAACAAACCAAGTAGCCTGGTCACAGGGATAGTTAGCTGGCGGTCGGCAAACAGATCTGTTGCTGAGCCTATTGACGGGCGGCTAGCTTTATTGTTTCGGGATGCTGAGGCTCGCGGTGTCTAGGACCGAGTGAAAAGCAGACGACCATGCCTCCAAGGATTAGTCGCAGGTTTTTTGTGCTGAAATGCGCGGCAAGTTTGGTTGGTTTGGCCACGCACAGTAGAGCGACAAGTGGCGCACCGAAGGAAAACGTCATCGTTACGGTCCTGGGGCCGATCCGCCCGACAGATGCGGGCGTGGCCTTGGTGCACGAGCACGTCCTGGTGGACTTTATCGGGGCCGACAAGGTCAGCCCCAAGCGTTACGACGCGGAGGAAGTGTTTCGCACCGTTTTGCCGCACTTGCAAGCGGTTCGTAAACTGGGCTGCCGCACGTTTTTCGATTGTACCCCGGCTTATCTTGGTCGCGATCCCCAGTTATTACGCCGACTGTCACAGGCCAGCGACTTATATATCGTCACCAACACGGGCTACTATGGCGCGGTGCAGGGAAAGTATTTACCGAAACATGCCTATGAGGAGTCGGCCAAACAGTTGGCCCAGCGCTGGCTGCGGGAATGGGAGAACGGTATCGGGGAAACGGGAATTCGGCCTGGGTTCATCAAGATCGGCGTGGACGCGGGGCCTTTGACGGAGGTGAACCGAAAACTCGTCGAAGCCGCCGCCCGAACGCACTTGGCCAGTGGCTTGACCATAGCGGCTCACACCGGCGACGGAGTAGCGGCCTGGCAGGAGATTCAGCTGCTGCAAAAGCTCGGGGTTCATCCCAGCGCGTTTATCTGGGTACATGCGCAGAACGAGAAGGACGAAGCGTGGCATTATCGGGCTGCCGATGCGGGGGCCTGGGTCGAGTTTGACGGCGTGCGTCCGGAGACCGTCGAACGTCATGTGCAGCTGGTGCTCCAGATGCGGCAACGGGGACACCTGGGACGCGTCTTACTTTCCCACGACGCGGGATGGTATGAGGTGGGGCGTCCCGGCGGCGGCAAGTTTCGCCCTTATGATACCATGTTCACCACCATGATACCGGCCCTGCGCCAAGCCGGTCTGGCCCCGAAGGAGATCGACCAGCTGCTCATCAGCAATCCTGCAGAGGCGCTCCAGGTACGTGTGCGCTCGGCGCGGCCGTAAGTTTGAATCATCGCGTCGTGGTAGGGTTCGATGGCTTATGCGGTCGTGGTTCGTATAACAGGTTCAGGCGGCAAGGCCCATGTTTTCCAAAACAAAGTGCCACAGCTCTGGACGAGGGAGCTAGGATTGCGTCAATGTCGCCAAGGCAGGCAGACGATAGCAACTATGCCACGAGCGCAGCTCCCTGGACTAGCACCTGGAATCCACCACCGCGAGCCATGAGCGCGACTTTCCCTCCTACCGGGTCGGAACCTCCGGTTCGTGCGGAACTCGTCGCCCGTGTGCGTCGGGCCATTCAACAAGGCACCTATGAAACGCCGGAAAAATGGGCGATTACCGTACGCCGCATTTTGCAAGTCCTTCGTGGCAAGTCCGTCAACTTGTCGCCGGACGAGATAACGTCGGATAGTGCCCCTAATCGGCTGGATAATACGCCTCCCCCGTCGCCGCCCATTCCACCCCCCGAATAAACAGGATTTGAAACTCCTTGCTGCTTTTCATGGCTTCGACGTCGTGGCCGAGCACGTTGTGATACACCCGTCCTTTGCCGTAATGACCCACCCAGATCATCGGCTCATGCAGGCCCGTATTCTTGGGGTCTTTACTTTTGTCGGAGTAAGCGGTGGCGAGAATTTCGACGCCGGGCGGGATGACTGAGTTCTGGTAAAGTTCATCGCGGCCATGGGTGAATTCTTTGATGCCCCGCGTAATGGGATGCTCCTTGCGAATGGTAACCACGAACACGTGCATCTTACCGTGATAGCCTTGGCGTCGCCAACCGCCGGCGATGATTTTCTCAAACTCCCGGTCCCAATCACTGTCGCCGACAAATGCGGCCGAGGCATGGTGATAGACGACTAACCCCTTGCCGTTACGCACTGCCTGAGCGAACGCCTGTTTGTTTTCTTCGGACCAGACGCTATCGGGGTTTTCTTTAGCGCCCCTGGGCGTATTGCGATAGTTGAGTACGAGCACGTCGTACTTGGCTAGGTTCTCGGTCGTGAGGTCTTTGCGGGGCGTTTCAGTCACGTCCACCTGGTGCCCTGCTTTGGTTAGCAAGTCTTTGAGAAATGGCGTGGTTTCGCGCCAGGCATGGCCATGATCGCCCGTGATAATTAGCACGCGAAGCGCTCTCGGCGGTTTCGCCTGGCCGTACGACTCGGCGGGGGGAATCAAGCACCAGATGGCCAAGATATTTAGTAGCACAGCACGTCGCATAGTTAGCTCCTTGTGATATGCGCCACCGTCATTGCCGGTTTTAGTGGGCCGCGAATGACACGCCCCTTGCAGGGCTTAGCCAGGGGTTTTATACACATCGCGCAACAACGATGTTATGAACCGCTGGGAAAAAACCAAGGGCCTATGGCAACAGGATTGGCCAACTCGTTTGAGGCATCTCCGTAGGAAGTAACTTGGGGACGATAACAAATTCAACAGCAAATTGCAGACTTACCTGCACTGGGCCAGGGATCGTCTTGGCGACTCGCAGCCGTTCATCGGGCTTAGCTGGAACAAGCGGCCATTGAGTTAGCTCAAAGCCTAGGAACAACGCTCGCCCCTAACCCATCTGTCATTCCGCCTTTCCCCAGCTGGGATTTATGGGCTTTCCACACAAAGCATAGGTGGTAATAACTCAATGATTTTCTGGACCCAACCGAGATGCCAGGGAGCAATTTCATATCGTATTTAGGGGATGGCATGTGAAGCAAAACTACGAGCACGGTGGGATATGGCCCATTCTTGATTATCTTCAATCTTGGGTCGCAAAAGTGGCAGAGTTAAAGTATTTGTTCTGACCCTCCTGTGATCTGCGTTGTGCCGCGTACTTTCGCTGAGAAGCCTGCCACCTTCTTAGCGCTTTGGTCGCGCGAGTTGGTCTCACCTCGTAATTCGTCGTCCATTAAGTCGGCTTACGTGAAATCTGCCCCATGCTGATGGTGCCAATCTTTTGGTGCAACTGGCCCGGTGCGATTATGTTTCGGTGCGCACTTTGCCGTGGCTGGGGCAGTCCGCCCTCCGCGCTAAACTCAGCCGACAGAGTCGCTCGCTCGGCAGTGCAAGCAGCCAGGATCAGCGCCGACCGGTCCACACCTCGAGGAAATGCTTTCATCTCGCCGGCTTGCTCTGATTGGTTTGAGGCAGCGCCAATGCTCAGTACACATGGCCGAGCACCGGTTAACCATCAGCTCGCGCCTTACAATGAGGCAGAGTTTGGCGACGGAGAGACGCCATGTGGCAGAGAGTACGGGATTTCCTCGAGCTGATTCGCTTCAGTCATACCGTCTTCGCGTTACCGTTTGCCTTGGCCAGCGCTGTGTTAGCCTGGCAATGCGAACCGTTTCGCTGGCTCGACCTGCTGGGCATCGTGCTGTGCATGGTTTTGGCACGAAGTGCGGCCATGGGGTTCAATCGCCTGGCCGATCGGCACTATGATGCGGCTAATCCGCGCACCGCCAATCGGCATTTACCCAGAGGTCGGCTATCGGTGGCCTCCGTGGCTGTGTTTACCGCGCTGTGCGCCCTGGGTTTCATCGCGGCCACGACGATCTTCGTCGCGAGCAACAATAACTGGTGGCCTCTGTATCTGTCGGTGCCGGTTCTGGGGTTCATCTTGGCGTATTCGTACACGAAGCGGTTTACGTGGCTATCGCACTTTTGGCTTGGGGCGTCGCTGATGTTAGCGCCGTGGGCGACTTGGATAGCGCTGACGGGAACACTCGCCGGGCCGGCGGTGTGGCTCGGCTTGGCCGTGCTTTTCTGGGTGGCGGGTTTTGACACCATTTACGCGTTGCAAGACGTGGACTTTGATCGTCGGGCGGGATTATTCAGCTTGCCCGCACGTTGGGGGGTGCCGGCCGCGTTATGGGTAGCGCGCGCATGCCACGTTTTGACGGTTGTATTCCTGATCGGCGTTGGTCTCAGTGCTGCGCTGGGCACCATGTATTTTGCGGGCGTCGTTGGCATCGCCGCTTTATTAGTGATCGAGCATTGGCTGGTGCGTCGGCACGAACCCGATCGAATCAACCTGGCGTTTTTTCACGTGAACAGTGTGATTAGTTTGGGTGTGCTCGCCTTGGTATGCGCCGACGTCTGGTTGGGGAGATAAGACATTTCCCCGACTGTGGACTTACGGAGTGGCGCAGGAATAACAATGGCACTGGCCGTGTAAGCAACAGTCGCACTAAGGGACAAGGTCCGGCGCGGGCGGTTACTTACTCGGTTTGGGTTTATCGCGAAGGCGTCGCAATTCCTGTTCGCGGAGCCGCTGAAGTTCTTGGCGGTGGGCCTGCCAATACGTGCGGACAAGGTCGGCTAGGGCGAGTTCACGTTCTGCAGGGTCGCGGAAACGCTTCTCAAACTCGGCACGTGTGGCGCTATCGAGTTCGTTGCGGAGAAACTGCCACAACCGCGATTGCGAAACAGGCGGATAAACCAGACGCAGGCGGTATAAGTCTTGGGGAATTGGTAAGCGGTGCTTTTCCGACAATTCCGCGAGCACCCATAAGTAAACCGGTCGGCCGCGTTTTTGAGCCTCAGCGAGTAATTGGGCTTCTTCGGACGTCAAATGGGGCTTGAGTTGTTTGACCCAACGTGTGATGGCGGTCCGGACGAGTTCCGGGTCTTCGGCCGGGGCCGCGGCTAGGTTCCACTCCCAGTCGAGTTGTTTTTCGCGATCGCGGAGGCGTTCGAGTAGTTGGCGATACTCGGATTCGGAACGTTGGCGGGCTTCCGACAGGGCGACTTGGTCGGCGCGAGGTAAGGTACGTATCCATTGCTGCTCTTTGAGAACGCGGACACGGGCCAGTTTGTCGGTGTCGTCCGTGGCTTGGTCGAGATACGCGCGTTCCTCCGGCATCAGTCGTTCGAGCCATTCGCAATATCGCACCATCAGGCGTATCAGCCGTGCCTGCGTCGCGGCGTCTTCTTCGCGCAGCGCTTGGTCGAATTGGAGCAGGCGTTGGCGCTTTTCGGCGGGCATTTGCAGGAACTGGCGATAAGCCTGACGCAACGCCGCGACATGAGCCGAAGATGGAGCGGAGGCGGAGGAAGAATGCTCGGCCACGGCCCAGAGATAACCTACCATTGCTGCCAGAGCCGTAAACGTTAACATCCCGATTCGAACACGCCAGTTGACAAAAATCGCTGACACCGAGAGGATGCGGTTCAGATTCAGCATACTAATTTCCCTCTTGGAACAAGTCCGACTGATCGAGTTGTTTGAGAAAGGTGAAACTGCCGAGTTTCTCGTAATAAGGCCAATAGGAACGATGTTCTAATAGGAGCAAAACTTCCTCAGACGGGGGCCAGGGCGCATCCGGCGACCTAAGGTGAGACGAGACACCGTATTGGAAGCCGAGGAACGCGGCACAGGCGACGGCAGCGGCCCAGGCCGTGTACGTGAGAAGCCGGCGCAGGCGCTGATAACGGCGTTGCCGGGCTTGACTCGCTTGCAGGACGGTCAGCGTGCGTTCGGTGAAACTGGCCGGGGCGTGGGCCTGAGGCAGGAAGTCGAGCATTTGCCAGGTGGCCTGGAGTTGTTCCGCCTCCCGGCGCCAGGCGGGGTGGCGCTGGAGTTTTTCCTCGACAGCGCGGGCGGCCTCGGCATCGAGTTCGCCGTCCAGGTAGGCGATCAGTTCTTCACGCTCTTGTTCCGAAAGTGAGGACGGTTCACTCATGGGGTTCAGCTGTATGGGGTTGTGGCTGGCTCCCGGCCGGGGCGTGCGGCCCGTCGGTGGCGTTGTGGGGTAAGGCTCGCGGCAACTGACCTGAACGCATCTCCATTTGCACATACGGCGCTAACAGTTGTCGCAATTGGGCACGGGCCCGGCTCAATAAGGATTTCACGGCCTTGACTGAGATTTGCATGATGTCGGCGATCTCCTGGTAACTCATGTCTTCAAACTTATTTAACACCACAGCGAGTCGCTGGCGCTCGTTCAGTTGGGCCATGGCCCATTGGACAACTTGACTGAGCTCTTCGTGGCGAAGTTGGGCGTCCGGCCCGGGCAGTGTGGTGCACCAAAGCTCCTGCGGTTGCTGTGCCAGTAGGCCCGAATCGCTCAGGTCGAGCTGGGCTTCGGGCTTCCGTTGTCGGCGGCGATAGACATTTTGCGCCAGGTGGTGGGCAATGGTGAACAGCCAGGTGGAAAACTTCGCTTGTGGATGATATTCCTTGCGATGCCGGTAGACGCGCAGGAAGACTTCCTGAGCTAGGTCGTCGGCTTCATCTCGATTGCCCACCAGGTGGTACATCACCGTAAGCAGGCGGTCCTGATACCGCCGTACCAGTTCTTCGAACGCTTGGGGGTCGTCATCGCGCACCCGCAGCATCAAAGCAACGTCCGGGTCGCGTAACGCCATTTGTATGCTGGTCTGGCTCTGGGCAGGCATGGTGCAAAAAATTGTCGGCAGGAAATTGGCCTAACGCGGGAGTAAATAGCGTGGCGAGGAGAGAAACTCATACCATGGAGGCGGGCACGACGATAGGTTCCGTAGCCACACTGAATTCCTTGGCCTGGTTGCGCATTTGCCGACGTAGTTGACCACAGGCTGCTTCGATTTCCGAGCCTTTGCGCTTGCGTACCGTGACACTGACACCGTGGTGTCGCAAGATGGTCATGAACTCCGCAAGAGCGGCGTCGCTGGGACGGCGATAGGGCAATCCGGGCACATCGTTGAACGGAATGAGATTCACGTGGGCGCGGCGCCCCCGTAACAGTTGGCCTAGTTGTCGCGCTTGCTCCGCACCGTCATTGATCCCGCGCAGCAGCACATATTCATAAGTCACTTGCCGACCAGTTTTCTGGAAGAAATAATCGGCCGCTTCCAGGATAGCCGCTATGCCGATACGCGCGTTGATCGGCACGATACGATTGCGCAGTTCGTCATTAGGCGCGTGCAGCGACACCGCGAGGTGGTAGGAAAGCTGTAAATCGGCCAGTTGACGTATCTTGGCGGGCAGACCCACCGTTGAGATGGTAACATGCCGTTGGCTCAGCCCCAGTCCCTGTTGGTCGGTGGCCCAGCGAAGGGCGAGTAACAGGTTATCGAGATTGGCCAGCGGTTCGCCCATGCCCATGACCACAAGGTGCGTGAGTCGTTCCGCCGGAGCCAACCGCTCACTCAGGTGCAACAATTGCTCCAGAATTTCCCACCAGTCGAGATTGCGCGCCAAGCCATTGAGGCCACTCGCACAGAAGACACAACCCATGCCGCAACCGACCTGTGTGCTGATACAGGCCGTCCGCCGTTCTTGCTCGGGAATTAAGACACACTCAATGGTTTCCTTATCGCGCAGTTCTAAGAGTAGCTTACACGTGCCGTCCTTCGCCCGCTGCTCACGAACCACGCGGGTGCTGAAGAAATCCAGATGGTCGGCCAATTCCTCGCGCAGACGTTTCGGCACATCGGTCATCTGGGAAAAGTCACGACAGCGTCGGACGAACACCCAACGCCAGACCTGGCGCGCATGGAAGCGGGGCCAGTTCCTCGCTTCCACCCAACTCATCAAACCTTCCAATCCTAAAGACAATAATGGCGTGTTCATACTCCTTCCCAGGGTGGGCTTTTCTCGCTAGCCCGGCTAAGCTCGAGCTCGCAGCGCCTTCCGAGCTCGCGCGCACGCCCAGTCCCGTTGTTATTATTCCAGATAGAACTTATTGTCGCAACCGCATCGTGAAAGGGCTATGAAAATTTCTGGGGAGACCGAACAAAGAAGCCCGCAGAACGCATGGCTTGTAGCGGTTGGTCTGGAAGAAAAATCGCCTGCGGTTATACAAGCGGGCACATGACCTGACCGTCCTGAAGGCGATATGATAATTGGGGTGAGATAACCTGACTGGGAGTATCGGACTATGACTTTTCCTTTGCCGTTTCGCGGCCGCGTCTATGAGAGCATCACGGAAACCATTGGTCACACGCCGTTGGTGCGACTTCGTCGAGTGGTCGGTGACGCCAAGGCGACGGTGCTGGCCAAGCTGGAAAATTTCAACCCGCTCTGGTCGGTGAAAGACCGCATCGGCGTGGCCATGATCGAGGCCGCGGAGCGGGAAGGCAAAATTAAGCCCGGGGAAACCATCATTATCGAGCCGACCAGCGGTAATACGGGCATTGCCTTAGCGTTTACCTGCGCCGCTAAGGGTTACAAGCTGATTGTAACCATGCCTGAAACGATGAGCATCGAGCGTCGGCGGCTACTCCGTGCCTTCGGGGCCGAGATTATTCTGACGCCGGGCGATCAGGGCATGCGCGGTGCCGTGGCCAAAGCCGAGGAAATACTTGCTAAGACCCCGAACGCCTTTATGCCGCAACAGTTCAAGAACCCCGCGAATCCGGAGATCCATCGCCGTACCACCGCGGAGGAGATCTGGAACGATACGGGGGGCAATGTAGATATTCTGGTCAGCGGCATCGGTACCGGCGGAACGATTACCGGCGTGGGCGAAGTGATCAAGAAGCGCAAACCGTCCTTTAAGTGCATCGCGGTGGAACCGGCGGCGAGCCCAGTGATTACGCAACGGCTCCGCGGAGAACCGATAAAGCCTGGGCGACACCGCATTCAGGGGATCGGTGCGGGCTTTATTCCCGACGTGCTCAATCTCAACATCATTGATGAAGTGATCACCGTCCAGGACGAGGATGCGTTCGAGACCTCGCGTCGTTTAGCGCGGGAGGAGGGAATTTTGTGCGGCATAAGCGCGGGCGCGGCCACGTGGGCGGCCATCCAAGTGGCCCGGCGTCCCGAAAACGCGGGCAAAGTCATCGTGGTGATCATTCCCGATCTGGGCGAACGGTATCTCAGTACGCCTCTGTTCCCGGCGGAGTGATTCCCGTGGTCCGCTCACGGCCAAGGGTGCCAATCGCCCCAATTGTCCAAGTAGCGCCGTAAATAGACGCCATTCGCTTCGCTTGCCCAGGCCTCCAACTGAGCGCGCGTCTGGCGCACGAGATGCTGTTCATGTTCCAGCGTGATTTGGCCGACCAGCACACGTGTGCGCAGAAACACGAAATACGTGTCCAACACATCGTAAGCACAGTAATCGTTGATCTCGGCCAGTTGGCCCGCTCGATAGTAGGCGTACACTTGGTCGCCCGTGAGGTGAAATTTGCCCGGCTTGCCGAGAAGGTGCGAAAACAGGTCGAGCCCACCGGTGAGGCGCAGTGCTCCGAAATTACTGAGAAATTCGGACAGGTCGAGGTGGCCTTCGCTGAAACGGTGACGGATGCGTCGTTCGGGCTGAAAATACTGCGGCGCTGCTACCCCGTAACGAAATGCAGCGAGTTCCAGCAAGGGCAGGTCGAAACAGCGACCGTTGAAGGTAACCAGAGTCGGCGAGGCTTCCGCAAAGATACGTTCCAAGCCATTCCAGAACTGACGTACGAGTTCGCCGGGGGTCAGCTGAAACGTCGGTTCACCGAGACGGGTCAAGCGGAGCAGGCTCAGATCGTCTGCGACGCGTGCGACGGTGATCGCTACTGGTATTTGGAACGTGACGGGAATAAAATCGCGCCCCGTCTCCTGCAGCCGTTCCTGCTGGTAACGCTGAATTGCTTGCTCATCGCTCAACGCTTCACCTGGATAACGCAACAGCCGTATAAGCCGACCATCGGGAACGCTTTCCACGTCCAGGATCAGGTATGCCGGGTTCAGGCTCAAACTGGTGTCGCTCATACGAGCATCATCTGGACAGTATCCGCGGCCCGAGGGAGTCACGCTTGAAGCGAACCGACAATCTCCTGCACCGACTGGGCGCCGAGACTGGCCAGCGCTTCGGGTAGCCCAGCCACCAGCCGCATGGTTACCGTCGGGTCGAAGAAGTTGGCCGTTCCCACTTGCACAGCACTGGCCCCAGCCACCAGAAATTCCAGCACGTCGTCCAAAGTTGTGATTCCGCCGATACCGAGGATTGGCACTGGGACGGCGCGAGCTACCTGCCAGACAAAACGCAAGGCCAGAGGTTTGATCGCCGGGCCACTGAGTCCGCCAGTGACGTTAGCTAAGATGGGACGACGCCTGCGCCAATCCACGGCCATACCAACAAACGTATTCACCAGCGACAAGGCGTCGGCACCAGCGTCCACTGCGGCACGAGCAATGGGCACGATATCGGTGACGTTCGGCGTCAGCTTGGCCCAGACGGGCAGTCGGCACACGCGTTTGACCTGTTCGACGACCTGAAAGGTCAGACGCGGGTCCGTGGCGAAGTCGAGACCTCCAGCGACGTTCGGACAAGACAAGTTCAGCTCCAGCGCAGTAATCCCGGGTTGTTCTGACAAGCGCTGGGCCAACTCGGCAAACTCCGCGGCCGACTTCCCCGCGATGTTAACAATGAGGGCGGTCGGTAACGTGCGCAAATATGGCAAGTGGTACTCCAGGAAATGGGCTAAACCATCGTTATCCAGGCCGATGGCATTGAGCATGCCACATGGGGTCTCGACGCTGCGTGGCAGCGCATTCCCAGCGCGGGGCTCCAAGGTGATCGTCTTTGGAATAATGCCTCCCAGCTGAGAAAACTGGACGATATCCGCCATCTCGCGGCCGTAGCCGAAGGTGCCCGACGCTACCAGGATCGGGTTCCGCAGCCGCACGCTACCGATTTGCACACTCAAGTCCATGGGTTCATCACCTCACTGAAAGCCCATGCTCCCGAAGTCCTGTCATGAAGCTGCCGAAACAAGTCCCAGCCACAGACGCTCCGCAGCAGCACGCTCCGCTTGGATAGCGACCTGGAGTTTGCCGCGAGCATGCTAAGTTCAGTCGCGGGATAAACCCGTGCGACGCGTGTAAATCTTATGCGGAGGAATGGGCCAGTGCCTAGTGGCGTCAATAACGCCACCTAGAGCGGTTGGCCATGGTCACGTGCGTCGGGGCGTCGGCCGCAGCAGGGTCGAACTTAGCCGATTGCCGAGGCTGATTACCTAGTTCGCGTGGTTGGTACATGTATACGCTCAAGTAGTGGTCGAGTTGACCAAATTGCCGAGAGCGATGCAGTGTTCTACAATCGGCCACGATGCTCGCCGCGGAGAGCACGGTATGAAAGAACCTTGGCAGGCGTACATGCGGATCGGCGTGGTGCACGGAATGCTTTTCCCCGAATGTCTGGGCGGCACCGGGCCGATTCGCGCCACGTTAGCGGTGATTTCTCACGATCCGTTTTTTGAAGCCGTCGATATTGGCGTGATCGAAGACGCTCAGGAACGGGCCGAGTGTGCCGCCTTATTACGCGATAGCCAACTGGCCGTGTCGTTTGCTTGTCAACCGACGCAATTGCGGTTACAACTCGACCTGAACGCAGCCGATGAACAAGTCCGCGAGCATGCGTTCCGCGTGCTGGTCAGCCTGTTTCCTCAAGCGCGGGAACTCGGGGCGCAGCGGATTTTCGTTATGAGCGGTAAGAATGTACCTGCCTCGGATCGCCGGGCCGCCATGGAGCGACTGGTCACCATGCTACGCCGCTTATGTCGCGAGGCCCGCGAGCAGACAGGATTGCCGCTGGCCTTGGAGATTTTCGATTACGACGTGGACAAGAAAGCTCTCATCGGCACCTGCGAAATGGCCGCGTGGGTGGCCCGCGAAGTCCGCCGCGATTTTCCCGATTTCGGCTTGCTCCACGACCTGAGCCATATCTACCTCTGCCATGAAGAACCGAGCCGGCATTTTCCGCTGATCCGCGAACATCTGGTGGCCATGCACCTGGGCAATAGTGTGTCGCAAAAGAATCATCCGCTCTTCGGCGACACGCACCCGCCGTTCGGCGTTCCTGGCAGCGATGTGGCGGTGCCCCAAGTCCGCGATTGTCTGAAGGCGTTATTCGACATCGGTTTTCTCCGTCCGGGTCGTCGGCCCATCGTGAGTTTCGAGATACGCACGCCCACGGGCACCGAGCCGCAGACGGTTATAGCGAATATGAAGCGTACCTTGGCCCAAGCCTGGTGGGATTGGTGATTGGAACATCATGACGCGAAAGAAATCTGGAACCTCGTCGAAAACCGCAACCGCGACGAAAAACGCGCGCAGCTACGCTCGACGGCGTGAACTGGCCGAGAAAATCGTGGCCGCGCTGCGGCAACTCTATCCCGATGCGAAATGCAGCCTGAACTATCGGACCCCCTTGGAATTACTGGTGGCGACGATGCTCTCGGCGCAGTGCACCGATGAACGGGTCAACCAAGTTACGCCCGCCCTCTTCGCCCGATTTCGCACTGCCGAGGATTATGCTCAGGCCGACCAGAAAGAACTCGAGAAATACATTCGCCCCACAGGTTTTTATCGCGCCAAAGCCAAGAACCTGATCGCCTGCTGCCGCGCTCTGGTGGAAAAGTACGGCGGCCAGCTTCCGCAAACGTTGGAAGAACTGACGAAGTTACCCGGTGTCGGCCGCAAGACCGCGAATGTCGTGCTCGGCACGTTATGGGGCGTGCCTGGAATCGTCGTGGATACGCATGTGCGACGTCTAGCCCGTCGTATGGGTCTGACTCGCCACACCGACCCGTTGAAAATCGAACAAGACCTAATGCAGCTGATTCCCCGAGACGAATGGGTGGCTTTCGGCCACCGCATGATTTATCACGGTCGCCAAGTGTGCTTGGCCCGCAAGCCGAAGTGCGAAGGTTGCGCCCTAAGCGCGTTTTGTCCCAAAGTCGGCCTTGGCACTAGGAAGCCTTCCAGGCCGAAACCAGGCTCCCGCAAGACCCACAACCGTGAAGCTGCGCGCTAATAGTCCTTCCGAGGTAGCGCGAGCAAAGCGTCGCGGAACTCCAGGGCGGTCTGAAAACGTTTATTACGGTCGCGCTCTATAGCTTTGAGCAAGAAGGCGACCATGTCCGGGTCGAGGTCAGGTCGGACTTCTAATGGATGTCTCGGCGGGTCATTGATGCGACTAAGCATCACTTGCAAGCTCTGCGTAGCTTCCCAGGGGAGTTTCCCGGTAATAGTTTCGTAGGCAGTTACCCCCAGAGCAAACAGATCTACGCGAAGGTCGGTCGCTTGCCGTTTGATCAGCTCGGGCGCCATGTAGTTCGCAGTTCCCGTGCGATTTCCCGGGCGCAAAAACTCAGGACGGTTAGGAATCGCTAAACCAAAGTCGATGAGCTTCACTACCCCCTCGTGCGTCACCATCATGTTGCGGGGACAAATATCGCGGTGGAGATAACCCTGACTATGCACGTAAGCCAACCCTTCGGCGGCCTGAACCAGGTAAGCGATACGCTTGCCTCGAAGTTGGGGGTTATTGGTTTCGATCAGGTAATTCAAACCCACGCCCTCAATCAACTCCATGACCAGAAACTGTTCGCCCTCCGTAGTGATACCATACTCGTAGGTCATGACGACATTGCGATGACGCAAGCTGATGCAGATTTCCCCTTCGCTCGGCTTGTTTAGACCGACGAAACGTTCTTCAAAGCGCTTCGTCTTCTCTTTGTCGAGGATTTTTAGACAGACGCGACGTCCGAGCTTGCGGTCATAAGCACGGAACACCCGCGACATGCTCCCTTGCCCGACGCGAGTCTCCAAAACGAAACGTTCCTTGAGCTTCGTCGGCTTCAGCGAAGTCTTCGACCGTTTAGAACCAAATAGTGCGAGAATCTTATCGAGCAGGCTCACGGCAGTCTGCTTTTGCAATGAATCGTAATCAAGGTAGAGGTCTAGAGTAATTTCAAGGATCTGTTACTTGCCACAGTAGTCAATCAGTCGCGCCAACTCAGTGCGCAGGTCTTTGCGGTGCACCACACGGTCTATGAAGCCATGCCGTAACAGGAACTCGCTGGTTTGAAAGCCTTCTGGAAGCTCGAGGCGTACAGTAGCCCAGATAGTGCGCTGGCCGGCGAAACCAATAAGCGCCTTGGGCTCGGCCAAGATGATGTCGCCCAAAGTGGCAAAGCTGGCTGCAGCCCCTCCCATCGTAGGATTGGTCAGCACGGAGATGTACAGACCGTTCGCCTGATCATACCGGGCCAACGCGGCCGATACCTTGGCCATCTGCATCAGCGACAGTATGCCCTCCTGCATCCGCGCTCCCCCTCCGGACCCGGACACCAAAATCAGGGGTAATCGCAGGCGGGTCGCTTCCTCCACGGTACGCGTGAGTTTTTCCCCGACTACGGATCCCATGCTTCCTGCCATGAAACCAAAGTCGGTAACGCCGATGACTACGGGTCGGCCGCGAATATAACCGCGGCCTACCACTGCGGCCTCTGTCAGCCCCGTCTTTTGTTGTTCCTTCTGCAGTCGTTCCGGGTACGGCATACGGTCGACGAAGCCAATGGGGTCGCATGAACGCAGGTCAGCAAACCATTCCTCGAAGCTATCAGGATCGAGCAAAGAACGAATACGGTCGCGCGCGGACATATAAAAGTGCCAGTCACATTCTGGGCAGACGTGCAAGCGTTCTTCGACCTCCTTGCGAAACAGCATGGCCTTACAAGAGGGACAGCGAATCCATAAGCCTGCGGGAATACCCCGCTTAGGCCGCCGGGTGAGTGCCATGTGGCCACACTCCTTGTTCCTGCCCTCAGCTACGGGGCCGATTACTTTTGGCTCGCTCCTATTAGCATCCTCACACACCTTAGCGTCGGCGGAAGGTCGCTACGGAAGTTTCTAACAGGGGCAAAGTGCGGGCAGCATGAATGGCATGATCCAAAATGAGAATGCCCAAACCCAATTGGCCATCAGTGTGTTGGTAGTAATATCCTTCGAGCTGCTGGTGCTCACGACCTGAAAAGCGGCAAGCGATTCGAGCAAACAGCCGGCCCTGGATGAGCCCCCGCTCGATGGGCTCCTGGAATTGCCACTTACCGCTGTCGGAGGGAAACTTGGCAACTATTTCCTTGATCACCACATCCAAGGGTTCCCCTGCCAAACGGCTGTCCAACGGCGTCAAGCTCACGATCATCAACGGGGCAACACCAACGTCGCCATGCACAGGGCCAATCCATTGCGCGGTCATCTCCTTAGGCGAGCCGGGTTTCATCTCTTCTTTCTGGAAACCAGCTGGAGGGCGAAACAAGAAGTCGCCAAAGGAAACTTCAGGGGCTAGTTGATTCAGCCAGATGGCATCAGGCGACCAGGGATCGCGACGCGAAATGGGCGACGCGGGTTTCGCCTCGGGCTGGGTTTTTTCGGCAGGCTTGCCGACAGGCGCTGCTTCCGTCCCGGCCGGTATCATAGGCGCGACCGCGTTGAGTTCCGGCAAAGTTTCTCCCCCAGCCATCGTGCACAGGGCCTTGAAGACCTCCGGCGCGATATCTCGCGTGATGAACCGGACACTACCGTCAGCCAGGACCACAAACGTTCCCGGTTTGCCTCCGTGCGGAGGTGCCAGGAAACCGTAAGGCCGACCTACGTCGTTGCCCTGCCAGCTGCTGCCCCGCATGGTGGCACCGCCTCCCTGGAGCCAAGGTCCCGCTAAACGGGAATCTGTTTGAATGAACAGAATCGTGTTGCTCGTACCATCGCGGATATCTTCGAGAGAAGTTGGGCCCCGGTGAGCGGGGTCACCGAATATCCCCGCCAACGGATGGTGCTTGGGGTAAAACGGCGCATCTGGACCCACACCCGCCATGCCGACAAAGTGCGTTAGCGCGGCGCGCACTTCGCGGTCGCCTACCCGTACCTGCCGGTAAAACGGCGGCGCGCTGGGATGCAGAAAATGAGGCACTAAGACACGTGCGGCTCTGACGTTATCGGCATCGTACCATGCCTTCGCGGGATCGATTTGTGTGTGGAGCTGACGATAGCGATCGTCGTCCAGATAGGGAAGTAACTCACGAAACAACGACACCCGTTCCTCTAATAATAAATCCCCCCGCACACCGTACGTTTCCGCTCGCCCAATTAGTGCCCCGGGTGGAAAAGCGCGGTTGTGATTCGCAGGGTAAGTTTGCCCCGCTCGAGCTAAATCTTGGAGCCGCAACGGACGGTTCTGCAAAAGCATCTCCCCTCTCACGTCTGTTAGTTGCTCTTGCAGAGACAGAACCAACGGCTGAGTCGGCTTGGTTATGCCAAATGAGACTAGCACCACCTCATCAACTTGTTGCACAGCAATCACTAGGTCGGGTTTATTGGGATCCCGTGGTACCTCTTCCCCAGGCGGCTTCGTACCTGGCGTGCTGGTATCACCCGATCCTGGCAGCGGATTGCCTAGCGAAGGATTCCCCGGAGCGGGCCCTGAGCCAGCCGCTTGGGGCGGTTGCATAGGTGGCATGGGTAATCCTGGATTGGCTGGGGCACTGCCGGCACCACCGCCGAGTTGCGGTGGAATGGGCTTGAGCCTTGGCCCGCTCCCGGGCGGCATCCCACCCCCAGGGGGCATGCCTCCGCCAGGGGCACTACCGGCCGCTCCGGGGACCCCTACGTCCACGGGCGGACCACCAGGATTCGGACCACCCGGTGGCACTCCCGGTGCGCCTTCTATCGGGCCGGGCGGTTCTTGCGCCGGTCCTAGCAATTCCTTGTCTAAATCGCGCACCACAACATTAGTTTCCAGCGCTCGGGCTAACATATCCCTCACTGCCGGCAACTTGGCCCGCAGGACTAAGTTTTTGATGCGTTCGGCAGCGTTCATTCCAGACGTGTGCAAGGCCGCGTTGACCGCGACCGGTGCCTCCGGCAGCTGGACTAAGGCAAAGGCCAAACCATCGGCCAGCTCGAAGTCCTTCGCGTACACCTGAAATTGGCTCGGTAACCACTGCAACCAAGCCTTTAGACCTTCGAGTAACTCCTTCGATTGCTTTTGTGTGCGCCACTCACCATAAAGTAGTGAGTATGGTCCTTCCCGCTCGATGCGGTCAACTAACAGGCGAAACTCCCGATCCAGCGTCAGGAACGTCCCGAAGTCGGCCAGAGGCAACCCCGCGGCAGCTCCTGTCGTGTCGCTGTCCCCTAAACGCCACTGCAAACTTGGGGGTTTCTCCAGCCACGCCGCTAACAACTCTTCGTGGCCCGCGACCAAAGTCCTGCGATTGGCGTCGAAGTAGATGGCCGCAGTGTCGGCGAGCGAGGCCAATGGGAATTGCCCACCCAAAAAATCCCGGAGAAAACGCCACCGTCCTAGGTAGTATTCTCTCCCGGCGCGCGTCTGGCGCGTGTGCTTCTGAACTTGCAAAACTGTTTCCACGCGATCGCGGTTATAAGGCACCCTGGTGGTTACAATGACCATGCATTGCTGGCGCGTTGGTAATCCCGCTACCACAATGTGATCCACTTGCGTCAATTCGATGCCTAATTGTTGCTCAAAGTCTTGAGGAAGAAAACCAGCGTGGTCAAAGATCATTTCGTGCGGAAAACCTCGGAGCATCCGCGCTACTGGAATATGCACGAACATCTGGGTATCGTTGGGGAGTAAATTGGTCGCGTGCGCCTGCCAGTTGCCTGCACGCTTGCTGAGTTGCCGGCGCACCATCGAAACCGCTTGAGCTAACTCGCGCCGTGTCTCGATATCGCTCCCCCGCAGAGCACGACTGGCCAAATCGAGCACGTGCAAGGCGGGATTATAGTCCCGATCAGCCATTTTGATGGCCAACTCCTGTAACTTCTTGATCAACTCTTGTCGAGGTTGAGGATTCAGTTGAAAGAGCATGCGCACCAGTTGCTGTCGTGCGGCGCTGGCTTTTTGTGCGTCAGCGCCTTGCAAAGCCTCTAGCAGTGGCTTGACGTCGCCCGAAACGACAGCACTGGGACCTCCGGCTGGGTTACCCGGTTGGCCGGGAAATCCTCCACCTCCAACAGGCGGACCTCCTGGAAGGTTGTTCGGCGGCGGTTGGTTTTGCGCCACATTGTTCTGCTGATCACTTCCCCCCGAACCCGACAAGGCGAAAAACAGCACCACAACTACCGCCGCGACTGCCAACAGTCCTCCTCCCACCAGCAACAAGACCTTCACCTGGGCCTGTTGATCAGCTTTCTTGCCTTTAGCTTTTTTCTTCTTCGCCTCCTCTCCAACCGGGCTGGCCTCTTCCTTTTTCTTTTTCGTGGGTTTGGTTTTCGCAGGGGCGGGCTCTGCAATGAGCACTGCCTTCTTACACTTCGGGCAGGTGACTTTCTTGCCAACCAAGTCGGGATTTTTCACCACTACTGTCCCGCCGCAATTGGGACATTCCTGGCGAATCTCTGAAGCTGACGACATGTTTATTTCTCCCGCAACGAAATCACTCCGCTATCGGGGCCTGCTATCTATCATAAGATGAGACGCCGGATCTGCAAGGAGCGATTAAATACCGACTTCCGGGCATACCTGGGGTACTTAGAATTGCATCTCCAATCGGCGAAGCCGCTCCACCGTCTCTGCCATAAGCGCATCTTCCTCTCGTTCGTCTTGAGCTGGGTAAGTGACGCTGAAACGCAAATAAGGCCCCGCGTCGTCCCAGGGAACGCAACAAACGGATTGTTCTGTGATCAGGAAATGAGCAAATTCCTCCGCGGTCTCGAAAGTACGTCCTGCGGCCCGACGGGGTGCGCGCACATAGAGGAAGTAGGTGCCACCGGGCATCCGAGCGCGAAAACCGACTCGGTTCAATGCGTCCACCAGCTTTTGTAGCCGCCGACGGTATTTTTCCCGCGTCCGCCTCCAGATTTCGTCGTGATTCAAGGCGACGCACGCGGCGTGTTGAATCGCCATGAATTGTCCTGAATCACAATTGTCTTTCACGTCGGCAAACGCCTGAACGATCTTGGGATGGCCGGCCACGAAACCGATACGCCAACCGATCATGTTATGTCCCTTCGATAACGAATGGACTTCAACGCCGACTTCCTTTGCTCCCTCGACTTGCAAAAAACTGAAGGGCTCCCCGTGGTATGTCAACAGAATGTGGGCCGCATCCTGGATAACCACAATCTGATTCTGCAGAGCAAACTCAATAACTTCGCGATAAAAGTCGCGATGTGCTACCGCTCCCGTGGGACTGTTGGGATAATTGAGCACCAGCAGCTTGGCCCGCTTCCGCACTGCCGCTGGAATGCTTTTTAGGTCGGGCAGGAAGCCATTCTCCTCGAGCAACGGCAAGTTATAAACTTGTCCACCGTAATAACGCGTATGCGTTCCGGCTACCGGATAACCTGGCACAGTCATAAGAGTAATATCGCCCGGGTTGATAAAACACGCGGGGAGCATGGCCAACGCTGACTTCGAACCAATGCAGTGATTAATTTCACGCGCCGGGTCGAGCTGCACGCCAAAGACCCGTTTCATGAACGCCGCGGCCGCATCTTTGAATTCCTGGATGCCGTTGTCCGCATAACCGCGATTTTCTGGCCGATCCACTTCCCGTTTCAGCGCTTCCCGAACGATACTATCAGCCATCTCATCGTTTTCGCCGATGCCAAAATCGAGCAACTTCCGCTCCGGGTGCGCTGCTAACGCGGCCCGTTTCGCTCGCTTGATCTTCTCGAACTTGTAAATAGCCGTGCCTTTTCCATAATTCGCTCCGCCAATTCGTTCCGCAAATAAGGATTGAAACCAAGGGTCGGCTTCAGTTCTCGGTGCGCTCATGTGCATGCTCCATGCGCTGAGGCGTTACACTTCTCATCGCAGGAAAGTCTAGGGCTTTCCGGGAAGAGAAATAACAAGGTGAGCCGCGAAATATGTTACTCTTCCTAGCGTTTCGCGGCCTGTGTGGATAGGGTTGGAATACGCTCCCGGGATTTGTGCTTCAATTCTCGGTGCAGATTAATCACCATGGAGAGGATAAGGCTATGGCAATGCCGAAGGGGCATGATTTCGCCTAAGCGAAGATGATTCTTCACGCCGCGCCGATGGAGAGCCTGAAATTGTGTAGGCCATACTAGTACCAATTGCGGCCTCAGCTCTTAGTCCCTAGATCAGGACAGCCACTGAGATAGCGGAGGAAGCACGATGAAGACTTATACGCAGTACCTGACCATGCATTTGCCCGAGCGCTATGGTTTCGTGAACATTACTCGGCAGGTGGAAGAAGCAGTGCGACAAAGCGGTGTCCGCGAGGGATTGTGCTTGGTCAATACCATGCACATAACCAGTTCGGTTTTCATCAACGATGACGAACGCGGTCTGCACGAGGACTTTCTCCGCTGGCTCGAAAAACTCGCTCCGTATAATCCCGATCCTAATGTTTACCATCATAACCGCACGGGCGAGGATAACGCCGACGCCCATCTCAAACGCCAGATTATGGGACGCGAAGTGGTGGTGGCCATTACCAAGGGCAAGCTCGACTTCGGCCCATGGGAGCAAATCTTTTACGGCGAATTTGACGGCCGACGACCGAAACGCGTCCTGATTAAGATCATCGGCGAATAACCTGCGGGGCATGTCCGTGCCGAGCTCAGCAATCCCCTGGCCTATCGGCGACACCGACCTCAGCCCGGCAGGCGCTCATTGGCACAGTTTTGCACCGTTCGGCATATCTCTGGCCCTGGGTTGCCTCATTGGCCTGGAGCGGGAGCGTTCCTCTCCCGCAGAAAACGGCGGCCTGCCCGGCGGAATACGCACGTTTCCCTTATTGGCTTTGCTCGGGTGTACTGCGGCTTGGCTCGGTGAGCAGGTGCACTTAGCTTTGTTTGTAACACTGACCGGCGGTATCGCTGCCATCGTGGTGATGGCTTATTTCCTGACGGGTAGTCGCGGCGACATCGGTATGACCACTGAGGTGGCCGCCTTGTTGACTTATGTTTATGGCGCTATGACGTATCGGGGGCACTGGCTGTTGGCCGCGGGCTTGGCGGTCGGCACTACGGTAATCCTTTCGCTCCGCCGCATCCTCCACGATTGGGTCCGAAAAATTTCGGAGCAGGACTTGTATGCTGCGCTCCAACTGGCTGTCATTAGCATTATTGTGCTTCCTCTGCTGCCCGATGTAGATTATGGCTGGGAACCGTTCCGCTTATTCAACCCGTATCGCACCTGGCTCATCGTGGTTCTTATCAGCGCCGTCGGTTTCCTGGGCTACGTGGGCCTGCGTGTGGTCGGGCCACGCTGGGGACTACTACTCACCGGGTTACTCGGCGGCTTGGTTTCGAGCACGGCAGTTACGCTGGCCCTATCGGCGCGGGCGCGGGAACAACCCGAATTACTTCGCTCCTGCGCTATGGGCATTGGTTTATCGTGGGCGGCTATGGGGCTGCGCGTCCTCGTCGCCGTGGGCTTAGTTCACTTCCCGCTGCTGCTCTGGCTCCTTGGCCCGGTGGGGTTGGCCAGCCTGATAGTCGGCCTATACGCCCTGGCCTTTCTTCGTCATGCACCAGCGACCGAATCGCTCGAGGTCGTGACAGCGAATCCGTTTTCGTTATGGTCGGCTATCCGCTTGGCTGGTTTATTTGTGCTTGTGTTACTCGCTGTGCGCTTCGCTCAGTTGATCGGGCGAGAATCCGGGTTACTGACCGTAGCGCTCTTAGCTGGCACCACTGACATGGACGCAATTACGCTGAGCGTAGCCCAGCTCACAGGTCGGCAACAAATCTCTTCGTTCTGGGCCACGCTGGCCATCACCTTGGCAGTCATCACTAATACCGTCGTCAAGACCGTGTTCACTTACACATTTGGCCATCGTAAGCTGGCCCAACTAGCTCTGGTCTTCGCTACGCTCACATTGCTTGCCGCGATCTGCGGCCTCGGCTTGACCTTTTTCTTGCAGCAGGGATTGGATTTTCCCGAACTGCCCTCCATTCTCGCCCCGTAGAGGGACAAGAAACTCTCTTGTTCTGTAAGGGGGACGAAAAGCAGTTATGAAGGATGCCTATCCTGGAAAAGGGTATCGGCAAGGCAATAACTTCTCCGGTGATTCTGGCCCTGATGGAGCGAAAGATCCGGCATCATGGTCGGCCAGCGCGAGATAGCCCAGAATATTCGCAGCGTCTGAAAGCAGGCATGACCGGGCAGCGGAGGGACCGATTGTGGAACAGACGGTGCACCTGCGGATTACCGACTCCCGCTCGGGACGAACTTTACCATGTCGTCTGCATATCCGCGATGCTTACGGGAAAACTCGTGTGCCCTTAGGCTACCTGGACGATCCGAAAACTGAGCCAGCTCAGGAAGTCGGAGGTCATCTGGTGCAGGAGGGAAGGGTTTGGGTTTACACCGATGGTTCCTGCGAGGTGCGTTTGCCTGCGGGACAAGTGTGCGTAGAAGCCTGGCACGGTCCGTTGTACGCTCCGATGTCCCTGAACACGGATCGGGGCCTGGGCAAAATTGCCCTCCGCGTGCAACTGCCCCGTCTCCTCGACCCAGCACCAGGTTGGTATTGGTGCGACACGCGCGCTCATTTTCTCCCAGCGGCAGCCGCTGCCTTAGAAGGCGCTGCCGAGGGCCTAGATTTAGTACACGTTTTAGCGGCTCGCTGGGATGAACCACGCTTGCCCCGCTTGGCTCAGGTGCTGGAATTCAGCGGGCAGTCAGTACTCTTAGAACGATATGGTTGTGCCGTCTGCGTCAACACCTATCAACGGGGTGGGCCCTGGGGCGACTTGGCACTTATTTACTGTCATCGCCTGGTCTTCCCGCTGACCGCTGGCGAGCCTGGCTTTGAGCATTACACCTTGGCCGATTGGTGTAACCAATGCCATCGCAAGGGGGGCTTAGTAATTTGGACCGCGTTTCCTGGCGTTATGGGAGAACGACTGCCGTTGGCATTGCTCGGCCAGATTGACGCTTTGGAATGGTGCGCGACTGCTCCGTGGGACGACCATGCCTTGCAGCTTTGGTACGCTCTGCTCAACGCCGGCTATAGCATTCCTCTCGTCGGCGCCAGTGGCAAAACGAGCAACATGGTGGCATTGGGCACCGTTCGCACAGCCACCTGGCTCGGTGCAGATAAGCCTCTGACCCTTGCCGATTGGGTTCGTGCGGTGCAACACGGACATACCTATGTCACCGCCGGCCCGATCTTCAGCTGGCAAGTGAACGGCATGGCTGAAGTTTGGCAACTGCCTCCGAGGTCGGCCCAGAACGCGCCCGAGGCCTCCGATGTCGGCCCGACGCGCCAAGCAGATGAAAACTCCACTGCGGGGTCAGAGGCACGGTCTGATTATCGGCTCGTGGCTCGGGCGCAGAGTGTATTACCATTTACGCAATTGGAATTGATCTGCGGCGGCGAAGTCATTGCGACGGCGACCGTTGCTCCAGTGCCCAGCCGGACGAGGGTAGGCAGTGATAAGCCATCCTCTTTATATGGGTCGCAGACTCCCGCAAAGAACACCGCGGCATCGGATCATTCTCGCGAAGCCACAGTCGGCTCGCCTGCGTCAGTTCAGATACTTAGTGTGCCCATTTACCAAGCGGAATTATCCTTCACCTGCGGAGCGGACCATTTGTCGGAGTTGCCGTCCGGTTGGTTGGCGCTGCGCTGTTGGAACGGCGATCGGCTCGTGGCCCACACCTCCGCCCTCAAGCTGCCACGCCGTCCCACGCTTCGCGACCAAGACCGTCGTTACCTCGAAGACGCGCTGGCTCAAGCCGAGACTGCCATCCGCACGACACCCCATGTCCGCCAACGCGACTTATTGCAACGCTTGGAAGAAGCTCGCCGCACTCTACAAAAACGACTCGAGGTCCACTCCCACGATGGACCCTAGCTAGAAGCAATGACCAATCGTTCCTTTTGGCTGTCGCTCCAAGTTTGTTCCTACCAAGGGATCGTCCCGCACCGAACACCCATGGTTGGTACAGCGGCTTAAAATGGAAAGCCGTATGTGGGTCGAGCTAATTGGAGTTAGTTGGAGCCGATGACGCTCTGAAAAATGCGCTTATCAAAGGGATAGCCATTGTGTGATGATTGTCGTGCCTGGGGGCCGCAACGGTAAACGAGCATGACAAAGCGCGTAGTGGTGGCAATGAGTGGGGGAGTGGATAGCTCCGTGGCCGCGTGGCTCCTGAAGCAGCAGGGCTACGAGGTCATCGGGCTGTTCATGCGTACCGGCGTCCATACCGACGTGTGCGCCACTGATGTCCCGCAACACGAGAACGGCAAAACAGGGCAGGACGCGCCCCGTCGCCAGCACAAAGGGTGTTGTTCGTCACTCGATGCCGCCGATGCCCGTCGCGTGGCAGAAATTCTCGACATTCCGTTTTACGCGCTGGATTTTTCCCACGAATTTACCCGCATCATGGATTATTTCGCCGACGAATACTTAGCTGGGCGCACGCCGAATCCTTGCGTGGTGTGTAACAATTGGCTCAAGTTTGGCCGACTTTGGACCTACGGCCGACAACTCGCTGCCGATTACATCGCGACGGGACATTACGCACGGATTATCCACGGCCCAGGCGGGGTAGAATTGCACTGCGCAGTAGATGGGCACAAAGATCAGTCGTATGTTCTGGCGGGCGTTCGACGCCAGTTACTGGAGCGGGTTCTGTTTCCCCTAGGTGAATTCACTAAGCCACAGATTCGCGAATTGGCTCGCCAGGCGGGTTTGCCCGTGCACAATAAGCCCGACAGCCAGGAAATCTGTTTTGTGCCTGATGGTGATTACGCCGCCTTCGTACGCCGACATCGCCCTGACCGAAACACCCAAGGCGTGATCGTGGACACCTCCGGACGAATTTTGGCCCGACATCCTGGCATCGAAAACTTTACCATCGGTCAGCGGAAAGGTCTGGGCTTCGCGGCCGGCCAGCGCCGGTACGTTCTGGCCATTCTGCCAGCCGATAATACCGTGGTCGTGGGCAGCCGTGAGGAGTGCCTCAGTGCCGGACTGGTCGCCGAACGTTTCAATTGGCTCATCGAGGAACCGACACAGCCTGTACGCTGCCTAGTGAAGATTCGTTACCGTGCCGCGGCAGTGCCCGCGACAGTAGAGGCATTGCCTCAGCAGCGCGTCCGCATCTGGTTCGATGAGCCCCAGCTTGCAGTCACGCCCGGTCAGGCGGCTGTGTGCTATCTTGGTACACGCGTCCTGGGCGGAGGTTGGATCGCCCACGCTCTGTCCCGTCTCGAAAATAACTACCCCTTCCCTCGTTAGACCCCAATGCCGTTGCAAAATAACGCCAGCAACTACCAACACAGGAGGGTTAAAACATCAGTTGCTCGACGATCAGAACGACGGCGATGCCAAAGACGGACATGGCAATGCGACCGGCATTGAAGTACAGCATGACATCCCGGACGCTCAGGTTGAAGTATTCCTTCACCATCCAGAATCCGCTATCCGCGGGTTGGGTCATAAACGTGATGCCGCAAGCGAGCGCTAAGATAAGCAGCGTCTCCTGACCGGGATATTTGGCGGCGAAGGGAGCTAATAAAGGTGCAGCGGTTACAATCGCCGCGGTGGCCGAGCCGAGGGCAATCCGCATCGCCACCGCCACCAGGTAACACAACAAAGCGGGGCTCAGCGGTAGGGCGAGAATCCAGCGGGCCAGTTGTTGCCCCGCACCTGATTCCTGCAAAATCTGCTTGAAGGCACCCGCGGCGAGAAACAGCAGGGCTATCGAACCCACGTCTTCTAAACCTTTGCTGGCCAACTTGGCTAACTCCACACGGCCGAAACCAGCACGCCACCAGCATAGCGCCATGCCTAACGCAATAGGCATCGCCAGGGCGACGATGGGATGGCCGAAAAACCGCAGCCAGTGAGTCAGGCTGTGGGTATGCCACGATGTGCCGGGCCAATACAGCGGTTCCCGTGTCCAGGAGGGAAGCGCTTGCGTCCGCTCGAGGATTTCGACGGCAAAACCCATGGCGCTGAGCAATAGCGGCAGCACCACCAACAGCAACGCTTCCCCGAAACTACGTACCGCAGGAGGCACGTTCGCCATAGTCGTTTGTCGCAAGGCTGCAGGTACGGCAACGAATTGACGAGCAGCCCAATACTTGCCAACGCCATACCAGCCTACGAGGGCCATCGGCCAGGCTAATAGCGCCCCCCAAACCATCACTTTCACAAAGTTCCCCTGCAAAGCAGATACGGCATAGACGATACCCGGATGTGGCGGCACCAACGAATGGACAACGCCCAAGCTGAAGGCCATCGGTGTGCCATAGTACAAGAGCGACTTCCCTGTCTTCTCCTGCAACTGGTACACAATCGAGATGAGCAGCAGGAAGCCGACGTTAAACAAAACGGGCAAGCCGACAAGATAAGCCGCCAGAAGCACGGCCAGCGAAGCCCGCGTTTCGCCAAACCAACGTAACAGAGTTTGAGCCAAGACCTCAGCGGCGCGCGAGGCTTCAAGGACGCGTCCTAACATCGCCCCGAGGGCAAGCACAAGGATCACCTCGCGTGCAATGTCGCCCACGCCTTGGCCCAGAGCCTGCACTACGCGCAACGGTGGCATGCCCGTGGCCAAGCCCAGAACCACACTCACGACCAACAAGGCGACGAATGCCTGCATCTGTCCGCGAATAATGAGCCACAGTAACAGAATCAAACTGGCTAGGGCACAGTAAGCGGCCCAAGTTTCCTGAACCGGCATGACCTCGTTGCCCAAGGGCGCTGGCGTAATGGATAAGGCCTCGGCCTCACCGCTTGTATCCGCAAACTTTACTATGGGATTGGTTGCGACGGAGCAAGATACCTCCCAGGAGGGGCTTGCGGAGGCACTTTCCCCTTATCTTCCAAACTCTGACAATGGTGTTTCAACGAATCAGGAACCAGCCTAGGAAAAAGCCGATTAGAACGAAGATCAACACGGCTAACCAACTCAACCAATCGGTTTGGGAAGAGCGGGCGTTTTCGGGCCGTTTGACGCGGTTGGGGGCTTTCAAAGCAAGATCAGCCGACGGTTTGGCGCTTTGGTGTGCTGGTAGGGTTGCGGTCGGTTTCTCGGTCCGAGTTGAGGACACCTCGATAGCGGCGTTGAGAGTGCCCATAGCGGTGGCGGCACCTGAGCCTGTCGCAATCGGTTGGACCGAAGAGCGCACGGCTGAAGAAAGCGCTGAATGACGCGACAGGATCTGCTGCCCGCTCATCTCGGTTCCCGCGGCTGGAGCATGGGTCGGCCGTGAACTCATACGCGGCAGCGAGAGCACCCCGGGTTGAATCACCAGATCGCGTAACTCCGGAAACTCCTGCAACGGACCAAATGGCCCATCCGCATGAACCGCGACCTGCACTCGCTCCAGTTGGCCACACTTGCCCCCCTGCAGAGCACGACGAATGACAGCTAGCGGCCCCTTACGCGTAACCAGATGGCCCTCCAACGTAGCATAACGCACGAACCAATCGCCCTGGGGTGTTTCGATGGGTTCAAAGAATGGCCCCGCCTCGCGTATCCGATGTCCTAGTAAGTCCTCGACGAACTCTCGGCAGTCCGCAGGGCGTTTATCAGGATCCGCACTCATGGCACGCCGAATGGCCCAGTCCACCCGCTCGCTCAGTTCGGCGCGCAGTTGCCGTGGACTGGGCAAATCGTTGTGAATCTTGCGTATCCAGGCATCGAGCGGCGAACATCCGCGGAAGGGAAGTTGGCCTGTAACGAGCATGTACAGCGTGGCACCCAGCGCGTACACATCGCAACGCACATCGGCATGTTTGGCATTACGGAACTGCTCCGGGGCCATGAAGTGCGGTGTGCCTAAACCTCGGCCGGTGCGGGTAAGATTCAGGTCGGCGTCCAAATCTTTCACCAGACCCAGATCGGCCAACTTAGCTTGACCATGTGGATCGACCAAAATGTTATCGGGCTTGACGTCGCGGTGAATGATGCCTTGGCGGTGCGCCTGGTGCAGCCCCTGCGCTACCTGGACGATATACGCCACGGCTTCTGCTTCGGGTAGGCGTCCTAGCCTTTCGACCCGCTGGCCCAGGGATTCCCCCTCCACTAACTCCATGACGATGTAAGGCACCTTGCCATCGCGACCAAATTCCAGCGCTCGAACAATATTCGGATGGGTCAATCGGCTGGCGGCGCGGAATTCCTGTTCAAACCGCTGCAGCAACACAAGATTACTTGCCATGGCCGCGGGAAAAACCTTGACAGCCACGAGTTCCCCGCTTTCGCGATGGCGTGCGCGATAGACCGTCCCCATCCCGCCCTCAGCGATTAAAGCGAGGATTTCATAAGGCCCGATTTGTTTCAGCTCAGTTGCGGCGCTGGGCATAACCGCTCCCACACGTCGGCCATGAATGCCTAGCCTTTCTCTCAAGTGTAACGCGCGTTTTGCCCGCGCGGTAGCAGGATAATAGTCACAATTTATACGGGCTGCGACCACCCCGACACTCATAGTTGAGGCAGTCTGGCCAACTGAATCAGGAGCGGGTAAGGCACGCCAAATAGACACGGCGCGGTTCACGAGGTTGTGTGGGACGACGGAAAGACGTTTTGTCTCGGGTGGGAATCAGAACGGTCGGCGCATTGCTCCTCGTGTTGACTCACCCCCTTGGAGGCAGAGGGACTTTCAGCCGGGGAATTAGAACAACTGCCGTGTCGCTGTTGGCTGCGTAACAAAGCCTGTTGACGGCGCCACTGGGCGATCTGCTTATGATTGCCGCTTAACAAAACTTCCGGCACGGCTAAGCCGCGAAACACTCGGGGTCGCGTGTATTGCGGATACTCGACCAATCCCGGTTCGGCGTGCGATTCCTCGACTAAACTTTCCGACTTGCCCAGCACGCCAGGCACCAGCCGAATGACCGTGTCAATGATTACCATCGCGGGCACCTCGCCGCCATTGCAAACATAGTCGCCGATGGAGATTTCCTGCGGTTGCAAGAGGATGCGTATCCGTTCATCAAAACCTTCATACCGCCCGCAGAGTAACAATAACCGCGGATGCTGCGCCAGTTCCTGAACGAGGCGCTGTGTTAGGCGTTCGCCGGACGGAGTAAGCATGACCAGGTGCCCGGGTGGTTGCGCTTTGGCTTGCACCGCTTCCACGGCGG
Organism: Gemmatales bacterium; assembly: GCA_025060195.1. GTDB lineage: Bacteria > Planctomycetota > Planctomycetia > Gemmatales > HRBIN36 > HRBIN36. The sequence continues at coordinate 38,351 of JANXCQ010000024.1, read as the reverse complement.
CGATGATCGGCTCGCACATCAACACCATGCCCGGCCCACCACCATAGGGCCGATCATCCACATTCTTGCGTTTCCCTTTGGCCCAATCGCGGAAATTCCATAGGTGCACCTCGACCAGACCACGCTCAATAGCGTGCCTAAGGATGCTTTGGCTCAGATAGCCGTGAAATATTTCGGGAAACAGCGTCAGCACGTCGAACCGTATCGGCATGGCTTTTTCAAGTTGATGGAGCAACTCGGACACCCCAATTCATTCTAGGTGTCGGGCATTGCCGGAAACGGGCAAGACAACTTCTTCAGGAGTAATGAGTAACTTCCTTTAGACCGCAGCACTATGTCTTGTTAAACCACCGTGAGAGTTTTCGTTTGCTCTACCGGGTGGAAGTCGTATCCCAGTCCTGTCATGGATGCGGAACGGGAGTTTCCGCTCCGCTACTTGACCCTGAGCCGGGAAGGCGAAGTCCACGTGAAATGCTCGCTAAGGGACTGTTCGGTGCCGTGCAGTATGCAGCGGCGACCGCTTGTTTATGGCGTTACCCTGCGTCACAATTTTCCCATAAACGGCGGTTTGCCGGCCACCTCAGCCTTGGGTGCAAGCCGGCGTCCTCAAGCGGATCGCCCATAATTTGCGGGTGCTGATCCGTTTGGCCCCCGGACTGCAGGCCCAGCTGTCAACGATGATGTGGTAGGAGATACGATGCCAGCAACTCCGGAAAAGCGGCACGAGTTGGTCGCGGTGGCACAAGAGCGAATGCAGCTGGGAAACCCATGCGATGGTGGACCTGCTTACTCATCTGCCGGCCAAGCTACTGCCGCGGACCCACGAACAAGGACACGCCCTCGCGAAGGCCCCGGCGGAGAAACTGCAAAACGTCAGAAATCAGCTGGTCGAGGTTGCCTGGGTCGATCAGGGATATTGTGGCAAGGAAACGGCAGAGCTGGCACGGAGCAGGCGGGGAGTGAGTTGAGAGTAGCGAAACAACACCGGGAAGCCAATCATGGGTTTGGGGCGTTGCATCGGCGTTGGATAGTGGTTCGGATGTTGGGCTAGTGAGCGCGACTTCGCTGCCTCATCAAGGGCTACCTGAGGCTGGCGCCGGATGTTCGCGGGTTGGTATTCCTCAGGTTACAGACCTCGGCCAGCTACTTTAGCCTGAAAAAGGCTCCAGTATATCGTGCCTCCTTGGTCTCCCTCGCCGAAACTGAACCGGATAAATAACGTTGCGCGAGCGAGCTCTTGAAAGCAACTACAAAACATGGAAAGTAGAAACCCTCGCGCGGCAGAGTCTTATCCAGGGCAGATTCGACTTTTCCTAGCGAGCGACCTCTTACTGAAGTGTCCTTACGCCCGTGGCCCTGGCTGCCGGGCAACGTTAAGCTAATCGCAGGTTACGCAGATAAACGCACCGCTCTCCGGGACGAGGGCCAAAAAACCAATAGCGGTCTTCTACCGTTTCATTCAGCGGAGATAAATTAGAACCTTCAGAATTATGCACACGGAAATAAAGGAACGTTTCGGCTAAAGAGATGCCTAGAGTTCGGCAACCGTACAAGCTCCGGCACCATTTTCCTCGAGGATTCGCACATAAGGGTAAGCCAACCCTTAGGTGGAACCAATCGGAAGGATTGGTGAAAAGGTGTGGCAAAATTTACCAGTAGGCTTTGTAAATATTACTCGGCCCCCGAAAAGTGGCTCAATTCCTGTGGTACAATAATTACGTAAGTAGCTAAGTGAAATCGACTTGCGCCATACTTGGAAGATTTAGCTATTTGGCATGCTCCTTGCTTATACCATTGATACAAGCCAAACGGCTTGTACGAGACTGCCCCGGTACCAGGACGTAGGTGTGGGGCTGGAGCAGGGAGAGGCCCGTGACGCCGGCCGCGCAAGCGCCGGCTCGCGGTGCTTAAAGGGGCCGGTGAAGAAAACAAAGTCGTCTGCCCGCGGCGATTCACCGTTTTAACTGGACGATCCCTCACGCAGTTTCCAAAATGCCGACACCAGGCTAAAGGAGTGGTCAAGTCCTTCTTGTGGCACCCCAAGCACGGAACAAGCCATGTCTGATAACGACGCCTTGCTCATCCCTCGGCTGCGTGAAAAAGCACTGACAATTCGCCGACATATTATCCGCATGACCACCAAGGCCGGCTCAGGCCATCCGACCAGTTCATTGTCCGCGGTGGAAGTGGTGGTCGCCCTTTATTTCGGAGGGCTATTACGTTATCGTGCCCAGGAGCCATCTTGGCCCCAACGCGACCGATTCATTCTGAGCAAGGGGCATGCAGCTCCGCTTTTATATGCAGTGTTGGCCGAGGCTGGTTATTTTCCCGTGGAGCAACTCGACACCTTGCGGCAAATTGGGAGTCCCTTGGAGGGTCATCCGAATATGCGTCGGTTGCCTGGGGTCGAAGCATCCACAGGCTCGCTAGGGCAGGGTTTGTCCATCGGTCTGGGGCACGCCTTGGCTTGTCGGCTCGACGGTTACGACTCCCGCGTTTATGTTCTTCTGGGCGATGGCGAGGTCAATGAGGGCCAGGTTTGGGAGGCGGTGATGGCTGCGGTCAAGTATCGTGTGGATAACCTGGTAGCCATCGTCGATCATAACGGCTATCAGCAAACCGGCCCCACACGAGAAGTGCTCGATCTTGACCCGCTACCACCCAAGTTCGCTGCATTTGGCTGGCATGCCGAGGAAATAGACGGCCATGATTGGTCGGCCGTGCTACGCGCGTTGCGTAGCGCCAGTCAACGCACGGGCCAACCGTCTGTTATTGTGGCTCGGACAATCAAGGGTTATCCTATTCACCAACTGTTAGCGGAACAAAATTACCACGGTAAAGCCTTGACTCCTGCCGACGCCGAGAAGGCCTTGGCTTTGCTTTCTGGCGGATCGTAAGCATGTGGCCTTTCAGGCGCTACGCCACTTCGATTCCCTAGGTTTCCCATCGCACCGTTAGTCACGGCACTGTATTATGCTGATGGTTGCGATAGTCCCGGAAACCTACGTTTGCATGACTTTCGTGCTGCTCGATGAATTGGGACAGAAACGGCAAAAGCGGATAGTAAGCAATGTGGAGTAAACCTCCGTTGGCGGGCTTTCTACCGATGCCCCGGCTGGCGGTTTCGCAGGTTGGGATCATAGAAACTAGTTTCCGAGAGACCTGAAAGTGCGGGCGATAAGCTCGTGTTGGCGAGCTTGGAAACCATCTCTCAGGACACCAGCACGTTGCGACTGGGTAGTCCCGACGAAGAACTATTCCTGGGCGTACTGCTTGGTAACCATCTTTTGGAACACCGGAACAGGGAAAACGCCTGAAGATGTAACAGCGCGGTAAAAAGGTTGGGACGGCAACGAGAACTAAGAGGAAGGTGGGCTATTTTGCTGAGACGTGTGGGAAGCTGCGAGCGTCCAGTCTTTGCGTTGACGCGAGGAGGGGATTCTCAGCAGTTTCCGATATTTGGTAACGGTGCGGCGGGCGACGGGGAGGCCTTGCTCGCGAAGCTTTTGCACCAGCTCTTCGTCGCTATAAGGGCGAGCCTTGTCTTCATGGGCGATGATGTCAAGGAGTTTTTGGCGGATGGTTTCCCAAGCCACTTCCTCCCCTTGAGCCGTGGTAACGCCGCCTCCAAAGAACCGGCGTAGCGGGAAGAGACCACGAGGAGTTTGAATCCATTTATCGTCCACTGCGCGGCTCACGGTGGTTACGTGGACGCCCACTTCGTCGGCAATTTCCTGCATGCGGAGCGGCACGATGTGTTCAGGCCCTTTCTCCAGGAAATCGCGTTGCCGATGGAGAATAGCGCGGGCCACTTTTAGCAGGGTGCGTTTGCGCTGTGCGATGGCCTCTTTGAGCCAGCGTGCGGCTTGGATTTTGCGCGCAAGAAATTCCCGTATCTTCGGATCCGTGGCATGCTGCCGCAGTTCCAGATAACGCTTACTAATGCGAAGTTCGGGAAGATAGTCATCCGCCAGTCGCACCTGATATGCGCCGTTTTCATCGCGTTCGACGATCAAGTCCGGAACCACATATTGAGCAGTCTCAGGATTAAACGCAGCGCCCGGACGCGGCTGGAGCTGCTTCAGTTGGGCCAAGGCACGCTGAATGGTGGTGAGCTCAAAACCTGTCTTTTTCTGAATCAGGGGTAGGCGATTATGCTGCAAATCTTCGAGATGGTCTTCGATGAGAACTCGGAGGACAGCCAAGTTAGGCAGGTCGGGATTAAGTTGCAGCAGAAGACACTCCTTCAGGTCGCGTGCCCCCACGCCCCGCGGTTCTAATTGTTGCACTAATCGGAGTGCTGCTTCCATATCCTGAACGGAAACTTCTTCGCCCGTAGCCTGATTGTAGACCTGTGCCAGCTGCTCGAGCGGCGTGGTCAGGTAACCATTTTCATCCAGATATGCAACGAGGAAGCGAGCCAAGGACAGATGACGAGGCGGTGCGTCCAGAAAAGCTAATTGTTCGAGCAAATAATCGTGCAACGACTGCGGTCGCGCGGGGGTATTGAGCATCAACTCCAGTTGGCGGTCTGCGGCCTCCTCTAAGCCATCCGGCGAGAGGCGATGCCGGGTGCGGCGCTCCTCGTCGCGTTCTTCGATGAGTTTTTCGAGTTGTTCCAGTTCGTCCTGCCATTCTTGGGATTCGCTGGCAGGTTGCTCAGAAGGGGTCTGTTCTAAAGCGGGACTTTTTTCGACCACCAGCAACACGGGATTTTCTTCCAACTCCTGTTGGATGCGCTCCTGCAAAGCCATAATCGGCAGTTGCAGGATTTCCATGGACTGGATCATGCGGGGCGCCAGAATCATCTTCTGGTGCAGCGCGAGCTGTTGCGTCGCTTCCAGTCGCATTGTCATTTCTCCTGCTTCTGCCGGGAGCGGGTGGGAGAGAACAGGCGGCCTACAGGGCACGTCGGCCTTCGAGTGCGTCAGCGAGCATGGCCGAGTTGGCAAATTCCAGTGACGAGCCGCTTGGAAGACCGCGTGCCAATCGCGTAATCTTCACCCCTAATGGAGCTAACAAGCTCGATAGGTAAAGGGCCGTCCCATCTCCCTCGAAGGTCGGATTGGTGGCCAGTATCACTTCCCGCACCTGTCCCTGCTGCACGCGGCGTAGCAGACTATCTACGGTCAGTTTCTCGGGGCCGATGCCCTCTAATGGCGCCAGTCGCCCACCCAATACATGGTAATACCCCCGATAGACCCCTGCACGCTCCAAGGCGATGACATCGCGGGGTTGCTCCACCACGCACAGCAGCGAGCTATCGCGTTTTGGGTCGCTACATATGGAGCATAGCTCATCTTCCGTCCAGTGATGGCACTGCCGACAGGGATGAATTCGCTGTTTTAGTTCCACCAGCGCCTGAGCGAAGTCTATAACTTCAGATGAGTCGGCAGCCAATAAATAGAAGAGCAAGCGCTCGGCACTCTTCGGGCCGATTCCCGGCCAGCGATTCAAATGTTCCCAGACGCGCCCCAGAAGTCCTCCCTGCGTCCAGATCGGATCGCTTGCAGATTTAGTCATGTTCTTCATGTGCATGTTGGCTCTGCTGTGAACTCTGGGACTTGCCGCTCTTGTTGGAACTGCGCGGCGCGGAGGATTGCGCGTCCTCATGTGCTGACGGTGTAGCGCGCATCGGTAAATTGGCGATTTCCTGCAACACTTGTTCTGAGGCTTTTGCCCGTACGCGCTCCAGCGCCTGGTTACACGCCGCCAAGATCAGCTCCTCCAACAAGTCGCGGTCAGGCTGACGCAGTAACGATTCGTCCACATATAAGCCGGTCAGGACGAGCCGACCATTCGCTCGAGCGCGTACCAAACCGCCTCCCGCCTCGCCCTCGGCGACGGTACGTTCAGCGGCGGCCAACGCGTCTTTCATGGCCCTTTGCAAGATTGGCAGCTCTTGAAGACCCTCCAGGAAGCGGCGCCAATCGAACATAAGTGGGTTCTCAGCGGGAATGCTCGGGATTGAGCTGGGCCAGTTCGCTCAGTTCTGCCTGACCAAAGTCGGGCTCCAGGCGTTCAGGGATAAACCGGGCCCCTAATTTTTGCACTGCTTCGCGAATCAGCGGGATCTGCTCCAAGGCTTGCAGGCGGTTTCTAGTTCGACGCGCGGTGTCGGCTTCAGGTTGGGGTACCCCGGCTCCGAAATCAGTTTCAAATCGTAACTGTATATCGCGCTGAAGGATGCGTCGCACCAAGGCCTCGAGGTCCGCGCGACGCCGCTCACACCGACTTTTTTCGGCATTATAACAAGGAGCAAAACGTAAAGCCAGACGGTTCGGCGCGGAAATTGCTAAATGAGCCCGCTCCAAGTCGAAGCGTAATGTGCTAGTACCTAATGCAGTCAGTAACGCCTCGCGTAGGCGGGGTAGTTGGGCCTCGGTAAATTGAATCGGCGTCGGGGATGGCTGCGCGGAGATCGGGTTAGCTGATTTCTCTGAATCGGCAGGTAACTCCTGCGTTAGTTCGGCCACCCCAGCCGCAGCCGTCTTGTCGCTGGAATTGCTCGCAGAACCAGCATGAGCCAGCTGACCCGTGGCCCAGCGCTGCCCCGAAGCCTCGGGCCGATTACCGACAAAAGGGCGCTCAACCCCTTCGGCACGATGATGCTCGGTAGCCGGCGAGCGCACCCGGGATCCTGCTTCGCCCTGGCACGCCGAGGTGGCCTCTGGATTTACCAAGCGTTCTAGCATTTCGCTCAGCGCAAAGAAGGATTCTAAACGTGTTAAGCGGACTAACAAAATTTCCAATAACACACGCGGCTGACTGCTGCCACGCAGCCGACCCTTCGTGCCAGCAATCAGATCCATGGCGGTAAGGATCTGCTCTACCGGCAGTGCTAGAGCCCTGGGCTTCAGTCGCGATAAGTGGCGATCTGCGAAGGTAAACGACTCGCACGATGGGCCCACCGTTTGCAGCAACAACAAATCGCGCCAATAGTCCAATAACTGGTCGCACAATTCGCTGGGAGATACGCCTCGTCGCAAAGCTTCATCCAAGAGCGTCCAAGCTCGCGCAGCGTCCCGATCCAGGATGGCCTCGGCCAACGCTAAGATCTGTTCTTCCCCAGCTAGCCCTAACAATTCCTCGGCTTGGGCCAACGTGAGCCGACCTCCACCAAACGCCAACGCCTGATCGAGCAGGGATTCCGCATCCCGGAGTGAACCGGCAGCGCGGCGGGCGATCAGGCGTAACGCCTGTTCCTCAGCGCTGACCCCCTCCTGGGCTACTATCTTCTTCAAAACCTGGAGGATGTCCTCCGTACGAATGTGGGCAAAGTCAAAACGCTGGCAGCGCGACAAAATCGTGAGGGGAACCTTGTGTACTTCGGTAGTAGCAAAAATGAACTTGACATGAGGCGGCGGTTCTTCCAGCGTTTTAAGCAGCGCGTTGAACGCTGAGGTCGTCAGCATGTGCACTTCGTCAATGATGTAAATCTTGAAACGCGAACGCGTGGGCCGATATTGGGCATTGCTCCGTAACTCGCGGATTTCTTCTACACGATTATTACTGGCTCCGTCAATTTCGATAACGTCCACGTCCTCGCCGACGGCGATGGCCTTGCACGATTCGCACTGATCACAGGGTGTCACGGTCGGGCCATGAACGCAGTTGAGGCATTTCGCCAAGATGCGAGCCGTGGAAGTTTTACCGACGCCTCGCGCCCCGGTGAACAGGTAGGCATGCGCGACGCGATTACTCTTCAATGCATTGGTTAGCGCTTGAACTAACGCATCCTGACCAATCAGGTCGGCGAACTGTTGGGGGCGATAGCGGCGAGCTAGGACTGTGTACCCGGCGGAAGACGCCGGCGTGCTGTCCTGCTTTGGAACATTCTCCGACAGTGGTGTCGGACTCGCAACCCGTGTGCGCTTGGCCATGCTTGGTGTAGCATTCCTGCGATGTCGGCAAAAAGGGCGTCCGCGGCAGGTGACTTCCAGAGGATGGTCCAACGCACAAGGGTTCTACGCTTATGGCTGCTCCTTTCGGCCTGACCAGGTTCACGAGTCCCCTTTGCGTGGGTCCCCTGTCCGTCCCTTACCGCGGACATGCTTCATTATCATTATCGCAGGTCGTAGAGCGATTTTCCAGTATCCTGCCAGCGGACTGTGACCCGACGAATCTGTGGCGGATCGCTTTCTTCTCCCAAGCGATCAAAAATTCGCTCCGCTACACTCAAATTACGTACCACTTCACCCAACGTGACAAATTCTCCTTCCCACATGGGCGCCTCGCTGAGAGCAATGTAAAAGAAACAGCCGAGCCATGGGCAAAACATGGTGCCTGGTTGGTGTCGGATGCCTCGGGCTCGAGCCTGTTCGGGTAGGAGAATCTCGGGCTTGAGCCAAAAACCGATGCTCGCGGATGTCTGCCCCTGAGCTTCGGGCGAACCGCCGCCGATAGCCCGGGGCAAGGTGCCCTCTTTACGATCGCCCACACGCACCTCGAAAAATAGCCCATCGTAATAGCCCAGCTCGGCCAGCACCACGAAAGCCCGCACATGATTCGGTGCGATTTCCGGCCAAAGGGTGATTTCCATCTCTCCTAACTCCGTCTCCATGGTTGCGATCGGCCGTCGCAGATTCCCTGTGGGCGTGACAAAACTTACCTCGGGCCACCGGCGTTTGGCTTCCTCGAAAAGTTTGCCCACCGACTTGCCAGTTATCGTGATGTCCGGCGGCCTGCGAGAGCCTCGCGGGGGCGCCGGCTGAATGGCATCTTCAAATGGCTGATGCAAGAAGGTGTACATGGTCGTTTGCTTCCAGGGTGCTCGCGCCCGAGCATTCTCGGATTCCAGTTCGGACGGCGCGGAAGCACTGGTCGCCTGGTCAGAAACAGAAGACGTGGTGTGCGAGGCACCGACTTCCCTTTGCGATGGGAACGACCTAGCCCGCTCAGTTTCGTCGCCGCAACCTAATAGCGCTGTTATGACTCCGCAGACTAGCGCAACGCATAAGGTGCGCTGCATTCTTTAGACCCTCCTAGCACTTCGGGCCAATGATTGGGATTGATATCTATGCTCGGCTCAGGAGACGAGACATGATTGAAAATGGATTATTTGATGTTAGCCAAATAATGCAGGCCCATGAGACGTTTCCCCGAGATGCCAATCACCGCAGCTAAGAGCGGGGACATATAACGCAACGTTTGCCAAACGCAAGCTCGGGCCGTTCTCGCCGGCGAGCGCCTAATCCAGACCACGCCAGCGGCCTGGAGTCATAGGCAATGAAAACCTCGCCGCGGTCTGCACGCCTGAGATTGCTCGGATTACCGCTGCCTTCCCGATGCCGAACACTATGCGGTCTTCGCGCTATCTGAAGTAAGCCAGTGGCGGCAACGGGAGACGGCTTTACTCCACCAATGGCGCAACTCTTGACGCTGGGCTTCTGTGAATTGCGGCCGCCATACTTTGTCTTGCTGCCAGAGACTGCGCAGTTCGGCGAGGTCGCGCCAGAATCCCACTGCCAAGCCTGCCGCAAACGCCGCTCCTAGAACCGTCGTTTCGGTAACCGCAGGCCGCACTACAGGCACGCCAAGTAAATCGGCTTGAAACTGCATCAGGAGTTCGTTCTTGACCATGCCCCCATCGACCCGCAGTTCGTGAAGATGGAAACCGGCATCGGCCTGCATGGCGTCGAGTACCTCCGAGGTTTGGAACGCCGTGGCTTCCAAGGCTGCGCGGGCCAGGTGCCCTTTATGGACAAACCGCGTCAGCCCTATGATCGCCCCGCGGGCCGTCATGTCCCAATAGGGGGCGAATAACCCTGAAAATGCAGGCACAAAGTAAACTCCGCCGCTATCGTCCACGGTTCGCGCCAGTTCTTCCACTTCCGCCGAAGTACGAATGATGCCCAAGTTATCACGGAGCCATTGTACCAGGGCACCGGCGATCGCCACGGAACCTTCCAGTGCATAAACGGGGGGCTGCCGGGCCAATTGATAGGCCAGCGTTGTCAGTAAACCATGGCGCGATGCCATAGGTCGCGGCCCGGTATTCAACAAGAGAAAGCAGCCTGTGCCGTAAGTGTTCTTCGCTTCCCCCGCCTGAAAAGCCGTCTGACCGAACAAAGCGGCCTGCTGGTCCCCGAGGACTCCGGCGATAGGCACGCCCGCCCATTCCCCTTGCGCCAGGCCGTACACTTCGCTGCTTGAGCGTACCTGGGGCAACAGAGCGGACGGGATGTCGAGCGTGCGAAGAATCTCGGCGTCCCATTGCAGCGTGTGCAAATTGAAAAGCAACGTGCGGCTGGCATTGGTCGCGTCCGTCGCATGCAGGCCCGTCTTTGCCCCACCGCTCAGATTCCAGATAATCCAGGTGTCCATAGTACCAAACAGCACCTCGCCCGCCTCGGCCGCACGACGATATTGCGGATACTGGTCCAATAACCATCGAATTTTCGTTGCCGAAAAATAAGTCGCTAACGGTAATCCTGTCTGGGCCCGAAAGCGATCCGGACCCGCTGAAGCCGATAATTCGCGGACTAATGGCTCAGTACGCGTATCCTGCCAGACAATCGCCGGGGCAATTGGCTCACCCGTATCACGCCGCCACAAAACTGTGGTTTCCCGTTGGTTCGTGATTCCAAAAGCGGCTAAGTCACGAACGGTGGCTCCCGCCGATCGTAACGCTTGGGTGATCACTTCACGAGTGTTTTGCCAGATTTCCACCGCATCATGTTCGACCCAACCTGGTTGCGGAAAAATTTGGCGATGTTCCCGCTGCGCCCAGGCCACGAATCGGCCCGCATGATCAACCAACACACAACGGGTGCTCGTCGTCCCCTGATCAATAGCAGCGATATATTTCGGCATGTTGATCTCACGTCAATGGTGTTGAGCACTGAACAACGTCTTTTTATGTAAACTAAAAGCGGGAGTAAGGCTATGAAGACGGAAGGGAAGACTTCGCCTGGGCGGGAGGTAGACTTAGCGGTGCGACTGTCAGTCGCTATCGCAGTAAATCGGCGATTTGTTCCTGATGGAAACGACGAAGGAGATGCTCGAGCACCGCGGCCCGGTCCTTGAGCTGGCCACTGCGCAATAATTGAGCCGTTTCCGCAAGCAAGTCGGCTAATTTGTTCAACCCCTGAGTGCGCCGTTCCGCGAGTGCCGCATCTTCGGCTCCCTGAAAGAGCTGCCGAAGCAGCGTGGGCGGTGTTACGTACCAGTTATTGCCCAAGCGGACAACGCTGACTGTTTCTTCCTCGCCGCGACCCCGATGGGAACATTTGACCCGGGCGCGCACGCGCGCCGACTGGCCAGGCGGTTCCACATCGAGAATCTGCAGCGTGTAATCGCTGGGCACATTCAGGTACGGACTGAAGGGGTGTTGAGATGCCACTTGTGGATTTGAGGCGCCACTTTTCTCCGCCCATTCCCGCAAGGCCAACTCCAACTGCACACTAGCGGCTTGCGCACGCAGCCAAGCGTCTACCAGTGCGGGCGGAACCAGAGGCTTCGGCTCCTTAGGATGAGCGAGCATCTCAGCTACGACCTTCCACTCGGCCGCTTCCAGGGCCTTTTTCAGCTCCTGTAGCGCACCTTCCGGAGTGCTTCGCGAAGCCGAGGCCTGCGCCCAAACCATAGCCCCGAGCAGCAGGGTTGTCCCACAAATTGCACCGACTATGTACCCAATTTTTCCAGATAGCCGCATGAGATTCTCCCGAGATTTTCGAGAATTTTGCACTGTGGCAAGCCTGGACTGGTTCATTCTACTTCAAGTAACTGACGCCTTAGCGAAACTTTTCTCACTCAACGGGTCACACGGTCGTCGAGGGCCGCGATTTTGTGCTCGTTTCACGAAAACAAGCCAAAAAGTCGCTCCCAGCCCGGCGATCTTGGCAATAAGTTTGGCAGAGAGCATACCGACCCAATGCCGTTGGAGTTAGGTGGCACAGAAAGCTTGACGAAGTGCAGCCAAGGCTTCGGAACCGTGACGAGCGTCCACGACCACTTCGATGCGAATTTCGCTGGTGCTGATCATAGCGATGTTGATGCCGCGGGAAGCTAGCGCACCGAACATACGCCGGGCTACGCCAGTGTGCGTGCGGACTCCCACGCCTGTCACACTGACGACGGCAATTTCGGGTTCCAGGAGCACCTGCGCCTGCGGCCAATGTGTCCTGGCTAGACTTTGTGCTACTTCCCAAGCCCGATGCACATCGGCCCGCGGCACGCTGAAGGAAACTTCGGCGCGGGCGGTGCCGTTGCGGAGGCTATGCACGATCAGGTCTACGTTGATACCCGCTCCGGCAATGGCCGCGAACAATTCGGAAAGCACACGAGTTTGGCTCGGCAGTTCCAGCAGGGTAATGCGGCCTTGAGATTCATCGAGCGTGATGTCGCTGACCACAATATCTTCCATAGCCTCCAAGCGCCCTGTTACAGGCAATTCGGAGGCGAATAGTTCACGGGGATCCGCATGCCCATCGCCTCCGGTGACGGCACGACTGGGTAAGTCCTGGCGCGGCAGGTGTAGGCCAAAGGCGTGATGCACCGCTCGTAACGCCCGCGGCCCGTCGGCTTTGTCCACCAAGGCGGAGATTTTGATATCGCCCGTAGTCACAGCTTTCACCTGAATGTCTGCATCGGCCAAGGCGCGGAAAAATCGCTCGGCCACACCTGTATGAGTGCGCATGCCCGCCCCGACAATGGAAACCTTACTCACGTTATCCTCGTAACGCACCTCGGCACCAAATTCATCGGCCAGCCGGCGAACCACTGCCAGCGTTGCCGGCAGTTCATTGCGCAACACCGTGAAACCTACCTCGGCCCGACCTGCGACGCCCAGGTTCTGGCAAATCATGTCTACGGCAATGTTGCTGTCGGCAATCGCAGAGAAAATGCGATGACTCACTCCCGGCACGTCCGGGACGCCAACGATACTGACGCGCGCCTCATCTTTGGCAATAGCGGCACCGCATACAGGCACCTGAGTCATCCAATCGGTTTCGGGCATGATCCACGTGCCTTCCACATCACTGAACGAACTACGCACCATCACGGGAACGTTGAATTTCTTGGCGAACTCGATGCTTCGTGAATGCATCACTCCAGCGCCCAGGCTCGCCAACTCCAACATTTCGTCGTAACTGATCGCGGCGATTTTCTGTGCTTCAGGCACAATGCGCGGATCGGTCGTATAGACACCATCCACGTCGGTGTAAATTTCACAGTCCACTTCACGGAAAGGACTAGCGGGGTCGTGTTTCATGACCGCGGCCAGCGCCACCGCTGTTGTGTCCGAACCTCCGCGGCCCAGCGTGGTGATGTTATAATTCTCGTCCACCCCTTGGAATCCAGCCACGATCACAATTTGCCCTTCATTGAGCGCTTGCAAGATACGCTGGGTTGAAATGTTTTTGATCCGGGCTTTGGTATGAAAACTGTCGGTAACAATGCCAATTTGTGCCCCCGTGAAGCTGATCGCTGGGTAGCCTAGTGCCTGAATGGCCATCGCCATCAGGGCAATCGAGATTTGCTCTCCTGTGGAAAGAAGCATATCCATTTCGCGGCTGGGGGGATTGTCAGTAATTTCCTTGGCCAAGGCAATGAGTTCGTCGGTGGTGTCGCCCCGTGCGCTGACCACGACGATGACCCGATTGCCCTGTTGCTGTGCTCGAATGGCGCGACGGGCCGCCGCCATGATGCGTTCGGCCGTGGCTACACTGGTGCCTCCGAATTTCTGCACGACCAGTCGCAAAGTGGCAGTCCTCCCATTCCCGGTCTGTTTCCGAGTATCCTGTTCTGTCCGATACCGCTTCCTTACCTAGCCTCAGTTCAGAAACAGACCCCAAACCTTCCGATGCGAGGAAAATGTTCGGCACGTTATTCTAATCTAGAGCACGGTCGCCGGAAGCAGGCGGTGGGGAACTATAATCAGATTACTTTTCCGACCCATACAGCCCGATCCATTCTGCCTGGGCGAGGATGTGGCCCTGCATAGCTTTTTCGACATCAGCCCGCGTGGCTTTCGGCGGAAGGTCAAGTTTCGTTTTCACAGCATACAAACGAAAAACGTAACGATGCGGCTTGCCAGGAGGCGGCGCAGGGCCATCGTAACCGATCTCGTCAAAGTCGTTTTTGCCCTGGAGAGCACCGTTAGGTAGCTTTTCACTGCGCCCCAGATTGCGCTCCAGCTTGCGTACGTCGCTGGGAATGTTGTAGAGCACCCAGTGGACGAATTCGCCACCCGGCGCGTCGGGGTCAAGGCACAGCAACACAAATGACTGGGTTCCTGCGGGCGGCTCTGTCCATTCGAGGGGCGGCGATTCGTTTTTACCACCCACATCGCTGTGACGAAACTCGACGGGCATGATTTGCATATGGCCAAACGCGGGACTGCGTAGGGAAAATTGCTTCGCACTTGTCTCGCCGGGTCCTGTACTTTTATCCGCCTGACCCTGCGCCGGCTGCATCGGCTTATTAGCCATAGCTTTCTGAGCGTCAGGTTTCTGAGCGTCGGGTTTGTTCGCACAACCGACCAGCGCTACGCTGATAACTAAGCCCAGGATTTTAGGAAGTCGGTCCTTATACATAGCGTCCTCGGTTGTTGATTCCATTTTCGTGAAGCTAGTTCATAGGATAGCAATGATTGTCATCGCGACGACGTACTGTCGAAGGGTTACGATGCCATAACAACTGTATGACGCCGCGTCGCGCCTGACTAGATAACACTTGCAAGCGGAGAAAATGTAACATGGCGAGCCGGGAGATGCTGAAAGAGTTAGCGCGGCAAGTGCGTGGCCGAACTCGGGACATCTTGGCCGCGGCACGAACGGAATGGCTCACCTGGGCTCCTGAAGGCACAAGCAACCACATCCTGTGGCACGCGGGACATGCAGTCTGGCTCCTGGACGTTCTGGGCATCGAGCTACTCACTGGGAAAAGTGAACTACCTGCGGGCTGGGCCGAGACATTCGGCATGCGCTGTCGTCCCCCGCGCCTCACCACCGACTGGCCTAGTCGGGAACAGGTCGACCGTCTCTTAGCCGAGCAGTTACGGCGTTTCTGCCAGTTACTCGAGGGCACCCCAGAAGAGCGATTCACAATTCCGCCCGACCCGCACAAGGCTCGTTATTGCCTCGCGGGACAAATTCTGCACGGGCTGCACGATGAAGCTTGCCACAGCGGCGAAATGTATCTTTTGTTGAAAATGTGTCGGGCCCAGTTTGGTTAATCTGCGAATTTGTTTTGGGGCGACAGTGAATGAGCACGGACAGGCGCAGCGACGCGATGGGTCCGTGCTTGATGCCATAACGCCACAACTAAGCCTAAGTTACTTGGGCACTTCGATGGTCAGCAACTGATTAGCGCGGACACGCGAGCGCAGAATCGGTTCGGTGCCACCCGGTAGGCGGACAAGTACGTCCACCTCTTCACGCTTGCCCAAACCGAAGTGCACCAGGGCTGGTCGGCCCGAACTATACCCGCCGTTGACGGTAATTTCCTGGTGGCCCAGCAAAGCATGGGGCTGACCGCCTTGGCCTGGCTCGAAAATACGAACCACTGCCCCGATGCCCATGCGGTTTCCTTTGTGATTGATAACGCGCACCTGCAGCCAGTTGCCGCCGGGGGTCTCATTGCGAAATAGCCGAGAACCTTCGGGAGGCCACATCCCCACAAACAAATCGAGTCTGCCATCGCCGTTGTAATCTACCGCCGGGCCATCCACATAGTAAACCATTCCCAGTCCGTCGCTGGGGGCCACGTTTTTGCGAATCCCCTCGGTGCGAACTGGTCGCACGTCGGGGATGAGAAATTTCGGCAGCCCGCCTTGCTCGCTGACATTGCGGCACAAAAACGGCCAACGGCGATCTCCCTGGGCAAACCACGCTGACCAATATAAATCCGGACGACCATCGTTGTCGAAATCTTGAATCTCAGGATGAGGTGTTTTCTGAGGAACCATGGGTAGTCCCAAGTCCTGTGTAATCTCCCGAAACTGAGGTACTCCATCCTGCACGCCTTGATGGAGGTAAACGTGCACTCGCGAAGGAGCAAAGTGGACGCCCACGATCAAATCCAGGCGCCCGTCGCCATTCATGTCCCCGAAACTGGCGCCTACGGCGATGTCATCTGCCCTCTCGCTCGCCTTGTGCTCAAATATGGCGCTGAGCTCCTTGGCCTCACGATAGCGATTGCCTGATTGGCTTATAAACAGGCGATTGCTGCCGGCTACGAAAAAGTCGGGACGTCCGTCTTCATTGACGTCGCCCACCGCGATACCAAATCCTCCGATGTCTGCGGGTAAGCCCACCTCTTGAGTCACGTCGCGAAATTGCAGACCCCCCAGGTTACGAAATAACCGCGACCGTGGCCCACGTTGGTCCTGGCGCACAAACAGATCTTCGCAAACGAAGAGATCCAGCCAACCGTCGTGGTCGTAGTCGAAAACGCCAACGTCCCGAGCCCGTAGCATATCTTTCGGACATGCCCCGCAAGTTTCGGAAACGTCCACAAACTCCCCCTGCACGTTCCGAAACAGCCGGTTCGGCTCCGTGAGCACAGGAAACAAATCCCCGCGCTTTTTCGCATAGGCCTCAGCGAGCGTATTGTTGGCGACATAGAGGTCGAGCCAACCATCATTGTCGAAGTCGGCAAACACGGCACCGCTGGCCCGACCGCGACGTTGTACGGCAGACTTGGATACTCGCTCGAATTTTCCCGGCGCCACCTGACGAAATAACTGGTTAGCTCCGTCAAACGGCTGGTTCGGACGGTCGGCAAAATTCCCGCTAAACAAATCCAGTCGTCCATCGTTATCGCAATCTCCCCAGGCCGTCGCATGGTTCAGTGCCCCGCGCAAGGCTTCCGCCAGTCCAACTTCCGCTGTCACATCCACGAAACGAAAAATACCAGCCTCTCCCAGCTCGGCCCGAGTCGGCCTCTCGCAAACCGTCAGCACGACTAGACCAAATACGAAAGCGGCAATTAGCACTGGAAGCGGGAGCAATTTGTCTCGGCGGTGCACGGTGACTTGCATAGCCATCTCCTCCTGGACGGACACTGGCGGCCGATTTGACCACAATTAGCATAGCGGGCCTCATGCGAGAGAAAACTTTTAAGCTGCGTTGATGAATGTGCACACTGAGAGAAAAAACGAGCTTCATCGAACCAGCGTCAGAAACGTGCAGGTTAGCTTTTGATAATACGTAGCTGCAACGCGAAGCTGCCTCAGTTTGTCCCCTGGGTGTTCCACGCGGATATGGCTTCAGGTGGAAGCCGAGCGGTTACCCAGGGTTGTGCTGGTAAACCTGCCCTAAATACGCCCTAAGCTTTGCACTTTCTGCGCTGCAATCACCAAAGCCGGCAGGTGGGCAGAAAGCACGCTCCCAAGAGATCCATCAGGCTCAGATCGACACGGGTTTTCCGGCTGGCAACCGATTGCACACTTTCTTTCCAATGTCCCCTGCCTGCTAATAACGGAGTATCAAGTAAGAGTGGTTTGAATGAGCGCTTGGGCAAGAAGACTGGTAGGTGTTTGCGGCAGAGCGCCCACTGCGGATTCCATGCTGCAACCGCTTGCTAGCAACAATTCCGCGATTTCCATCCATGGATAACCGCGGCATTTCTACTAGGACCCAGACTGCGTTCACTGTGCGGTGTTCATTCGACGTGCCCAAAAAGCGAGCAAAACCGTTGCGAATAGTGTTACGTCCGAGGCAAAGATCAGGCTAAGACTAGAAGCTTAGCAGGCAGAGTCATTCTGGCGGAAATGTTTCCAGATAGCGGCGCGGGGCGGTATTAGTTTCGGCATAAAGCCGCTACTGAGCGGCCAGTAGGCGCGGTTTCTTTTGCCACCACAGCGACAGTCACGTGATGATGACTAGGTTATCGCGATGGATGGCTTCCTGGTAATGGTCAGGGCCGAGGATTTCGCCGATCCGCTCGGTATGCAGCCCGGCGATCCTTCTGAGATCGTTGGCCGAATAATTGGTCAGGCCCCGTGCGAACTCATGACCATTCACATCGGCAATGGCCACGACGTCGCCTTTGCTGAAGTTGCCCAATACGCGGACGATCCCGACGGGCAGCAAGCTGCGTCCTTTCTTTTCAATGGCTTCGCGTGCGCCGGCGTCCACGATGATGCGTCCGCGCGGCTGCGCCGCCCAGCCGATCCAGCGTTGCCGCGCGCGGAGCACGCCGCCCCGAGGCAAGAACAAGGTGCCCACCTGGTGGCCGGCCAGAATGGTATCCAGGATGCCCGGTTGGCGACCGTTGGCAATCAGAACGCAGCCGCCTGCTAAAGTGACCAATCGTGCAGCCCGCAGCTTACTTTTCATGCCCCCGCTACCTAGTTTGCTCTGGGATTGGCTGGCCAGTTGCAACACGCTTTCGTCCACCTTGGGAATGAGGGAAAGCAATTGTGCCCCGGGCTCGGCAGGGTCTCGGTCATAGACGCCGTCCACGACTGTGAGCAGAATCAATAGCGGTGCCTGAATGAGATTGGTCACCAGGGCGGCCAAGTGATCGTTGTCGCCGAAGCGAATTTCGGCCACGCTCACCGTATCGTTCTCGTTGATGATCGGAATGCAGTTCAGTTCAAACAGCGTAAGCAGCGTGTTCCGCACGTTGAGGTAGCGGACGCGGTGATCAAAATCGCCTGCGGTGAGCAACAATTGGGCGGCGTGATAGCCGTAGCGGGCCAATTCTTCCTCGTATAAGGACATGAGCACACTTTGGCCGACTGCGGCTGCGGCTTGGAGGTAGCGAAGGTCTTTAGGGCGCTGACTGAGTCCAAGTCGGCCCATCCCGGCGCCGATTGCCCCTGAGCTGACCAAGGCGACACGCCGACCCGTTTGCCGAATATGATGGAGTTGCTCTGCGATGTGGTGTAGCCGCTGCGTGTCCAAGTTACCGCGATCATCGGTGAGCACCTGCGTGCCCACTTTGATGACCAACGTATGTGCTTCAGTAAGCACCTCCTGGCGAACGGGATCAATTTCGAAAGGTCGGCTCATTCCTCCTATCCTTCTCTCACCCTTACCCCAGCACGCGAGAAATCGTGCCGATTTGCTACCAGGCAGGAATGGAATTGTACGTTAAGATGCGGGTGCTGTTTCGCTGACTAATTGTTGTGCCAGGGCAAGTGCTTGTTCGCGCGTCTGTAGGATCTCGTCGAGTTGGGCATCGCGGATACGCTGCAAAATTCGGCCGAAGGCAGGGCCGGGCTTCAGTCCCAGAGCAATCAGGTCATCCCCCGTAATCAGTGGTGGGGGGTTCAGCACCTGGGGCGGCCAGGTGCGTAATTTATCCCGACAAAATTGCACATGGGCAAGCGACCGCTCCTCGGCCAATGCGTCCGCTTCAACGAGTGCCAGTAGCTCCCCAATCGCGGCATGGGCGAGGAGCGGCTTGAGTCGGTGGGCGGGTAAGTCCCAGGGGGCGTCTAAGGCATGATGGTGTGCGACTAACCAAGCGGCACGTTGCCACTCCGCGTTCGATAACCGCAATCGTCGGCCCGCTTGTTCTACCAGGCGAGCGCCGACTTTTTCATGGTCAGGGTACCGAACGGTCTCGGACAAGAAGCGTGGGGTGATTACTGCATCCGATGCCCCTGCATCAGCCGACGCATCATCCTCTCGCGAAGCGACGTGCATGATGCCGGCATCGTGGAATAGGGCGGCCAGTGCAAGCGGAAAGGTCGGCTCGCGTAATAGCTCCAGCACGCGTAGGGTATGTTGCCATAACGCCCCCACTGCGGAATTATCGACGGGAGTAGCAGCGAGCGCATCGCTGGGCCGGGACGGTGACCGCACCTCGTGATCGGTTGGCGGCTCGGTCGGCACATCGAAGTGCGGCATCGCGCTGACTTCAGGCAACACCGCGGGCATCAGATGGAGTTCGTGGAGTAGTTCCAGTCCCTGCCGTCGTCCTGGGTGTACCAGTAACCGCCGCAGTTCCTCGGCAATGCGTTCGGCACTGACCATGCGAATCTGTTCGGCTAGTTGGCGAATCGCCGTTGCTGTTGTCGTTTCGATGGTCAACTGGAACTGTGCGGCTAAACGGACGGCGCGGAGCATGCGGAGTTTGTCTTCCTGGAATCGTTCATGCGGGTTGCCAATGGCCCGTAGCAGGCGAGCCTGTAAATCGCGCTGGCCCCCTACGTAATCCAATACCTCTCCGCGTAGCGGATCGTAAAACAGACCGTTGATGGTAAAATCGCGACGTTGGGCATCTTCGGCGGCAGTGGTGAAGGTGACCGAATCGGGATGTCGGCCGTCAGAGTAGGGGCCTTCGCGGCGAAAGGTGGCAACCTGGACTTTCAGCCGTTCCCCGTCCACTTTGGGGCCAATCACTTCGACGACCCCAAAGCTGGCGCCCACGGCCACCGTGCGGCGAAACAAGCGTTGCACTTCTTCGGGTCGGGCGCTCGTAGCGACGTCGTAGTCATGGGGGGTCAGTCCCAGGAGCATATCTCGCACACACCCGCCCGCCCAATAAGCTTCATAACCGGCCTGTCGTAAACGTTCCACGACATGCACGGCAAACCGGCGTGCGAGTTCATCCCGCTGGTTCGTGGCAGAACCGATTTCACGCGGAGCCATCTTGCTTCTTG
This sequence comes from Gemmatales bacterium, assembly GCA_025060195.1. Lineage (GTDB taxonomy): Bacteria > Planctomycetota > Planctomycetia > Gemmatales > HRBIN36 > HRBIN36. The sequence goes on along the minus strand of JANXCQ010000024.1, from coordinate 17,788 downwards.
TGCCAGAGGCACAGTTGGGTTCGGCCGTAGCGTCGCACTTCCCAATGTGGACTGCCGGGCAGTTGATCAGCGGGATAGACGGTGTCCGTCTGCACTATGAGCACGGAATCAGGGGGGAGTTTTTGCTGAAGGGTGCGAATCATCTGGTGAAGAGCCTCGGAGCGGCGGACAAAATCAGCGTAGGGCGGACCGAGAAAAACGTTCACGGCTTCGTCAGGGGGCGACCAGCGTTCGGCCCAGCGATAGGCGTCGGCACGCAGCACGGAGGCGCGTTCGGCTAAACCCAGTTGTCGCAATTGTTCCTCCAGGAGTGCCACCAGCCGCGGATGCCTTTCCACAAAGGCGGCATGTTTCGCGCCACGACTCAGCGCTTCGATTCCCACCGAGCCGCTCCCGGCGAACACGTCCACAAAGAGCCGATCGGTGTCCCAGCGACGCAGGATGTTGAAGAGCGCCTCACGGGCGCGGTCGGCAATCGGTCGCAGCTCTGGCGGCTCTGTTAACACCCGCAAGCGGCGGCCCCGTAAGGCTCCGCCGATAATCCGCACATAATACGGCATGGCATCGGTCCCCGACTCCCCTCTGCCGTATTTTAATCGCTTCAATTGCCCTGCTGACGGCGTACTCTTTTGATTCTCTCGCTGGGATATACGGCACCACACGCTTAGGAACGTTAGCCGAATGACTTGATGCGAGTATGGATTCTGGTGAAACTGTGATTTGGCAACAATCTACGCCGCGGCCAAGTCAGTCCCAAGTCGCCAAGTCAAGGCACATCTGGAAGCACACCTGCCCCTTCCAGTGCCGGGGTGCAATCGCTTTGCCGCACACAATCCTAGAGCTCCCACGAAGCCTGCGTTGGAAACTTCCTCTGCACATTGTCGGCGGCCTAAAATTCCGAGTCGCATCGCGGTAATAGGGCGGATCATCGGGAGATGGCCACTACCGGCCCAAGCAACGAATGGCCCTGGAGCAGCTAGCGTCGGCGAGGGAACGGGCTCCGGCTCGGATGAGAGACCTTCAACGTAGCCTAGGGCTTGGCGTTGAGAATCCGACGGGTGGCCATTTACACGGAACGTGCTCAATGCGTCTCCGGTCTGTTGATGAGACACAGATCGGTTTAGTTAGGCGAATAGGAGACCTGCAAGTCGGTAATGTTGCTGGCACGGCGTCAATGCGCCTTGCGCGAACACGCTTAGCGTAGCTGTCGCGAAGCTGTAGACGATTTGGGAGGCTTGGCACTGACCGCTTGAATCGAGCGACGCTTAGCTCACCGCAATATATTGCAGTTTGCCGAAAAGATATCAGGAACGAACTCTGCTTCAGTGCAGCGGTTGGCCACAGTGGGGGCACTTCTTACCCTGGGCTTGTCGGCTGGCGCGTAGCTCTTCCAAGAAACTGGCCCCCAAGATACCTGTAGGCAGTGCCACCATCCCGACTCCGAAGATCGCCGCTAGCGCTGCGAAAAACCGTCCCAGGGGCGTGACTGGATATACGTCCCCATAGCCCACCGTGGTCAACGTGATCACCGACCACCACATGGCCGATGGTATGTCAGGAAATTTATCGGGCTGGACGTGATGCTCTGCGAGATACACCAGCGATGCGGATATCAGAATCAACAAAAACATGAGGCCCAAGGTAACGACCAGTTCTTCGCGGCAGCGCCGTAAGGCACGTACCATCACCTGAGCTGAAGTCGAATACCGCGCCAGTTTGGCCAAACGGGACATGCGCAACAGCATCAACATGCGCAACGAGCCAACATCCTCAACGAAAAACATCAGGTAGAACGGAAGAATGGCCAATAAGTCCATGATGGCCATGGGCGTGACGGCGAAGAGTAACCGACCAAAGAGAGGATGACTATACCGCGGCGCTTGGGTACAAGTCCATAGCCGAGCTAAATATTCCACCGTGAAGATGGCTACAGCCATTACTTCGATGGTCAGGAACCAGAGCGCAAAGTGTTCGGCGAGCCAGGACACCGTTTCTAAAACCACGGTGGCCACGCTGATGACAATCAATACAGTGAGCACACTTACCAGTCCGCGCGTCCAGGGATCTTCAGGTTTCTCCACCTGGAGAGTGCACCAAACCCGATGTTGCCACGAGGCGAGTTGCACGAGCCCACCGTTCTTGCCCATACGTAACCGAGACCTGTCCTAGCGATATTCTGGGGCCAAATTACGGTCTGCGTCAACCCATTCGATCACTGGTTCTAAGGTCGGCTGCAAATCCAGGATTTGCAGATCCAACCGTTCCTGACCCTGCCAAGTATCGCGCCGCGGATGAAACACAATCGAGCACTGTCCTTGACCCGTGAGCAATTCTGGCAGTCGCTCTCCCAGATTGAATCCAATCACGCGGAAAACCCGACCTTCATCCTGACGCACGCGGAACATGAGATGCCGTTGGTCTTCGCCGACTGTGCGCGGTTCCCCAACGACGGTCAGATGCGTCGCCAGAAACAACGGTTTGCGATTACCTGGCCCGAAGGGTTGTAAAGCATCGAGGATTTTGAGCAGGCCTGGCGTGACCGCAGCCAAAGGCAGTTCTGTGTCAATGATCAGGGCCGATTCCGGCGCTTCGGCTAGCGGGCTCAGCGCTGCCAGTTCCTGTAAGCGTTGGCGAAAGTCTTCAATCAGCTCGGCACGAATACGAAAACCTGCTGCCGCAGCGTGTCCGCCAAAGCTCTCGAGCAAGTCGCTACAGCTCTGCAATATCTCCTGAGCATGAATTCCCGCAGGACATCGCAAGCTCCCCGTGCCAGGCTGCTGACGAAGTGAGATCACAGCCACGGCTTTGCCATATCGCTCCAGTAGCCTATTGGCCACGACGCCCACCAATCCCGGATGCCAATCTGCATGGGCAAGCACCACAACCCTTTCTTCGAGCCAATGCGGATGGATTTCCAACAACTCGCGGGCCTGACGCAGCATTCGCAGTTCCAGCTTGCGGCGAATATCGTTTTGCGTCGCACAATAACGGGCCAAGTCCTGGGCTCGCTGGGGATGAGTCGCGGCGAGCAACTCCACAGCTAGTCGTGCCTGCTCTAATCGGCCTACCGCATTTAGGCGAGGCACCAGTTCGTAAGCTAGGTCCTCCGCGCTGAGAAATGGACGCTGACTTAGGCCGCTCGCCTCGATCAAGGCCCGCAATCCTACGGAAGGCGCCTGCAGTAACGTTTGCAAACCGTGGCGAATGAAGATGCGATTCTCGTCCAGGACAGGCGCACTGTCCGCTACGGTGCCCAACGCCACTAACGACAGGCTCTCGAGCAAAAATTGACGAAATGCCTCCGTGACTTTCCGGGCCTGACTAAAGCGTCGGGCCACAGCCCAAGCGAGTTTGAACGCCACCCCGGCGCCCGACAGGTGAGGGAACGGATAAGCACTACCGGGTAAGCGCGGGTGAACCAGCACCTCAGCATCGGGTAATTCGCTGTGAAACTCGTGATGGTCGGTAATGATGAGCTCCAGGCCCAAGCGGCGCGCCTCTTCTGCCTCGGCCAATGCGGTGATCCCGCAATCGACCGTCACCACGACCTGCGTTCCCTGTCGGCGAATTTGTCGCAAGGCATCCACATTGAGCCCATAACCCTCTTCCAGGCGATGCGGGACATAGAAATCCACGTCGGCCCCTGCCAGACGCAAACAGCGCCACAGCAACGTCGTCGCCGTCATGCCATCCACATCGTAATCACCATAAACGCAAATGCGCCGACCTGCCCGCACGGCCGCATGTAACCGCTGTGCCGCTTCTTCGACGCCCGGCAGGTCTTCTGGTTCATGCAGATCGCTCAAGGCCGACCTTAGGAACCGTCGCGCCATCTCCGCCGTGCGTATCCCCCGCGTAGCCAACAGTGCGGCTATCGCAGGATGGACGCGCAAATCGCGACTCAGACGCTCCGTAATTATGCGATCTGCGGTCAGCAGGCACCAGCGCTTCGGCCTCAAGGGTCAATCACTCCTCCACCTTGCTCGTGCGACTAGAAACCAAACCGACGATTATTGTACAGGGATCCACGCTAGCTCCGCGAAACGCGTAAGCTAGGCCGCGCGTGCCCGTGCCGACAGCGGCGCCGCGATGTTGATCGTGCGACGGACACGGTAAGCCGCTTTCCCTTGGCTCTCAAAATATGTCCGCGTCAACAGTTCGCCAATCAGGCCTAACGAAATAAACTGCACGCCGACCACGACCAGTAGCACGCTCAGCAATAGCAGCGGGTTGCGATTTAACCGTTCCGCCCAGACCAACTTCTGCATCACCGCTACGCTCAGGCTCAATATGCCGCCGAGTATGCACATCATGCCACTCAGTCCGAAAATGTGCATGGGTCGGGTTAGATACGCTTGGAGAAACCGTACGGTAATCAGGTCGAGCAGCACCCGCACGGTGCGCGACAGCGAGTATTTCGTTTGACCAAACCGTCGCGGATGGTGCCGCACGGGAACCTGGAGCAAACGGTAACCGCTATTCTGCAACAATACCGAGATGAAGCGATGCATCTCTCCATATTGAGGCAACTCGAACGCCACCTCCCGCCGCATGGCGCGCAACGTGCAACCCAAATCACGCACATTGGAATGAGTAACCCGGCGGATCAGCCAATTCGCAATCCAACTGGGGATTTTTCGCACCAAAAGCGAATCCTGCCGATCTTTGCGCCAGCCTAAGACGACATCGTATCCCTCATGCACATGGTGGATGAGCCGCGGAATATCCGCAGGGTCGTTCTGTAAATCGCCGTCCATGGTCACGATGATTTCGCCCTGGGCGTGATCAATACCCGCACGTAGCGCTGGAGTTTGGCCAAAATTCCGAGCCAGTTGCACCACTTTTACCCGCGAATCGCACCGCGCAAGTTTTTCCAGCACTTGGTCAGAGCCGTCTGTCGAACCGTCGTCCACGAAAATTACTTCAAACGCCCAACCGGTCGGCTCCAGAGCCTGCACTAATTGCTCAAACAACGGGCCGAGATTATCGCGCTCATCTTTGACGGGAATCACCACTGAGACATCCATGCCCTGCCTCCTCTCCGTCCTTCACCTCTTTATTGCTTCCAGGTATGCAAGCTCCGCGTCGGACTGTCCGCGAAGAAACCGTTTTGCCCCTCGGCAGACGTATCAAGTGGCCCATCAGGCCCAGAATGCGATGGCTCAGCCTGGAAGAAGACGATAGTGGTGGCTAGCTCACTTTTCGCACTCGGCCGGTTCTGTGCCGCATCGCTTTCCGCGGTACTCGGCAGTAACCACCATAACGGCGCTCCGACCAGACTGGTCAACGCCTGCATCAGGAACCAGCCCAAGCCCAACGCCATGCTCTGAGCCGTCGTCCAACCTGCAGGCGCTAACAAAAGCACTAAGCTAGTCTCACGCAGACCCAGCCCCGCTACACTCACGGGCACCAGACTGACCACCGTGGTAATGGGCACGGCCACGACTAGATACTGCCAGGACGAAGGTAGATTCAAGGCCCAGGCCACGCACATCACCTGCAACACGGACAACGCCTGCACCACGAAAGACAACGCCAAAGCACGCCACCAAATCGTCCGTCGTTCCGTGGTCAGACTCAACGCTTGCGCCCAGCCACGGAACCATGCCCACCTTCGGCCCAACACGGGCAACAAACCCAGACCCGCGATGCCCCCAAGGCCAAGCCCCCAAATCAGTCCGATCTGCCAAGCAGGTAGCACGTCCGCCACCATGAGACTCGCCCCGCAACCTAAGAGCAACAACGCCACTAAACCATTGAGTCGCTCACTGATCACACTCGCGAACGCTCGGCCAAAAGTGGTACCTACTTGCAACCGCGTCAACAACCAACTCCGAACCACATCGCCCCCCATCGAAGTGGGCAAGAACAAATTGAAAAACATGCCGACAAAGTACAACTGTACTAAGCGTCCTACGTTTACACGTAGCCCCAAAGATTGCGCCAACCACTGCCAGCGATAACTACTCAGTACCTGAGCTACTGCATAAAGCCCACACGCCAGTATCAGCGGAACCCATGCCACCCCGACCAACCTCTGCACCACCTCGTTCGTCCGTCCCCCTCGAAGTAACAAACCGAGCAACACGACCGTGACGCCTAACCGCAGACACCAACGCCACGACCGTCCCCGCGAGCTTACGGGCGCTTCCGACATGCCCCGTGCGTAAGCGTTCTCCGCACCAGATTCACCGCGTTCCCTCGGATTCACTTCGTCCCCCATCGATTAGCGTATTTCCACCCAACGTCGAAATGCCGCCGAGCCGTACACACAAAACGGCCCATCGTCCGCATCTACCAAATCCACCAGAAGAACGTATCGCCCCGGATTGCGCGTACGCGGCAGTCCGATGCGAATTTCTAAAGCTTCACCCGGCGACACCTGAGCATCGAAGAATCCTGCTGCATCAGTCGGCGAGTCAGCTAGTTGAATCGGATCGGTGATGGGCCGATCCTCGGGAAGCAACCACGCCCGCAAATGCACCCCCACCCGGGGCGTAGTGCGAAACGTCCAGGCAAAAGACGACCGATTGATTACGCGAAACCGCGCTGGCACACTGCGACCGACCTCCCAGCGCTCGGGCACCTCCACCGGCACGATCTCCGCCCAGAAATGTCCAGGTCGGTAAACCTCTTCGACCCAACGGCGAAAATGCTCTGGATGGTGCGCCAAGCCCCGCTCGTTCAACCAGGCTTCATACCAGTCGAGCACCTGAGGCAATCGCGCTGGCCCGCCCCAAGGGAACCAGCCGTAATACCAGGAAAACTGCGCTCGCGCTTCGCGTACCTCGCCGCCCTCCAGGAGCACCGCCACGCTCGATCCCAGACCCGTGCGATCCGCACCGCGTCGGCAATGCAGCAAAATGGGTCGCTCGCTCACTTGCAGCGCCTCCACGAGCCGACGCAACTCGGGCACCGCCGGCGGCGCTCGGTACGACAGCCGCACATCCCACTGCACCACGCCCATAGCTGCCAATGTCTCCCTTTGCCGCTCGTACCAATCATAACCCTCGCAGCATCCCCGCAAGTTAATCACAGTGCGAATGCCCAACCGTTGCACCACGCCAGTCAACTCCGTCGGCGTCAACTGAGCACTGCGATAGATTCGCCCAGGCACCACGACGTGCAAGTTCGTACCTACCCACGTGTGATAAACCCACGGCGCACTCCACAAGCCCAGAGCTAATAGCAACGCAACCATCAGCAGGCGTCGCCAGCGCCTCGTTAGGCCCGATCGTCCTTCCGCCACGCTGCCTTCCCCAAGTTGCGTTTTCCTGCGGATATGGACTAACACACTCACGCTCATGTGTAAGAATTCTCGGCCCAATTCTATTCAGGTACGCCAAGATGCCACATTTCCTCAACTTTGCCTAGGCCAGATTTTTCCAAAGCCGCCGACCGCTCTCCATTCTGACTTGCAACGCTCGGGATAACCAGAAAGGTGCTCGAGGACCATCTCGAGAATTTCCGTCCGCCCTAGTCCGTGCGACGCGACGACTAATCCCATCGCAAGAGTCGCCTCAGCCATGTTCCCTCTCGCTAGGTGCCCCATTTATCGCAACTCTACCTGCGTTGTATCCCGATACTCCCGATGCATGCGGTACACGAATCCGCGCACTCGAACGCAGTCGCCAACATATTCCCGGGTGATTACTCCGACGCTCCCGGGCGGGGCCAAGCACGCTATGATACTAATCGCCAGGCAACGAATTTTTATGAGCGGGCTGTTTTATCAGCACTCGGCCGCACCAGTCGGCACCAGAAATTCTCTGCTGCTATTTATTCAAATACTTGCGGATATTCTTCCTAGCGCCATCGACCGCGCGAACAGCTTTTGCGACATCGCGGGGCTAAGCAATGGCCAAGTTCGGACCAGCGGGCATCATAACTAGCCCTTTGCCTAATACTCCATTTTCTACCTGAGATAGGACATAATCACAACTGCAATACTCCCCCCGCCGAGCAAATTTTGCTGCTTTAGGGGTATGTTAGATAACATAATCAACATCGTAACGTTTGCCGTAGCCATGATCCATTTGCCAATAATACCCTCTAAAATATCGTCCATATTAATGCACCGGAAAAGCGATTCGGCGGTCAGAGACAAAGCCTACCGAGTATTAGCCGCTCACACATCGTCAATGTTGGTTACCCCAAGTCTGTTGGCGGTTCGTGGGCCAGCGCAGATTTGTTACTTTCACACTATCAAATATCCTCAAAGGCACACGGATTGGGCCAGGTCTACAGATACGCCTAAATCCCTGCGTATGACGTGCCCCGGACAACTCCCTCAACTTGCACTGCTCAGAGTTTTCTCCCGTGACTTAGCCGTGCGTTTCCCCCTTGCGTCCATCGGGAGCCCCACACACAAGCGGCAGCTATCATCCGTTGCTCGGCCTGGCTGATGTCGCTGCTCTTGCCAATGCAAAAGTGGCTTGCCCCCTCGTGCCCCCTAACCACCTAACTAAAATATTCTCTGCTATCTTACCAAGTGCGGAGCACGGATACACGAAACGACGCCGCCTCATTCATTGGCTGCGATATCGACGGGGTTCGGCCCACCCGCATCCCGACATGAACGTTGAGTAACCTTACGTGATTGGAGTAGCCGACTACCCGCCTCAGGAAAACACCCTCTAGTCCAAGTCGCCAGACCTTCCCTCCACGGGCTGAGTCTCGAGTCGGGCCGGGCTCCTGCGCCCGACGTGACGTCATGACCAATACTAGGACCTAACTAAAGCGGCTTACAACTCACTCCACTAAAGTCACCGTGATAGCTGAACCGGTCCTTGTCCCCACGCGCCCCCTTCCAGACGTTGTGTCATCGGCTCGACGACGAAGCTACACCTCTGGGGACAACCTCCAATGCGGCAACGCTTGGCACCGTGTGGCCACGCTCCGTCACTAAATTGCAGAACCGCATAAGCTCATCCGCGAGGCATGCCAGCGTACTCTTGCCGGGCGACCACACACAGTCACTTCGTTGCCTGGCCAACCTGCTCGACTATGGTCAGACCGTGCTAGCCCAGCGGCTTTTTGTGCCGTTCCTCGGTAACTCGCAAAATTACGAAATGGAACAGTCGAACTGTTCCAGCTCACCAACTAGGGGCGCTTCGCGCACAATCGCTCGAGATGCCTTAATATCGGCGTCTAATAACGGCCAGGGTCGGACCAACTCGCTCGACCCATTGGATGCGTCGCACTAGTAACTGATACCGTGTTGACACTAGCTCCCGTGAAGGATTGGCAGGACAAATTGGAGAGCAGGTCAGCCAACGATTATTCCATGGGGCATTTCACGATGTGGCTGAGCTCTCCCAAACTCGCCGATACCTTGATTCGCAAAGTTGGTGCTTACTCAAGCCTGTGGCTACCGCTTTTGCCGCCTGGTCAACTTATTACCGCCCGCATCGGCCATTTGCGTTCTCTCCAGGTTCACCTCGGTAAAGTTCTTCAACGCCATCAGCTTCATCAGACCTGCATCGGGCACGCGCAGGAAAGCGATCTAGATTGGCCACTTCCTCAAGCTTCCTGGAGCGCTGATTATTCAGAGCCGAGGCGCAACTTAGCCCAGGTAACAGACCCGCTTCCCGGAGAAGCGCGAGAGTACGATGCGCGACTTGGTCATCGCTCAGGCCGAGCACGCTAAGGTGTTTCAACGCCAGCGGGTCTATGACCCCAGCTCTGGTATCTTAGCTGGGTAGAGATTCAATCGGGCGAGGCCTTTCAACGCGGCCAAATTCTTCAGGCCCGCATTGCAGATTCCGGTACGCCAAAGATCGAGCTCGGTGAAATTTTTCAACACCGCCAAATCTCTCAAGCCCGCATCGGTGAATCGGGTGTCACTCATACTGAGCATGGTGAGTTTTCGCAACGCGGTCACCTTTTTTTAGCCCTCGCATCGGTAACCTCCATTCTGACCAAGTTAGGTCAGATAAACTCGGGGAACGCTGCCACCGGCTTCAGACAAACACAGCGGCTCGAGCGATGAGGGAGTGAGTCTCTAGTAAAGTTTCACGACAGCAGCAATCGGACGGTACACCTGAGGCAAACAGTTTGCTTTCATCCTTGGCCAGTATCGTGGCTAGGATTTAATCCAGGTGCCGGGACAAGAAGAGGGCTGTAACAGGTTGTCTAGCGCAACTTCTGTCGTTTTCCGTTTCCGAAATGATTGGGTAAGGATTTACAGGAGGTGCTGGACGCCTCTTGGCGCAACTTTCTTCCAGCGATAGTCGGCCCCAAGTTTGACGAAGTTTTCCGATGCCGGCTGTGCGAAGGAGATCAATTCAGAAACAACTCTATTCTCGTCTTTCTAACAGTCGGAAAAGCAAGGCACGTTAATCCGGCACTAGGTTGGATGGCGGAGGACATGAAACTACAAAATTAGAAATTTCACAGTGTGGCAGGGCTTTCTGCAGTTCGGCGAGGCCCCGTTCCGTCACTTTGATGCGGCTCCCGTTGAGCCAAGTGAGGTTTCTTAACGCGGCCAAGTCCCTCAGTCCCGCATCCGTGATTCGGGTGCTCCAGAGGTTGAGTGTGGTGAGGTTTTGCAACGCGGCCAAGTCGTTCAGCTCCGCATCGGTGGTCCGCGCTATGGTTAAGGTCGAGACCAAATGGTGTGCCAGGATCAGGCAACTGGGCCAAGAGGCCCGCACGCCAGTCCCTTATTCGAAAAGCTGGCACCGCGTCAGTCAGATTCGCATCTTTGACGGTGTTGAAGAAGATAAATCGTCAGATAGCTATACCTTCCCATCCAACCGACCTTGGCGCCTGCATCCCTCCGAGCACGGACGATGTGTTCGGGAAAGGGCTGAGAACTTAAAACGGGGCTGTTCAAGATGGTCAGCGCATTTCCCCAAGCGCCTACCATTTGTTCCGGAAAGTGGTGTGTCTCTTTTCTCAGGTGCGTCGCTAACTTCTTCCAGTAAATAGCAGCGCCAAAAATTGGGAAAAGTAGTAACAACAGAAAGGCAGTGAACGGTTCCATGGTGTCACCCTTTGGATTCTGTCCGGCACCGCGGCCAGACGGTCAGTATATGGCAAACGCCGACGGTGTGTCGCTCGATTAGCCTATACACCCACCCGCGTGGTGGCCCGCACGCGGGGCGACGCTGCTGTGCGTCTCGGGGTTAGCTCTAACCGTGCTAAGGTTGTTAACTAATGGTCGCGATGGCAGGTCTTGCGTCGTCGGAGTGCTGCAACATTTAGCTCCATCTCAGCTTGCCTGCCCCTGCGTATTGTTGCGATGGCAGGTCTTGGGTCGTCGGAGTGCTGCAACGGTCATAGTGGCTGTCTGGCCGGCGTTATGTGCTGGGGCTTTCACTGTCCGTCGGGATACGCTGGTCAACATCGCTCAGTTGCGGTTTCGCCGTGGAGTTGATCCCTCTGCTTGTGATTGACTTCGGGGGCGAGTTTTGGAATGGGTTGTAAGGGAAGAATGGCGGGCCATCATTTTGCGGCAGACATGAGCTAGGCATGACCACCTTTGCGTTGACGGTAGCTTGCGACGATCGTCGAATCGTTTGGGGCAGGCGATCTTAGATTCCGGATTGCGAAACTTCCAAGCGGTTGCTTTTAGGGCCTGTTGTTACGGTTCAAAGTTGGGCCGAGGCGTTGCGCGTTGGGTTGGGCGAATCTCGTGTATGTTGCTGAGTGGCGGACAGTCAGACGCTCATCGCGTGGTGATTAGTACAGGGTGCGGGTCTCGGTCTTCTGCGGCAGTTGGAAATGTTCACAAAACTTGGAGCGGATCGATGTCAACGGAGTAAAGGACGTCTTCTGGGGGTGGTGTGTGGGCCAGGGTTTCGCGGATGAGCCAGTTACGCCAGAACACTTTGGGTGCGAGGACGACCAATTGGTAGCGGTAATAGTTCCGCAGACGGTGAAGTGGACAGGGGGCGGGTCCGAGAATCTGCACCTGGGCCAGTGGTTCGCGTTGCAGGAGTTGCTGTAGGTGTTGTCGGAACTGTGCGGCGAGCGTCTGAGCGGCTTGGTACGCTAAGTCATCCCGGCGACTGCGAACCACAAGGCGAGCCATGCGGCCATAGGGTGGGTAGCCGAGAGCGCGACGAGCGGCGAGTTCCTGCTCAGCGAAGGCGACGTAGTCATGGTGGGCAGCCAGACGGATGCAGGGGTGGTCGGGATTGTAGGTTTGCACGAGAACTCGGCCTCCGCGTTCGCCTCGCCCGGTGCGACCCGCGACTTGGGCCAGTAATTGGAAGGTGCGTTCCGCAGCACGGAAGTCGGGTAAATATAGGGCCGTGTCGGCGTTTACGACGCCTACGAGCGTGACCTGCGGAAAATCCAGGCCTTTGGCGATCATTTGGGTGCCGAAGAGGATACGAATATCGCCACGACGGAAAGCGTCCAGAATAGGGCCGTATTTTTGGCCGCGGCGCATGACATCGCTATCCATGCGGCATTTGGTCACATCGGGAAAGAGCAGGTTGAGTTCGGCTTCGAGTTTCTGCGTGCCTAGTCCAAAGTGACGAATTGCGGGAAGGTCGCATCGAGGGCAGCGATGGGGCGGCGCAGTTTCGTAGCCACAATAGTGGCACACGGCCTGGTTTCGATCGCGGTGATAGGTCAGGGCGACACTGCAAAATCGGCATTGCACCACGTGGCCGCAGGCGGGACATAGAATGTAGGTGTCGAAACCGCGACGATTGAGCAACAGGATGACCTGGCCTCCGGCACGTAAGGCCGTGCGAATTGCTTCTTCCAAAGGTGGGCTAATGGCCCGGGGGCGCCCAACGGCAGTTGGTTCGTGGCGCAGGTCAACGATGTGCACCGGGGGGAGCGGTCGGTCGAAGATGCGTTTGGGCAGTTGGAGTAAGCGGTAACGTTGGGTGAGAGCGTTGTGCCAGCTTTCCAGCGAGGGCGTGGCGGAGCCGAGTACGACGGGAATATTTTCTAGTTGCGCCCGTTTGACGGCGACGTCGCGGGCGTGGTAGTGCGGTGCGGTTTCTTGCTTGAAACTCGGTTCATGTTCCTCATCCACGACGATGAGACCGAGTCGGCGCGTGGGGGCGAAGATGGCGCTGCGTGCGCCGATGATCACGTCAGCTTCGCCGGCCACAATCTGACGCCAGAAGCCCGCACGTTCGGCGTCGCTGAGGTGGCTATGCAGCACGGCAATGCGTGGAAATCGGCCGCGGAACCGCTCGATGGTTTGCGGGGTCAGGCTGATTTCGGGTACCAGCACGATCGCTTGCCGACCTTGGCGCACTACATGTTCGATGGCGCGGAGATAGACTTCCGTCTTACCGCTGCCTGTGACCCCAAAGAGCAGGAACGCTTCAAATCGGCCGGCGCGAAGAGCGGTCTCGATGGCTTGCAATGCCTGTTGTTGCGCGGGCGTGAGCTGTACGGATGTGGCACTGGGGACTTCGGCAACTTGGGGTGTTACGGTGGCTTGACGCTGCGTGGTTTGCCGAACGTAGCCTTTGCGAATCAGGTTGCGAAGGACGGTTGGGCCACAGCCGGCTTGGCGTAGTAATTCGCGCCATTCGACGGGACGACCTAGTTGCAATAAAAGAGTATAGACGGCTTGTTGTCGCGGTGTCAGGGCTGCGCTGCTCGGGGCGGCTAAAGGAGGAAGTATGGCTTCCACGAACGTGCGTTCCCGTGTGCCAGCCTGTAAACGAGCTGGGCGGGGTACCACGGCCTGCAAAACCTCGCCCCAGGGGCAGAGGTAATATTCCGCGATCCAGCGGGTCAGTTGCAGTAGCGCCGGGCTGAGTAGGGGCAAATCGTCTAAGACGCGACGAATCGGCTTGGCAGGAACAGGAGGCGGTTCAGTTGTTACCGCCACACAATAACCCATGGATGATCGGTTCCCGCGACCAAATGGCGCTTGGACACGCTTACCTATTTCCACCTGCCGAACCCACTCTTCGGGGACCGCATAACGCCAACTTTTGTCCACCGGGCCCGGAAAAACGACGTCCACAAACAGCCCGGTTTGCGTCTCAGTTTGGCTAAATAAACTGACTTGACCCTGTGGGTGCACCGTAGCGACCTGCCTGAAAGAGAGGGCACAATCTTAGGCGTTGCCGACCATACTGGGCGATACGGGCCCGAGGACGTCGCTCAAACGGGGGCTGATTCGGCCCAACGCGTGGCATAGCGACGTAAGCGCCGTACCGTGGCGATGACATGTTCGATGACCCATTCGATTTCTTCCGCGGTGTTGAAACGCCCGAGTCCGAAGCGGACACTGGCATCCGCGCGTTCATCATCGAGTCCGATGGCTTTGAGAACGTGACTCGGTCCGAGCCGCGCTGTCGTACAGGCCGATCCAGTGCTCACTGCGACGTCTTTCAGCGCTAAAAGCAACGCTTCCCCCTTGACTCCGGCGAAACTCACGTTGAGGTTGTTGGGCAAGCGCTGAGTGGGATGACCATTTAGTTCTACGCCTTCTAGACCATCGCGTAAGCCTTGCCACAAGCGGTCGCGCAAGGCTTGCAAGCGGCGCGACTCGTCAGCCATCAGCTCGCCACACAGCCGACAAGCTTCCCCCAATCCGACAATTAAAGGCACGGCCAAGGTACCGGAACGTAACCCCGATTCCTGGCCGCCGCCGTCTATCTGGGGCTCGACCCGCACCCGCCGTTCCCGTTTGCGGATGAAAAGTGCTCCGATTCCCTTCGGGCCATAAATTTTGTGACCCGAGAGGCTGAGTAAGTCCACCTGTAGTTCATCTACCTGGACAGGAATCTTGCCCACTGCCTGGGCGGCGTCCGTGTGCAACAGCACGCCCTTTTCGCGGCAGATGCGGCCAATCTCGGCCAAAGGCTGGATGGTGCCGATTTCATTGTTGGCGAGCATCACGCTCACCAGGATCGTCTGCGGTCGGATCGCCTCCGCCACTTGTTGCGGGTCAACGAGTCCCCATCCATCCACGGGCAGAATCGTAACTTCGTAGCCATCATGAGCCAGACGCTTCAACGGGTCGAGCACGGCCTTGTGCTCGGTGGCCACTGTGATGATGTGGTTCCCCTTATGGCGATACATACGGGCCACGCCCTTCAAGGCGAGATTATTGCTTTCCGTGGCGCCGCTGGTAAACACAATTTCGTTGTCGCTGGCGCCAATGAGCTCCGCTACTTGCCGACGCGCCCGCTCCACTGCCTCGTGCGCTTCCGTACCGAATATGTGATTGATGCTCGAGGCGTTGCCGAATTTTTCCGTAAAATAAGGAAGCATTGCCGCGACGACGCGCGGATCGCAACGGGTGGTGGCATGATTGTCCAGGTAGATCGGCAATTGAACCATAGGATTCCTCAGCGATACCGACGACGCCTCCAGCGCGAGCCTGTCGGCTCGGCCAAACCATCCTCGATACATCGGCCGACCATTTGGCCGTTAGCTGTCCTTCTCGTCATTGGCATCGTCCTCACAGGCATTGTATGCCACGGTTGCCACTCCCACGAAGAGGAGGTGTGTTTAGCTCGGACGGAACGTACATTGGGCTAAAAGCGTTACTCAGCTCTTTATCGTGCCGCTACGCAAGTTGATCCGGGCAGATTCACGGCTGGGGAATACTCTCGGTGCGGGATTGCGCTGCGCAGCCGGCCTGTTGCCACCAGGCGATCTGATTGAGCACACTCAAGAAGGCCAATGCCCCGGCCTCGATGATGTCGGTGCTGGTGGCGCGACCGCGATACAAACGCCCTTGATGTTCGACCTCGACAGTAGCCTCGCCTTGAGCATCTTGGCCCTGGGAAACGGAACGAATCTGAAAGTCGCGGACCTGGGCGGGAATCCCCGTGATGCGCATCAGCGTGCGAAAGACCGCGTCAATCGGGCCGTCACCACAGGCAGCATCGCGGAATTGCTGACCATCGGCCCGTTGAACACACACGGCAGCCGTGGGTATAATCCCCAGCCCCGCACTGGTATGGAACGAAAGAAGTTTCCACATTTCAGGTCGGCCATCGTGCAGGACGCCCTCGACAAGCGCTTGGAGATCCGCATCGAAAATATCCTTTTTCTTATCGGCGAGGCGTTTGAACGCTTCAAAGACCCGGTCGAGTTGGCTATCGCTCAGATGGTAACCGAGTTGCTCCAGGCGTACCCGCAGAGCATGGCGCCCCGAATGTTTCCCGAGCACCAAGTCGCTCGAACTGCGTCCCACGTCTTCGGGACGCATGATTTCATACGTCGCCTGATGAGCCAAAACTCCGTGCTGGTGAATGCCTGCTTCATGGGCAAACGCGTTCTGGCCCACGATGGCTTTGTTACGCTGCACATGCAGACCAGTAATCGTGCTCACGAGCCGACTTGTCGGATACAGCCGCTTGGTATCAATGTGCGTGGTCAGACCGAAGAAGTCATGCCGTACTTTCAGCGCCATCACCACCTCTTCCAAAGCACAATTACCGGCACGCTCCCCGATCCCGTTTATGGTACATTCGACCTGACGGGCACCTTCGAGCAAAGCAGCTAGACTGTTCGCCACGGCCAGGCCTAAGTCATCGTGGCAATGAGCGCTGAGCACCACCCGTTCGATGCCGCGAACATGTTGCCGCAGATGGCGGAAAATCTGGCCATATTGTTGCGGCATGGCGTAGCCTACCGTATCGGGAATATTTATGGTAGTGGCCCCTGCCTCGATAGCCTTTTCCACCACTTCGCACAGGAAGTCCAATTCGGTGCGTGCAGCATCTTCGGGCGAAAACTCGACATCCTCGCAGTAATCCTT
Organism: Gemmatales bacterium; assembly: GCA_025060195.1. GTDB lineage: Bacteria > Planctomycetota > Planctomycetia > Gemmatales > HRBIN36 > HRBIN36. The sequence goes on along the minus strand of JANXCQ010000024.1, from coordinate 1,083 downwards.
AGCGCGTCGGACCCCCTCAACTGCCCAGCGAACAATTTCCTCTTTAGTCATGCGCAGCTTAAACTCGCGATGAATAGCGCTGGTTGCTAGAAAAACATGAATGCGTTTGCGTGCGGCGGGCCGTAGTGCTTCGGCAGCACGGTCAATGTCTTCCCGTCGGCACCGGGCCAAGGCACAAATAATCGGGCCCTCGATTTCGCGGGCAATGGCCTCCACCGCTTCGAAGTCCCCCGGCGAAGCTATGGGAAAACCGGCTTCAATCACGTCCACGCGTAAATCCCGTAACGCGCGGGCCACCTCCAGCTTCTCCTGAAGATTCATACTGGCGCCCGGCGACTGTTCCCCGTCCCGCAACGTGGTATCGAAAATGATGACGTGGCGGTTGTCGCTCATCATTCGCACTCCGATTGACGCCCAATAAAAAAGCCCTGAGATCCGACAGGTCCCAGGGCTTTGGTAATCTGACTCGTCACCAAGACACTCGACCCGGGACCTGCATCATGAGAGCAGGCGTAGCTGAAGTCCCAGGCCGAGTGCCAGAATGCCCATCAATGGCCACCTCCAATCGTTCCGCTTTGATTTTGGCGGCACTGACACCTCATCGCAACGCATTGGGGCATCATCAGAATGCTATTTCTAAGCTACCTAATCGTCAAGTTAGGGGAATGCAACACACTCACTGGGCTTCCGCGAAGCGGTGGATGGGCACGGGGCGAGCAGGACGGAAACGCTGATACGTCAGCCAGTGGGCTGTTACACCATGTTCCCGAAAGACCGCCTCGGCTGCTTGACGCACCGTTTGCCATAACAGTTCCGGATCGCAGGCAACGCGGGCGTTGAGAATAACTTGCCCCCATTGAGTCGGCTGCGCACAACAACGGGACAATTCCACGCGGCCGTTTAGCTGAATCAGATTCGCCGCACTACTACCCGCCGTTGTGTGGAGCAAACCTTTCAGATGGGCCACCTCGGCGCCATGTACCTGCAACGCCTCGTGAATGCGATTCAGTACTGCGGTCAAAATTACGTCTGGAATAAATGCTGGCTCCGCCCGCAATTCGGCAATAGCGTTCAGCCAGCCTA